>CAYMTV010000063.1:0-3916 GCA_964393525.1 uncultured Gammaproteobacteria bacterium | reverse complement strand
GCATTGGCACTATATGCAACTCCTTGGGCATGATTCCCGGCACTGGCACAAACAACCCTTTTTTCCTTGTCCACCATAGCCTTGGCGGCGGCGGATCCCCTTTTAGTTAAAGAGCTCATTAAATTATACGCGCCTCTAATTTTGTAAGATCTGACTTCTTGTTGGTCCTCCCTTTTAATGTAAACTTTGGCACTAAACTCCTGGGATAATCTTTTGGAAAACTCAAGGGAAGTTTTTTTAACAACACCCTCTAAATTTTTTGCGGCTTGATCAATTGTATCTATGGTAACTGTATTAATTTTATTCATAGGAAATTAAATAGAGGCAATGCAGGAGATCTCGATCAATGCTCCTTTAGGGAGATTGGAAACTTCGACAGTTTGGCGGGCTGGTTTTGGATCCAAGGGAAAAAACTTACTATAAATTTCATTAACTTTGGCAAAATCGCTAATGTTAGTTAAGAAAATATCACAACGAACTACATCAGCAAAAGTTGCACTGGCAGCTTTTAGAAGTTCACGCAAATTCTTTAAAATCTGCTCGGTTTGTTCCTCAACACTTTCTCCTGCAAATTGGTTAGTTTCCGGATTAAGACCAATCTGTCCAGAGCAAAAAACAAATCCGTTAACCTTTACTGCTTGTGAGTAAGGTCCAACTGCATTAGGTACTTTATCGGATTGAATTTCTTTCATCCCTTTTGCCTTTAAAAAACCTCCCTACCGGGAGGCCAATCTTCAACAGCTTTTAAAAACTGTTAAACAAGACCTCCTTTCGAAGGATCAATAATAATTCCCATAATAATCATATCTGGAGTCACAATAATTTAATTTAACATATCTGCAGCCTATTTTCAAATATTCTGATAATTATTGACTCTGGGAGTTTGGTTTGTTACAATAATCCGCAGTTTATGCAAACTAAGTTAGCTATTGTCGTTGTACTTCTTACCCGATAAGCGGGAGGAGACGTTGCGGCAATTGCAACCACTTTCCCGCCAATAGGCGGGTTTTTTTGTGTTGAAAAGATTCTGGATGCCCTGCCCGTCCGGCAGGCGGGGTTTTACTTACCAGAATGACGAATATGAAAACTAAAAAAGCAATGAGCGGTGCACAGGCATTAATGGAGTCTCTGGTTAAAGTGGGAGTAAATACCATTTTTGGTTATCCCGGTGGTGCTATTATGCCTGTTTATGATGCACTTTATGATTATAGGGATAAGATAAATCATATTTTAGTGCGTCATGAGCAGGGTGCCTCTCATGCAGCAGAAGGTTATGCCAGGATAACCGGGAAACCCGGAGTTTGTTTGGTCACCTCCGGTCCAGGAGCAACTAATTTAGTGACCGGAATTACCGATGCCATGATTGATTCTATTCCAATAGTTTGTATCACCGGGCAAGTTCCAACTTCAGTTATCGGAACTGATGCTTTTCAAGAAGCTGATGTTTTGGGTATTACTACTCCAATAACCAAATGGGCTTATCAGATAACAAATGCTAAGGAAATACCGTACATAATTAAAAAAGCCTTTCATATTGCCAATACCGGAAGACCAGGACCGGTTGTTATTGATATTACCAAAAATGCCCAGTTTGAATCTGCCGAATTTAAATGGCCTAGTGAGATTGATATACCAGGTTATAAACTCAACTTAAAACCAGACTTAGAAAAAATCAAAAAAGCGGCCAAGATTTTAAATAAAGCTAGGAGACCCTATGTTTTAATCGGGCACGGTATCTTAATTTCCAAAGCGGAAGAAGAGCTAAAGGAATTTATTGAAAAAAGCGGATTTCCTGTGGCATCTACACTCCATGGTTTGTCTTCATTCCCAACAGAACATCCCCAATACATGGGGATGCTTGGGATGCATGGAAATTACGGAACGAATAAATTAACTAACAAAGCTGATGTGATTTTGGGAATAGGACTGAGGTTTGATGACAGGGTGACCGGAAGACTTTCTGATTACGCCAAAAATGTTTCAGTAATTCATATTGATATTGATGGGGCAGAACTAAATAAAAACGTTAAAACAGTTGTTGCTATTAAATCCGATGCCAAAGAAGCACTAAAGGCTTTAACTCCTTTAATTAAGAAAAACTCTTTTAAATCCTGGATCGGAGAATTTAAAAAATTAAGGAAAGAAGAATATACCAAGGTTGAAGAAAAAGAGCTCTTTCCTAAGATGGGCAAAATCAGAATGGCAGAGGTAATTAGGATTTTATCGGAAAAAACTTCCGGTGAAGCAGTGGTTGTAGCAGATGTGGGTCAACATCAGATGATTGCTGCAAGATATTATGGATTTAAAAAAACTGATTCATTTATCACATCAGGAGGTTTAGGAACAATGGGTTTTGCTCTACCTGCCGCAATGGGTGCCAAAATTGGTGCCCCAAAAAGAGATGTAGTTGCAATCATAGGCGATGGATCATTTCAAATGACTATTCAAGAACTTGGAACAATCGCCCAGGAGAAATTACCGGTGAAAATTATTATTTTAAACAATAATTTTTTAGGGATGGTTCGACAATGGCAGGAGTTATTTTTTGATAATAGATATTCATTTGTGGATTTGAAAAACCCGGATTTTGTAACTGTTGCCAAAGGATTTTATATTCCTGGAGAAAAAATAGAGGAGAGAAAAGACTTAGCAGGTGCCTTAGATAGAATGTTAACCACAGAAGGACCTTACCTATTAGATGTAAGGGTGTTGAAGGAAGAAAATGTTTTTCCAATGGTGCCATCGGGCGCATCGGTTGATGAAATAAGGATTGAGTGATTTATGGAAATTAAAAAATATACAATGACAATCTTTACGGAAAATCGTTCTCGCTTCGCTGCGAGCGTTCTCCTAGTTGTTCATAAAGTTGGGAGGAGAGTCTAATGGAAGATAAGCAAAAGAAGAAGTTTACTATGACTATATTTACGGAGAATAAACCAGGAGTGCTTTACCGCATTGCCGATGTTTTTTTGCGCAGGAAAATTAATGTTGAATCCCTTACTGTTTCTGAGATTGAATCTGGAGGAGTTTCCAGATTCACCATAGTCCAAAATATGGATGAAGATACAGTTAAAAAGGTTGTCAAACAGTTAAACAAGATTATTGAAGTCTTAAATGTTTATGCCAGTTTAGATGATGAACTTTACTACAACGAAATTGCTTTAATCAAAGTCGGTTACAAAACCAAAGAAGATATATCTTCAATTTATACAATAGTCGCTCAAGAGGGGGCCAAAGTTGTTCTGGTAAATAGCACGAGCGTTATTGTTGAAGGGGCAGGAACAGAAAAGGATATTGAAACGCTGTTAAATTCTTTAAAACCTTTTGGTATTAAAGATATAGCAATTTCCGGAAGAACAGCTGTTTTAATACATGAGGCGCCAAGCATAACAGCGGAGGATTAATGCTTGCTTGAGTTTGGGATTCTTGATAGAATCCTAAAATTGTCATCCCGAGCCAACTATGTCATCCTCCAACTTGATTGGGGGATGCATAAAATAGATTCCCGCCCCTCGGTCCTGAGTCCCTCGGGATCGAAGGACTTTCGCGGGAATGACAAACGGGCGAGATGACAGAGAACTTATGGCTACAATAAATTTTGGTGGAGTTAAAGAAAAAGTTGTAACAAGGGAGGAATTTCCTCTTGAGAAAGCAAGAAAAGTCTTGAAAGATGAAGTCATTGCAGTGATTGGTTATGGAGTGCAGGGTCCCGCTCAGTCTTTAAATTTAAGAGACAATGGTTTTAATGTCATAGTCGGTCAAAGAAAGCCTTCAAACTCATTTAAAAAAGCCAAAGATGATGGATGGGTTGAAAGGGAAACACTTTTTTCTATAGAGGAAGCTGCAGAAAGAGGCACTATTATTCTTTATCTTCTTTCTGATGCGGGGCAAATTCAAGTTTGGCCCGAAGTTAAAA
>CAYMTV010000062.1:0-3962 GCA_964393525.1 uncultured Gammaproteobacteria bacterium | reverse complement strand
AACAAGGTATCCCTAGCCGAAGCTGGGGATGGATCACCTCCTTTCTGGAGTATTGATCAAACCGATGGATTCCATAATCCGTAAGGATGGTAGCCACGGTTTCGATCCACGTTTCTTGCCTCACGCAAGGGACAAATGCCTGTTGAATGGCAGGCGACAAAAAGAAGTTTGAGAGCCCTTCTTAAAAAGAACTCTCCCCATCACTCTTTTGAAGATAAAGATAAATCCCCCAGCAATGGGGGATTTTTAAAGGTGTATCTTTTTGTTACAATCTTTAACTTGAGTGCAAAAGTTATCTCCATTTTCCTCTCTAAAATTTAGAGATTATAGACTTTTCTGGTGGGGTGGGGTTTTATCAGAAGTTGGATCCCAGATGCAGCTTGTAGCAATTAATTGGCAGCTTTATGAGATTACCAATTCTCCTATAGCCTTAGGACTTTTAGGGCTTGTAGCATTTATCCCAATTATTCTTTTTTCCCTTCCAGCAGGATTATTTGTAGATAAACATGATAGAAAAAAGATCTTAATTTGGTCCCAAATCTTTCCAACAATTTTTGCCTTTATTTTAGCAGGAGCATCCTATTCAAATTTGATATCCCCAGCTCTTATATATTCAATGGTGGGGCTTGCCTTTGTAGCTAAGTGCTTTCAAGGACCTGCCAGACAGGCAATTATTCCTCAACTTGTACCAAGAGCCTATTTTATGAATGCAGTTTCTTTAAATACGATGATCCGCCAGGCAGCTTTGGTAGTTGGGCCTGCGATTGCCGGGTTTATGATTCAGCCTTTTGGGGTGCAAACAATTTATTTTATTAATGCTATTTCTTTTTTAATTTATATAATAAGCCTTCTTCCAATTAAGGTTGTAATGCATAAAAAAGCTTCAGAGATTGAATTTTCATTTACTGCAATTATGGATGGGATAAGGTTTGTTTATAAGAGTCCAATTTTGCTCTCGACCATGCTTTTAGATTTTTTAGCCAACTTTTTCTCCAGCGCTACTACCTTATTGCCAATATTTGCCAAGGACATCTTAAAAGTGGGTCCCCAAGGATTGGGCTTTTTATACGCTGCGCCTTCGGCGGGATCAGTGATTGCCGGACTCATCATTGCTTCTTTAGGACATATCAGGCACCAGGGAAAGGTAGTAATAGGTGGGGTACTCCTATATGGTGCAGCTACAATCGGATTTGGACTTTCAAACATGTTTATTCTCTCTTTAATTTTTCTGTCCCTTGTCGGAGTGGGGGACATGATCTCAACGGTTCTCCGAAATACCATCCGTCAACTTCTTACCCCTGATCACCTAAGAGGCAGGATGGTAGCTGTAAACATGATCTTTGTCCAGGGTGGACCACAAATTGGGGAGACTGAGGCCGGGATTGTGGCAGCTTTATTTGGTGCCCCGTTCTCGGTTGTTTCAGGCGGGATAGCTGCTGTCTTAATTACCCTTTTCGTTGCAATGAAAGTTAAAAGCTTAAGAAACTACCAAGGAAACGAAGTAGCAGTCTAGATCTGCTATACTGTGAGTAGAAGCTTATAAGTATATGTTTTCATTTATTTTAGTTATTTTACTGCTTTTATCCGGAATTATTGTTTATAGAAGAAGATTTACTTCAGGGGTTAAAATAGGCGGGCTTTATTGGGTTCAACTTTATTACTTATTCCTGACTCCTGTTGGTGCACTTTTAATGTTTGATGTTGGGTCGGACATATTCAGCCGTCCCCATGTAGGTAATGTTCCAATACCGGGTAATATTTTATTCAATATCTACAACTTCTCGGTTATGATGATTGTGGTAGGGGTGGGTATACACTCAACCGCAACCTCGGTTTTCCAGTCCTTCAAAAGCAAAGACAAGCTGGAAAAGGAAGCATACCATACAAATGAACTCATTCATGGGCCCTGGAGTCATAATATGTCTCAAGTAGGAGCGATTATGAGTGTTATGTTATTGGGCCTTTTAGAGCTAAACCACCCTTATTTTGGCCGGGCTATTAACTTTAACCTGCTTCTTTTAGGGGGGATAACTTTAGGAATATTAGGAGTAATCTCGGTACTGCGGAGTGCCTATATCAGTTTTCCGCTTGTAACCTCATTTATAGGAAGTGTTTTAGTGGGTTACGGCATCCGCAATTATGCATTAAATTTAAGTTCATATCCCATGGCAATTGTTTCACTATCTGCTTTGGTAACTATGTTTGCTCTGCTATCTTTGGCTGCCCTTATCTTTGCAATCTCTGAAACCTTGAGCAAGAAGGTGGTTAGCCGGACATTTCCCAAAGGACACCCATTCCATGAGGAGATAAGTTTAAAGGTATTAACTATGCGGATTGAAAAAGAATTTGCCCGGGAAAGAGAAAAAGCAATTTTTAAATGATTAAACTCTGAGGTGAAGGCGGGATAATACGCCCCCTTCGACTCTGGTTCGACTACTTCGACTACTTCGACTACTTCGACTTCGCTCAGTACAGGTTCGCTCACCATCGCTCAGGGCCGAACCAAATCAAAGATTTGATTAGATTCCATACCCCTAACTAAATTTTTCTGTCTGGTCAAGAGGACCAGCCATAAAAATTGAGGTGCAGGCGGGAATCGAACCTGCGCAATAGGTGTTTTGCAGACACCGGCGTTTCCACTTCGCCACTGCACCAGTAACTGCATATCTTACCAAAAAACAGTATTTGCTAAAAGCCACCCAAGCATTTAAAATTCCTAAAATAATTTGAAGTTATGTTGGAACAACCAAAAAGATTTGCTTTTTTGTTTGAAGGGCAAGGGCAACAATTCCCGGGAATGTGGAAAGACTTATATGGACGGGGTGGAGTAGCGAGTAAGAGTTTTGATAGAACGGATTACAATTGTTTAAGGGAAAACATGGGATTTCGAGTTACAGATGCTTGTTTTAATCCAGAGTCAAGTATTTTATTTGGAGAAAGTTATAATCCTATCGCCCTACAGCTTGCCATTCTGACAGGAGAAACAGCTACAGTAGCTTATTTACATGAAAGGAGGGTACCGAAAGCAAGTATCAATGCTGGACATAGTTTGGGACAAATGGCTACTGCTGTTGAAACTGGATTAATGCCTTTTGATACAGCGATAAAATTAACTTTGGTTAGAGCCAAAGCCATGGCAAAAGTTGCTGAAACTAGGGGTTTAGCAGTCTATGTAGTTTCAGATTTAAGAAGAGAAGTAGGAGATTTAGTAGTCATTGTACAAAAAACTTTAGAGGAGCTAGGGGAAGATGCAAAAGGAACCCAGATTACTGTTGTAAACCATGCTAAACAATTATTGACAGCAGGTCCACCAACTGAGTTAGAAAGAGTCAGAGAAAAAATTGAGGCCTTTAACCCTCGAATAAAATTAAAACATTTACCTAAAATTCCACCTTCACACCACCCAGATTTTAAAGAAGCTCAAAGGGAATTTAATGAAGCATTAAAAGCTTGTAGAGCTGAATTTAATGAAAGAGTAGAAGCCTTGCATTTAGCAGACGTTCGGGATCAAATTATAACTGGAGCAAAAACTTTAAGAGGAGCTTTAGGCGTCCAAATGGTTAGCCGAGTGATTTGGGATAGAAGTTGGGCTAGACTTAAAAAATTAGGTGTAACTTTTGGGGTAGAAATTGGTCCAGGATTTATTTTTGGTGACATGGCAAAAGTTGATCATCCAGATTTAAATGTAAATCCAACTAGGAATGTTGAAGAGATGGATTATATTATTGGATTTTTAGCAACTCCCTAAAAATACTATTCAGTGCCAAGCTTATTGTAGCATCAGATTCTCTATAATGCTAAAATATCACACAGTTTGGGCAGTTAGTTCAGCGGTAGAACGCTTCTCTGATCAGCGTCACCCAAAGGTGACCAATGTGGGTAAACAAGGGCGGTTAGCTCAGTGGTAGAGCGCGTCTCTGATAAAGACGAGGCCAATGGTTCGATACCATTACCGCCCACAA
>CAYMTV010000061.1:0-3982 GCA_964393525.1 uncultured Gammaproteobacteria bacterium | reverse complement strand
TCCATTAAAAAACCTCTCCAAAAGGAGAGGTATATTTGTTTGCCAGATATTACTGACCAAATCCTCCCCTTGCGGGACTTGGGTTTGGCACCGTTACGTGTCGGTTGCCGGATGGATCATTGAGCCAAGACTCTTACCATCACTCTTGATTTATTAAATACAGTTTACAAGCTTTTTTAGATTATGTCAAATTTGGGCCAGATGGGGCTGAATATAAGTTCTTATTCCTGACTCTTGGCTATGTCCATTTCTTGAGACAGTAGGTCGTCTCCCTTCAAATAATAAAGATGGGAAACGTGAAGGTAGATAAAACATATCCGCTGCTAGAGTCCCTTTTCTTTGAACCTGTTCACCACCAACCCCTAATTTGCCATCAAGTATTGCATTCAACTCTGGACCAACTTGGGATCCGTAATGTGCTCTTGCGGCTAAAATACCTTTTCTATATTTTGTTACATCAACAACTACCGTATTCTCCTGAGGCAACATCATCGGAACTGCTAAAACTAATGATGTTCTATGTGACTCGCCTAACTCTAATCTTTCGTTAAATGCAGCAAAAATAGCTCCTTCAAGCCCTATTTCATGCGCTTGCATATGATCTCTATGCCTGCAGTGCTGACTTAGTATAAAAAGAATATCTGGTTGTACCCGTCTAATGACTCTTGCAGCTTCGTCCCTTAATCCACAACTATACTGGAGTCCTGAGTCGGGTTCATTTAGCCTCACGGGCTCATTTATACCTAAATATTTGGCTGCAGCTGCATACTCGGCATCCCTAGTTTCCGCTATCACCTCGGAGTGATCTGTTCCGTTGCCATTTACGCTCTGGCCCAAATGATTATTTGTCAAAACCATCTCGTAATGCTTCATGCCATATTCTGTAGTTAACTTCAAAAGAGTTCCTGCATAAACTAAATGATCATCTCGATGAGCTACAATACCTAAGGTTTTCCCGCCTTCAAAATTTTCCAACATAATTTTTTCCACAAAAAAACCTCCCATCAGGGAGGCTGCATTTTGGGCATAAGCTGCAAATCCTCCCCTTAGGAAGTTAAGCAGCAACAACAATTTAAAACTTGTTTTTGAATCATAGAATTTTTAGTTTAAAGTAAAAACCATAGTCTGTCAATTGGTAAGTGGGTTGAAAATTTTTTTTTGATAAAAGATAATCAGTAAACTAGTTATGAGATTTTTCATTGCTCTTGAGATTCCGGAAGAAAATAAGTTTGAACTAAAACAGATCCAGCAAAAACTTAAGAATTTATTGCCTGACATTAGCCTTTCAGATAATGATAAACTTCACCTGACCTTAGCTTTTGTTGGCGAACAGCCTGAAGAGTTAATAGAACCCTTAACAGAAGTTGTGGCAAAAGCTGCCGAAGGAATTCCAAGCTTTGAAGTTATCCCCTCATACATTGACGGCTTCCCTCACCTTCATCAAGCAAAAGTTTTATGGGTTGGCGTTAAAGGGGATGTGGACAAGCTAATGATCCTGCGGCATAAAATCAAGGATGGCTTGATTGCTCTAAGACAAGATGTTGATGAAAGAAGATTTATCCCTCATATTGCTCTGGCCAAAGCCAAAGGTATAAGAATTAACAAAAAAGAGGAAGAAGAGCTTCAGAGTTTAATGTCCCGGAAATATTCACCTATTACTATTTCTTCAATTAAACTTTTTCAATCCATTCCAAACCATGGGTTTCATAAGCATAATACCTTAGCTGAAATAAAACTTCTTCCATGATTATCCTAGGAATTGAAACCAGTTGCGATGAGACAGGAGCAGCGATATTATCCTTCGCCTCCGCTCAGGACAAGAGAGAGAATGGTCAAATACAGATTTTGTCCAACGTAGTTGCATCATCTGCCAAGCTACAGGCAAAATATGGCGGGATTATTCCCGAGCAAGCAGCCAGAGAACAGTTAAAATCTATTATTCCTGTAGTGAATGAAGCTTTAGAGCAGGCTAATCTCAAGCCTGATGAGTTAGACTCAATAGCTGTAACCTATGGGCCAGGATTAATTGGCTCACTTCTGGTAGGGATAGAAACTGCTAAGACTCTTTCCCTTGTTTGGAAAAAACCTCTTATTCCTATTAACCACCTACTGGGACATTTTTATGCAAATTGGATAAGTCAGTCTACTGACTACAGTCTACAGTCTACAGCGGAAGTCAGAAGTCAGAAGTCGGTAGACCTCCCAAGCTTTCCTTGTATTGGCCTACTAGTATCAGGCGGACATACGGATTTAGGATTGTTTGAGGATCATGGGAAATATAAATATTTAGGTGGAACAAGGGATGATGCAGCCGGAGAATGTTTTGACAAGTGTGCCAGGCTTTTAGGATTACCTTATCCTGGTGGACCAGAGATTTCTAAATTGGCAGAAAAAGGAGACCCTAAATTCTTTAAGCTCCCAAAACCAATGATTAATTCTGATGACTTTGATTTTTCATATTCAGGTTTAAAAACCGCTGTTGCCAATTTAGTCCATAGTTCAGAGTTCATGGTTGATAGCAAAGACAAAAAATCTACCAACTACCAACTACCAACTACCAACCTAGCTGCCTCTATTGAGCAAGCCATTATCGACCCTTTGGTTAAAAAAACTATCAAAGCTGCACAAAAATTTAATGTCAAAACTCTAATCCTAGGCGGCGGTGTTGCCGCAAATAAAAAACTAGTAGAAAATTTGAAATTTGATATTGGATATTTGAAATTGGATATTTCTCTACACATACCATCACCCAATCTTTGCACTGATAATGCTTCCATGATTGCCTCCGCCGCCTTTTTTGAAAAACCGATAAAAAACCCTCTCTCTTTGCAAGTCAATCCAAATTTGTCATTATTAAGCTAAAGTGTAATAATAAGCAGGATTTTTAAGAAACCCTGCCCAATACTTTATAATGGCTGCAGGAACTTTAGAAAAACCAATACAAATTACTCATGAGCATCCAGCAAAAGGAAAAAAAGCTAGTGTTGTATTGCGTTATACAAGCAAAAAACACTGCTTCAGTAGTATTAGGCTGGTTGTAAAAGAGGTGGTGGAACCGCCAAAATTTATATTAGATTTAGGACTTGTTAGATTCGAAAGCAATGTCCAATTGCCTAAAAGGTCTATACTTATTAATGACCCTGCTGAACGTTACCCACCCCTTGCAGATTTAATCCGTGCCTCCAAACCCTTAATTGCCCCCAAAACAACCACTCTAACACCTCCCTCTGCAAACGGAGTGCACCGAAACGGAAGTAATGGAAAAGCTGCTGAACATGGAATTAACTCAAATCCAGTCTTGATTGTAGAACCTACATCAGCTCAGGAACCAAAACCCCCTGCTACCGGACAAGAAGATCCTCCAAAAACTGTTTCCATAGGAGATTCTTTTGACAAGATAGTTGGTGACTATGAAGATAGAATCTATAACTGCGTCTATAGACTTATGTGGAATAGAGAAGATGCTCATGATTTAACCCAAGAGGCTTTTCTAAGAGCTTATGTAGCCTTGCCAAAAGTTAAAGAGGAGCTTAAAGTCGGCCCTTGGCTTTATAGAATAGCAACCAACCTATGTATGGACCAATTAAGAAGGAGAGGGCTTAAAAAATGGGAGTCGCTTGAGATTTTTGAAGGACGTGAACAAATCAAAGCTGTAGCTGCTACAACCCCTGAAAAAGAAATCTTAAGAGTTGAACAGATTGAGCTGGTACATAGAGTGTTAGAAAAATTACCACCAAAATATAGAGCAGCATTGGTTCTTAGAGAATACCAAGATATGTCTTGCGAGGAAATCGCTGAAGTTTTAGGAATTAGTAGAAGTGCTGTCAAATCAACATTGTTTAGAGCCCGAGAAGAATTCAGGCGGGTGCATGCAAAGCTGGAAAATCAATCAGGTTCTGTCCTTACTACACAACCAGTACCTGCCTAACCCAAACTTAGTTGAATATTTCCTAATTTAGGAGTAATATTTAAAAACTTAGGA
>CAYMTV010000060.1:0-4007 GCA_964393525.1 uncultured Gammaproteobacteria bacterium | reverse complement strand
GAATTGTAAATGAAGTCAAAGAGGTAAACCGGGTAGTTTACGATATCACCAACAAACCCCCGGCCACCATGGAATGGGAATAAACTATTTCTTCCCCACGAACTGCCAGCAGTTGCCTTCAGGATCTAAGAAAGTACTAAACCAAACTTGATTGTCGGGTGTAGAAAATGGAGCTAGGAAGGGTTCGGCAACAATTTTTACCTCTGGGTTATCTTTAATTTTGTTATACCAATATTCCACTCCCTCTTCTGGATATAAATTGAAAAGATGTCTAAAGTTTTCTTTTGCTTGACCTTTTACTTCTGAGTGCTTACCGATCCAAACATTGTAATCTCCTACTATGTTAAACATATACCCATAATCGTTGGCATAAGTCAGCCGATCTATAAGTTTAAATCCTAAAACATCACGATAAAATTCCATGAGTTTATCAGGAGTTTCAGAATAAATGAGAATTCTGTATTTAGAAAAAGCCATAATTAAAGTTTAATATATTCTTCTCTTTTGGGGCCGGTGGAGACGAGGGAAACTTTAACTTTTAAAAAGTCTGCTATAAACTTAATATAATCCTGGCAGGTTTTGGGGAGGGCATCAAAAGTTTTGACTCCCATAATATCTTCAGTCCAGCCGGGGAGGTCTTTGTAAATTGGAGTAAGTTTTTCTAGTTCTGTATATCCACAGCTGCTGTAAGAAATTTTACTAGATTGCTTCGTCGCTTCGCTCCTCGCAATGACGGAGGGATAGAGTTCATAGCCCACGCAGACTTTGATGGTTTTTAGACCAGATAAGATATCAATCTTAGTAATGGCAATTTCGGTAATGCCGGAAACTTCTACTGCAAATTTGACTGCTTCCAAATCCAGCCAGCCAACCCTTCTTGGTCTTCCTGTTGTTGTTCCGAATTCTTTGCCTTTTTCCCTGATTTCATCACCTAATTTATCAGCAAGTTCTGTAGGGAAAGGTCCTCCGCCGACTCTTGATGTATAAGCCTTAACCACTCCCATGACGTTGCCGATCTTTTGTATTGGTATTCCGGCGCCGGTATTGATTGCACCGGGGATAGTATTGGAAGCGGTGGAAAATGGATATGGCGAAAAATCAACATCAAGCATTACAGCTTGTGCTCCTTCCATTAAAATCTTTTTATCTTCTGATACAGCTTTTTGCAGAAGATGGTAAGTGTCTGCAATAAAGGTAAGAATTTTTTCCCTGAGTTCTGTCAATCTTTCCAATTCTCTTTCTGTATTTAGCGGGGGAACATCAAAAGTTTGTAAGATTTTATTTTTAATTTCTGATTGGAAAACAAACTTTTCAGCAAATAAATCCCAGTCTTTTAATTCATAAATTCTGATGCCGTTGTAACTGACTTTATCGGCATATGCAGGTCCTATTCCTCTGGCAGTAGTACCTAATTTTTTATCACCCCTAGCATTTTCATAAGCTATATCCAAAGCTTTATGATAAGGTAAAATCAGGTGACACCGGTCGGAGATGAAAAACCGATCTTCAAATTTAACCCCGTCTTTTTTAAACATGTCAATTTCGGCAACCAAAACTTCCGGGTCTACTACTACGCCATTAGCGATTACACATTTGGTGTTGGGGTGTAAAATGCCGGAAGGGATTAAGTGAAGGGGGTATTTTTTGCCGTTTGCAACAATGGTGTGCCCTGCATTATTGCCGCCATGAAAACGGACAACAAAATCTGAATCTTGGGCCAAAAGATCAACAATTTTTCCTTTACCCTCATCACCCCATTGCGTTCCAAGAATTACAGAAACCATGTAAGTATTCTAACATGTCATTCTGAATAAAGCGAAGAAACTATGTTATACTTTTATTGATTATGTCAGAATCAGGAGAACAATTTTTACACAGAAGAGATCCTAAACTTCATACAACCACTCCGGTAGAACATGAGAGCGCCAGGAAAAAAAGAACTGGTGAGCAAGTTTCCCAAAACCCAGCAGATAAAATTACGGATTTTCTTAGAGTAATTGAAAGAACCCATATGGGTCATAAAGATGATCCGAGGGTGGCCGAAAGAATCAAAGGATCGTACTACAAGGATTATGTTATTAAACCGGAAAATATTCCTCAATCATATTGGAATTTACAGGGGGATATTGCAGTAAGTGAAGGCCGTAAACAGGATTTAATTAGTGGCGGAGTTGTAATAGATGAAGCAACAGCTCTCGACCAGAATGGCAACCAAATTCAAAAAAGGTCCTACACTTTCCCGGAAGATCTTAAAGAACAGGCAGTGCGCAATGTTATCTCCAATCAGCAGCAAAGCTTAGGTAAATGGATTGATTACCTGACCTCTGATGACGCCACCTATCCAATGTGGGCAAAGTATTGGGTATTCCGTTCCATCGTTAAAATGGGCGAACTGGAAAAAACAGAAGACGGAAAAGCAAGATTTGCTAATAGAGATAAATATACTGTGTCTTCGTTTCCGGTTTTAAACCAGCGGGCACTAGCCCAAACAATTGGGGCAATGACTGCCCGCTTAGAAGAAAGAAACAAACCTAAAATAGAGCAAAAACCGGTTGAAAATTTGAGTACGATATTATCTGACGCTGATTTTCAACAACTTTTAAGCACTGAAGATTTTTCCCGGCTTTATGCCCAATTTTTGGCAGAAATCCCCCAATATTCTACCCGGGGTCTTGGAGAAACCCGGGGAAGATGGATAAAGTACAACCAAGGATCAGACCCAAAACAGCTGGTAGCCTCTTTGGAAGGACATCCTCTGGAATGGTGCACTGCTGATTATGACACTGCCAAAACCCAGCTTCAGGGTGGAGACTTTTATGTCTACTATTCCATTGATGAAGAAGGGAAACCAATTATTCCCCGTTTAGCTATTCGCATGGAAGGGAGTAGAATTGCCGAGCCTCCGCGGGGCATTGCCCCAAAACAAAATCTGGATCCGTACATTTCTGATGTTTTAGAAAATAAACTCACTGAATTTGGCCCGGAAGGTCAAGCTTTCAAGAAACGGGCAGAAGATATGAAACGGTTAACCGTGTTAGAGCAGAAAGTGCAGGTAAAACATAATCTTGATGTTTCAGATCTTGTGTTTCTTTATGAAATAAATGCCAAGATAGAAGGATTTGGATACGAACCGGATGTTCGCATTACAGAACTCCGTTCTAAAAGAAACCCTGAAGAAGATATGCCGGTTGTTTTTGGCTGTGACAGAAACCAGATTGCTAGAAGTATAAATGATGTTAGATCAGATACTAAAGTCTATGTTGGTAAACCTGTTTTAGCACTCTTTGATCTCCTCCAGCAATCAAAAATAGAATATATTTATACTTCCTTTCCGGAAGGTAGAATCCGTAAAGAAAAAAATGGAATTGGCGGAAAAAAGGCAAATCAATTGGAAAAAGAACTGGGTCAAGCCGGTATAAATTGGAGCGGTGCTAAAGATATATTGAGAAGTCCTGATTTTACCACTTTAGAAACGCCGGAGGTTATAGAAACTATCAGGTTGCGTGTTCAAGATCTTGGTTTTGATGGAATTGCCACTACTGCCCAAATTTTTGGCACAAAAGACGATGTTGATGAGCATGGTAAACCTGCGCCATTTACTAAAGGGAGAATGACTGAACTTGGTTTGGAGTTTTGTCCTCCGGAAGTAGGGGTTTACCAAAGGCTAAAAGATACAAATCAACCGTTAGGTGAATGGTATTACATTGTTATGAAACCAATCGCTGACTCCGACGTCTACCCGCACGTCTTCCTGCTTGAGCGGCGTGGGGATGGGCTGTGGTTGCGCGACTTTTGGGTTCTTCCTGACAACCGGTGGGGTCCCGGGCATGAGTTTGTCTTCTCTCTTCGCACTCCTGCCGGCGAGGCAGGCAAGTTTGAGTCTTAAAATTCTCAATAGGACTATAACTAACAAATGCAATTATTGATAAATTAAGGCAATTTAGTTATAATGAATTATGGGAATCAAAAGAATTAAAGATTATACGATTGTCACTTTAGGTTCTCAC
>CAYMTV010000059.1:818-4152 GCA_964393525.1 uncultured Gammaproteobacteria bacterium | reverse complement strand
CTGCAGCATACCCCAAATCGCTTTTGTAAAGGGGCTCTGATTTATTCAGCCTCATGGCATCCAAAAGATAGTTATAACCCCGGCCCGGGTTACCAGAGTCCAAATAATCTGATCCCAGTTTATAGTTAACATCCGCCAACCAAAGGTTTCTTAAATTTAAAGCCATTGAAAAAGCCGCAAAAATCAACAAAAATGTTGCAAGTTTTGGGTAAAACGGCTTCTGATACAAAAGATCTCCTAAACGTCTGATCCGGTGCCCTACCTTTAGGGGTTTTAAAGATCCGGCAGCAACAAAACCTAAAGCCGGGAAGAGGTAGAAAAGTAAGGCAATCATTACCACCGAAAAACCAAAGAAGTTTTGGATAAGATAGCTTATATAGCTTGCAAGCAAGCTGGTGATGAGTAATGAGTTATGAGTAATGTGTTTTTCTCCTTTCACATTTCCCATTACCCATCTCACGCACCAATAAATAAATGTCAAAATCATTATCATGTAACTCCCAAAGCCCAATACTCCAGTTGTTGCCAAGTAATTAAGGTATTCATTGTGGGCTTTGTTATACAAAAAATCCCACTCAGAAACTAAGTTATGCGCCTCAGGCCTAAAGTTATAATAAGAATAAGCAAAAGTTTCAACTCCTGTACCAATTAAGGAATTATGTTTAAAAATCTCCAAAGCTCCTTTCCAGACGATCAGCCTGATCTGGCCGGATTCGGAACCTCCGGTTTCAAGTTGGGTACCGCCTTGGGCTAGGCCTGCAGCGATACCGGGTCTGGGTGGGGGTGCAGCTTGCTTGATTAACCTAAAGTCACCGGTTAAAGCAGAGCCAAAAAGGAGGTTAATAAGAAGCATGAAGCCTAAGACAAGAAGCAGGGATTTTGTCATTCCGATCCTGAGCTTGTCGAAGGAGAGGAATCCCTCGCGGATGCGAGAGAATGATATAACTGACACAAGGTTAGAGATCCTTCTCCCGTCCAGGGCGGGATCAGGATGACACAGTAAAAAACCTAAAATAAATACCCCTAATCCTCCTAAAAATCCTAAAGTTGCCCCTCTGGAGTAGGTAAAGGTAAAAGCTAAATAATAGCAAATAGCGTATAGCGTATAGCGTATAGTTTCAAAACGAGATTTTGCGGTTATTATGAAATATAAAGCAGGAAATATTAGCATCCCAAGATAAGCTGCCAGCCAATTGGGTTGGCCTAAAGTTGCAAAAACCCTGGATTGGACATCCTGCACCCAGCAATCTGCCCTAAGTTGCTGGGTTAATATGACACAGGAAGGAGATACCCCAAAGTGTTCCGGTATGGCATAAAGCGCCACTAAAAGCCCTCCAAAAAGTGTGGCTTTAATAAATCTTATGACCTGCTCTTTGTCAAAGTTGGATACAAAGGCATAATAAAGCAGAATGTAGGAAATTATTGAGAGAAGCCCCCCGTTTGAACGCGAGTAATACCCCCAAATTGAGGTATGGGTATCTATTGAGAAAATGGTTGAAAGGATCTGGCTTGCCAAAAATAACATCAAAGGGATATCAAGCGGAGTCCGTTTAATAAGCAAGGTCTTTTCCTGGATCATCTTAATTAGCCAAGTGATAGTAATAATGCTTGTTAGAAGGTAAACAAACATCATTTTGTTGTATTCAAAAAGCTCATTGTTTAAGGGGGTAAAAATTAAAGGAGTAAGGAAAAATAAAAGGTAAAAACTCCACCTAAGGATTTTTTCACTCATCTCAAAGATATTAATTGAGATTTAAAAAAGAAGCAAGTAAAGACCGGTTGTTTGCGTCTTACAGCTTATGCTAAACTGCATTCCAATATGTTTGGCAAGTTCTGGCAGCTTTTCTCCCATGATATTGGTATAGATTTAGGGACTGTCAATACATTAGTTGCAGTCAGGGGTAAAGGCATTGTCATTCGTGAGCCTTCGGTTGTGGCAATCCACAAAAAAACCAGACAAGTGTTAGCAATAGGAACCGAGGCTAAAAGAATGATTGGCCGGACCCCTCTGGCGATAGAAGCAGTAAGACCTTTAAGAGACGGGGTCATCTCGGATTTTGATACCACCGAGGCTATGCTCCGCCATTTTATCCATAAAGTTCATCATACCCCGGGATCTTTGGGCTGGCGGATCCCCAAAATTCACAGGCCTAGGGTCGTAATAGGTATCCCTTCGGGTGTGACCGAAGTTGAAAGAAGAGCGGTTCAGGATGCAGCTTTGTCCGCCGGCGCCAGGGAGGCTTATTTAATTGAGGAGCCCATGGCGGATGCAATCGGTGCCAATTTAAAAATTGAGGAGCCTGAGGGAAATCTGGTGGTGGATGTTGGCGGGGGGACAACTGAGATTGCAGTAATTTCTTTAGGCGGGATGGTTTTAAACAGGTCTTTGAGGATAGCCGGGGATGAAATGGATGAAGATATTACAGCTTATATGCGGATGCGCTACGGCTTAATCATTGGTGAACGGACAGCAGAGGATATTAAGATCGAGCTTGGCAGTGCCATTGCTTTATCCAAGGAAAGGGAGACTATAGTCCGCGGCAGGGAGTTAGCAACCGGCCTGCCCAAATCTATTCGGGTTACTTCCACGGAAATTCGCGAGGCAATCAGCTCAACTTTAACCCAGATTACTAATGCCATCCATGAAGTTTTGGAAGAAACTCCGCCCGAGCTTTTAGCGGATATTTTAGAGCGCGGGATTATGATTACCGGGGGAGGGTCTTTAATAAGGGGATTGGATAAGCGGATCTCGGATGAAACCAAAATACCGGTGATGGTAGCTGATGATCCTTTAACTACAGTGGTTCGGGGTTGCACCAAAGTTTTGGATGATCTGGATTTATTATCTAAAGTCAGGGTAACTGGAGGATTAAGGTAAGAATCGGTTTTTAAAGCCTGGTGGGGTATTGCATGGTTCATATATAATTTATTAATAACCAAAAAAAAGGGGGTGAGAAATTTGAAAAGATTTGTTTACGCTTCTGATCATCAGACTGCGAGGCAAAGAGGCAAGGGGGCTTTGGCAAGAATCTGCCTTTGGCACTCAATCCAGCCTCGAGTCCTGCCAAAAGAAGAATTCATTTGGTAAAGGAAAAGTATTTTTACTCGAATCTTGGGGTTTATCCTAAGATAGAGGGAAGTTGCTGCTAAATTTTGCAACAACTTCTTAAGTTTTCTTCTGCAACTTCCGCAAAAATACTTACTCCCAAAAAATTTAAAGGACAAAAGGCTACAAAAGGGCATTAAGCATATGCCTTGTGCTCTTTTGCGGCTTTTTGTGAACTCAAAAAGCATATTTAAAAAGATTTTATCTGAAGGGTTTTTTTCCTTTCTT
>CAYMTV010000059.1:0-808 GCA_964393525.1 uncultured Gammaproteobacteria bacterium | reverse complement strand
AGTATATTGGAAAAGAGGGGATGTGATATAATTGGTAAATGAATCTGGAAAAGAGGGTGAGTTTGCAGCTAGAGTGCAAGCATTTGAAACAGCGTTCCATCGGACGGAAGATGATGGATGTCCGTATGTTTTCTCACCCGAAGAAAACAGAAGGATAGCGGTAAAAGCTGCATTGAATGGAGCTCAAAGAATTCCTGATGCTGTATTTAGCCGAGATGCAAGCTGGTTTGATGCTGCGGCAGACATGGATAATGAAGGACCTACCTCAGCAGGTATTATGGGAGCCAATGGTATTCACAATACAACAGTGGTTCCAGCCAAAAGTATTGCATTGGAATCTTCTGCAGCAGTGTCAGCCGGTAGAAATGCTTTGGGAAGATTTGCCCCTGTTGCTCACAGGGTGGAATTAAGACCTCAAGGCGGAGCACCAGCACCAAAACCTCAATAGATTAAGAAGAAGTTTAACCCCACAACTTCTAGTCTTCTTCTTTTAATCAAACGGGTTTTTGCAAATCCCCGGGCCTAAAAACCCGGGGATTAAACAAATTTTATGCACGTACGTTGAAATGCGCAAAGGATTGGTGTAAACTGGGTTTATGAAATCTAAACCCCAAGTAGTCCCTTCTTCTGGCAAAAAAGAAATAGCTAAAAATATTTTAATAGCCCTTGGGGCAATAGGAGTGGTTTCAGCAGTGATGGTAGCCCCAGGATTGGCTAAGGCTTTACCACTTCTTAGAAAAATAGATGTTTATAGAATTAACCAGGAATTAAAAAGGCTTTATAAAAGAGGTTTAATTGAAATTAAAAA
>CAYMTV010000058.1:0-4327 GCA_964393525.1 uncultured Gammaproteobacteria bacterium | reverse complement strand
TATACCGGCGTCTGGATATAGTTTTAGGATTTTACCAAAATTTTGCAGTTAGAACTAGAGCAGGAGATTTAGTCTCGCAAAAACTTTCATTAGAAACTAAGAAATGAGCCGAAGATTGAAATTGGACCCGGGAGCTGCTTTGCCACTCGGTCAATTCGTTAATAATTTGAAGAGTCAATTTCTGATTGGGGTATGGTTCTTATGACCGAGCCGCAAAGCTTAGCGTCCTTTTTGTACTTTTTATAGCTAATAGTTGCTGCTCCGTCCTTCTGGCATAACCATCTCTCACCTTTGTAACCGGGCTTTTCCTGATTACAGCTTACTCCAAGATTGATCCAGGTTTTATTACTAAATTTCCTAGGGTTACAATTTAAATCAGAGACGTTAACTTCCATGCTATCATTGCCTGAGCCGTTATTATTACTGCAAATTAATGAATATATAAATTTGTTTTTACCATACAATGGCCCGGCAGTCTCAGACCCGTTTAGATTCTTAATTCCACTCCAATCACCAGAGGCATTACAGGAATCAGGCGCGCCTGAGCTTTCCCAGGTCAAAGCAATGGTTTTACCTGCTGAAATCGTGACAGTAGAATCTGATGAATTGATCTTTAAATCAACAACAGGTGTGGGTGTGGGGCTAGGTGAAGGCTTGGGCAGTACTTTGACATTTCTTGAATGCTGAGAATCTCCCCCTTCCTGCTCCCAGTTAACAAATTTCCCTTCAGAATAAATACCTTTATCAGTTTTCCAAAGGTAAAGATATGATCCGGCTTTGGTTCCCAAATTCGCCAAAACATCCAACTTTTTATCCCCATCAAAGTCCCCCGCAATAGGTGTTGTTTCACCCCTCCCATATTCCCTTTGCCATAAAATATTGCCTGAACTATTTAAAATAAATACGCCACCGGAAGAGCTTAATCCCACCCATTTCTCACGGCCTAAAGCAACCTCAAGCACCCCATCCCGATCAAAATCAACAGCTGATGCACCTCCTAAATCTGATTCAAAAGTGTTATCCCAACCGGCCGTTTTATTTCCATTCAGATCCAATACCTTAAAACTGGGAATTCCCGGAACCAGCAGTTTCATCTCTCCGCTCAAATTTAAATCAGCAACTGAGATAGGTGCCCCCGCTTTGGTTCCCGGAAATAATTTTGGAAAACCTGCAACATCAGTTCCGTCAAATCTAAAAGCAAATATTTTCTGGGTATAACTGTTGAGATTGCTCCAAGGCAAATTTTGGTTAACAGACATTGATGAAATAACGATATCTGTAATCCCATCCCCATCAAGATCTGTAAATGCAGGATTCGGATTATACCCTAAAGTCCAGCCTTCAAACGACGGAAAAGCACGTTTCCAGGATAAGCTTCCATCTAAGTTATAAAGATATAAATTAGAAATGCTGTCCGTTCCATCCCATATTCCTTCTCCTCCATAAGTAATAATGTTAGAGGAAGATCTGTTCTCGAATTTCACTACAGCGGGAGAATTGTTTTCCTCCCAATTTTGAGTTGTATCCGCTGTACATCCAAGCCACCCGGGATTGTAAACCGGCCAGCCCGGTAATTCAGAGCTGCCATCAAATTTATAAATATGTAAACCGCAATTTCTATAAACTACTTCCTTTTTTCCATCCCCGTCCAAATCGTAGATGGCCGGAGTGGTTATCGCCCTGTTAGGATAGTCTTTCTTCCAGAAGGTCGTCCCGTCCGACTTAAGAACAATCAAATGCCCAAATCCATTCCCGGCATCTTCCGCGTAGCTCACAACAATTTCTTTTTTTCCATCCCCGTTCAAATCATCAACAGCAGGGTTATCAGCCTGTAAATATGACGGTTCAGGTAAAGCCACCGGCCAGCCGGAAAACAAAGTTCCGTCTAAGTTATATGCATATATGTGATTATCAAATAAACTACCTGCGACTACCACTTCTAAGGTTCCATTGTTATCCAAATCCACTAAAGCTGGTTGATTACTATAACTGAGTAACCCAAAAAGAGCATCCCCGTTCTTTTTCGGCCAGCCATCCGCAAGTTCTCCATCATAACTTATCAAAACTCTATCCTCAACAACTCCCTGAGGAGTATTTATTGTTACTCTCAGGGTTATTTCACCAGATGCTAAATTGCCTAAATTTAAATCTGCCAAAGTTTCATTAAGCCCCGTATTTCTTCCTGTTAAAACCTGAACCCAATTCTTAGGTTCCTTGCCAAGACCATACTCTAATTTCCACTCAAGGTTAGAATTCCTGCCAGAAATTTCCGCTTTAACTGGAACAATGGCATTATTTTTATAAAATGTATTTCCATTGATCGGACTTTTTATTTTTGCTACTGGAGGGGGATCATTTATAGATACTGCTTTAAATGCGTTAAGCCTACCGTAACCGATGTTAAAGTTCCAATCCGGAGTAATAGGATCATCAGCGCTTATCCTCAATATCTGTCTGGTTTCTTCAACACTGTAATCAGGATGAAGCGCTTTAATCAAACCCACAACTCCGGCAACATGTGGAGTTGCCATAGAGGTGCCTTGCAGGAGTGTGTAACAGCATCCAAGTTTAGGTAAACTTGGAATTCCTTTTGCCGCTCTGGCTGAAAGTATATTTTTCCCGTTTCCTGAACACCTGGTGGAATCTCCGCCCGGGGCTGCGACGTCTATTTTTATTCCAAAATTTGTAAAACATGAAGGTTTATCAGAATCATTTATTGATGCAACTGTAATAACATAAGGAGATCTGGCAGGGGAGACGTTTATAGCATCCTGAGACTCATTTCCTGCCGCAACTACATTTACAACTTTAAGATTATAGGCATAGAACATGGCATCAGTCAGTAGCTGGCTTTCACCTGGTCCGCCTAAACTCATATTTATAACACTTGCTCCATTGTTTGCAGCATATGTTATTGCTTTGGCAATATCCGAATCATAACCTGAACCCGATGAATCTAAGACCTTAAGAGGCATTAAAGAAACGGTTTGGTTAACCCCAACAATTCTTTTACCCGTATCACTGGATGAATCGGTATCATTGCTGCCCACAGCTCCAACAGTTCCTGCGACATGAGTTCCATGACCGTGATCGTCATCTGGATTGTCATTTCTGCCGGCGAAATTCCATCCCCTGATATCATCAACATACCCGTTATCATCATCGTCAATCCTGTTGCCGGGAGTTTCTTTGGAATTTACCCATATATTTTCAGCCAAATCCGCATGTCCATAATCAATTCCTGTATCTACAATAGCTACAACGACTAACTTACTTCCTAATGTTCTGTCCCAAGCTGCGCCAACATTGATTTTTTTTAGTCCCCAAAGTTCATCTCCCGCAGATGAATAATAATAATCATTGGGTAAAATCTCAGAAGCATGTTTTATTGTGTTGAATTCAACGCGCTCGACTTCCGGGTTGTTTCTTAAAGCTTTATATGAGGCTAATAACTTTTGAAAATAAGGGTTTGAAAGACTCAACCTGTCTTTGATGTCTTTCGAGCTTTTCATCAATTTCGTCCCGGGAATTGACAAAGTAATCTTATACCACTTTTCAAGTTCAGCAGCACTTACCTGCGCTTGCTGTGGTCTTGAGATCGAGGTTGGTTGTTTGGTCTCCGAAGAACCGAAAACCGGCTCTATTTTAGAAAAATTATCTTTTTGGGCAATTTTATCAATACTCTCAACACCGGTTCTGTTTCCCGGTCTGCTAGGTTTTGATCTTATGTTTGATGAGGTATCGGGTTTAAATTTAACCAGAAGCTCATTTGAAATTATTAAATCAAGATCTGAAAACGATTTATTGGCAGAATCTGATGCAGCTTTTGGTCTGAAAATAGCTGGATGCAAGACAAGATAAACTCCTATGGGAATTGCAAGTAAAATGATTATAAAAAGAAGCAGATGGGCAAAGCCTTTTTGGTTATTAATCACCTGAATTTATTATGGGGACAATCTTATATTAAAGTCAATTATTTATGCAAAACAAGCAAAAGGAGGTGAGGAGAAAAATGCATGATAAAAAATAGCAATGGATCATCTCAAAAGCCACCAAAACTATCCCGCATCCAAAGCGGGACTAGTTGCCCAGTGTAGTAACCTTTCTGAGTTTTCAGCTGAGGATAAAAAATGATTTGCAAATACTTTACCAGATAAAATTTACAAATCTGCTGAGGAAGTAATGATAGCCCTAGGCTGGAAAAAAGAAGATATGGAAGATACTGCTTCAATGCAGATGTAGAATATTGGTAGTTGACTCCCAAGACAAAAAGTACTAAATATTTAATTGTATTTCCTTGCTGCCCAATAAGGAGGTGAGAAAGATT
>CAYMTV010000057.1:0-4373 GCA_964393525.1 uncultured Gammaproteobacteria bacterium | reverse complement strand
CCTCCGGAAGTTTAAAAGAAGTTGCCATGGCAGCTCCGGAAATTAGGTTCATAAGAGACCTTCCAAACCTGAATTCTGTTTCAACCCATGGGTTTGGAAGCCTGAATGTCAGGAACTTCTTTTGCCCCAAAGGGTTCTTTTTAAAATAATCAAAGTATTCTGAAAGCAATCTTTCTACAACAGACTCATCCACCAGCTTCCCTTCCCAATCCCATTTATACTCCGAAGCCCCAAGCTCGGAAAAGCTTAAATAAGCTTCTTTTGTTTCATCAGAGGTTGCAATGAAAGGGGTTTTTAAAAAATACGGGGTTGACCCGTGGTCAGGATGCTGGGAAACCATGGTAGAGGGGATCTTGCGTTTTAGCGTCATTTAATTTGAATACTCTAAGTATATCTTGGAGGCTGATACCGGTCAATCACGCCGGCTAAAAACTTAATATTATCTAAATGCTGCGGACTCAGACCACCTGGGGTTGGATTAATTGAGTTGAACGGACTGATATTTCTGGAGTAACCTTTACTGAAATCAGGCACCTGCCCTCTGATAAAAAAGTTGCCGTCCGGGTGTAAAACAGCTTCTACGCTGCGGGGCAGTACAAGACCGCTTTCTGACATTTGGAGCTCGCTGTGGTACACCCGAAATGCTCTGCTAAAGCCCGCTGGCGGTCCAAAATTATGATCGGTTGATTGAGAAATAATCGTTAATGCCCTATCCGATGGGGCTTCAACCCAGGTGTAAAACCTGTAGTCAAACCCTACTATAGTCAGACCATCTTGAATTTCAGGAGCTGGTTTTTTGCGGTTGTCCAGATTAAACTTGCTGCTTACTTGTCTATAAAGTGCCCTAAAGCCTACTATGGCACTTTCAGGATCCAAACCTTCCAAATCTAGACCTTCTTCTGGCCTTCCAGGTGATACACCTAAAACTCTTCTTTCAGGGGGGTTAAGCCGTTCTATTGCCGGATCAACAGCCGCTTCCTTTGGAGGTCGCCATCCTCCTCCCAGAAGTTTCGCTATCGTTAAGTCCCTGTCTGTAACAGGACCTGATTCCTCTCCCAATAATTCCCTTGCCATAGCTTGGATATCAAACCCCAGTAAAGTTGTAGGTTCAAAAGACTGATCATCACCAAATGCTTCTTGCTCAACAGCCATACCTAGATAATATATCTAAATATATCATTTAAGTAAAGACGCTTTTACTTGCGCTCTTCAATTTCAAAAATATTCCTAACAGCAAAATATAATAGCCTAGCCAAACTAAAGGGGAGGTTTTGTCTATATAAATACTCGCCAAAGACACCCTATCAAAACCCTCTATTATATATACAAAATATGTCAATAGAGTTCCGGGAAATAAAGCCAAAACCCATCCCAAAGGCAGACTGATTAAACTTACTAAAATTGCCAAAGCCCCCCAAATCATAATAAATGGCACTGTCCAAAGTACTAAAGCGTTTGTGAAAATTCCAACCAAACTTGCCTGGTGAAAATTGGCAGCAATAACCGGCCAGGTTAACGCCTGGGCAGCGAAAGAAATCCCCAGATCCTGCTTAATTAAGTTTGGCAAAAAGTTTAAGGATCTGATCACTTCCGGAGCAACTACAACTACACCAATTGTGGCTAAAAAAGACAGCTGGAAAGAGATAGAAAAAAGCCAGTTTGGCTGATAAATCAGCATAACTAAAGCTGTTATAAGCAAAATCCGTACAGATTGCCCTTCCCTGTTTGTCAGTTGAGCCAGGCTGGCCAGAGAAACCATCAAGGCAGCCCGAAGTACCGGAACCTGAAGTCCGGTTAAAACTGCATAAAAAAAGATCACCCCTAAAGATACTAAAATTGTTTTTTTCCTGCCCAAGATTGTGACAAAACTTAAAATAAACCCGGAAAGTAAAGTTAAATTTTGTCCGGACACAACCACCATATGAATGGTTGAAGTTCTTCTTAAGGCACTCTTAAATTCAGCAGGCATGTCTTCTTTTACCCCTAAGACCATTCCGGATAAAAGCGCAGCTTGAGGCTGAGGCAGCAAATGCTGAGACTGCCCAGAGAGTAGATTTAAAAGAGGCTCAAATTGGATGGTAATACTCTCAAATTCAGGGTCTGTGGGTTTTTCCAAAGGCCAGGAGGATTGAACCCGGATTAGGAGTACAAAAAGAAGTAAGATTAGAAATAGAAGTTGTTTATTCACCTTAGCTAGAATTTTCAATTTTTAATTTTAAATTAAATCTAAATTTGAAATGTTTAAAACATTAAAAATTCATTTCAAATTGAAAATTTTGAATTTTAAATTAATTGAGATCTACTAAATCTTTTATTTTGTCAAACACGGCTTTGGAAACAGCTTTTTTAGTTCTTAACTCTTCTAAAGTTTGATAAGGTCTGCCGGCCATAATTTTTGTTGCTGTTGCTGGACCAACGCCAGGTAAGGATTCCAGCTGTGACTGACTCCCGTTATTAATGCCTATCTTTTCCCTAATCTCCCCAACAACCCCAACTCCACGAACCTGAGCGAAGTCGAAGGGTTCTACTTCAAATGGGATATAAATTTTTTGTCCATCTGATAGCTTTTGAGATAGATTTAAGCTTTTAGATATATATTCTGCAGAGGCAGAAGCAGAAAATCCTCCAGCAATTTTCACCCCATCCTCCACCCTCGAGTAACTTTCCAAAGAGTATACCCCCGGATTACTCACTGCGCCTGAAATATCCACCTTAATTTTTTGAGGATTAGCCAGACTTTCTTTGGGAAAATCAGAAGATTTTTTTGGTTTGTTCGCTAAAAGACCTGAAGATACTATTCCACCTATAATCAATACCAAACCAACTAAGGATAAAGCTAAAGGAATTTTGAATTGATCCAGCTTCCGATTCAAGCTTTCCACAAGTTTAGTATTATGTATTACGTATCAAGTATCAAGGTAGGAAATGATTCTGCGGCGAGTGAAGTGGGTGCAATCAAAAAATATTGGCGAGCGATCGAATAGGTTACAAGGTTTTCCTGTAGCTTTTTAGCCATTTTCTATAGGCATGAACCAGATCATGCATATTTCTGGCTTCCAGTTCCCTTCTAATCACCCCTCCATGGTGAGGGTATTTATGTAACCTGGGCTTGGGAGAAGAAAAACCATGCGTATAGTGACAAAGCTCATGGGCAATTGTATGATCCACTACTTCAACCGGAACTTCCCCATCCTTAAACATCCCGGTTATGGTGATATAGGAATGTTTGGTAGTTTTCTCAAGCCGGATTGACCCTAGCCTGTATTTTGAATACCTGCCAAATCTTATAAAAACCGGGTTTATCTGTTTAACATCGGTAAAATACTTGTCCCACAGATAATTTAATCTGGATAAAAGCCAGACATCTGTTCTTTTGGAAGTAGAAATTTTTATACTTGTAATGTTTGCTGACCGACGTTTGTAAGGCATGGGTAAACTCATTGTAAACATCCTGTAAATAAATCGTCAAGCAACCACAAAGTTAGGAAGTTAGTGCTATAGTTTGATATATTTATGCAAAAAGGTTTTTCTGAGGGCTAACCTTTTTAGATTTACACAACGGTCTAAACTAAATCCCAAAAACTCTTAGCAGACTAAGACTTAAGATGCCAGCAAAAATTTAAATAACCAGACTGAGGATTTTACCAGGGATATAAATGGTTTTTGCAGGAGTTTTACCATCCAAAAACTTTTGGACTTTTGCACTTTTATATGCCAGCTCCATAACCTGTTTTTGATTTGCATTTTTGTCTACGGAAATTGAGTCCCTAACTTTTCCATTTACTTGAACAACTACTGTTAACTGGTCTTGTATAAGATGTTTTTGTTTAACCTCCGGCCAGGATGCTATATGAATAGATTGTTTTTCCCCTATCATTTCCCATAATTCATCAGCCATATGAGGTGCAAAGGGCGCCAGAAGCTTTAAAAAGGTTTTATATTCGGTCTCTGCAACTTTTTCTTTGCGCGATAAATAGTTTAACCATTCCATCAGCGAGGCTACAGCAGTATTAAATTTGATCCCTTCCAGATCTAAACTCACCTTTTCTATTGCGCGATTCATTTCATAAAGATCATTTTTGGTAAGGGTATCCGCTAAAACGGGTCCTGCCGCTTCGGTATCTCGCGTGCGTCCTCTCCGCCGGCTGGCGGATGCGGTCGACGCGCGAGACCTCTCCTCCGCGTCACCCGTTTTAGCTTCAATTTTCTCAAACAGTCCCCAAACTCTTTCTAAAAAGTGATAAGGTCCCCAAATACGCTCGGATATCCAAGGTCCAACCCCATCATATGGGATAAAGAAGGCTACATGGACTCTAACAGCATCTGAACCATACTTTTTTACCTCTTCATCAGGGTTAACTACGTTTCCTCTG
>CAYMTV010000056.1:1022-5192 GCA_964393525.1 uncultured Gammaproteobacteria bacterium | reverse complement strand
CATGCGGCCGGGCATGCCATTTTGGCCATAAAAAATATAAACCCCGGGACTTTCTGGTAAGTTTTCTAAAATTTCTACTGGTAAATTAATAGGCGTAGATGGTTTTTTAAGTAGCTGATTAACTGCCTCAGTAACTTGATCCTTTGGGAATTGTTTTTGGACTAGATTCCAAAACTGCCATAAAACTTTTGCATCATCTAAAGCTCTATGTCTATTTTCACAGTCAAATTTAAATCTTTCAATCAAACTATCTAAATTGTGGTGTTTATAATTTGGGAATAATTTTCTAGATAATTTAACAGTACAAAGCTGCTTGGGTTTAAATGAAATATCAAATCTTTTAAACTCATTTCTGACAAAAGAATAGTCGAAACGGACATTGTGGGCAACAAAGTAACAATCCTCAAGTATTTCTAAAATATCTTTTTTAATCTCATAAAAACTTGGGGAATTTTCTAAATCTGCAGGGGATATTCCTGTTAACTGGACTATCTGCTCAGGAATATGGCAATTTGGGTTGATTAAAGAATTAAAAGAAGAAACTACCTTCCCATCCTCAACTCTTAGTATTCCTATTTCAATTATACGATCAGACCACCTTGCCCCAGTTGTCTCAACATCTATGAATGCTAATTTCTTAGGCAGATCTGAAAGCATGTGTTTTGGATCTTAACAAAATGGGGCAAGATTAATCAAGTTTACCTTTCTGAAACTGCTCTTTCCACAAAAAGCAAAAGTAACGAGCCTAGAATTGCAATCACAAAAGAATTTATATTAAACCCAGTAATACTTGCACCAAATAATAAATTCGCAACCATCCCTCCAATTACTGCACCCATAATCCCCAAAATAATTGAAGTAAGCGCCCCTCCAGATGAGGGTTGAGGATCAAGTAGATTTGCAATACTTCCAGCAATAAGTCCAAAAACTATCCAAGCTAGAATATTCATTTTCATATATTAGTTTTTTGGAATAAGAGGCAAAATACAAATAAGTAAGAAAATTGCATGAAGTGGTATAATTTATTTGGTAAAATTAACTAATGAAAAATCGTAATTTTCTATTTCTTCTAATATTTATCTTTTTATTTTTAATTGCTGTTATAAATACAAAAACCATCCTTGCTCAAGTTACTCCACCTACTCCACCGTTTCCCAGTGCTCCCCCTGATCCAACTAGAAGACTTATTGTTAAATTTAAACCAACAATTCCTAAAGAGCAAAAAGAGCAAATCAAAAAAGAATTCAAGGCTACTCTAAAAGAGAGGATAGCTAAATTAGACTTAGAGGTAGTAGATATAGCTAAGGAAAAAAATATTGGGGATGTGATATCTGCTTTATCCAAGGATAGCAGGATAGAATTTATTGAACCTGATTTTATAGCAACCAAAGTTATTATTCCAAATGACAGTCTTTACCCGCAACAATGGGGACTTAAAAAGATTCAATCCGAGGGTGCATGGAATACAACACAAGGAAATACAAATGTTGATATTGCTATTTTGGATACAGGGATAGACGATTCTCATCCAGATTTAGCAGGTAAAATTGCAACTCGGGCTAACTTTACAACCGATCCGGATATTGATGGGGATGGACATGGAACTCATGTTGCAGGAATTGCTGCTGCTTCAACCAATAATAATTTAGGGATAGCAGGATTGGGTTTTAACTCACGACTTATCTCTGTTAAAGTTTTAGATAATAGCGGAAGCGGGTATTATTCTTGGGTGACAAACGGTATTATTTGGGCTTCTGATAATGGTGCTGAAGTAATTAATTTGAGTCTTGGGGGTAATTCTTCATCTACTACCTTAAGAGATGCAATAAGATATGCCTGGAACAAAGGTGTTGTGATTACGGCAGCAGCGGGAAATTCCAATAATAGAAGAGCACTTTATCCTGCTTACTATAATGAATCCATTGCTGTTGCAGCAACCGATCAAAATGACAAAAAGGCTTCGTTTTCCAGTTATGGCACTTGGGTAGATGTTGCTGCTCCGGGAGTAAATATAATCTCCACAACAGGTGGCGATTACCAAACCTGGTCAGGAACTTCAATGGCAACTCCCTATGTTGCTGGTGTCGCTGGGCTAGTCAAGAGTTTACATCCTGATTGGTCAAACAGCCAAATTAGAAATAAAATTGAATCCTCAGCAGATAAAATAGCCAAAACAGGCTCTTATTGGGTTCATGGAAGAATTAATGCATGCAAAGCAGTTGATTGCATTCAAACTTTAGAATCATCTCCAAGCCCTAGTCCTACGTCAATACCTTCCGCTAGCCCAACTCCATCGCCCACACCTAGTCTGACACCATCTCCAAGTCCATCTCCTTCATCCAAACCTTGGTGGTGTAGTCGTATTCCCACACACAGTTCTTGCCAGTAAATCTTACTTCTTCCCCTTCTCTTACCAATTCATTAATGTTGTCATACTATAATCACTCATTATTCAAGTTAAACCCTTGACAACAAAAAAATGGGCTGTTAATATCGGGGCAGTTTAGCTGCCTCATTTAAATGAGGCATTTTTAATATTTTTAATATGTTTAATTATAAAAGATTCAGACTAAAAAATAATTCTACTTCCACACAAAGTATAAATAAAGCTTTTGCAATCAGGAGAAATACCCATGATTTTCTCCAGACTCTGCAAAATAAAATTAACTTTTCAATAAATAAAGCTATTTTAGTAATTGTTCTCCTAATTTTAGCTTTGGGACTTTTATATTTTTTAACTATTTTTTTCACTGGATTTAACAATCCTCAAACAAGTATCGGAGACAACCGGGCTCAACTCCCACCTGCAAAAGCCACGCAAAATATAGAAAAAGAATTTTCAGTACCCTTAAGAGATCAAAACGGTGCTGAAGTTAGTCAGCTAAAACTAGTACTGCAAAATGCTGAATTAAGAGACCAAATTATAGTTAAAGCACAAAAGGTAACTGCAATTTCAGGGAGGACTTTTCTAATTTTAAACCTTAAGATTACTAATGAGTTTAATAAAACGGTCCAAATTAATACCAGAGACTACTTCCGTCTATCCGTTAACAAGAATCAAGAAGAGTTACTCGCTCCTGAGATTCATAATGACCCAGTAGAGGTACAGGCAAGTTCCATAAAGTACACAAAACTAGCTTTTGCTATAAACGACTCTGACAAAGATTTAGAATTAAGAATTGGTGAACTAGATAAAGATAAAATAATAATCGGGTTATCAAACCTAAGATAACTTTATTCAAATTCACTCTTAATATTGATATGTCAAAAAACGTAAAAGTCTTATCAAAAGAGCTTGTAAATATATTAAGCAGCGCAGCTAAAAATAAAATATACGGTAGTGTAGAAGTTTATTTTGAAGCAGGGAATGTAACACAAATAACACAAAGAATCATAAATAAAGTATCCGGAGTAAAAAAGGCAAATAACCAGGTAAATTATTCATATAAAAATTCTGACAACAAGCATAAAATAAAAAACTCTACAATAGAGATGTCCCCCCTTAGCCGTTCATTTTAAAGTTTACTTGATTCTTACTTTTACTTCATCTGCTTATTAATTCCTAAACTTAAAATGGGAAACTTGGCATAGTGATTTTTTAAGGGATAGATTTATGTATTTTGTTTTTAACTCAAATTCTAAACTGCCAAGCACGCTTTTTAATGTTTTTTATATTATATCGGCCATTATCATTAAAAATCTAACTACCCATAAAAAATACTACTTGACAATAATTATGATAATTACTAATATCAAAAAAGTAATCTGCAATGTCAGGTTACGTAAGTTTTTTGATAACCGACCGCAAACGGAGGCTATCTCAATATTAACTAATTTCTTTTTAGATTTTAGATTAATGGTGAGAAGGCCTCCGTTTTTTTTGGTTTAATACCCAAGGCAGACGGACTTAAGAAGTGCTCCGATGATCATCGGAGGAATTTTAAAAAAGAAAGGGGGTGAAACAAGATTATGTTACAAAAAAGAATTGCGTCAGCAATCGCTACCGGTGCTTTGTTATTAAATCTTGCTACCCCAGCGTATGCAGGAACAATCACAATTTCCGGAAATGGCGATTCCTCAAACAATGATGCTAATGTCTCAATTAATCAGTCAACAACTGTTGTTCAAAACAACACAGCAAATGTTTACAACAAAGTAGATGCAGATGCA
>CAYMTV010000056.1:0-1012 GCA_964393525.1 uncultured Gammaproteobacteria bacterium | reverse complement strand
TACTGGCGGAGATGTCTCAATTGATACAGGCAATGCTAAAACTAATGTTACTGTTGATAATACTTTAAACAGTAACTCAGCAAGTATTGATTGTTGTCCAACTAATGGAAATACAACAATAAATATTTCTGGAAACGGAGTTGATAGCACAAACGACGTTGACTTAAATTCCACAAGTAATCAAGGTATTTTCCAGGATAATAACGCTCGCGTTTACAACAAAGTAGATGCAGATGCAGATACTGGAAATAATGATGCCAATAGAAATACTGGCGGAGATGTCTCAATTGATACAGGTGATGCAAAAGCAGCTGTCAATGTATCAACAGCTGCAAATGTTAACCACGCAACAATAGGTGGCAATGGCGGTAATGGCGGATCATTAAGCGCGTGGATCGTAGGAAACGGTGATTCAAGCGACAATGATATCGACGTTAATATGACTGCCAATCAAACAATTACTCAAGATAACTACGCTTATGTCAAAAATAAGGTAGATGCAGATGCAGATACTGGAAATAACGATGCCAATAGAAATACTGGCGGAGATGTCTCAATTGATACAGGTGATGCAACAGTTGATGTTTCAGTTGATAATTGGCTGAACTTCAATCATGCAGACCTAGATTGCGGATGTTTACTTGACGATTGGGATTTGAAAATTGGTGGAAACGGAGTTGACACGACAAATGACATTGATTTAACTCTTGAAGATGGAAAAAATAACGGTGTCTTCCAAGACAACGATGCTTACCTAAAAAACAAGGTTAAGGATGCAGATGCAGATACTGGAAATAATGATGCCAATAGAAATACTGGCCAGCCTGATGGGGATCCATCCGTTACAACAGGTGATGCAGATGTCATGGTTGATGTAAATAATTCACTAAATGTGAATTCAGTTGGAGGAGAAGCACCTGACTGGGATTTCCTAGGAGGTAGTGTTCACTTCTCTTTTGATTTAGGTGATTTGTTAGATTGGCTAACATCTCACATGGATTAGTTTCTTTTA
>CAYMTV010000055.1:0-5327 GCA_964393525.1 uncultured Gammaproteobacteria bacterium | reverse complement strand
AGCAATATTGGGTCTTGACATCAAACATAAATTTCTATAGTAATAGGGGAATGAAAAGATTAAATAATAGGGCACTGTCTTATTTTGCTGGTTTTATCATCTCAGTTATTTTCTTAAGTTTGCTCGCATTTCAGCTCAAAATGGTTTATGCTCAGGCTGTATCTGAGCAACCTATAACGGCCCCTTTAGCAGTTTCTATCATAAGGCCAACTGATGGAGAGATAGTAAACGGGATTGTAGAAGTGGAAGCAACTGCCTCAAGCGAAAATGGAGTTTTTATGGTAACTTTTGAGGTTGATGGTTCAGGAATAGCATCTGATTCTTCAGCGCCCTATATTGTAGATTGGGATACATCCGGGTTACTCCCGGGTTCTTTACATATTCTGCAGGCATTTATGTATGATCTTTTAGGGAATGTTGCAAGCTCCTCAGCTGTTAATGTACAAATAGCCAGCCCATCAGCCACTCCTTCCCCAACACCAACACCAAGTCCCACGCCTTTTCCTACGCCATCACCTACACCAAGTCCCACCCCAACTCCAACTCCTACTCCCACCCCCACGCCAAGCCCTACACCGAGTCCAACACCAAGTCCTACACCCGAACCTACCCCAACTCCAGATTTAGAGCCTCCGGCAGTAAACATCACTAACCCAATTAATGGCTCCAGAGTAAGGAAGAGTACAACCGTAACAATTAAGGCTGATGCATTTGATAATATTGAGGTTACTAAGGTGGAGTTTTTTGTCAACAACCAGCTGCTTTGTACAGATTTGAGCGGTGGTTATAGCTGTGATTGGTCAGTACCCAAATGGCCCGGTGTGTACTATGACCTTAAAGCAAAAGCGTCTGATCCATCAGGCAATTCCAGCTCTCATACAGTAAGAGTAAGATCAAAATAACTTTTTGATTAATTTGGGTGTATATTATAATATAGTGCTTGTATAGGATATGCAAACTGTTTCTGCCCGGACTGTTTCTAACAAAAGAGTTCTTTTAAGACTTGATTTGGACGTACCTATCATCAATGGGGAAGTTAGAGAAGATTACCGCCTCAAAGCAGGACTAGAAACCCTAGAACTTTGTTTATTAAATGCAACGTCTGTTGTGATTTGCGGACATATAGGGAGGCCTGGAGGTAAGGTTGTTGAAGACTTATCAGTTGCCCCAATTGTTAACTGGCTCGAGAGCTTTTATTGTGACTTAGAGCTTCCTCCAGGCAGGCTTCATGTTTTGGAAAACTTAAGGTTTGAGGAGGGAGAAGACTTAAGTGATCCGCAGTTTGCAAAAGAGCTTGCCAGCTACGGCGATGTATATGTATATGAGGCATTCGCAACCCATCGTCCTTCAGCCTCAACCACAACCCTTCCAAAACTTATTCCTTCTTTTGCTGGGCTTAGATTTGCTAAGGAGGTTGAGATTTTACTCTCAATCAGGAATAATCCAAAAAAACCTCTTGTTGCCATCATAGGCGGGGCCAAAGTAGAAGATAAATATCCTGCTGTTGTATCGTTATCCAAGTTTTGTGACGCAGTCTTAGTAGGGGGTTTACTGGCATCCAGGATTAAAGAACAAAACTTGCCGATTGATAAAAATGTACTCTTAGGTAAACGTTCCGAAACCGGTATAGACATAGATAAAACAACAATTGATGCATTTGGTGAAGTTTTAAAACATGCAAGACAGGTTATTTGGGGAGGGCCAGTGGGAAAATATGAAGAAGAGCTGGGTAATCAAGGCAACATTGCTTTGGCAAAAGTAGTGGTAAATTCTAGTGCAAAAAGTGTTATTGGTGGAGGGGATTCAATAGCTGCTTTGCAAAAATATATTGATAAATTTGATTTTGTTTCAGTAGGAGGAGGAGCTATGCTTAAGCTTCTTTGTGAGGGGACACTCCCTACAATTAAGGTTTTAGATGAATCAGAAAAAATTTTCTCTAAGGAAAAATGAGCGATCGCTCCGTGATGAAATAGTATTAATAATACTCATAGCAGGGATTTTTGTAGGAGTGTTATTAGTACAACAGCGGACTTTTTTCTTGCCAAAAGCACAGGAGGAGGTTCCGATAGTATTTGAGCGTCCAACTCCTACGCCTGAGCCGGATATTTTTACACAAGCTAAACAAATAAAATTAACTGTTGAGGAGTTATTTACAGGAGCCTTTAATTCTTTAATCGATCAAATCAAACACATCCGTATTTGACAGGCTTTGGATTTAGTGTTTAACTTAAATCAATGCCTACTTCGACTTCGCTCAGTACCGATGGCCAAAATGGTCCTGCCTACCCTGCCCTGCCGGCAGGCGGGCGGCAGGCAGGTTTTGTACATATTCTAGCTATTCTTTTTATCCTAAGCGGTATTGCTGTTGGGGTGTATCTGGTACAAAGCAAAGGTAATTTATTTACTCAATTCTTTCCTAAAGCAGGTGAGGCAGGGGTTTTTATAGTTGACTCATCAGGTAGTGACATTGAAGAAACTGAAAATCCGGATTTAAGCCTTAAGCTGATTGCGCCGTGGCCGGCGGTATCCCCGACAAGTGAGCCTGAGCGCTTTATTGCATCGGTGGCAGTAGCAGAAAACCCCAACTTTACAATAAATGTACTAAAAATCCCAATAGTTTCAAACCCTCAAATAATTGATTACACGCTTTCGAATTCAAATCCCGGCACCAAGCTGGTGTACGTCAAATTCATTGCAGATGATGGTGAGGTGGGGATTTTTAAGGATACAGTTACTTTAATTACTCCACCCCCAACACCGTCTCCTACTCCAAGTCCTACCCCCTCTCCGTCACCATCTTCTAGTCCTGCTGACTTTGTAGAAGTTATTTACCCTAACGGCGAAGAAGTCTTTCAAGTAGGGGATGAAATAACCATTTCTTGGGATACTGATATAGCTTCTGGGACTTGTTCTATCCAGGCGACCGACCCGGATAATTCAGGGCCTTCTATTACGAATTCAGTATCAGCTGCAGATAAGTCTTTTGATTGGATCGGGAGTATTGGCAATACAACTCTTAGTTCTAAACAATACAAAATAAATATGGTTTGCAGAAATTTTAATGGAGGTACAGCTTTAGATAAGTCAGATGATTTCTTTACAATCTCCAACTAAAACCTTGCTTTTGCCGGGCAAAAGTCAGATTTTTGTCTAGCAGGAAAATATAAATTTTGATACTATAACCTTATGCTTCGTGTAGCGATAAACGGCTTCGGTCGTATTGGACGCAATGCTTTTAGGGTTGCTTTAGAAAAACACCCGCAGGATTTAAAGATAGTTGCAATCAATGATCTTGCAGATACATCAACCCTAGCTCACCTTTTAAAATATGATAGTGCCTATGGAGTTTGGGGAAAAGAGGTTAGTAGTGAAGAAGGCCCCTCGGCTTCGCTCGGGACAGGCAGTATTATTGTTGGGGGGAAAAAGTACCCAGTTTATAGAGAAAAGGATCCCGCATTGCTCCCATGGAAAGATTTAGCTGTGGATGTTGTTATTGAATCAACAGGCAGGCTTACCAAAAAAGAAGATATGGAATTGCACTTAAAAGCTGGTGCAAAAAAAGTAGTTTTATCAGCTCCGGCTAAAGGAGGAGAAGTTGGAACTTATCTTATGGGGGTAAATTCAGATAAATACCATGGAGAAGAACTTATAAATAACGCTTCCTGCACAACAAACTGCATAGCACCTGTGGCAGCAATTATCGAAAAGAAATTCGGGATTACAAAAGCTTTAATGACCACAATCCACTCGGTTACAGCAGAGCAGAATCTGGTTGATGGTGCGCCTCCAGGGGGTAAATCCAAGGACCTAAGAAGGGCGAGGTCTGCGCTCGCCAATATGATTCCTACTACAACAGGTGCGGCAATTGCTACAACTGAGGCCATACCAAAGCTTAAAGGCCATTTTGATGGAGTTGCTATAAGAGTACCTATTCTTGTTGGTTCTTTAGTTGACTTTACTTTTCTTTTGGCAAAAAAAACTACAGTTGAGGAGATAAATCAATCATTTATAGATGCTTGTAAAAATGAACAGTGGCAGGGAATCGTTGCATGCACAAAAGAGCCGCTGGTCTCATCTGATATAGTAGGTAGATCTGAATCAGCAATTGTGGATTTACCCCTAACTCAGGTAGTAGATGGAGATTTAGTTAAAGTTTTTGCCTGGTATGATAATGAGTGGGGATATTCAAATAGATTAGTTGAGATGGTAATTAGGGTGGGTAAAAACTGATCTTCTTGTTGACAATAAAGATAAGATTTTGATAGAATTTCCTTCAGTGTTAATCATTATGGCGAGAAACAACGCAAATCCTTAAACCTTCCGGCCACGCACCGGATGGTGCATGGCGTTGCATCCCTCAAATTTACAAGTTAAATAGTTCGGACCGGGGCCCATGGCTCAGTTGGTAGAGCGCCTCATTTGCAATGAGGAGGTCACCAGTTCGAATCTGGTTGGGTCCACAAGACCCGGGACCTGGTAGAACATCTTTTGCAATAAGCAGAGCTTGCCTTTTTGCTACGCAAAAACGTGAGAAGGCAGGCGGTTCGCTCATAGGAAAGCGAAGTGACTATGCTTTGCGGAGCAAACGTCCGCCACGGTCCACATTAGTAGAAATTTATAAATTAGCTTGGGAGTTTTAGCAGATACTAGAATTCTCTTAGCTAGGTTATAAGTCCTAGACTTGTACTTTGAAATGTGAATACGACAAGTTAGTTTGTAGTTATGAGTTTGTAGTTGGTAGAAATCGCAAGAAATCTATGAACAATGAACCACGAACTATGAACTATTTAATGAAGGCCAAAAAATTAACCCCGATTTAATCGGGGTAAACTCAACATTAAAGCGTACGGTGGATGCCTTGGTCGAAAGCACCGAAGAAGGACGTACTAAGCCGCGATAGTCTACGGGGAGCTGCTAAGAAGCTTTGATCCGTAGGTTTCCGAATGGAGCAATCCCTCCTTTATGGAGATCCTGTACCATACGGTACGGGAGGGGAACGCGCTGAACTGAAACATCTAAGTAAGCGCAGGAAAAGAGAACAAAAGTTATTCCCCTAGTAGTGGCGAGCGAAAAGGGAAAAGCCCAGATCCTGAGAGTAATCGAAGGAAGTAGTAAGGCCAACAGACGCGATGTAGCGAGGATAGGAGAAACCACTGGAAAGTGGTGCCAAAGAAGGTGATAGCCCTGTAAACGAAATCCAAACTACCGCAGTTGGATCCTTGAGTAACCTAGGACACGTGTAATCCTGGGTGAATCTGCGTCGACCTCGACGTAAGGCTAAATATGCTTTCGGACCGATAGTGAACTAGTAGCGTGAGCGAAAGGTG
>CAYMTV010000054.1:0-5367 GCA_964393525.1 uncultured Gammaproteobacteria bacterium | reverse complement strand
CTCCTGACCTCCTCATTGCAAATGAGGCGCTCTACCAACTGAGCCATGGGCCCGTGCCCAAATCTATATCTATTTAATTTTTAATTTGAGGGATGCAACATCCTGTGTGTTTCGGATTCCTCCGAAACATCGAAGGACTACCGAAGATCTATAAAGGCGTTGTTTCTCGCTACTGTCATTAGTGCTAGATATACTACCAAATTTGAGCTTTAACAGTCAAGTCTTAACTTGACTAAAGGATTTAAATTGACTATCGTGGAGAAAGAAGCTAAGTTTAACTTTACTGCCCATGAAAGTTTCTTACTCTTTCTACAGAAATCTACCTATATACATTGGCATTTTGTTGCTAACTTTTATGATTGTCGGGCTGTTTCTTAAAGTTGATGCTCAAACTTCCTCTCCTACACAAAAAAGAATTGCCAATTTAAAAACTTACCGGGCTAACCTGGGAAATTATCAAAAGGTAAACAGTCCAAACCCTAACGCCCAAAAGCTAAATAAATTAATTGATAAAACCAAAGAAAGTTTTGACTTAAGTATTACTAAAGGCGAAAGTTGCCTTGCCGAACCTGATAAGACAAAAAGAGATACCTGCAAGGATGAGTTTAAAAAGCAATATGAGCTATCCAAAACTTCATATAGGCTGACTAAATACTATTCTATACTATCTGGGAAATCCCAAACCTGTGTTGAAGCTGATTTTGGCATGCAGCCCAGGCTTGAAGGAACCTCAAATGATACTCATAAAGAAAAAAGGAGATTATTTATCTGCAGTGGCAAAGATAATTCAATAGAAAAGCCAAATTTTAAGTGGAGAGTTAAAAGCAAAAACGGCAAGATGTTAACTAGAACCATTGAGCAATATTCTCTTAACCCTGCTCAGTTTCCAAACAACAGTCAACTTAAAGTAGCTGAACAAATGGTAGGTATTGAGTAAATTATGTCTATGAAACTTGTCAACGATCAACGATTAACGATCAACCAAAAAGGGTTGGCTCCGGTAATGATCCTCACTTTAATCGGGGTGCTGCTTTTTGCTGTAATCTTCAACCAAATTTTCTTTAAAAAACCTGGGCAAATCCAAGATTCCTCCTCTCTCTACAGCCAAACTAATCCTAAAGTAAATGAGGACCAGGACTTTGAATATGAGGAAGAAGATGAAGATGAGGTGGATGAACTGGTAGGGGTAGACATCCAGTAGGTAATGTTTCGACTCGCTTCGCTCGCTCAGCAAATATTCCCTGAGCTTGTCGAATGGTTACATTAATATAAAACTTGCATTTTAGGCAATTTTGATCTTATCATGACTTAATGCCCAAATTCGAATTATGGCTTAGAAAAACTGTACGCTGTATGCTGTACGCTGTACGTTCCCAAACAGGTTTTGCTGCACCGGCAATAGTTGTAACTTTACTCATTGCAGGACTGATTGCCGGAGTTTATTTAGTCCAACAAAGAACTAATCTAAAGCCTAAAGCTGCAGGAGGCTACTTTGTGTGCACAGACGAGCCAGTAGATACCCAATGTCCAGCTGCAAACAGACAAAGTGTTTTCAGCCATTGTGACTACACTATACAAAATGCCGCTGGAGATGAGATCCAGGAAAAATCCATAGATATTAATTTTTGCGCTCGACAGTCAACTGCAACAAGATGGTGTACCTGGAATAAAGAATGTCCTGCTGAATCTCTCTGCAAAAGGGGTGTAAATGGTAGATGTATACCGCCAGGTTCTACTCAAGATTGCATTAATGCTTACGGTTCAAATTATATCGCCAGAGCAAGCGCTGATGGAGGATTAGAGTGTGATCTTGCCCCTGCTACAACAATATGTAAAAGAGGAGTAAACGGAAGATGCACTCCACCTAAATCTAACCAAGAATGCATAAATGCCTATGGATTAAGTTATATTACTCGTCAGTCAGCTGATGGAGGATTGGAGTGTGATATTAACCCTCAAGTCACTGTCGACAAAAACGCCAACTGCGTAATCAACCTTACAAGAGATGGTAGAACCGTTGAAGAAGGTGTTCAAATTAAGGATCCTGCGTCCGGCCAACTAAAATCTCCTTATGACAGCCTATATGCAGGATGCAAAATTAATGTTATAGATAATCCTGGGGTTTGTGAGCATTCAGATAAAACTTGTTCCTATGCGGTCGACGAAAATGGTGACGGTAAGGCAGATTCCTGTTATAAGGGAGTCTGCAAAAATCAGGATTGTTCAAATTGCGGATACGATGCAGCTTGTGCCAATAAACTAGGACTCGGACAGAAGATAAGCTGTACCGGACAAGAAGGTAAACCTGTAGATGCAACCAAGGTTAGAACTACTGCAGGAACACCAGGCGGTAGCACTCAAGCTGCTTGTACAAAAAAAACCTGTGCTTATTCCCAGTTAGACGGAAAGTGTTTCGCAGGAGTTTGTAAAGATCCAAGCAAATGTGGATTTAATCAGGACTGCATACCTGATCCAGATGGAGTTTGTGGAAATCAGGAGGTTAAGTGCTCTGAAGCTGGAAACTACGGAACAGTATATAGCGCGGCTTCCGGCGGATTAAAGGAGTTCATCAAGCTCCCGACTGGAATTCTTCAGTTAGGTGCTGATCCAAGCCAGGGCCAGTTTAAAAGAGATTATAATCTTGCAATCGAAAACTACAAAACGTATCGTAAAATAATAGATGAGTTAAAAAGTAAAGGGATTGATGTAACCAAAGCCGATCAACTGATAAATCAGGGTTCAGGCCAGGCTGATACCTGTAAAGCATCATAAAAATTTAAAATGCAAAGTTCAAAGTTACAATTTAAAATTCAAAATTACTTGTTTTCAACTGTACGCTTGACGCTGGACGCTGTACACTCTCAAAGAGGTATTGCCCCTGTTTTAGTAGTAATTCTACTTTTGGCAGGGCTTGCCATAGGGGTTTATCTTTCCCAGCAAAAAACAAACATCCTGCCTCAAGCTGCAGGCAAAACTGTGGCTTGTGATGGTCAAACCCTTTCCGGTCAAAGTGAACAATCCAGAGCTGACTTTTCAGCGGTTTATGGGGATAGGGCTGCCGAAGCCTGGGTTGAAGAGCATGAAAAAGAGCTCAAAGATAAAGGCATCGGCTGTAACGGTGGTGGCTCAGGAAGCGGATCATTCCCCAGCAAGCCTGTATGTCAGGATGACCCCCCAGGTGCCCAAAGACCGGCTAATTTCTACTGGAAGGCAGATTGTAGTAAAACTTGCGTCAAAAATAGTGACTGTCCTATAAGCGATGATCCGAGTGTAAACAAAGATACCAGCAATCAATGCTTTGAGTTTAAGGAAGGGAATAGATGTTTGAAACTAACTTCAAAACAAGGCACTTCTGCCAAAGACTTCGTAGATTATGGTAATAACCCCGGCTCCCCTAGCGGAGGAGGCGGTCAGACTCAATCCTGCACCCAAGCCCAGGATACCTATTATAAAACTAAAGTTGCAACCAGATACGCCCTTTACAGAGCAATCATGGAAGGCGTACCCGAAACTTGTGTTAAAGCAGACTTGGGTGTTCTGGAAACAGCTGATACTCCGGCTTTAAAGGGCAAGACCAAAGACGGCAGCAAAGAAGGCAGGTTGTATCTTTGCAGCGGCGCAAATAGTAAGAAAGATAATTTAGACCTGGTCTGGAGGATCGATACCGGAGATGGCCAGCTTCAGGAAACCGATAAAGGCACCCCTGATCCCAATAACTTGCTTAATAAAAACCATGTTAAAAAGGCGGAAGAAATTTTAGGGACAACAACTTCAGGCACCAGTACTAACACAAATACCAATACGGTAAGCGTCAATATCAGCAATTCTAAATACAGCCCAAGCGAAGTTACTATTAATTCCGGCGATACAGTAACCTGGACCAACAAAGACAGCATTGCCCATACGGTCACAGCCAACAACGGCAACTTTGACTCGCGAAATATCGGACCCGGGGAATCTTTTTCCTATAAATTTACCTCCTCAGGAAGCTTCTCTTACTTTTGCAAAATCCATCCTGACATGAAAGGAGTGGTAACTGTAAAATGAACTCTCTTCCAACAACGAAGAATAGGGCTTCGAGTTCTTTTCTTGCGAAAATGAACTCTCTTCCAACAACGAAGAATAGGGCTTCGAGTTCTTTTCTTGCGAAAATGATAAACCAAAAGGGTTTTTCCCCCATTTTAGGTTTAATAGTTCTAGCTGCAATAGTTGCTGCAGGAGTCATTATCTTTGCCGTGGTAAACCAAAAGACCTTAGATAACAAACAACCCACTCAAGTTCAAACTTATGCCACTGATGACCCCAAAGTAGATCAAAAGTGCCGGGACAGGGATTATCTTGGCTGTGATGAAGGCTCGGAACACGCTACCTGGCAAGACGACGGAAAAAGGTAACCCCGCATTGGTATGAAAGCTTTTCTGATTTTGCTTCTTCTGGCAGGACTTGTTGCCGGTACATACCTTGTCCAGCAAAGAACTAACCTTATCCCCAAAGCCCAAATTATTCAAACCCAACAGGGCAGCGGTAGATGTGACACTCCCGGAAACTTTATAAAAAACTGTAGCTTTGAAGCTCCAATTGGTTCTGACTGGAAAAACAGCGCCACTGTTAAGCCTGGAAGTTATAGGCCTGAGGTAACTTTAAGTACAGATGCTCATACCGGTAGCCAATCTTTGAGTATTGGAACCTTGGATAAGAAAGTCTGCTCTGACCCAAAAAAATACAATGGCGGGGATTCAAACAGTAATAATTTCTCGCTCTTTGCTGATGTTTTCCAAAGAATAGATTTAACAACCAGAAACGATTTAAAACTTGAGTTTTACTTTAAGATGAAGTCCGAGGGGACTTCCGCCAAATCCGCTCCTTTTTATATCTATATCTATGCCGACACCCCGCCCTACCCGGGTAGGGAAATATTTTTAGCCATGCCAACCCAGGGATCAAGCTGTGGCAGCGGCAATATCCAGACAAATTATACCTGTTGGATTGAAGGAGTTCAGCAAAATGCCTGTAGTAGCACTAATTTATCGTCAGAATGGAAGAGGATTAATATCAACCTTAACAAAGAAGATTTACAAAGTATTGGCATCTACAACAAACCTGTCAATATTGCTTTTGGGGTAACCAATAATATGCCCACCCAGGTACTTTTGGATGATGTACTGGCTACTTCGGGCAGCCAAACCATTCAAACTCGCGATCAGATAAGTACCTCAAGCGGCTCCCAAAATCGGACTACAGACTCTCAACGTACTAGGACCTCCGTGCCTTTTGGCAACCTGAATTTAGGCCAGGTTGATGACATTGAAAACATCAAGGCTCAAACCAAAAAAGCCTTTGAAAACTATAAAACTTTCTCAAAAATCC
>CAYMTV010000053.1:0-5770 GCA_964393525.1 uncultured Gammaproteobacteria bacterium | reverse complement strand
GGCGGTCTTGAAAACCGCTAAGGGCGCAAGCTCTTCGTGGGTTCGAATCCCACCCTCTCCGCTTGATTTGCAAACTGACATTTATGTCTGTTTGGCAAAGCAAGTGATGGGATTGAGATTCTAATCAGATCTTTGATCTGGTTCGGCTTCCCGCCTTAGGCGGGATGGGTGTATTATCCCACCCTCTCCGCCGCGTCAAACGCGGCCGGAACGTTTGACGTTCCCCTTAAAAATTCTTTCTTTGACTATCCCTTCATCAGACTTTGATATATAATCTAATCGTAACTGTCCTATCATGCCCAAGTTTTTTAAACAGGATGTTTTTGATGTAGGGATTAAAAAAGAACCCATTTTGGACCCCGAACATGAACTTCCCTCCTCCTTGGATACACCTGAACTTCCTCCTCCCCCTCTTGACTGGCGGGATCTTCTACTGGATGAAGATACTTTATATAACTCGGTCCAGACTTTGCTTTCCTGGAAGGCGCCTTCCCGCCCGTTTAGAAAAAAGAACCGTTCTTATTACACCACTATACTAATTTTAATTCTTCTAATTTCTTTAATTGCATTTTTAATGGGGGAGAAGCTTTTAATTGGAGTGTTACTGGCGCTTTTGTTTGTAGTTTATGTTTTAAACTTTGTGGCACCTGAGGAGATAGATTATAAAATTTCAACCCAGGGGATTACGATTGGTGAACATTTTTACCATTGGTGGGAACTTGATTCTTTCTGGTTTTCCGAAAAAGAGGGGTTTAAGGTTTTAAATGTTTTAACTAAGATTAGGTTCCCAGGACTATTAATTATTGTATTGGGAAATGCCAGTCAAGAAGAAGTAAAACGGGTCTGTGCCAGATACTTACCATTCCATGAGATTGCTCCCAAATCCCAGCTTGAAAAATGGGCTGAATCTCTGCAAAAACACTTCCCTCTGGAAAATCCTCAAAGATAAGCGTTTAGTAATTAGCGTCTAGAGTATAGTTTTAGTACAATACACAAGCACAAACCCCCGTAGCTCAGAGGATTAGAGCGCGACGTTGCGGACGTCGAGGTCGAAGGTTCGAATCCTTTCGGGGGTGCAAAAAGGTGGGGTCGCATAGTGGCCGAGTGCGCTGGTTTCGAAAACCGGTATACCGCAAGGTATCGTGGGTTCAAATCCCACCCCCACCGCTCAATTGTCTCTGTAGTTCAGTGGATAGAACGTCAGATTCCGGATCTGAAGGTCGGGGGTTCGAGTCCCTCCAGGGACGCAAATAGCTATGAGAAAAAAACCTTTAATTACATTGACTACTGATTTTGCAGTTCAAAGCCAGGGCGTAGGCAATATGGAGGCTTTGATTTTGGATATTGTGCCCTATGCAAATGTTGTTCACCTTTCCCATGGGGTAGCGGATTTTAACCTTCACTCCGGTGCCAGAGTTATGGAAGCAATAAATTACTTGCCTGTTGGATTTCATGTTTGTGTCATTGATCCGGGAGTAGGTACAAAAAGACAACCTATTATTATCCAAACAAAAAGGGGAGATTTTTTAATAGGTCCTGATAATGGAGTATTAATTTCAGCTGCTCAGATTCTGGGAGGCGCAAAAAAGGTAGTTGCGATAACAAGTCTTAAATATATGATTTTGCCTGTTTCACCAATCTTTCATGGAAGACACATCTTTGCTCCGGCTGCAGCCTTTCTGGCTAAGGGTACCCCAATTGATCAATTTGGGCCCATTTTAGATTTCGACAAGTTAGTTCAAGCACCATATCAAGAAGCTACCATTAAAAACCAGAGTATTGAGGCAGAAATTATTCATATAAATAAGTTTGGATCAATCCACTTAAACATTCTCCATTCAACTTGGGATCAATTTAAATTAGAGCTAGGACAAACAGTCAGGTTTATTTTAAACAACCAAACGCTTAAATTACCCTTTTTTGAAACATTCGGTCAGGTTGATATAGGAACCCCCCTAATCTTAAAAGATGATTTTGGCAGAATAGAAGTGGCAATTAACCAGGGAAGTTTTGCCAAAAAGTTTAGTGTTAAAGTAGGAGATAAGTGTACTGTTAAAAAAGATTAGATTATGCTTAGACAATTTTCAGCCGGAGCGATTGTTTTTAAAGACGGAAAAGTATTACTTATCAAAAACAAGTCCATCAAAGACAAAAAAATTAGCTTTTGGGGATTTCCCAAGGGGCATATAGAAAAAGAAGAATCTTCCAAGGATGCTGCTTTAAGAGAGCTTGAAGAAGAAACTGGGATTAAAGCTGAGATTATTAAAAAAGTAGGGGAATCGAGGTACATTTTTACTCAAGGGGGAGAGAGGATTTTTAAGATAGTAATAGTCTATTTGATGAAGTATCTCTCTGGGGAAGCAAAGCCTCAAATTGCAGAAATTGATGAAGTGGTTTGGATGGATCCAGATCAAGCATTAAAAACACTCACTTTTAAAAATGACCGGGATCTTCTGAAAAAAGTTATAGAAATTAAGAATGGATAAAATTTTTGTCTCAAGAGGTGGGATCAAACTCCAAGCTGCCATTGAAAATTTCAAATTGAAAATGAAGCAAGCTTCTTGCTTCGCAATTGAAAATTCTGTGGTATTGGATGTTGGTTCTTCAACCGGTGGATTTGTGGATTGTTTATTGCAAAATGGAGCTAAAAGGGTTTATGCGGTAGATACCTCATATGGTGAACTAGCCTGGAAACTAAGAAATGACCCCAGGGTTGTTGTGATGGAGCGTACCAATGTCCTTTATCTGAAAAGCTTGCCCGATCAAATGGATATTATTACCATTGATGCGGGTTGGACTAAACTTGAATTAATTCTTCCAGTTGTTAAAAAATTCCTGAAAACAAACGGGGCAATTATTGCCTTGCTTAAACCTCAGTATGAGGCAGATAAGAACTTACTTAAAAGAGGGATCTTGCCAATTCATGAAGTAGGAAAAGTTAAAGAACAGGTTTTCCAAAAAATTTTAGATTTTGAGTTTAAAATTTTAAATTCTATTGAATCTCCCATTTTAGGTGGGGGAGGGAATAGGGAATTCTTGCTTTATCTATCAATTGGGTAAGTGGTTGAGCTAATAGGTTGGGGTTGAGGTGGGTTGTTTTGTAAAAGCTGTCTGTAGATATGCGCCAAGGCAAGCATTGTAATTGGTACAGCTACAAGTATCCCTACAATTAGTGCTGCAACCCCCAGTAAATATAATCCAATTGTTAAGAGTCCATATAGGAGCAGTTTTATAACTTTTCCTTTGGTAAGCTTCCAACTTTCTTTCAGAGCCTGGAGTGGACCAAATCCCTTATCAACGATCAGATAACTGTAAAATTGCAGTCTTAATGCCAAATAAATGCCCGGGATAATAAGTAAGATTAGCCCCACCCCGGTGATAAGTCCGTATAAAAAGGAGCTTAAAAAATACTTAATGGCCAATTTGTAGTCTTTAACCAAGTCCGAAAATCCCGGTTTTTTGCCGCCCTCAAAATCCAAAGCTATTCTGATTAAGCCAATGTCGATAACAATCTTAATAATAAAAGCGATCAGGCCGAATAGCTCAACACTGACATCAAAAGGAGGAGACTGTCCACTCTTATACTCAATTTGCATGCCTTGGGCAGTAAACTGCAGCAGAAGTGATATTAAAGCCAAAACTAAAAAGAATCCAACATTAGACCTGAATTTTTCCCAGGCAAATTTAAGCGCATCTTTGATGGAAATGTTTTTCACTAATCTTAGGATATAACCATTTTCAGGGAAAAACAAGCTAAAGATGATTTTTGAGCGGAGGAGGTGGGATTCGAACCCACGTGAGCTTGCGCTCGCGCGCTTTCCAAGCGCGTGGAATAAACCACTATCCGACTCCTCCTTAGGCTGTTAATTATACAGTATTTATCTTGCCTTCGGGTTAAATTAGGAGTACAATGCGCACACAATTGTCTGGTAATCTCGAGCAAGCGAATTACTGGACCAATTTTATGGATGATATTGAACTGATTAAGCAAAAGATTAATATTGTTGATCTGATCTCCGAATACCTTCCCTTAAAAAAAGCCGGCATAAATTATAAAACTAATTGCCCATTTCACCAAGAAAGAACTCCCTCGTTTATGGTTTCTTTGGAGCGGGGGATCTTCCATTGCTTTGGCTGCGGGGTCGGGGGGGATATTTTTAAATTTTTAATGGAAAAAGAGGGAATTGAATTTAAGGATGCTTTAGAACAACTGGCCCAAAAAGCAGGTGTAGTTTTAAAAAGAACTCCTCAAAAAAAAGACTCTAAAGACAGATTATTTGAATTAAATCTTAAGGCCAAACAGTTTTTCCATTATATTTTAACCGAGCATAAACTGGGCAAAAAAGCCCTGGAGTATCTTAAGGAAAGGGGGCTTACTCAAGATACAATTAAACAATTTGAGCTTGGGTATGCTTTCAATAACTGGGAAAGCCTAACCGAATTCTTAAAAAAAAGAGGATTTAGCACAAATGAAATTATTGCTTCAGGAATGGGAGTAGCTTCAAGAAGAGGTTGTTACGACAGATTCAGGGGGAGGATAATGTTTCCGCTTCTAGATATAAGAGGCAGAGTTTTGGGTTTTTCCGGAAGAATTTTAGGCATTGGTGACCCAAAGTATATTAACTCCCCACAAACAGACATCTTTGATAAGGGCAAATTCCTTTTTGGGCTTAATCTTTCCAAGGGCGATATCAAACAGAAGGATGAAGCAATTATGGTTGAGGGAGAAATGGATATGATCTTATCCTTCCAGTCGCAAGTCAAAAATATTATTGCTTCAAAAGGCACGGCCTTAACCCAAGACCAGATCGACTCACTCAAAAAATATACCAACAATATTGTTTTGGGTTTTGACACTGATCTGGCAGGAGATGCAGCTTCAAGAAGGGGGATAGAGCTTTTAGATCAAACCGGCTTTAATATTAAAGTAGTTTCACTTCAAGGAGCCAAAGACCCTGCCGAGATTTGTCTTGCCGATCCGAAAAAGTGGATGAAAATAGTTGAAGATGCACAGCCAATTTACGATTACTACTTGCATTCAATCGGAAAAAGGTATGATCTAAAAAAGGCTTCAAGTAAAAAAGCCATTTTTGAAGAGTTGTTGCCTATCTGGAGAAAGATATCGGATGAGGTAGTCAAAGAGCATTATATTCAAAAACTGGCAGCCTACTTGCAAATAAAAGATGATTTGATACGCAAATCCTTAAATAAACCGCAAACACCTATTAATATGCCACCAATCACTCTTTCCAAAAGAGATGATAGTGAGGTTAAAGACAGACATAAGCTTTTGGAAAAGTATCTTGTAGCTTTGCTGCTGCATTTTCCTTCCGATCATACCTATATCCCGAATTTTCCGGAAACAATCTTTACTCAAGAAGAGTTAAAGCAGGTATATGTTTTATTCGTTTTATTTTTGGACGGAATTTCTTTTAAAGGACAGTCATTTAAAATTTCCGAATTTATCAAAACCCTGCCTGAGATCCTAATTCCTTTAGCAGACAGGCTTTTTTTAATGCAGATTGATGATAAACTGATCGATCCCAAAGCCTGGCAAAAAGAAGTGGAGACTGTTGTCTCAGAGCTTAAAAAGATTCTGATTAAGTCTTCTTTGGAGAAGTTATCTTTGCAGATTAAACACGCACAGGAGTTTGAGAAAATTGAGTCGCTGGAGATTTTGAACAAAAAATTCAGAGATCTCTCAGTAAAGCTTAAAAATCTCTAAGTTGTAATTTGTAATTTACAATGTACAATTTAGAATTATATTTCA
>CAYMTV010000052.1:0-5789 GCA_964393525.1 uncultured Gammaproteobacteria bacterium | reverse complement strand
GGATTTCGTTTAGACCAAGAACGCTCATAATATTAAAAGGGCGAAATCATGAGCATAAAAGCAATAAGCAAAGCTTGCGACCTTCGGTCTTTAGAAGATTTTGTGTGCAGTTGCCCGTCACAAAATCTTCCCATAGCGAGACTAGAGAATAAACTTATGTTTCAGATTCTACTAGTCGAGCGGTGCTTTTTGCCATGATGAGCCCGTTTCCCCGTTATATTCGACACTTCAGGTAAATCGCTTCCCCCATATCTATTGTCAGGGCTACTCTTATATGAGCGCTCCACAGGCGCAGCTAGCTTTTCAAAAGTAAAAGCACAAATTGGAGACCCTTCATAAATTACTAACTTTTTCCCTTTTAAAAAAGTGCCGAATTCCAAAACCGGATGACCATCCCAACCAGGATCAAATCTGGCTGCAGTGGAATGAACAACCACTCCCAGTCTTGCAAGAGAGCTTTTACCATGCAGGTGACCCACAATATTATCAGGCAGAGTCAGTCTTTCTTTGGTGGTGGCAATTACGAAATCATGCTCTGTCAGGATAAATGGCTGACCTGGTTTAAGTTCCACCAACCTCATCATAGATTCCATGTCTTCTTTGGTGGCATATTTTGTATCAATAGTGTTTAACCCCTGGTCAGTAAAAACCCTAAGTTTGCTTCCCAAATGAAAATCAACAGTTACCTCGTCAACGCAATTTTCCCAATCTTTAGGAAGCGGATCGATTTTGATAATGCCTTTTTTAATATGCTTTTTTATAACCCAGTCAGGAAGAGTTCCTAAAATATCTTTGGAAATATCCATGGAATGATCCTAATTAAATCTGCCCCTTTTTTCAAGTGGGAAATTAAATTAATTCTTCTGCAGGCTTCAAACCTAACTTAGCGTAAAAACTATCATAGGAAAATACCCCGTCAGCTTTTATTTTTCTGGCTACAGCAGCTACCGAACAATCAATTAAAGTATTTTTCTTGCTTCCGGCAGGATCAAAAATGACAGTAGATTCTTTTAAAATCTCCTCATCAACAATATGAATGATTAAAGCCTCAGTTTGGATTATCTCTATAAGCTTTTTGGTTATTTTGGGTGTAGGTAACACACGTTGAAATAACGATATTACCTCAAAAATAACCGAACTGGGATAAATCAGTTTAAAACCCTTTGTAGTCAATTGCTCAAAAGTCCTAGTTGCCTTAACATTTAACGGATCGTTTGGATTATAGAGCGCAAAAACTGCATCTGAATCAACCACTACAACTTTAGCCATAAAGGATTTGGTCTGCCTTTTTACGGAGATCAGCCGGCAAAAGTTTTAATTCCTTTTTATTCTCTGCCGCCAATTTGATCATTTCTAAAGTGCCTTGACTCGCTTTGGCTTGTTGAATTTTTTCCAAATCCTCTAAGCTGACAATTGCAGCCTGAGGTTTGTTTTTAGTGGTTAAAACTACTGCGCGCTTTTTTTTCTTAACTTCCTCAATAATAGATTTATAAGATTTCTGCAAATTTCTGGCCGGTATGCTGTTGGTGTTTAACATAAATCAATGATATCACCTATTATATCACAAGTTAATATCATTAGAAGCAAGACAATTATGCCTCTGGCCCATAAAGTAAACTGGCAACTTTTACTGCAAGCAGTGTTCTTTCGTATATATATAACTCTCTTTCTGTGGGGGGACGATCATCATTAGACATACCGCGAATTCCATGAAGGGTATGCACAGAAGCTCTAACCCCATTCTTTCCTGGATCTAATCTAAGACACTCTCGGGGATTTCTAAAAATCATTATTGGTGATTCTTCTATTGGTCGCCTTCCAATTGCTACCACTACCTCCCTCCCTCCGGAATTCTTAATTCGTGCCTGAGTTTCTTCCCATAAAGACATGTGGCTTTTATTAAACAGTTTGTTAACCGGATCCCATACTAATGATCTTATACCCAAAGTAAAAACACTTTCCCTTATCCTCCGATCCCTTCCCCATTTTGACACAGTAATTTCAATACCTTCCAATAATCGAGCTGCATCTTTATGTAGATTTTGTTCTCTGTCTATCCCTGCAATCATCAAAGTAAATATATTATGAGATCAATCATTTTGCAAGAGAGAGGATTTAGTTATACTGCCTCAGCAACTGCTTTGGCAACAGCATCTGCAACACCTTCATCAAACACAGAAGGGATAATTTTATCAACAGTTGGATTTTCCACCAAAGAGGCCAAAGTTTCTGCTGCTTTTATTTTCATCTCATCTGTAATCCTTCTGGCACGAACACTTAATGCTCCTTTAAAAACCCCCGGGAAAGCCAGGGAATTATTAATTTGATTTGGAAAATCAGATCTGCCGGTTGCCACAATAAAAGCCCCTGCCTTTTTTGCCTCATCAGGCGTAATTTCAGGAGCTGGGTTAGCCAAGGCAAAAATAATGGGTTTATCATTCATAAGTTTGATATCTTCTGTTGTCAAAAGATTGGCTTTGGAAACACCGATAAAGACATCAGCGCCTTTTAAAGCATCTTGCAGAGTACCTTTAATGTTATTTTTATTGGTAATGGCTGCCAATTTTGCTTTATATTTATCCAACCCCTCGTTACCTTTACTAATAATCCCTTTGCTGTCTACGGAGATTACATCCCCAACTTTTGAAGAAAGCATTATTGCAGTAGCTACACCTGCTGCCCCTGCTCCTAAAACAACAACCTTTAAATCTGAAAGGTTCTTTTCTACAACTTTGGAAGCATTAATAAGTCCTGCCAAAACTACAATTGCAGCCCCATGCTGATCATCATGCATGACAGGAATTCTTAAATCCTGCAAGGCTTCTTCTATTTCAAAACACCTCGGAGCAGAGATATCTTCTAAATTTATCCCCCCAAAAGTAGGGGCCAGGTTTTTAACAATATTAATTATTTCTTTTGTGTCTTGAGTAGCCAGACAAATTGGAAAGGCATCAAGCCCCCCAAAAGTTTTAAAAAGCGCAGCCTTTCCTTCCATTACAGGCAAAGCGGCTTCTGGTCCGATATTCCCCAAACCCAAAACGGCTGAACCATCAGAAACAACAGCTATGGTATGACCTTTAATTGTGTAATCAAATATTTTTTCTTTATCCTCTGCAATTACTTTGGAAACTTCAGCCACCCCCGGGGTATAAGCCAGTACCATATCATCAGTGTTTTTAATGGGAGTTAAAACTTCTGTTGAGAGTTTGCCTTTGTGTTGAGCATGAAACTTTAAAGCCTCATTTCTTAAATCCATTCAATTATTCTACACAAAAAAAGTTTATTTGTATGCTCCCTGCCTATGCGCAACCGAAACAACATAAACTTTACTATGTGATTTTTCAATAAAATAGATGATTCTATATGGCCAGGCTCTTACAGATCTATAATTACTCAGTTCACCCTCCAGCTTCTTACCCATTAAAAAATCTTTTTCTAAGAGGAGCAATTTCTTTCTAATCTTAGCTTGAGTTTGCCGGGGAAGTTTGTTGAACTGCTTTTGCGCTTCAGGAGTAACAATGACTTGCATTATTTTAGTTCTGAAAGTGTGATGCCTTTTCCTGCTCTTGCTTCTTTTGTCCCTCTTTTTATACTCTCAAGAGCGCCGGGAATTGATAATATTTCTGCGGTTTCTTCTAAAGCTTCAAGCTCTTCAAAATTAACCATTACAGCTTTTGGCTTACCATTAACAGTAATAATCACCCTGTCATCTCTTTTATCCACCTTATCAACAAGGCTGGGAAGATTTTCTCTGACATCTGAAATAGGAAGAATATTTGTCATATTCAAATTGTACATAATTTAGTACAATATGTCAACCCCTAAAACCGGATTGGAGTATATCTTAAATGCTCGTTCATCGAATCCCTACCAACTCTACTCCAACAGTTCTTACCTTCAACGGCTCGTCAAAAATAATTGGCACCCGGGGCTTTAACCTGATCACCTCATCAGTCTCTATAATCTCTCTCGCTCCTTTAAAAAGCATATAAATCGGACACCACTCCATTTTTTCTTTCAATACCCATTTATCGCTTCCTTTTCGATACTCTTTTCTACCTTGTACCAAAGGAGTATCAGGCCTTTTACAGACCACATTAGGATCTATTTCAGTTTCTATACAAAGTTCACATCTTGCACCCATATGCATTATTTTATAGCTTATAAGTTAATTGTCAAAAAAATATGAATCTTTGACAAAATTAATACAAAATGTTAAAAATTTAACATGATTAGCATTTCTGATGCTTTAAATGAAATAATTATCTCCTACCCTTTTATTGAAGAGGGGCTGTCCCGCGGACTTATCTTAACTTAACTGATTTAACAGTAAGATCTAATTTATCAGAATATAGCTTTTTAAATGCTGATTCTTTGCCTGAAAAAACCAGACATCTATTTAATGCTTTAGATAATAGACAAGATGTTTTCTGTGCCCTGTCACAGGGAGCAAGAGAAACTACATTTATAGTCAGTGCTGAAGTAAAAGATCACATTAAAAAAATCTTTCAAAATGAGACAAAAGTAAGTGAAATTTCAAACCTTTCTTCTGTTACAATCCGTTTGCCCAAAGAGGTAGTCTATATCCTGGGGGTTTATTATCAAATCCTTAAAAGACTCGCTTTTGAAAATATTAATGTTATCGAAATACTCTCTACTTATACTGAAATCACTGTGATTATTGATACAAGAGATGTAGAAAAAGCTTTTTCTGTTTTGAAAAAAATTAGCTAGTTTTTGGCAGTTTTTCAATATAAAGATTTAAATAATTATAATCATCTTCTATGTATTTATATTCTAAATTTGAAGTGTTCTTAGGATAAAGTATATAGAGCTCATTCAAAACTTTTTGATGGTCTGAAAATTGTTGTTTTACTACATTAACCTTATCAGTCAAATTATTATCTGCTATTACATCAGTAATTTGTCCAGCCAGAGTAGAATAACGGAGGGAGGAATATAAAAGATAGTCGTAATGCTTATCTTTAACAATACTCTGTAATTCCTTTAAACGGTTATCCAGCAACCGGCTCATATAATCAACTTTTCCGGAAGGGCTTGGTGTTAACTTTAGAAAAGCTTTTTCCTGAAGCCTTTTTACTGCAAATAGAGCAGGAGCGTTAGGGTTTGCATTTTGAGAGACAATAAGCGTTAAAGCAAATAATGCAAGCGCTATAATCAATCCCATCTGAATTTTAAATTTTAAATTAACTTTAGACATATATTAATTACTTCCTTGCTTATTTCTTCTATGCTGCGCATATTACTATCCTGCATGCAGTCGACAACATACCATTTAGGATTATTCTTAGCAAGATATAAATAGATCCTCCCTGCCTCCTCTAAGTGCCTTAGATTTTCCTCATGAATATCAGGACCTCCGCCTTTAACATTTTTTTGGGCAACTACAGGATCAACTTTTAAAAGAATAGTTAAATCTTCTTTAGGTATACCATTGGTTTGATATTCCAACTCACCCAGCCATTTAAAAAAATCTTCTCTTTTACCTTCAGGCAAATTTGCTCCCATGTGGGCTTTAGAAGCAGAGACATATCTGTTGGCAATCACTATTTTACCCTCTGAAAGCCATTTTTCTATGATTGGTTTCGCCAAAAGCCGGTCTCCGGCAAAAAGACAGGCTATCTTGTACGGGTCCACTTCGTTAATCGATCCAAACTCCCCCTCTAAATAGTTTTTAATTAATCTGCCATACTCATTATCTTCATATCTTGGAAAGCTGATAATTTCGCAATTGAGCGCCTGCTTGAGAAGTTCAACCTGAGTACTTT
>CAYMTV010000051.1:0-5910 GCA_964393525.1 uncultured Gammaproteobacteria bacterium | reverse complement strand
AATTGCCCAGGGCGATTGGATTTACCGGGGCGCTTTACAGTTTAGGGATGCCGCCGGAATTGATTGGAACGGGCCGTGGCCTTCGGTCACTCACTCAAGACAAAAATCATACGATCGTAACAAAAGTGTCTTCACTTAGGTTGTTGGAAAAGTATTATTTGAATCTGAAAAAAGATTTAATGAGGGCGGGAGGGTTTATAAACAGGGAATTAATTAAAAAATTAGCGAAATTCAACCCTGCAGCTAGTGATTATCTGGAGGATTTAGAGGCAGTAGAGGAATATTTAGGGGAACAGTTAGGTCCTAAAACTGAAGAAGAAATAGAGCATCAAAAGATATCAAACAGTATATTTAAAAGATTAAATTTCGGTAAAAGCTTAGAAAAATTAATCACGCGGCAGGCAATTTTAAGAAGGAGTTTGGGATGAAGCTCCGAAGGGGGATAAATGGCTGCAGTTGAGTATTCCCAAACACCATGGCATGGTTTAAAAAGGCAGGTTAGGTCTCCAGTCGGACCTTTACTTGCTTTAGAAGGAGAGCAGTTGATTGATAATATTGGCAGCCATTTTAATATTGAAAAGTTCCATTAAAACATAGGACACTTTGTGCCTGAAATATAAGGTATTTTCAATTAGCTTTGCTATAGAAGATACGTAATTGACAACAAATGAAGTCTTTTCTATACTACAGGACAAAATATGAATCAAGGAAGGAAAGAACCGAGGTTGCTTTACAGAGGTGAAAAGGATAGGTTTGGAGCCTATATTAGGGGGCTTAATTTAAAGGACAATCCACATGAGCCACTTGTTTCATTTGATGCAAGTGATTTAGGAAGCAAAATAAGACAAGGATTTCAGCCTGATTTTGAAGGCGCCTTAGAGGCTATCGGGCCGGTTATGACAGAGGTACTCGGCCGTATTGATCCTGACAGGCGTTCTTTTGTAGATACATATCTTTTAAGAGACCTCGCTTCAAATTGGCAAAGATTACCCCCAGCTACCAGGCAGACGATTAGGCAGCGATATGGACCGCGTTACCTGAGTCGCTTACCAGATGTAGACCAAGTTGCTAAAGATACAGCCTTAGCTAGATTTGAGGCGTTTGTTGAGCATTTAGATACAAATTAACTCCTCTTTAGTGTCTCCCAAGCTTGTCTTGTGCTATCATTATTTCTATGTATAAAGATTTGATTGAGCAAGATCTAAAAAGGGTAGTGGTAGAACTCGGTTTTCCAGCAAGTGATATAGTTTTATCTATTCCGGAAAACCCTCAGTTTGGGGATTATAGCTCAAATATCCCGCTGCAACTTGCTAAACAAAACCTAAAAAAACCTTATCAAAGTTCCTTGGAGATTGCTAATGAAATTCTAGAAAAACTGAAGCATCCAGCTTATTTAGAAAGGGTTGAAATAGCAGGCCCTGGTTTTTTAAATTTTTTCCTAAAAGATGAAAGTTTAGTTAAGAGTCTAGCCCGGGAAACCGGGAAAAAAGAGCCAACAGGAAGAAATATCCTTATAGAATTTGCTCACCCTAATACTCACAAGGCATTTCATATAGGGCACCTAAGGAATATTACCATCGGTGAGTCCATCTCACGGCTTTTAGATTTTGAAGGCAACAATATATTCAGGGTGACCTATGGAGGGGATATTGGACCCCATGTAGCCAAAGCCCTCTGGGGGATTTTAAAGCTAAAAGACGAGTTTGAGGCTATCAGGCTTAAATCCTTGCGGGAAAGGGCGGAGTTTTTGGGCAAAGCTTATGCTTTAGGTAGCCAAACTTATGAAGAGGATGAAAAGGCAAAAAAAGAAATTGAGGAGATTAACCAGAAGCTCTATCAGGGTTCGGACAAAGACTTAAAGGAACTTTGGGAAAAAACTAAACACTGGAGCATTGGCTACTTTGAAACAATTTATTCAAGGGTTGGTACGGAATTTGATGCCCAGATTTGGGAATCCGAGATTCAAGAGTTAGGCTCGCTGATAGTTGAAGAAAATCTAAGTCGCGTGTTTGAGAAAGATGAGGGAGCGGTTATTTTCAGAGGTGAAAAATATGGTTTACACAATAGGGTATTTATAACTTCTAAAGGCTATCCAACCTATGAAGGCAAGGAACTTGGACTGACCAGGAAAGAGCAGGAGCTCTTTCCATATGATTTGTCCTTACATGTTGTAGCCAATGAGCAGGAAAGTTTTTTCGAGGTGACAACTAAAGCTTTGGAACTAATTAATATGGATTTTAAAGGGAAAAAGAAACACATGTCATATGGGATGGTTAACCTATCAACCGGGAAGATGTCATCCAGAAAAGGTGAGGTGATTACGGCTGAATTTTTAATTGATCAGGTCAAAAAAGAGATTGCAGAAAGCTATGGCAATTTAAGGCTAAGCGACAAAGAGCTTGATAAAGTGGCGATTGGTGCCATCAAGTTTTATTTTTTAAAGTACTCACTTTCTAGTAATATAGCTTTTGATATAAAACAATCGATTTCCCTGCAGGGAGATAGCGGACCATACCTTCAGTATACCTATGCCAGAATTAACTCGTTAGTAAATCGTCCTCGGTCCCTGGCTGGACCTGCGGAACGGTTTTCTTACGAAAATCGCGCAACAAAAAATGAAGGTGAGGGAAAACAAAATCATGCCCAACAAGCTGAAATCGCGCATCCCTTCGACACAGTTTACCCCGAGCGAAGTCGAGGGGCTCAGGGTAAAAAAGGATTGGAGGAGGAAGAGCGGCAGGTTTTAAGGCAACTTGAGTACTTTGAGGGAGTTATAGAAAAGGCAGCGACGGAATATAAACCCAATGAGCTTTCGATATACCTTTTAAACCTGGCCAGAGCCTTTAACCTTTTTTATGAAAGATATCCAATTTTAAAATCAGATAAGGAGTTTTTCAGGTTAGAGCTAACAAGAAAAACAGGTGAGATAATAAAGCGAGGGCTGTATTTGCTTGGAATAGAAACTTTGGAACGAATGTGAAGGCAAAACTCAAAAGTTAGAAGTCAAAAGTACAAGTTAAAATTTAAAACTATTAAAACTTTTGAGTTTTTAATTGTAATTTTGAATTTTGCATTTTGACTTTTGAATTATGTGGTTCAAAAAAGATCATCGTAAAAAGGGCTTAGGGGTAACCCGCATCTTTAGGCTTTTTATAAGCTTACTTATGATGGCTGTTTTGGGGATTGGTTTATATCAGGCCTATAGAGCCTTCTCAGGTTATGATCCTTTAGCAGTCAGTCCAACCCAAGCTGCTAAATCCTTGATTAACCCCGATTCTTTATATGAGCTTATTACTGGACTCTTAACATTAAACCCTTCCCAATCTTTAGACAAAGCAAAGGAGGTTTTAAAGGCAGATCAAAATATATCAGAATCCCCAAAAAATAAGTCAAATTCTCCTTTAAAATTTAAGTTTGCAGTTATAAGCGACAGCCATAATGATAATACAAATTTAGCAAAAGCTTTAGCTTCAGCTTCAGCGCAAGGAGCAAAATTTGTGATTGGGCTGGGAGATTATACAGATGTTGGGACTATCGAGGAGTTTTCCCGCGCCAAGTCTACTTTTGATAATGGAGGTTTAACCTATTATCCAACAGTCGGGGACCATGATCTTTGGGATTCAAGGGACAAGAAAAAGCCGGATCCTGCGGAAAATTTTATCCAGGTTTTTGGCACTGTACCCTATCAGGCATTTTCTTTTGAAGATGTCAGGTTTATTTTAGTTTATAACAGTGATAACTATTTGGGGTTGGATGAGCCTCAAATTAATTGGGTTGAAGAAGAGTTGGATAAGGTAAAAAAGGAAGGGTCTTTGCTAACCTTGGTTTTTACCTCTATTCCACTTTTCCACCCCTCATCAGATCATGTCATGGGCAAAACCAATGCCAAATTAAAAAACCAGGCAGATCATTTAATCAGCATCTTTAAAAGGGCAGGGGTGGATGAGGTTTTTGCCGGTGATACCCATTTTTTCTCAAGGTACAAGGAGCCTAAAGAGGATTTAAATATGACCAATGTTGGAGCTGTGACTTCAGTGAGAAACCCCCAAACCCCCAGGTTTGTCTTAGTTGATATTTTTGAAGATGGCAGCTACAATATTTCGGACGTTGAGATTAAGTAACTTATGCTTCAAAAAACTCTTGTTTTAATTAAACCAGATGGAGTAAAAAGAAACCTAATTGGGGAGATTATCAAGCGGTTTGAGGATACAGGACTTAAGGTTTTAGGTTTGGAAATGTTGACTGCGGATTCGGAAATAGTGGCTGAGCACTACCAATTAAATAACAGAGATTATATTATCCATTTGGGTCATGTTGATACCACAGGTTGGACTCCGGAGCAACTGCAGGAAAAATACCAAAAAAGCTATAAAATAGTGGAAGATTTGCAAAAATTTCTGCTTTCAGGCCCCATTGTTAAGATCCTACTTGAAGGAGAGGATGCTATATCAAAGGTTCGGGAGATAGTTGGTAAAACTGACCCTGCAAATTCAGAAGAAGGCACAATTAGAGGAGATTTAGGTGAGGATTCTTTTGAGAAAGCTAATCAAGAAAGTAGATCTGTTTACAACTTAGTTCATGCCTCAGGTACCCCTGAGGAAGCTGAAAGAGAAGTTAAACTCTGGTTTCCTTAAGCTGCTTTTTTTAGTGTTTCAAATTCCTTTTGGTAAAATAGTTTAATTAGTGCGGCCGGATAGCGATAGACATATTCCACTCTTCCGGGATTTTCCGCAATATATTCATATTTATCCTCTAAAGCTTGTTTGACTGTTGGATCTGTGATCAATTCTTCAAAAGAAGCAGCTTTTCCTTTTGGGTGGATATTTTCTGCCATTTCCATTAGCCCAGGACCTAAGTTATATCTGGCTGTGGCTTTAATAAAATCCCCATTTGACTTATCAAGCATTCTTTTAAAGTAAAGTGCACCAACTAATAAATTTCCTTGCTCTGTTTCAGGGTTAACATTTATACCAATTTCTTCTAGATCTGAAACTAATTCTTTATAGGTGTTTTCTTCTATTTGGGTATATCCAACAGAAGGTCCTTTTTTCTTTTCGAATTTTCCTTTGCTTTCCACCCAGATTAAAGCTAAGACTTGGGTTACAAAAAGTTCCTCATTTTGTAAATCTCCAAATACAGCTTTGTATTTTTGAACAACTTCAGTGACATTTTTTTTGAGTCTTTTAGTTTTTTCATAAGAATTATCAAAGACATTGGCCATATCTAGAGCTTGTTTTGCCGCTTCAGCCATAGTTTTGGGTTTAGGAGCATCCTCAATTTTCCTAATAACTGTCTTTTGTAATTGCGCAGGCATAGTGGTAATAAATTCTAATGGTTGGGTATGGATAATAGTGAATGATTCCGGAACATCCATAGGAGCAATTCTTTCACCAGGCCTACCAGCATAAGGTTGTCCTTTAGGATTTTCCACCGCGACAACCTTCCTTGGACGAAAAGGAGTTATCCCAGGTTTAGCTACTCCGGCGCCAACTAGCCCAGCTATGGCTACACCCCTAGCTCCTAAGGATAAAACTTCCCTTCTAGTCAAATTATTTAAGTTATTTACGGCTTTGGGTTTTGGGAGCATGTCTTGAGGTTTTGGTTTGGCTCCTTGGTCTGGGCTGTCCATAGAATTATTGTATCAGATAGGGTCGGAGTGGAGAGAATTGAACTCTCTGCTTCTGCGTCCCGAACGCAGCGTTCTACCGATGAACTACACTCCGAAGGTTAACTGATTATACTTCTTTGAAAACTGGTGCTACAATATTGTTATGCCGCCATAATCTAAAGGAGGCGCGGTCCGATGATGATCGGACTGGGCTTATCTTGAATTGCTTTGGTAGAGCAGATCTTTGCTGATTAATTTAGCGTAAGTTTTGTATTCTTAGCTAAAGAATAAAAAGTGGTCTT
>CAYMTV010000050.1:0-6069 GCA_964393525.1 uncultured Gammaproteobacteria bacterium | reverse complement strand
TGGAATTAGTAGAGAAGAATCTTAAAAAATAATGCAGGCAATCTTATTTGCGATAATTGCCTATTTCACCTGGGGGATAGGAATTTTTTTTGAGGCAATTGTTGCCAGGAGATTAAATTCTCATTCTTTGATGTTTTGGGGTTTCCTTTTAAGCTTCCTGCTGATGTCTCTGTATATTCCATATGATCTGGATAATTTCTATAAATATTCCTTTAGTCTTTTAATCTTTAATTTGGCGCTTGGATTATTTGCTTTAGCAACTGGGACATTTACCTATTTTGAAGCGCTGAAAAGAGAAAACCGGGCACTTGTGGGAACGATTGCTTCTTCATTTCCAATGGTTACTGTTCTATTTTCTCTCCTCTTTCTTAATGAAATGATCTCCCTATCTCAGGGAATTGCGATTTCTATTATTTTTGCCGGACTTTTTCTATCAATTATAAGTAAGGAGTTTCATGTAAAAAATTTTAAGTTAGATCAGGGAATCTTCCTTTCTTTGATAGCAATGTTTGCCTGGGGAATTTATTTTGCTCTGCTTAAGATTGTTGTGCTACAGGTAGGATGGTTTTGGCCAAATTATATTGCAATCTCGGTTTTTCCTTTGATTCTTCTTTACATGAAATTGCGATCGATAAAGCTAGAGGGGTTTACTAGGAATAATGCATTAACGCCATTGATTGTTTCGACAGTGTTAGTGAGAGTTGCAGAATTTTCTTATAGTGCGGGGATTAGTCAGGGTTTAGTAGCGATTGTTGCACCAATAGCCGGAGCAAATCCTACCTTATTTGTGATTTTTGCATTCTTATTTTTTAAAGACCCGATTACCAAACAGCAGACATTTGGAATAATTACTACTTTAACAGGTATTATTTTGCTTTCCTTCTTCAGTGTTTAACTTTTAAGCTTGGAGGAAGAGGCACATTTTACTGCCCAAACTGTCAGAGAGCTTGATTTGTCAATATTGTTTGAGATTGAACCTTTAACGTACAATAGCTTCTATACATTCTTCTATGCAAAGTCGGCAAAGTCTCATTTCGGTTATCCGCTCCTCGGGTTTTTCAAATCTTTGGATAAACCAGATCTTAGTCCAGCTTTCTTACAACGCCCTTAATTTTTCTTTGGTAATCTGGGTTTATCATTTAACTAACTCTAATACTGCGGTTGCGGCACTTCTTTTTGCAATTTACTTACCCGCGGTGATTTTTGGTCTTTTTGCCGGAGTTTTAATAGATATTACCGACAGAAAAAAAATAATTCTTTCGATTAACTTGCTGATGGCGATTGCTTTTTTTTGTTTGATTTATTTTAAGGCTAGTTATCCGGCTATTTTAGTAATTACATTTTTGATCAACACATTGAGTCAATTCTATGGTCCATCCGAAGCTTCAGCCATACCGTTGATAGTCAAAAAAAGTCAGCTGATGGTGGCAAATTCTCTTTTTACCATAACCTTATTTTCTTCATTTTTAATAGGTTTTGGGCTGGCCGGTCCTTTGATCAATCATTTAGGAATAGATTTTGTCTTTGCTTTTGGAGGAGTTTTACTAAGCTTGGGCTTTATCCTGGCCTTGCGCTTTCCTTCAATTGTTAATAAGTGGGACTTTGAGGGCAAAATGCTTGTGAAAGCCTTAAGACAAAGAGATTTCAAGTCAATTGAAGGTATCGGGCTTTTGGAAATAAAAAAGACACTGGATCTTATCAGAGGCAAGTTGTTGGTGTTTTTTTCGATTTTAATTTTGGCGGGAGTCCAAATGGTGATTGGAGTTTTGGCAGTTCTTATATCATCTTTTTTAGAAAGGGAAATTCATATCAAAGCGACCGATGCATCGTATGTTTTGATTATCCCTTTAGGCTTGGGGGTTTTAACGGGTGCTTATTTAATGAATAAATTCTTGAAAAATACTCCAAGAAGAATAATAGTCGGGCGGGGGGTATTGGCAGGTGGGCTGTTGTTTTTTCTTCTTGGAGTAATTCCTTTTATTTCTCCTGCAATCAAATATTTCCCCAAACCCAGACCTTTGCACTTCTTCTCTCAGCCGCCCCTAGCTTCAGTCCTGGTAGTGGGCTCGTTTTTACTAGGTATAGCAATGGTAATGATTATTATCCCCTCGCAAACAGTCCTGCAGGAAAACACGCCCGAGACAACCAGAGGTAAGGTTTTTTCGGTTTTGGGAGTTGCCATGCAGGGACTCTCACTCCTGCCTGTTTTTTTAGTTGGGCTTTTGGCAGATTTTTTTGGATCCTTATCGATCTTTGCAGGTTTGGGGGTGGTAATCTTTTTATTGGGCCTTTTTGCCCTAAAACCCAACTTGTTTTTTAATGAACAGAATTTACCCTACAAGTTCAGGCAATTTCTAGGCTTGGGTCACTGGGAGAAAGAATAGGTTATGTTTTTAAAATCCCTGATTTTAACAAACTTTAGAAATTACTCCAAAATTAATTTTCAGTTTAAAAAACCAATCACTGTTTTTATAGGGGATAATGCCCAAGGCAAAACCAATTTTTTGGAAGGCATCTATTATTTGGCTTCTGCCAAATCTTTTAGAGCTGAAAAGGAGGATGAGCTTATTAAGCAGGGTGAAAACATATTGCGAATTGAGGGAGAGATAACAAATGACGAGGAGGTCAAACTAGAGGTAGTAATTTTAAATGAAGCAGGGGTCTTCAAAAAGAAGGTTAGGGTAAACGGGATACCAAAAAGGGTTTTTGATTACAGCAGCCAAATGGCTATTGTCATGTTTTCACCTGAGGATATTAATTTAGTGACCGGTTCCCCAAGTTTAAGACGGTCTCACATCGATCAGGTTGTTTCTCAGGTTGACAGGGATTATAAAAGAACAATTAACTCTTATGAGGAGCTGATAACCAAAAAGAATAAGGTTTTAAAAAGGATCAGAGAGGGCAGGGGAAGAAAAGATGAGCTTGTCTTTTGGTCTGATCAGCAACTTTTACTCGGTACCCTGATCACCGAAAAAAGAAAAAGTTTTTTTGAATATTTAAATACGGTTGAGAGAACTTTTGGGGAAGTAAGTTTCAAATATATTGAAAACGAGATAACTTCGCCTAAGCTTAATGACTATCAGGCAAGGGAAATAGAAGCTGCTACATCTTTAATCGGGCCGCACCGGGACGATTTTATCTTTGTACTGGATGGGATTGATCTTTCAAAGTTTGGCTCCAGGGGTGAACAAAGAACCGCGGTTTTGGATTTAAAAATGGCTGAGGTTTCCTTTATTGAAAATGTTTTGCATAGAAGACCGGTTCTTTTATTGGATGATATATTTTCTGAACTTGATCATGAGCATATGCAACATGTAATTAGCTTGTCTGATTTACAACAAACGATTATTTCTTCAGTTGAGTGGGATAAATATCTAGAGGATGCTTTAAAAGGCGCTGATATATATCAGATTAATCAAGGTTCAATTAAAAAGTTTTAATTACTAGTCACTTGAACCCCACTTTAAGAAAGTGGGGTTTTCTTGTAATTATAATATTAATTTTTTTGTCTCAATTTGGCGGAAATTTTTGAAAGCTGGTAAGTTATTATTACTGCCAAACCAGTAACTAAAAGAGCGTAAAGCAACTTTGAAATAAGTCCTGATCCGGGGATGGCCGGCTCGATATATTTTTTAACAATTTCCTGGATTGTTTCATTCCAAGCTAGGGCTGCTACTAAACCAAAGCCTGAGGTAGATAAAGTTAAAAGCTGTTCAGCAAGCTCACCTTTGAAGGTTTTTTCCCTCTGCTTTTTGGTTGCCATGAATTAATTCTACCACAAACGTAAGTGCATTGAATGTACTATAGGAAAATACTATAATTCTTTTTAAGAATTAATTAGGAGAATTTACTCTCCTAATATAATATACTTATGCCACAATTTCTTGAATTAGGAAAGTTACCCTCAGGTGTAACTAAATTTATCGCAGGCGCTGAAGATGTGAAAGCTGCTTTGTTGCAAGGTACTCAGTCACAACAAGCCATAGCAGGTGCTATAGAAAAACAGTTAATAGGTCCCCGTTCGGAGGTAGCGGATAAGTTAATGTTAGCTGCCGCAAGGGGCTATTTAGGCGGCATAACTTTGCGGCTAGATCTATGCAGAGCCCCACGCTCAACAGTAAATGATTCTGAGATTTTTGAAGTAATCATAAATTTAGCCAGAGCAGGTGGTTTTATAAAACCTAGAGGTAAAACCTTGTTTTTGCCAAGTGCAGAGATTGAAGGCCCAATTGAAAGGGCTAGAGGAAGAATCAGTAGAGGTGTCAGAAGAATCATACTAGGTTCAAGATTTGATTCTGAGATATACGCCTCATTTGAAGGGCTTGATGTTCAACCCCGTAGCTCCTTTAATCCATGCACAATAGTAGTAGGTGACAGAAGGTATACGCGTTAATTCTGCGAGAAATTTGCGGGAAATAAGGGTATAATCCTATTATGCACCCCAGCATCCCACACCTTTTAAGAATTTTTAAAAGAGGATTTATTAGAAGCTTAAGAAGCGATCTTATCCTGCCTGTTTTACTGCTTATTTCCTATATTATATTTTTACTTCTTGCCAAAGGTGTAGTGCCTACCGCTGATGAGCTAATAAATTCTTTCGGAGAGTTTTATGCTAAATATGGTTATGAAATTATTTTTATATCTTCATTTTTGGAAGCGTTAATTTTAGTAAATCTGTTTGTTCCAGGCATGTTTGCCATGGCGATGGGAGTAATCTTTGCCCGGGCAGGCCAGATTGACTTTATTGCGGTTGTGGCCGCGGTTTTTTTAGGTGCCAGCTTAGGGTATATGGTTGATTTTTTGCTGGGGTATTTCGGGTTCTCCGATATCTTAAAAACCTTGGGTTACGAGAATTTTATAACAGCAGCCCGGCAGCAAATTAAGAAATTTGGCAGAAGAGGTTTAATCTGGGGGTTTATTCATTCAAACATTGCCTCATTTTTGGCTCTGACTGCGGGAACAATCCGGATGGACTGGTGGAGGTTTTTTACAGTTGCGGTTTTATCAACTTTGGTTTGGACAATAATCTGGAGTTTTGTGATTTACCTGCTTGGGGATATAGTTTTGTTTATTATTAGAAAATACTCATTCCTTCTGATATTGCTATTTATTGGAGTAATGATTTTGATGAGAATTTGGAAAAAAGAAGAAGAAAGGAGCTAGACGCCCTTGTTTGTAGCAAATTATACAGTTAACAATTCAATTTTGAGATACATTGGTTCTATTGAAGCTTCAAAGGAGATCATCATGAATGCGCCTTTAATTCCTGCCTGGGAGGCTAAATTTAGAAAAGAAGCTTTGGAGCGGACTGTTCATCATGGAACTCATATTGAAGGGAATTCTTTAACCGAGGAAGAAGTTCAGGATGTTTTGGACGGCAAAGAGATTTTAGCAAGAGACCGGGATGTTCAGGAGGTTATAAACTATAGAAATGTTTTAAAATTTTTAGATTCAATCGCCTCTCAAATTGGCCCGGGTAGACCGTACATTTTAACTTTGGAAACAATCCTTGAAATTCATAGGCTGGTTACGGAAAAGATTGTCCCAGAAGAAGTGTCTGGACAGTTTAGGTTCAGGCAGGTGGTTTTAAAAAACAGCCGGACAGGTGCAATTTCCTATACGCCCCCTCCTGCAGCCGAACTACCTTTTTTAATAGAGGATTTAACAAACTGGATAAACAGTGATGAGGGTAGGGACACCCACCCAATTTTAAGAGCCGGGATCGTCCATTATGAACTTGCCAGAATTCATCCGTTTGTGGAAGGGAATGGCAGGACTGCCAGAGCAACAGCTACACTGCTTATGTTTTTAGACGGGTTTGATATCAGAAAGCTTTTTGCTTTGGAGGAGTATTTCGATGAAAACCCGATGGAGTATTATTTAACGCTGCAGGCTGTTTCAAACCAGCTTGTGCTTGATACTCATGAGCGGGATTTAACTCCCTGGCTTGAGTATTTTACAAAAGGGGTTGCAATTGAATTTAATAGAGTTAAAGAAAGAGTAAAAAGAATCTCAGCAGATGCAAGGGTTAAAGATAAACTAGGAGAGCAAGTTGAGTTAAATGAAAGA
>CAYMTV010000049.1:0-6143 GCA_964393525.1 uncultured Gammaproteobacteria bacterium | reverse complement strand
TTTTAAAGTTGAAACAAGTTCTGCAATCGGTCTTACATTTAGTCCTTCCTCACCTTTAAGAATTTTTATTCCAGGGATAATAGAACAAAGAGCTAAAATAAACCTAATGGTTGTTCCAGAAAGTTTGGCATTTAAATCGTACTCTCCATGCTTGACATGACTTAGATTTCCTTTAACAAGAATGCTACTCTTATCTTTTTCAACATAAATCCCAAGTGCTTCTAAACACCCCATCATAGCGGCTGTATCTTCACTGAAAAGTGGATTTTTAATCCGCACATGCCCAGGGGTTAGTGCCGCTAAAAGCAACGCCCGGTTGGTATAACTTTTTGAACCCGGAATACTTAAGGTTGCATCAAATTGGCTTTTTAATGGGATAATCTTAACTTTGTTCATTGAATTAAATTCTAGGGTTTGATGAATTCTAAAGCTTTAATTATTTCTTCATCCAATACCCTCTGTCCGGTAACTGCCTTGCCAATTGCCTTGATAAGGGTAAAATAAACTTTCCCGCCTTCACTTTTTTTGTCCGATTTAATATTTTTCAAAACCTTCTCGGTTTCGAAAATTTCATATCTTATTGGAAGACTTGCATCTTCCAGAACCTTAATAACCTCTTGCAACTGCTCATCCTTTAGTAAACCTTTAATAACCGAGATTCTTGCTTCTGCAACCATTCCTAAACTTACGGCTTCTCCATGTAGCAGAGGATTTTTTGTTTCTAAGCTTATACTTTCCAATGCATGTCCTATGGTATGTCCGAAATTAACAAGTCGTCTACTATTTTTTTCTGTAACATCCCCTTCAACTATCTCCTTCTTAATCTCACAAGATCTTTTGATAATTCTACCTAATTCCTCCTGATTAAACTCCAATGGCCTTTTGGACGTAACAAAATTAAAGTATTGTTTATCAGCTATAATTCCATGTTTAATTACCTCACCAAACCCTTCAATAAATTCCCTCTTTGGTAAGGTCTTTAAGATTGAAACATCACATAAAACTCCGACCGGTTGATTAAAAGAACCAATTAAGTTTTTTACTCCGTCAAAATTTATACCAACCTTTCCTCCAATGCTGGCATCTACTTGAGAAAGTAATGTTGTAGGGATTTGTAGAAAATCTATCCCCCTCATATAGGTTGAAGCGGCAAATCCACCCGTATCACCAATCACTCCTCCACCTAAATTAATAAGCAGCGACTTTCTATCCGCTCCTAGAGTTTGAAGTTTTCTCCAAATTTCCTGGATAGTTGTAATATTTTTAAACTGTTCTCCAGGATTAACAACAATTTTTTCAATCTGATTTTTAATCGAGCTTTTAACTTTTTCAAACCAACTTTTTTCCAGATTAAGATCAGTTAAGACAAAAATTTTGGAATATTTTTCAAAGTCAAACAATACTTCAAGCTGTTCGATAAGGTCGGTTCCGACAACCACGTCATATTCTCCTAAAACATTAATTTTTTGAACTTGTGTTTTCATAGTTTATAAAACTACTTTGGAAGAACTTTGGTTAAGAATTCGGAGTAACCGGGATACTCTCCATGAACCATTTTAAAGTAAAAATCTCTTACCTGAGAGGTTATTCCGCCAATTTGCCCATTACCAACTTCATATTTATCAATTTGGATAACAGGTGTAACTTCAGCTCCGGTTCCAACTAAAAATATCTCATCAGCAGAAATTAATTCCGCCCTGGCAATACTTCTTTCAACCACTTCCAAGCCTAATTCTTTTTTGCAAATTGTTATAATTGTTTCTCTGGTGATACCAACCAAAATATCATCATAAACAGGCGGTGTAACAACAACTCCGTTTTTGACCATGAAGAAGTTTTCAGCACTGCCTTCCGCAATATGTCCAAATCGATCCAGCATAATGCATTCATCGAAACCTGTCTGCAAACTTTCGGTTTTGGCCAAAGCAGTGTTAACATATGCCCCGGTAATTTTTCCCCTTGGGGGAATTGAGTTATCGGCTACTCTCATCCATGATGAAACATTAACTTTAATGCCCTTCTCTACATTTAAGTATCTTCCTAAAGGAACCGTATAAATAAGCAGGCTGCTTTTTAATGTTGGCAGATTGGAGTTACCTACAGCAGCGTCGGATTTAAAAGCCAACGGTCTGATATAGATATCGGTTTCTGAATAATTTTTTTGCAAAAGATCTACAGTAATCTTGGCTAGCTCTTTTATTGATTCTGGTAATTTTATAAACAACGACTTGCAAGAGTAAAAAAATCTTTTGTAATGATCTTCCAGCCGAAATACTAGTAGCGCTTTTTCATTTTCAGAAAAGTAAGCCCTGATTCCCTCAAAGCATCCTGTACCATAATGCAAGGCATGGGCAGTCGGCGAGATTTTCACCTCTTCTTCCGGTAAAAACTTACCATCATAAAACATTATTCTCAAGTTACTTTTTGGCATTTTTTTCCTCCACTTTATATGAAAGTTTAAAGAGCAGTTTCCAAATTTTCCCGATTAAACTTTTATCAATTTTATACTTTTTTGCCTGCTTTGTTAAGCTACTAACGATCTCTTTTTCCCTTTTCTTATCAGCAATAGCAAGCTTTTGTTGTTTCTTGATTTTACCAATCTTTTTTGCAATATTGACTCTTTTACCTATTAAAGCAAGTATTTGTTTGTCTATTTGATCTAAATTTTTTCTTAACTTGTCCATTAATACTCTCCTAAGATCTCAATCCTTGGGCAAAACTGCTTCAGGATATTTAAAGCCTGAGTGAGTTTGGCTTCATTAATACCGCTTTCAACTTCAACATAAAAGTAATAATTCCAATTCTTGTCTTTGCTGGGCCTTGACTCGAGTTTATTCAAGTTAATGTCAAAATCAGCAAAAACATTTAGGATATCCCTAAGTATCCCTACCCTATTAAACACAGTTAAAAAGATTAACGTTTTTGAAGGGTTTTTCTTCAAAGAGAAAAGATTTTTAGAAATTAAATAAAATTTAGTGGTATTTAAATCTTTTGATTCAATCCCTTTTGCTAAAACATTCAATTTGTGAATTTCTGCAGCCATTGTAGCGCCAATAATAGCAACCCCACTCTTTTTTGTTTCATTGACTGCTGAAATTGTGCTTTGGGAGTACTCAATAGCAGCATTTGGCAGATGTTTTTCCAGCCACTCCCGGCTTTGGGCGATTGCTTGCGGGTGTGAAATAACTTTAGTAATTTTATTTAAGTTTGTTTCTTTGGAAAGTAAGTTTTGGTGTACCTCTAAAGCAATTTGTAAATTAACCTTTAATTCAAACTCAACTAAAAAATCCAAAGTCTCCCTGATTGTTCCCTCGATCGAGTTTTCTGCTGGAACCAATCCAAAATCTGTTCCTCCGGTTGCAACTGAATTAAAGATATCATAGATGGTTTTAGAAGGTACTAAATTTGTTTTTTGAGTTACAACCTGTGTTGCTACCTGGTGGGAAAATGTGCCTTCCGGTCCCAAGTATGCTACGCTAAATTTTTCCTGAATTTTCAAAGTCTTTAATTGCTGATGCGTGATGTGTTCCACCTTAGCAGGAGTCTTTACCGACTCTAAATTTGCGCTAATATTTTTGTAGATTTCTTCAAGCCTTGCTTCATTTTTCTCTTCGATCAATTTAATTAATTCCTCCTGATCATTTTGTAACTTCTTAACGATCTCCAAAAATTGAGGATTTTTAGTTTGGATTTGAGCAACCAGTTTTGGATTTTGCGGAACAACTCTTGAGGTTGCAGACATCTGGGCTAGAAAAACCGGGGTGGAAATTTGGCCGGTCAAATTAATATTATCCTCAATTAAAACTTTCGCCAAAGATAAATTAACAAAATGGGTCAAAGCCTGAATATGAGCCATCTTATAATCATGCTCCGAGGGAGTCATTTTAATAATATGGGCACCGGACTTTTTAAATAATTTCATTAAGCCTTTAGCGGGCTTGTTTTCCAAAATTGGAACATACGCGATTTTTTGATTTTGGATTGTTGATACCGAAGGGCCGAATAAAAAGTGCAAACCAATTGCTGCCAATCCGGTTTTTTTAAGAGCCTCCGACGTATCCGCTTTAATCGAACTTAGATCTATGAGCAATGCACTTTTCTTAACCTTACCTGCACTTTTACTAATGATTTCCGGTGCTACACTAATTGGTACGGATATGAAAATAATATCCGCTGATGAAATTAGATTATCGCCTTTAGATTGATCGGAGACTGTCGGCGCAAAACCCTGGCTTTCCAAAAATTTTTTAAGCCAGCTGCCCATTTGGCCGGTGCCGCCAATAATATGAATGTTTGCCTTAGCAAGTTCCATTATGTACTCACAACTTCCGGGCGGATAATGGGCAGAATCAGTTCCGTACCCTGCTCTTTTTTTAACTGCTGTTTAGACACTTTGACCTTACCATTAGAGGAGAAGTCTTTTTCTTTTCTTAAGTTATAGATAATTTTAGCATTTTTAACTACTCTCCTGAATATATCGGGGGTGATTTGTTGGGTGGCATCGGAAAGGGCTTTTGCAGGATTGTGGTGTACCTCAACTACAATTCCATCAAGCCCTGCTGCCATCCCGGCTAAGGCCAAGTTAGGCACCATATCCGATCTTCCCGCCGTATGTGACGGGTCAATTATTACAGGTAAGTTGTGATCAAACTTGGCAACTAAAGCAGAATTTAAATCCAGGGTAAAACGCATGGAATCGGCCCCGGTCCTGATACCTCTTTCACAAAGAATCACCCGGTTTAAACCAATGTATCGTGCGGCTTTAATCCACTCATCAACTGTGGCAATTAAACCTCTTTTTAAGATAACAGGCCTGTTGTCCTGTTCCAGGGATTTTAAAAGTTCGTAATTTTGCATATTTCTGGCACCTACCCAAAGGATATCCACAACCCCTAAAGTTGGTTCAATATGGTCTTTATCGACAATTTCCGTGGCAATTAAAACACCTAATTCCTCTTTAATCTCTTTTAACCATTCCAATCCTTTTAAACCAACTCCTTGGAAACTATCTTTATCTGTCCTTGGTTTCCAAAGCTGGCAACGCAAGATTTTAACCCCCATTTCATGAAGCTTTCGGGCGATAAGCTTGATTTGCTCCCTTGATTCGACTGCACAAGGTCCGCCCATAATTAAAGGCTTATTTTTTCTCAACAGTTCGTCTCTTTTAATAACTTTATTCATATTTTCTCCAAAAAAAATCCTCCCGTTCTGGGAGGATACTGTTGCCTTTTCAGGCAAACAAACAGCTCCCCCTTAGGAGGTAAAATAAAACCAAAAGCTGTTTGCTAAAGTCTTCATGTTAAGTTGTGATATATATCATAACATATTTTAGAAAAATGTCAAAATTTGACAAAAAATTAAACTTTCTTCAATTTTTTGTCATCCTGAGCGAAGTCGAAGGATCTATTATATACTAAGCTTAATGAAAGCAATAGGGTTAACCAAAGTTAGCAGTATTAACTACCTTAAAGAAATCTCCATGCCTCTACTAAAACCCAAGTCTGGAGAAACTCTAGTAAAAGTTTTGTACTGTGGAATTAATCATTTGGATTTATTAATTGCTCAAGGTAAAAGAGTAGGCCCAAAAAATTTTCCCCATATTTTGGGTTCGGAAATTATTGGAGAGACTAAAGGAGGAGAGAAGGTTGCTATCTTACCATGGACATTTTGCGGGAAGTGTAAACAATGCAAAAATGGTTTTGAAAATATTTGTGATAATGGTGGGACTTTTGGCAGGAATCAAAATGGTGGTTATGCGGAGTATTTAGTAGTTCCTAAGAAAAATATTGTAAAACTTAAGGACAAATCACCTTTAGATTTAATTTGTGCTTCAGTTTTAGCAGGGACAACAGCATTTCATTTAATTAAAAGAGCAAAAATTCAAGATAAATCCACAGTTTTAGTTACAGGTGCAACCGGTGGTGTTGGAACTGTAGTTATCCAAATTTTAAAAAGCAAAAAATGCAAAATTATATGTGTTACTTCTTCTAAGGAAAAAATTAGTAAACTAAAAAAATTGGGAGTAGATAAAGTTATAAATACGAATGATTTATCCAATTCTATTTTAAAACTTTACCCTGGGGGAGTAGATTATGTTGTTGATCTTGTTGGAGGATCAGTGTGGTCTGAAGGGATAAAAACTC
>CAYMTV010000048.1:0-6380 GCA_964393525.1 uncultured Gammaproteobacteria bacterium | reverse complement strand
AAGGTCTTCTTGAGGCATTTCCTGCTGAAATTGCTATAGGACTTATTAATTCTTTACCTAGGAATTTATACTTCTTTTCTTTAGGCAATTTTGGGAATTTTCCTGAAAGCCAAATTGGTGGAGATTCTATTACCTCTTCCCAAGGCTTTGTAATATCATATATAAAAGTAGGTTGCTTTGGATCTTTTAATTCTTCAGGTTTTGGTAGGTTGTCCATATTTATTACGTCATTCTGATCCGGCTCAGCCGTAGAAGAATCTCTCAATTCATTTGAGGTATCCACATTCGTGGGAGATTCCTCGTTTACACTCGGAATGACAGCTAGGTTGGGTATACCACCTTTCCGCTTGGTTCCCCGACAATTTTACCATTTTCAAATACGGTTTGCCCTCTTAAAACAGTTCTTATAACCTTACCTTTAACTCTCATCCCTTCAAAGGGTGTCCAGCCGCATTTGGTAAATAACCCTTCATTAGAAATAGTCCATTCTTCCTCCAAATCTACTTCTATATAAGTATCCTCCTGGTCCGGAATATTAAAAATCTTTTTGGGATTATCATGGGTTAATCTTTGTATATCGTTCATCGTTAATCGTTTATCGTTTACTGCATTCAAAAGCAACGGTAAAGATGTCTCCAGACCTGGGACCCCATTTACTACAGTTTCAGCCATTTTTTCCTCCTTAGTATGTGGAGCATGGTCAGAGGCAATTGTATCTATTGTCCCGTCCTTTAAGGCTTCCCAAAGAGCATTCTGGTCTTCTTTTGTGCCTAAAGGAGGTCTCATTCTGGCAAAATTTCCTAATCTTTCTACATCTTCCTCTGTCATATACAAATAATGAAGGGCAGTTTCGCAGGTTATCCGCATTCCTTCTGCTTTAGCTTTTTTAATAGTTTCAACTTGAGATTTTAGATTGACATGACAAATATGGAGTCTAGTTCCGGAGGAACCAGCTTGCTGATTCCCATGTCTTTTAGCTAAATCAATAGCTTTTTCCAAGGTTTCAGCTTCAGAGTGGGTCATTAGAACTTTTTCCTTTGGCCAGGCTTCAAAGATTGCTTCCAGGTCATTCTGATCCTCAACCAAAAGTGGGCCGGTTGTGTGGTTCATATAAACTTTTAGTCCAAAAACCCGATCTTTTACTTGCTGAAAATACGAAATAGATTGTCTTGTCGCGCCAAAGTGAAACCCTAAATCTGAGTAAATTCTTCCTTCTGCCAATTTTATCTTTTCATCTGACGACTGACGACTGACGACTGGAGACTGATTATTGGGCATATCCAAAACTATGGTATACCCCCCTGCAATTGCAGCTTTAGTACCTGTTTCAAAATCTTCTTTATGGGTATTACCTGGCTCTCTTAAATGAACATGAGTATCTATTAAACCAGGAAGCTTAATCATTGTTCAAATCTCTTTCCCCAAAAAGCGGGGTCGGAAATCCAATCTAAAACTACTGATACCTCATCTTCACTTATATAACCCATTTTTTGAGCTGCCTCAACCAAGTCTTTAAAGGTTGTTAGAGCGATTAATTTAAGATTATTAGCTTTAAAATTTTCTTCAGCTTCTTTTAACCCATAAGTAATAATAGCAAAGACATGGAAAACTTCACCGCCGGCCGATCTTATAGCATTGACACTATTTATGGCACTATCCCCGGTAGAAACCAGATCCTCAATCACAACTGCTTTTTGGCCTTTTTTAATAATCCCCTCCAAGAGATTTTCTTTACCATGATCCTTGGCTTTGCCCCTTACATAAACCATAGGTAAATTAAGTTTGTCCGCTATCCAGGCAGCATGGGGAATTCCCGCTGTAGCTGTACCTGCAATTAAATCATAAGGTACCCCGGATTTTTTAATGGCTTCAATATACAAATCCCTGATCTCCCTTCTTTTTTCGGGGTAGGCCATTAAAACCCGGCAATCTGTATAAACCGGAGATAAGATCCCTGAGGCATACTGGTAAGGTTTCTTAGGACTTAAAGTAACGGCATTTAATCTTAAAAGGATTTGATTTACTTTTTCGGAAGTCTGGTTCATATGAACTCCTTTATTTGTTGATGTAAGTTAAGAGTAGCTTGCCTGGGATTTTCGGAAAAGATTATTCCTCTTGAGCTACTTATTATTAAACCTTGCTTTTTACTATCCAAGCCATATTTGATTGTGGCTTCTAAATCACCGCCCTGAGCTCCTATTCCTGGAACTAATATAGGCATATCACCAACTATTTCCCTAACCTTTTTTAACTCTTCTGGGTAAGTTGCACCTACCACCACTGCACAATTTCCATTAAAATTCCAATTTTGAGCAATGTCTTTGGCAACTACTTGATACAAAGGTAACTCTTCGCCGTTAACCAAGAAATCTTGGATTTTACCTGTACCTGGATTAGAAGCTCCGAGCCAGATAACGATCCCTTTATCTTTATACTCCAAGAATGGCATTAAAGCTTCTTTCCCTGGGTAAGGATTAATGGTTAAGGCGTCTGCATTCATGATTTCAAAAAAAGCTTTGGCATAAAGGGAGTTTGTATTTCCAATGTCAGCCCTTTTAGCGTCAACAATTATTGTTATTTCAGGGTAATTTTCTCTTAAATACTGACAGGTTTTTTCTAAGTCTTTCCAGCCTTCAGCACCATGAGCTTCATAAAATGCAGTATTTGGTTTATAAGCACAAACTATATCAGAAGTTTGATCTATAATTTTTTTACTAAAATCAAAAGTCCCCTCATCCAGCCCAATACAAACAAATTTCCCTTCATCCCATTTTTTCTTAATTTTGTCTATAAATGTCATATGTACTTCTCGACTCGCTCCGCTCGCTCGAAGAAAAAAGTTTTTGTTCGACCGTAGTGGAGAACTTCATTACTTCACCACCATATTCAAAAGTGCCATCCTGGTATAAAGCCCGTTTTCTACTTGATCAAAAATGACCACTCTTTCATCATCAGTAAATTCCTCCGGGATCTCATTAAAATCATTTGATCTTGGTAGGGGGTGCATAATGATGGTATCCTTTTTTAGTTTTTTTAATATTTCCTTTGTAATCCTAACCCCATTTGCATCAAACTTCTCACCGGGTTTCATCCTCTCCTTTTGAGCGCGGGTCATATAGATTACATTGACTTTGTCTGCAACTTTACTCAAATTAGCCCCCATATTAAAAGAGATTTTGTGTTTTTTAAAGTAATCTAAAATATCACTTCTCATCTGCAAAGAATCCGGCGCAATCAGCTCAAAATGCATATTTTGGAATTTGGCAAGCAAGTAGGATAACGATCTGACAGTTCTACCATTTTTTAAATCTCCAACAAAAGCAACTTTTAATCCATCAATTTTTGGGAAATGTTCATGGATTGTGACAAGATCCAATAATGCTTGAGTTGGATGTTGGCCTGTCCCATCTCCACCATTAATAATAGGTATGTTTGAAACAACGGCGGCTTTATCTGCTGCCCCTTCCTGATCGGACCGCATAATCATGGCATCAAAGCCAAGTGCATTAACAACTCTTGTGGTATCCTCAATTGTCTCTCCTTTAATGGCACTTGAAAATTCTTTGGCGTTTTCAGTATCAACAACTGTTGCCCCAAGCTTTAAAGCTGCTTGCTGGAAGGAGAGCCTGGTCCTGGTAGAGGGTTCATAAAATAAAACACAGATGCTTTTACCTGCCAAAGTTGAAAGGTGGGCTTTTGAGGCTAGAGCCTTTCTCATTCTGTCTACTTCGGGAAAAAATTCTTGCTCCAGCCAGTTACGGCTGAATTGCTGAGATTTGAGGATATGGAAGATTTTCGCTCTAGTGTTTTGCACTAGACGGAAATTATATCTTCTTGCTTACAAAAACGCAAATGGCAAATATTTGTGATAAACTTGCAAGCATATCTATGCTTGCTGCAGTTTGGTCCGACATTAAGGTTTTTCTCCTTTTTTTATTGATTTCTTTGGCAATAATTCTGACAGACTATTTTGGTTTTTTGTCAATTCCAAAATCCGCTCTCCAAACTATAACTGTGCCCGTGCAGTTTGGTTTATATAAAACCAGCAATCTTATCTCAAGACAGCTTGAATTTATAATTTTGGCAAGACGCGCTTCCCAGGAAAATAAAGCCTTAAACGAGCAACTTAGCTTTGTTTTATCGGAAAACGCCAGACTTCAAAAGCAACTTTCCGAAGCAGAGGCTTTTTTGGCCCAGCAGAAAAGTTTAGATGCTCAAACTTTTAATTTAATCCCGGCCCGGCCGATCGGTATCTCAAGATACCTGTATATAGATAAAGGACAAAATCACGGCATAAAACCAAATCAAGCTGTGATCTTTAAGGAAAACATGATTGGTAAGGTAAAACAGGTTTCAGCAAAAACCTCCCTTGTAATGCTTACTTCCGATCCGGATTTTAGAGTTGGTGCTTTTGCCTCAAGCACGGATGGGAAGGCAAAGGGCGTGCTTGCCGGGCAGTTTGGATCTGAGATGTTACTTGATAAAATATTACATCAGGAGCCTTTAAAAAATAATGATCTTGTTTATACCGAAGGCGCCGAGCTCGAAGTTCCCAGGGGTTTAATCTTGGGGAGGATATCAGAGATTGATGACAAGGACAAAAAAAAAAAAAAAAAAGCCAAGGTAAGATCGGTCTTTGATGTAAAAGATTTGGAAGTGGTGTTTGTAATTACTAACTAAATTTCATGAGAATTTCAATTTTGGCCATTTTAATTGCAGCTTTTATTCAAACCTCCTTTTTACAGGTAAATTTGTGTTTGGTTTTAATAATCTGTAGAAGCCTGATAGTTGAGCGGGATTCGGATTATCCAATCGCTTTTTTTTCCGGGTTATTGCTTGGAATTTTGTCCTCACAGAATTTAGGTTTTTGGCCCGTGGTTTTTTTGATTTTAGTTAAGTTGATCAAATTATTTAAGAAACTGCCTTTTTCTTCCAACTATTTAACTATCTTACCCATATCCCTGGTTTTGATTTTAAGCACAGCGTTTTTGGAAAAGCTGATTTTTAACCAGTCTTTAAACTATTTAAAAATAGTTTTTGAATTTATTTTGATACTCCCAACTTATGTTGCAATGCTTTTTTGGGAAGACAGATTTGTTATTGAAAAAGATATCAAATTGAAAATCAGGGAATAGCTATCAGTCAACATTCTTCAGCGAACAGACAAGTTCAATGTATCTGTCTGATGACTGTAGACTGTAAGCTGATGACTATTATGAAGAAATTTCGCTTTGGCAGAGCTTTTTTAGATGAGTTTGCAAAGGTTTCCGTAAAATCAAAACATTTTAAACACAAACAAAATTCTTTCAAAGCTTGGGATGGCAATTTTTTAGCTGGTAATCTTGACGAAAACAACCCTTCCGATCTAAACCCTTGGATAAAGGTTGCATTTTTAGCTGTTTTAATAATACTTTTTTTGGTTTTTTTTACCAGACTGTTTCACCTGCAGGTAGTTGAGGGCAGCCGTAACCGCGAGCTGGCTGATTCAAACCGGATTAAAGTAAAAACAATTCATGCGCCCCGTGGGGTAATCTATGATAGAAACGGTAAGCTTTTGGCTCAAAATGAACCTGGCTTTAGGCTAATTGAGGATGCTACCAAAAATGAGACAGGCCTCTTGCTTCGCAATAACTTTAGATACTTAAGCCGGGATGAGGCAGTAGAGCTTGAGGTAAGAGAAGATCAAAGATATGAGGCACTTGAAATTGACAGCTTGCGTTCTTACCCTCAAGCTGAGAAGCTTGCTCATGTTTTAGGATACGTTGGGGAAATAAGCGCAGAAGAGCTAAAAGATCCCAAGTTTGAAAATTACAACCCGGGAGATAAAATTGGCAGGTCCGGGATTGAAGAAACTTATGAAAAAGTTTTAAGAGGGATAGACGGGGGGGAAATAATTGAGGTTGATAGTACGGGAAAGAAGGTCAGAACACTTAGGAAAAAAGAGGCTATACCGGGACAAAATTTATTTCTTACAATTGACGCTGATTTGCAAACGCAAGCATACCAAAAATTATCGGAAATGGTTAATAAATCCGGGGTTTGTTGTGGTGCACTAATTGCCCAGGATCCCAAAACCGGACAAATCTTAAGCTTAGTTTCACTTCCCTCTTTTAATCCCTCGGATATTAGCAAAGCACTGGTTTCTCAAAACGAGCCACTTTTAAACCGGAGTATCGCTGGAGCTTATCCCCCGGGCTCTACCTTCAAAATTGCTTCAGCTCTCGCTGGATTGGAGTCTGGAAAAGTTAATGCTCAAACCATTATCGAAGATACCGGAGTTATCAATTTAGGGCCCTTTAAGTTTACCAACTGGTATTTTATTCAGTATGGCAGGACAGAAGGTTCGGTTGATCTTATAAAAGCCTTGAAACGCTAAAATG
>CAYMTV010000047.1:0-6493 GCA_964393525.1 uncultured Gammaproteobacteria bacterium | reverse complement strand
GGGCATTCTACTAAAAAATCCTCCATTTTGGAGGAAGTGTGTCAAGTATAACAGAGCACAGGGTAATTATCAATAGCAAATCGGTTATAATAAGTTTATGGTCACTGAGGCAGGAGAAGGTAAAAACCTTCAACCCTACGAATTAGAAACTCCTAGAACAGAACAAGAAGCTGCGAGAGTTCGGCGGATGATTGTGACTATAGCTCGGGTTTTTTCTTCTAATTCTCAAATCAAGGTTTATCCAAATGCCCAAGAAGGACAACCGTGGAGCTGCTCGATTGGGTCAGAGGCAGAACCGTACTATAGACAGTTTATGGAAGGCAAAAGGGAAACACTGCACGATCTACCTGACGATTTATTTAAACCAAAGGTGCTTTATTACGATAGAGAATCAATATACCGACATCAACTTTCTGAGATTCTAGGGGTATTAAGACACGAAATAGGACATGCTAGGAATACCGATTATCGCCTGTGGTTAGAAGGGCAAAAATTTGCCCAGCAGCAAGGTTATTCCCCGATATCTTGGGTTAACCTGGTTAATTCATTGGAAGATACCAGAGTAAACACTATAGAGATGCAAGGATCGGAAACTGTGCGTGCACAGATGGAAAAAAGATATGGTGATAGGAAAGCTGATATAGAGGGACATACCCCTACTTTACCCATTAATCTCCAACTATCTAAACAAATTCTTTACTACTGGGTGACAGGGCAAGTTATGCCCACTATTACAGATAAAAGGGTGTTAGAAGCATTTGAACAGATAAATCCTTTTATTAAACAATTTTCCCAAACAGTTTCGGCAGAAGAGGCTGATAAGATAGTCCGAGAAAAGATTTGGCCTGTTTATAAAACCTTAGAAGAACAAGCACAAAGGGATGAAGAGATCAGTCAAATGGTTAATAATTTGCAAGGACAACCTCAAGGAGAAAAAGCTCAAGGTCAGGGTGCTACGGCACAGTCTCAAGGTCGGGAATCAGGATTTGCCCAACCTGCCCAGCAAGGGAGTGCATCTGCCGATAAGCCTTCACCGGAAACAGGTCAGTCAACCTCAAGTGGTAGTCTTTTACAAAGAATTCAATCATTAATTAAAAGAGAGCAGGAGAAAGCAGCTCAACAATCTCAAGAGCAATACCCTGAAAAACCAGAGGAACCTGATTTAGGTCAGCAATTGGCCCAAGCTGTTGACCCAAACTTGCAACAACAATTGACGGAGGAGGCAAACCGGATAAAAGAGGGTAAAGGGCAGCCGGAGGATCAGGATTCGCCAGTACAAGCACAAGAGCTATCTAAAGATTTTAGGCAAAAATTAGAGGAAACGTTAAACAACCTGCCAGAAGAGATGAAAAATCAGTTGGTTGAAGCAGCCAAGAGGGAGCTGGAAGAAAAAGCTGTAAAAGAATTGGAGGAAGAAGGTGATCATAAATTTACCAAGTTTGAACGCAATCCCCAAACAGGCAGAATGGAATTGACCTTGAATACTGAATCTCAAGAAGAAGCGCAAAAGATTGAACAATCTATGCAGGAAATGGAAAGGCAAGAACAAGAAGCTGAAGCTGTAGAAGCCCAAGAAAAGAGAGAAGTAGAAGCTCAAAGACAGCAGGCTTTAAGGCAGGAACAAGAAAGACAAAGGTTAATTAGAGAGATGAAAAAAGACGGGTTTGAGGAAAGAGAAGAAGAGGCCTTTAGGAGGTTCCAGTCTTATGAAGAGGGAGTCTTAAGGTATGTGCGCAATTTTATTGACAGAATTCTGCCTGCTTTGCCTCGTAGGGAAGAGGTATTTTATGAGGGTTTATATGCAAGAGGCAAGAAATTAGACGCTCAAGCATTAGCCAGAAAAGTTCCGATTGGTGATGCCAGGGTCATGAAACGCAAAGAAGTTAGACAGTCAGAAGAAGCTAAAATTTTTGTGCAGCTTTTAATTGATAATACCGGTAGTATGGCTGGAGCAAAAATGGAGGAATCTATTAAAACGGCCATTTTTTGGGCTCGAGTTTTAAAAACGCTTGATGTGCCATTTTCTATTAAACTATTTGGTTCACAAGTCTTGGCGCTAAAAGGGTTTGAGCAAGATTATGATGATCCTCGCTTTAAAACTAAACCTAAATTGATGTTTGAGGCAGATGCCCGCGGCGGACATACCGATATTGGTTCTCCTCTAATTGCATCTTTCGAGGAGATGACTCAAGCCAAAAGGGTTTATGTTGATAGTCAAGGTATAATCTGCCTGATTACAGATGGCCAACCAAATGCAGGTTTAACAGGACAAGCCCTGGCTGAAAAAGCTCAAGAAATTTCTAAAAGGTTTCCTATTTTTGTGTTTGGATTAGGGCCAAAAGAGATGAGATTGCAGCAGAAACTGGAAGAAATTTTTGGGAAGGGAAAGGTGATTATGCCCGAATCTTTTACCCAATTACCTGCAGAATCTGGCAGGATTTTACTGGTCCAATTACATCGTCTTTTACGTCGCTATCAGGTATAATAATGCTATGTCTGTAGAACCCGAATCTGCCCAAGTTCCAGAAAAATACTTAGGCGAGTTAGAGCCTTTGGCTAACTTGCTCCCCCCCGAATTTTACCAACAAAATACAAGCGAAAAAATTGAGCAGGTAAAAGCTCTTGGCAGAAACGTAGCTGTATCAGTTAAAACTGATGAAGAACATGGAGAGATTTATGATCTGAAGGTTTATAACCAATCTGGCCAGATGGAGCGGATTCCCGTTGGACAGTTAGGTCTTAATCTAAAAGAGTTGTTGGAATCCCATGGTTTAGTAAATGAGGGGAATGGTGGATATTGGACAGGAATAGATCTAGGCCACCCCCACTATCTAGGAGAGCCCTTATCTAGACTTCAACCTGAAGCCAGAAGGAGATATTTTACCGATAAGTTTGTAGCTTATGCTAAGAAAAATGGGTTCTTTGAAAGCGTAATAATGAATCCAGAGAAACTATTTTTTTCTAGTGGGAGCGAGGAAATTTATTTGATTGATCAGCCCGTTAGAATCTCTGCCATACTGGATAAACCTGATTTGCTTTTAGTATCAACCAATAAGAAAGATATGGTTTTGGAATTAGAGAATGGAAAAATAGCTAGAACATACTCTAATCTAGCATTAACATCAGAAGAATTGGGTCTTGTGAAGGGAATGGCAGGGGAACGCTTAGTCGGATACTCTAAGAAATCGGGTGTGGTATTGACTCAAGGTACTGGTTCAACTATTAATATCAGGACAACAACTGGAGAGATCATTCACACGTATGAATCTCCCTGGTCCTTTATAGCAGATGAAAAAGGGCCAATTTTATATTTAATTTCCAAAGATGGTAAAAAAATACAGAAACTGGATTTAAAGCGAGTTAAAGCCGGTATTTGGAGACCAGAAGATATAAAAGTAGATCTTCCGCAAGGAGCAAATATCGAAAAATTTCTTTTTGATCCTAATGGCAACTTTCTGGCTGTGGAATATGAACTTAATGGCCAGGGCACGATTGCTGTTGTTGATAAAGATAGCGGCCAATTAAAGTTTAAATTTGAAGGCGTTACTCCAAAGTTGGATTTTGATTCTTCCGGCAATCTTATTTTTGTGGATAAGGAAGGTAGATTAAGAAAGGTGCAGACTAATTTTGGCAAAATTCCTCCTGGTAGCTTGAAAGGCCTAACAGAGGTAAGACAAAGATATTTAGAGGAGATGGCACAAAAAATACAGCAGATCCAACTGGCAGAGGGTCCAAGAGCAGAGAGAAAGGTAAAAGTTGCAAGTGAAAGTGATCTAATTAAGCAGTTTGAAGGTCGGATTAGTTCGCTGGTAGCAGAGCAGTTGGCTAAAGCTCAAACAGTGGAAGAGCTGGGTGCATTAAGAGAGCAGCTGCAAACTTTAATGGAGCAGGAAGAGTTTGCCAACTTCCCCGAGGCTTTTGCCTCATCCGAGCGGGCGATCCTGCAAAAAGAAAACTCTTTAAGAGTAGCAGAACTGGAGGAATCTGCAGGTAAACTGCATACCCAAGCTGGAGAGCTGGGTGGGTTAGAAGAGGCTGCTGCATTTAATCGAGAAGTAGCACGGCTAAAAGCCGATAGGGCTAATGTTGCGGTTCTAGATCCAGCTCAACGCCAGATGATTGATGCCAGATTGAAAACTTTGGAAGGGCTTGCTCAAGAAGCAATGAAGCATCATCTAGGAGAATTAGGAGGAAGACTGGACGCGACTTTTAACGGAGTAGTTGCTAGTTTACAGACAGCTGCTAATGAGGCAGAGATAGGTCAGATTTATACCGATTCGCAATTTGTCCTACTAAATACCTTATTAACTTATGTTACTGACCCGATAGAGAGACAGGCTTGGCAACAAAAGATTGCTGGTGCCTTGGCTTCTCAAAGAAGGGCGGTAGTAGAACGCAGCAGTCAAATTCAGGGGCCACAGCAACTGGAAAGAGCTTCGGCCCAGCAGATTACCCAAGAGATACTGGGAGAATTAGAACGCCAGATCCAGCAAGCGGCGACGGGACGGGATTTAGACCAAATCCGCCGCAATCCTTTAACTGTTCAGTTGCTGGAGCAGGCTAGAAGGGCCGATCCGGCTTTACAGCAGGAGGCTAAGGCAGTTTTGGAAAGGTTGGTTGACGAGCGGAGATCGACCTTGGAAACGGAAAGAGAGTTAGAAAAAGTGAGGTCTGGTGAAGTTATCAGGTTTAACGGAGATGAATTCCCAATCTTCTCTCCACCTCCTACGGACTTTGAGACTAGAATTGTCCCGGTACGAAGCGTCACTTTGGCTCCCCGGACTCGTTATTCTTCTACTCGAGAATATTTGCGTACTGTTAGAAGAAGACCCGGTGAGCCTCATCACACAGGTAGAACTTTTAGAGAATCGGTTGGTAGAGATAAGGTTTTTACAGTTGAATTTGTGGACAAAAGGGGAAAAGTTTATCGACCTAAGACAAAACAGGTAACAGAGGCAGAGTTAGATCGGTTTTTAAAAGAAGAAACGGTTAATGCCCGACATCATTTTGAGACTTCACCTCGTTTTGTACCTAAACTTCCGCCGGATTTTAAGATGACCCCTTATTATCGGGGTATGCTTTCTAAGATGGCCAGAGAGTTAAATATCCAATTAGAAATTCAAGAGGGAATGTTGATTCTACAGGGACCGGCAGGTGTAGGTAAAAACATGTTATTTGATGTGCTTGCTGCACTAAGTAACAGAGAGTTGTTTATAGTTCCTTGTCATGCTCAAATGGATAAAGAAGACCTCACTTACACTATTGAATTCGATCCTAAAAGGGGCACTCTCAAGAAAGAGTCCTCTTTGATAGAAGCTTTATCGACTCCTGGAGCTATTGTGGTATTCAATGAAGTTAATACTGCGCCAACCGGTGTGGTTAAAATGGCTAACCCTTTGGCAGACTATCAACGAACTTTGTTTCTATCCCTTGGCGGAGAAAAGAAAGCTATTAGACCACATCCCTCCGTACTACTAGCCGGTGTGGAGAATCCTGAAAACTACCTTGGTACCAAACCTCTAGCTCAAGATTTTAAGTCCAGGTCTACTATTGTCGAGGTGGATTACCCTCCTCCTCGTGATGAAGCTTCAATATTAGCTGCTAAAATTGATTCGATTAAAGGGTTGCAACTTGAGGAATTTGAGAGACTTTGGGATTATGTTGTAGGAAGAAATGCAGCCTCTGGAGGGGACCAATTTGCAAGTCCGGATAGAGAATCCGATATTAGGAATTTGAATTCAGTTGTGAGAGTAGCAGAAGCAATAAGAAGCGCCCATTCCCAATATATGCGTGGAGAGAGTGATGAAGTAGTAAATTTCGACTTTACCTTACGGGAAACAAAGATGATAGCTATGCGCTATAACTTAGATAAACGTCAACATCCTACAGCAGCCCAAGATGTAAAGCAGGTTATAAAGGATTCTGTTTTGCCCAAGATAGCAGATTTAGAAGAACGGGAAAGAGTCTCCATCATTATAGATAATACTTAAAACCACAATTTGTTATAATTGGCCCGATGAAGCACCTGGCTATTTTTTCCAAAGGGGTTGGGGATTTAATTTTATCCGGTAAAAAAAGCATTGAAAGCAGGTTTTCTAAGTCTAAAATTGCCCCTTTTGGGGCAGTTTCTGCAGGGGATTTAATCTATATAAAACCTTCCGGGGAAGAGATAATTGGCCAATTTAGAGTAAAAAAAGTGATCTTTTATGATGGGCTAAATAGAGAAGATATCTTAAAGATAAAAGAAGAATTCGGTCAGCAAATTTTAGCTGATGAGACTTACTGGCAATCACGGTTAAATTGTAAGTATGGTACCTTAATATTTATCGGGGATTCCAGCAGATTTATTACAGCCCCTTTCAAATACCCCAAAAAAGATTTGCGCGGCTGGGTAGTGTTGAATGGAACTAAGAACTAGGTCGGTGGAACTAGGTTTTACCTAGTTCCTGAAGCCTAGCTCTAATTCGTTATTCCATCCTTTATAGCAGCGGTG
>CAYMTV010000046.1:0-6728 GCA_964393525.1 uncultured Gammaproteobacteria bacterium | reverse complement strand
AATCCATGGCAAGGCTCATCCAATATTAAAAGCTTAGGAGACTTAACTACGGCTCTAGCAATTAATACCAACCTTTTTTGTCCAAATGAAAGCTCATTAAAATTTTTCTCTCTGAGATGCTCTATCCGTAATTTCTCAATCCATTTATCGGCTTTTTTTAATTGTTCTTTTGTAGGTTTTTGATAAAGACCAATTGAATCAAAAAATCCTGAGAGGATTATTTGGTAGGCAGCTATATCTTTTCGGTAATTTAGCTGAAGTTCAGATGACACGATTCCAATATTTTTCTTTATATCCCAAATAGAAATTCCCTCCCCTAATTTTTTACCAAAAATCTTTATATCATTTGAAAAAGCTTGTGGATGTTCTCCTAAAATTAATTTAACTATTGTAGATTTCCCAGATCCATTTGGTCCAAGCAAAGCCCAATTTTCTCCTTCTTTTATAATCCAGTTAATATTTTTTAGGATTTGTTTTTTTCCTACTTTGACGGATACATTTTTCATTTCAAGAATATTATTGTCATCCCTTCCCTTCTTGTCATCCTCGGGCTCGACCCGGGGATCCAGTTTATTAGATTCCGGATCTAGTACGTCCGGAATGACAGATGAGGAGTCCATGGATGACATACTTAGTTGAAGGTAGATCTTTGATATCTCTTCTTTTTTCCCAGCAAACTTTATTTGGCCATTTTCTACTACCATTATGTTTGAAATATTTTTAGGCATTTCATTTACTCTATGGGTGATTAGAATTAGTTGGATCCCATTCAAATTTTGAATGATATCTGTTAATTCTTTTTTTGAGTTCTTATCCAAGCCCTCAAAGGGTTCATCTAAAATTAGAAGTTTTGGATTTTTTAATAAAGCATAGATTATTTGTACTTTTCTGGCCTCCCCTGTAGAAAGAGTAGACATTTCCTGGTTTAATAAATTTCCTATATCGAAAATACTTGTTACTTGTATCTTATCACTTGTCACTTTTAGATAATCTCTAACCCGGATTCCTTTGATTTTTTTGCCAGAAAATTCTTGTAGGTCTTTTTTAAAGTTATCTTGCTCAATTAATTTCTGATGGGATTCAAAAGATAAATAAACAATTTTATCTCTATGAACTGAAGGATATGGATTTTCAACATCTCCTAAAAAATTAAAAATTATTTCTCCATATTTTAATGGCAACCCACCAGCAATTGCTTTTGCTAAAGTAGTTTTGCCTGCACCATTCGGGCCAACAATCAACCAGTTTTCCCCTGCTTTAATAACCAGGTTAGTATTCTCAAAAAGAAATTTATCTCTAACTCTTATTGTAATTTTTTTTAAAATTATGAAAGGTTTCATGAGGAGTATTATATAATGTAGGATATATTCATGCCCCTTATTTCCGAAGGAAAGAACTTGTTCATTTTATTAGTCCCCAAAGTTCAGTTAATTATCGCTCTTTGTCTTATCTATCTCACTACCCTCATGAGATATCCTATTTATAAAACTTTACCTATGTTAGTAGTTTCGGTGGGAACGTGTATTTTTACTGATCTTGTATTTGCCTATTTAAGAAGAAAGAAATTATTCATACCTTATGCTGCTATTGCAACAGGATTGATAATTGGTTTAATCGTTGATCAGGGCTCACAACTTTATCAAATAGCGTTTATTGGTACATTAGCTATGGGGATAAAAAATTTTCTGCGGGTAGGCAATAGACACATTTTTAATCCTGCAGCTATCGGTTTATTTTTAGGAGGAATAATTTTTAATTTAAGCGTTGCCTGGTGGGGAGTGTCTTTTCAAAACTTCAGACTAAACCCGCTTAGTATTTTGTTGTTTATTATTTTAATCTCTCCTGCTTTAGTATCTGCTATTAATCTTCGAAGATACTTTAGTATTCTCTCTTTTATATTGGTATTTACTATGATTTCTTTTTTGCTTTCAACCGATAAAACTATTTCAATTCTTTTGAGCATTCTTTTAACCCCTGCTTTTATCTTTTTTTCCCTAGTTATGCTGCCAGAACCTATGACATCCCCTGTTAATTCTAAAAGACAAATTCTTTACGGCTCAATTGTAGCTGCAGTGGCAATATTATTTTCAACTCCGCAGATAAGCCGAGTCTTGTTAAGTTTTGGATTGCTACCTGATATTTTTATTCCTGCTTTGTTAATAGGAAATGCTTTGTTTTTTAAATATCGGTAGATTTATCGGTTACCCAAGAATCTAATTAAATCTGCAATTGAAACTATTTTAACGTTTAACTTGCGAGCAAGTCTAATAAGCTCTGAAGGTTTAGCCATCTTCCCATCTTTTCCCACAATCTCACACAATACTCCAGCAGGGCTTAGTTGAGCTAACTTCGCTAGATCAACCGCAGCTTCAGTATGGCCAGCTCTTTCTAATATTCCACCATCTTTTGCAATTAATCCCAAAACGTGTCCAGGACGAGCTAAGTCATTTGATGAACTATGTGGATTTGTTATAACTTTGATAGTTTTCGCTCTATCATAAGCAGATACTCCTGTAGTAATACCCTTTTTTGAGTTTACTGAAATTGTAAAATTTACCTTTGTTTTCTCTGTATTTTTTGAAGGCTTAACCATTAATGGAAGTTTTAATCTAGAGGCTTGTTGTTTGGTTATTGCACAACAAATTAGTCCTCCACCAAATTTAATCATTGTATTAATAAGTTGAGGAGTAACTTTTTCTGCAGGTATATAGAAGTCTCCTTCATCTTCACGATTTGAAGCATCCACTATAATTAACATTTTTCCCTTTTTGATTTCACTTACCGCTTCTGGAATATTAGCAAAAAAATTCATATCTGTTTTAGAAGCGCGATCATCTCTAAAGCCGTAAGTGCCCCCTCAACTCCCTTGTTTTCTTCTTTTCTATTTGCTCGTTCTACTGCATCTTGCAAGTTATAAACAGCTAAAACTTCAAATATAATTGGAATCTCATACTGCAATGAAACTTCCATACAACCTCTTATACATTCATTTGCGATTTGTTCAAAATGATAAGTCTTCCCTTTAAGTATTGCTCCAAAAGTGATAATTGCATCATAAACATTTTTCTTTGCTAGCTTTTTTGCAATTAGAGGAATCTCCAAAGATCCAGGTACTTTAAAAGTATCTATCTGTTTATCTTTTAACCCTTTTTCTTTGAGCGCTTTAATACAATTTTTTTCTAGGTTACTGGAAATCTCTTGCCTAAAACTACTACTAATGATCGCGATTTTGATATTCGTTATATTTTTCATCTTTTGATAAGTTTCTCCAAATATTTCGCTAAAATATCAACCTCTATGTTTACAAAATCTCCTACTTTGATGGTATGCAACATAGTTTGACTCCACGTATATGGAATAATACCCACAGTAAAAAAATCTTTACCGGATTTTATGATTGTTAAAGATATCCCATTAACAGCGATTGATCCTTTTTCGGTAATATATTTAGAAAGTTTTCTTGATATAGCAAACTTTAAAATCCAGCTATTATCTTCTTGTTTAATACCTTCCAGCTTAGCTGACTCATCTATATGACCTTGAACAATATGCCCAGATAAAAATGAGTTTACAGTTGCAGGGGGTTCTAAATTAACTAAATTACCTAACTTCAAATATTTAATATTGGTTTTATTTTCAGTTTCAGGTATGAAATCAACACTAAACTCATCTTTTGTTATATTTACTACTGTCAAACAAATTCCATTTACTGCAATGCTTGTTCCATCATTTAACTTATTGATTAACTTATGATCTGTCTTAATCAACAAAGTATTTTTACTCTTTTTAGATATCTCTCCTAAATTGGTTATAATCCCTGTAAACATATACAAACCCCGATTCCTCGGGGTTTGTATATTTAATCCTTTTTAAGGATTAAATATTTTTCCTTCTTTCATCCCGACTATACGGTCGGCTTTGGAATCTCACCAAATCATGTCCAATTGAATAGACTCGTGGGCTTACCCTGAGCGCAGTCGAAGGGCTTTACCACCGATTAGGATTTACACCTAACCCCGAAGGAAATTTAAATTTGTTTAACTATACAAATTATTTATTTCTTTGGCAATAATTTCTAGTCCTCTATAAACATCTTCCCAGTTTTGGGAATAGGTAATTCTTAAACATTCTGTTTTGTGTTTCCACTGCCCTTTATATCCGGGAAAAAAATACTCCCCTGGAACTACTAAAACATTCTGCTTTTTTAGTCTTTCATAAAGTTCCATGGAAGTTATTGGTAAGTCTTTACACCATAACCAGAGGAAGAGCGCACCTTCACTTTTGTGTAAGTAGTAAGGAATTTTGGAATTTATATTTTGATGTAAAAACTTCACAGCTTTTTCTGACCTTTCTTTATAAAAGGGCTTGATAATATTTTTAGAAATATCCAAAATACTCCCATCCTGAATCATTTTTAATGTTAAGTATTGTCCGGTTGTAACAGGTGCAAGTGATGCAATTGCATTAATTGAAACAAGATAATTTATAATTTCCTCATTTGCTATCACTATTGATGTTCTAGTAGAAGGCAAACCAATTTTGGAAAGTGTCATTACATAAATAATATTTTCATTCCAAAATGGTTTGGTTTCTGTAAAAATAATTTCCGGAAATGGAACTCCGTATGCATTATCAATAATTAATGGGATACTATTTTCTTCTGCAATTTTTGCAAGTTTTTTAACCTCCTCATCTGTCACAACATTCCCGGTTGGGTTAGTTGGACGAGAAACGCAAATTGCAGAAATGCCACTTGAATCGTCATCCTGACCTTGCCTGACGGCAGACAGGACTTGATTCAGGATCTCTTCAACTTTACTAAAATCAATTCTATATTTAAAAGAATGTTTATCTAAAATATCTATTTTGGATTGAATTCCTTTAAAAAAACCTTCCGAAATCCCTTGATCCTCATATCCAATATATTCTGGAACAATCGGTAGAAGAATTTTTTTGAAAGATCCATCCTGATATTCTCCTGCCAATAAATTAAACAAAAAGAAAAAAGTAGTTTGTGAGCCATTCAAGATGCAAATATTTTTCTTAGAAATATTCCACCCATATTCTTTCCTAAAAAGTTCCGCAACTGATTCAATAAATTCCTGATCACCCTGAGGAGTGGTGTAATTACCAATCATCTTCTCAAACTCTCCATTATCCAAAATCTCCTGCATCCGCGCTTTATAAATCTTCTCAACCTCTGGAATATGTGCCGGATTTCCACCACCTAACATATACATCTTCTCTTCTCCAGCAAGTGCCTTGCCCAAATCATCCATGAGTTGGAGAATTCCTGTTTTAGAAGTTAATTTAGTTCCAAATTTAGAGAGTTTCATATTAAGAGGTTACTCCGCCTTTGGAGGCAGAAGAGACTAGCTTGGAGTATTTAAATAAGACTCCTCTTTTATATTTTGGTTCTGGAGCTTGCCAGCCTTTTTTACGGGCTTCCCAATCTTTAGGATCTACCAACACATTAATTTCTTTTTTATCTAAATCAATTTCTATAACATCATCTTCCTGAACAAAAGCCAAAGGTCCCCCATCAGCTGCTTCAGGAGTCATATGCCCAACCATAATCCCATGTGACCCTCCGGAAAACCTTCCATCAGTCATAAGCGCTACGTCCTTAGCAAGACCTGCACCAGCTAAAGCGCTAGATGGAGATAACATTTCCCTCATTCCAGGTCCGCCTTTTGGACCTTCGAAACGCACAACTATCACATCACCCTTTTTAATTTTATTGTGCATAATAGCTTCCAAAGTTTCCTCTTCATTGTTAAAGACCCTAGCCGGTCCTTTATGAAGTTTAATTTCTTTACCGGAAAGTTTTATCACTGCCCCATCCGGGCAAAGGTTTCCTCTCATAATTACTAAATGATGTCCTTCTGGAGCTAAAGGTTTTTCAACAGGGTACAAAACATCCTGGTCTTTCAGATCTACTTTTACCTCGCTTAAGTTTTCAGCAACAGTTCTACCAGTAACTGTTAAACAATCACCATGTAAAAGCCCTGCATCCAAAAGTAATTTCATAACGACCTTTGTACCTCCAACTTTATAAACATCCTCCATAACATATTTTCCGGAAGGCTTTAGATCTGCAATTAAAGGAGTCTTTTCAGAAATTCTTTCAAAATCATCCAAAGTTAAATCTACTTCTGCTTCATGGGCCAAAGACAATAAATGTAAAACTGCATTTGTAGATCCACCAAGAGCCATAACAGTAGTTATCGCATTTTCAAAAGCTTTTTTGGTCATAATATCCCGGGCTCTGATATTTTTTTCCATAAGATGGAATAGGGCATTGACAGTGTTTATGCAATCTCTTTTTTTCTCCAAAGTTATAGAATTATCATAATTTGCAGCCGGGTTTGAGGAAGAATTTGGAAGACTCATTCCCAAAGCCTCAATAGCAGTAGACATAGTATTAGCTGTATACATTCCTCCACAGGCTCCATAGTTTGGACAAGATTCACACTCCACATCATGAAGCTCTTTTTCTGAAATCTTCCCTGCTGAATATTGTCCAACTGCTTCAAAAATAGAAACAACTGTTAAGTCTTTTCCATTTAAATGTCCTGGCCTAATGGACCCGCCATACAAAGTTATCCCAATTGAGTTATTACGGGCCAGAGGAATTAGAGCACCAGGGATGGTCTTATCACAACCTGATAAAGTAATGCTTCCATCTGTGGCATAAGCCTCTTGCATCATCTCTATACAATCTGCAA
>CAYMTV010000045.1:3839-6870 GCA_964393525.1 uncultured Gammaproteobacteria bacterium | reverse complement strand
CACGGGCTGCCCGAGGAGGTTATAAATTGTATTGCCGAGCATCATGAAGATAAGCCCTTTTCTTCGGTTGAATCAATTATTGTCGCAATGGCCGATGCTATTTCAGGAGGCAGACCGGGAGCGCGTCACGAAAACGTTCAGGATTATATTAAGAGGTTGGAAGATATTGAGCGGATTGCTACCTCATATGACGGGGTGGAAAAAGCTTTTGCGGTTCAGGCTGGCAGGGAAGTCAGGGTGATAGTTATGCCGGATAAGATATCCGATGATGAACTGCCAAAATTGGTAAGAGACATTGGAGAACAAATTCAAAAAGAGGTGATGGTTCCGGGAGCAGTCAAAATTACTGCAATCCGCGAAACCCGTGCTTCGGACTCATTTTTGACTTCAGGGTTTTAAAAGACACTACTTTACAAATTCGATATCTTCCGATATATTGCTTTTAGCAAATGACAAAGAACCAGCTTATTGAAAAGGTTGCCAAAAAAGCCCATTTAACCAAAAGAGCAGCAGCAGATGCAGTCAACTCGGTTTTTGCAATCATTCGGGATAATCTTATAAGAGGAGAGAAAACTATCATTACCGGTTTTGGAACCTTTTTAGTAAGAAGCAGAGCTGCCAGAAGGGGCAGAAATCCCCAAACCGGTGAGCCAATCCAAATCCCTAGTAAAAAACTTCCCAGTTTTTCAGCAGGGAAAACGATCAAGCGTTTAGTTAAGTAAATTCAAGTTACCCAAAGGCCATTTATAAACATCACCGAAAAAAGCCCCAGAAACATAATTGAAAATAGCAGCCAGAAATTAAAAAGGTATTTGTTTTTTATTAGTGATAGAGCAATAAAAATTGGAAAGATAATCAATGCATAGCGGTGGATTGCTTCGAATGTTCCGGTAGAGATCGGCACCAAAAGCGCTGCTAAATAATATAAATTATAGGAAAGCCTGAGCTTAACCATTGAGTATACGAAGATAACTATAAAAATTACAAGGAAGATAAACTCAATAGATTCTTGAGCATTATGTCCATTAAATAAATTTTGCTCCCATAAAAAAGTTGTCAAATTTGCCGATATTGTTTCCCAGGGTGAAATAACTTCTCTTCCCCAGGTTTTCTCATGCTGGACAAAGATCAAAGGATTTGCTTGGGTTGAGGTAAGATAATAAAGATATAAACCAAACGGCAAAAACGATAAAACCAAAAAAATTACCGGCCAGGCAAAAAACTTTGAAAAAGAAATATTTTTAATTAGAAAATTTTTCAGCTGAAGTTTAGGTAAAGCTGGGAAAAAATATTCCACTGTTACTGCCAAAATCACGAACAATCCTAGTAGTCTGGTAACCGAGGCAAACGAAGCCAGGGCAAAGGCCATAAACCAAATTTTAGCTCTAGCGTAGTAAAAAGCGGCAAGAGCTAAAGCTAAAAATAATGATTCATTATAAACTGCGGTTAAGTAAAAACTGGTGGGAAAAGCCAGGAATAAAAATGCTGCTTTTTTAGCCGTCTCCTCCCCAAAATCGATTTTTGTGAGTTTGTACAAATAAAATAGAGCAATAATTGTAGAAGTATGGGCAATTAATAAACCGGCCCAAAAAGAGTGCATCCCCAAAGTCATAAGTCCTTTAATCAGAAGCGGATAAAGTGGAAAGAAGACTACCTGAAATGGAAGATAGCCGTTTTCAGCTATACCCAAATAATGGCCTCCATCCCAATTGGCCCATCTTGTGATATAGGCATTGCCGACAGAAAACCAGTTTGAAATTCCCGGTTCTTGGGTATGCGCAATAGTCTCAAGTCCGAAGAGGGTAATTATAGTAATTGCAATTTTCCAAAGTATAAATAAAATTAAGATGAATTTTATGATATGCCAGTTTTTTTTAAACTTTTTTGGAAACATGTCTACCCTTGATGCTACTATAATCAAAATACAACAATTTACAACTATAGATAATTAGTATTTTGGTTAATAACCGCTAGGTTAATCGCGGTTTATCTGCGATATAACCGCTAGGTTAATCGCGGTTTATCTGCGATATAACCGCTAGGTTAATCGCGGTTTTTTGCGAAGCAAGAGCTTTGCTCATCTGCGATATAACCGTTTACGAGAGTTGCATACTCGAGTAATATGGTTATATATATGTATGTCTAAGCCAAAACAAAATCCACCGATAGATGTCCCCCCGGAGGTTATCAGAGAGCTTCTAACCGAATCTGAGTTGAGAATGGTCAAACAAAGACTTTTAATAATGAAGCTATTGAAAGGGGGGTTAACCATTCGGGCTATTGCCGAAAAAGCAAAAGTTGGAACCGATACGGTAATCCGGATGGCAAGAAAACTGGAAAAATCCCCTGTTTTAAAAAATACCTTCCGGGAGCTTTCGGACTCTGCGATGTCTTCAAAATGGGTATTCGGCCGGAAAGGCTCCAAAGAGTAGTTTAATCAAAAGGGTTGGGGGTAATATTGGTTTTGAAGAAAAACATGGTGATATATTTTGGCAGGGGTACGCCGGTAAGAATTGGGAAGTAGACTAAAAAAGAAATGAGCATAAGTATTAAAAAGACTCTAAATACTTTGGGGTCGGTATTACGATAAAGTTGGTATCCTAAAGCAAGCGATAAGAAAGGTATAGAAGGACTGTAGTGGTATAAAAACATAATCCTTGGAGAAAAAGCCCAGGGTACAAAAAAAGCAAAATATCCCAAAAGAATCACTAAAAGTTTACCGTTTTCTTTACTCCAAAAACTCGACCAAAAATTTTTCAGAAAATATTTAACTTGAGATAAGAAATTTTTTGTATGGCTTTTAAAATAAAAGGCAAGATAATCTAAAACTGATAAGATAATTGCTCCTAACCCCAACCAAAACACCAGGAAGTTTCCAGAGGCAAAGATGTTAGACATCCACCCATTTTTGTGGTATTCAACAAAGTACCAGACAGGGTATAAATTTAGCGGCCAGGACCACCAGGGAGAGGAATAATCATGGGTGGCTTTTAAGCCGGTATGATACCACCACATTTGCTGTTGCAGATGT
>CAYMTV010000045.1:0-3829 GCA_964393525.1 uncultured Gammaproteobacteria bacterium | reverse complement strand
AAACAATAAGAATTCCCAAAAAATAAATTGCTGCCCACTTGCTTCAAATATAAAAATCAAAAAAAATAAAAAAAATAAAAAATTTGAAAATAAAAAAAAAATAAAGTGAAAAAAGCATAAAAGTTACAAAATAAATATCATTCATACCGGTTCTGGACTGGACAAAATTTAAGCCGTCAATTGAAAAAATAAAACCTGATGCCAGCGCAATAGATTCATTTTTAAAAAGTTGTTTCCCTATCAGGTAAACTGCAAAAACAGATAGCACGCCGAATAAAACCCCGGGGAGTCTCCAGGCCCACGCCTCCTGGGAGTTTAAGATCAACATTGACAAAGCCATGATCTCTTTGGCTACCGGTGGGTGGGTCCACTCAAAAGCGACACCCGGGGGTGGAGTGGTCCAAAACTCCCAGGCCTCATGATTATTTTTTAAATATTCTTTGGCGGTAAATACATGATAAACCTCATCAAAAACAAAGCCTTTTGGGTAATCAATTCTTACAAGTCTGCTTACTAGGGTAAACAAAAGCAGCAGTATTAAAAGATATTTAGGATTTTGTAAAGTTTTTAGCATTTTTAATGAAAGTTATTACAATTAAAACAAATATCGCCGTAGAAATAAATGATAAAAGTTTACCGTTTTGGTCGGTAAAATTATATAAAAGTGGAAAATAAAGTAACTTGGGAAGCTTGAGGTAAAATTCGTTGTAATAAACATAAACATAGTAGAGGCTTACAAGATGGATTAAGCTTAAAGCAGAGATCAGATAGAATTTGTAATTAGTTTTAAATTGGGCAAACGCAATTATCAGAAACGGAATCACCGGGTAAAGGTATCTTTCATGGATACGGGTAGGCAGGAAGTAAAATCCCAAAGTTGCCAGAGCAGCCAGGGAAAACTCGTCAATTCTTTTGCGTAGATAAAGAAATATTAGCATTGCCCAGTAAAAAACAAATAACACTACCCCCCAATGCTGAAATGTTAAAGCAAGAAATTTTTGAGAGTCAGATTGCCAGAAACCAAAAATGCCCCAAAAATTTAAGGCAAAGAGTGAAATCCCACTGTAATCCCCGCTCATTTTCAAAACAAGCTTAATTAACCCGTCAAATGGAGATGAAGGAAAAAAAGGATAGGCAAGTATGAATACAGTTAGTAATCCGGGAAGTATCAGTTTTGAGAATTTAGAAAAGCTTAAACGGTTTTTAAAGGCATAAAGTATAAATACCGGAGCAAGTGCAATAGCCTGGGGTTTGATTAAAAAAGCCAATCCAAAAAAAATTGAAGAGAGGACAAATTTGTCCTTATTCAGGAAAAAAATTGAAGAAACCAAAAATAGCGATAAAAAACCATCAATCTGACCCCAAATTGCGCTATTAAATATTAGTGCCGGGTTAAATAAGATAAAAGATGATGCAAGCAAAGCAAGTTTCCTAGAAGCCCGTTTTGAAACAATCGAGTATATAAGAAAACCAAGTAAAACTTCGGCTATGATTGAAGGTAATTTTAAAATTACAAAAAAAGCTGGGTCGGTTATTTGAAAAAGGTTTTTTAAAAGACCAAATAAGTAGAGAATGTATAGAAATCCCGGGGTATAATTTGTCCAGGTTTGTTCCGAATAAAACCCCCCAAATCCCAATTCATTTAACCTTAAGGCCCAGGCAAACCAGGCATCAACATCAATCTTAAAACCGGGTATTGTTGCAAGTAACAACCGGACGGCAAATCCACTACCCAAAAGCAGTATTATTTTTTTTTCTTTGAAAATATTTCTAATCATCAAAATGCCCACTGTCCTTTTACGTAAAACTGACCAAAATAGAATAACAGCGCTATAAAAAGTAGGCTGATAAAGCTTAATACAATTCTACTTCTGATTAAAGCCAAAGCGATGTAAAGCGGAAATATGATCAAAATATAGCGGGGAGCACTCATAATAAAACCGGTTGAGGTCATTAAAAGCAAATTTAAAAAAAAGTAGACTCCATAAGATTTTCTGATTTTGAAAAAAACAATTAAACCAACAATTAAAGCCAGGGCAAGAGCGGCAACTTCCGTCACATATGCATAGTAAAGCTGATCTCCAACTTTAGGAACAGATCTTACTAAATTTTCAATACCAAGCCAAGGGAGTTCAAATTTTTTATACCAGTTTGATAATAGCGGTTTGGTAAAATAAAAAAACTCTCCAAATATTACATAATTTGTTAAAAGATAACTTAAAAAACCTACAGGAGTTAAGAGTAGAGCAATCAAGCTTTTTTTGAGATTTTTTATCTCAAGCAGGAGCACCGGTAACAACAATAGTCCGTTTATTCTGGTTAGGGTGGAAAAAATCCCAAAAACTCCAGAAACTGTAAATTCATTTTTTCTGAAAAAAAAGATGGTTGCCAGGCTAACTGTTAAAAATAGCGATTCGGTATAACTGGCCTGAAGAAAATAACTTGTAGGAAAAATACTTAAAAACCAAACGCTTAAAATTGCAACTTTCCTACTATAGTCCAAACGCACAAGCTCATAAAGAAAAATTGATGCAAAAAAGGAAAAGACAAGTGAAACTATAATTGAGGCGGACCATAAATCTTTTATAAGGAAATTAAAAATCTTAATGATCAGAGGATATAAGGGGTAAGACTGTTCTCCCTGCTGCTGGTACCAATCACGGGCTATATCAACATAGTGTGGACCATCCCACCGGACCCAGTAGTGCAAAAAATTAGGGTAATCTTTGGTATTAAAAAAATAGGAATAAATTAAAAGGCTTGTTCTGGTAATAAAAGTAATAAGTAAAATCTCTTTCCAGCGAGATAAGGCTTTGGTAATATTCTGCATGGGAAAATTATTTGTCAAACAATAAATTTGTTCACAATTAATTGAGAACAATTATATACTTTTAAATGAAAAGAAATGGTCTTAAAAAAGTTTTGGTAATTTTAGGTTCCACCTCAACCGGCAAAACCGATTTGGGGCTGGATTTGGCTAAAAAGTTCAATGGGGAGATTATCTCTTGTGATTCCAGACAAGTTTATAAGGGCCTTGATATTGGAACTGGTAAATTACCCGGTAAACCTGTCAAGGTAAAAAAAGGAAAGAGGTTTTGGCAGATGGATGGAATTAAAGTTTGGATGTATGATGTCGCGGCTCCCAATACCCGCTATGATGTTTATCAATATTTGAAAGACGCAGAAAAAGCGATAAAAAAAATAGAAGACTTAGGTAAACTACCTATTATATTAGGGGGCACTGGATTATACTTTAAAGCATTAACCGGGGGTTTATCAAACCTTAAGGTTCCGGTAAATCAAAAACTTCGGCAAAGACTGGAAAAGCTACCTTTAGGAAAACTTCAGGAAAAACTTAAAAAATTATCTTTAGTAAAGTGGAAGAGATTAAATAACTCGGACAGGTTAAACAAAAGGCGGTTAATAAGGCATATTGAATTACATGTCATGTCTCCAATGTCTAAACGAGTGCAAAGTTTTAGCTTAAAGGTTGAAAACTATAATATCTTAAAAATTGGTTTACATGTTCCAAAGGAAATCTTAAATCAAAAAATTGATGAAAGAGTTGAAAGCAGGATTAAACAAGGAATGATTCAGGAGGCTCAGGATTTGGCAAAAAGAGGTTTGTCTTTGGAGCGGATGCAGGAGCTAGGTCTCGAATACGGGGTTTTAGCGGAATTTCTTGAAGGTAAATTAGACCAGGAAGAATTGGTTTTTAAACTTAAAACTAAAATCCGCCAGTATGCTAAAAGACAAATAACCTGGTTTAAAAAAGAAAAAGATGTTTTTTGGTTTGATATAAGTGGGAAAGGGTTTCCAAAGAAAGTGG
>CAYMTV010000044.1:0-6990 GCA_964393525.1 uncultured Gammaproteobacteria bacterium | reverse complement strand
CGGCCACAATTTCTGAGGCCGATGCCGAACCTTTATTTACTAAAACCACCAAAGGAAGCTTAGTCAGCCTGCCTTCCCTATTTACTTTAAATGCCTGTCTTCTTCCTTCCTGATCTTCCTGCAGGACTATGTCATTCACTTTATCGGAAGACCCTACCTTGACTCTTTCAATAAACTCGGATCCGATAAAGACTGCTCCGTCCAAAAATCCGCCCGGGTTATTTCGAACATCCAAAATCACTCCTTCAGTTCCAGAAGCTAAAGTTTGGGAAACTGTCTCATTCCATTCGGTAAATGTTCTTTCCCCGAAGCGGGAGAGTTTTATGTAACTGATTTTTTTACCTTGGGGGGTAGTTTTTTCTTCAAACTCGACACTTTTGACAACAATCATAGCTCTTTTTAAAGTATACTCTTTCGTTTTGGTATCGCCTTCGCGAAATATCTCAAGTTTAACCTGTGTGTCTTTGGGACCCCGGATAAGTTTTACCGCTTCCGGTAAGGATATTCCGCCGGCATCCTTGTCGTCGATTTTTACAATAATGTCACCTGCTTTAATTCCGGCTTTGTCTGCCGGAGTATCTTTCAGGGGTGCTGCAACTACCAATCTTTTTTCCTTATTGAACTCAAGCTGAATCCCTACCCCCTCGAAACTGCCGCCCAACTCTTCTTTGGTGGATTTTTGGGCTTCCGGCGGCAAAAATACAGTGTAGGGATCACCTAACGCGGCAACCATTCCCTGGATGGCCCCATAATACATCTTCTGGGCATCGATGGCTTTTTTATCAACATATTCTTTGGAAACCAAATCCCAAACTTCCCAAAAGAGTTTAAAATCAATTCCCTTTTTTTCCTTTGGCGGCTGGAGGTTTGTAAAGCTGAAGACGGGTTTATAATTTTTCCACTGGAGATTTACGTCAAAGTGACCTGCCTGCCAGCCAATAATGAAAGCAAGCAAAGCAAAAACGACCGCTGTACCGTTAATTTTTTCAAAAAACCTCATACAACACTTAATCGTTAATATTAAGCTATTTCTAAGCTTTTTGGTAGTACCTTAATATTTTAATTAAGCTACCAATTCTATGTTGGTGAAGGGGGTGGAAATTTTCCTTGACAAGGTCTCTACAATCACCATATAGGTGCTGATGCCGGAAGCAAGTTTGGTAACGGAACTGTCAATTCCGGCAATATGTCCGATGGCTCCCATAAACGGAGGCCAGATAATCCTGACTTTATCGTCCAATTTAATATTTCTAACCTCTATTTCCGGAGCAATATCGGGCTTTTTTATAAGCGGAAGTGCAATCTTTCTTAAGCTTAAAATTGTGTCTGGGCTAACTATTGGCAGCAAAAGCCTTGATATATTACCATGTACAAGAACAAACTTTCCTTCAAATGCCTTCAAAAGCGGAAAGATATCATCTCCTATCGGCAGAGGTCCAAAACCTTCTGTTGCAAAGATTGACATCCCGACATCTGAACCAATTCTACTTAAGGGGTCAATGCTGTTTATCATGGCTTTATAATTGGAGACGTTTAAACCTCCGGAGATTAACCCGTGAACCCCGTGTCCGGCCGCCCTTCTTAAGGCTTCTCCGTAAATTAACCCGCCTGCCACAACAATATGCTGCCTCATCTCTTCGGTAATAGCTGAAGGCTGTACCAGTCCTGATTGTCCGCCGATTACATCTAACGTTCCGCTTCGTTCCTTCCCGGAACCCAAAACTCCGTACACCTCGGTTACCATGGATTTGATGGTAACTTCACCTATCTCATAGTTTACGTCATCGACAATCCCCGCCACCCCTGCAGTCAAAGGTATTTCTTTTGGCAGAAACTGAATTCTAAGTTCCCCTTTTTTTGGGTCATAATTTTCCACCAATCCGTCGGTTGGGGAAGTAATAAATTTTTTACCAAGCAACCCTTTTTTAAATGCTAAAAGTTCCCCTTTGTAAATATTTTCTCCGACGGAACGCTTTAGATACTTTAACCCTTCCTGTGGAACAATTCCTAATTTTCTGGCTATGTTAATTATGGCAAAGCCTTCGGACAGCATGGATTTTCCTATAATCTCATGAGCCAGGATTTCCTCATTAACGTTTACAAATACTTTTCCCTTTCCTACAAGGCTTCTTTTAACATGAATGCACTTGTTGGGAATAATCCTTTGCCTGAAATTGGATTTAAGAGGAGAGGTGGATTGAACTGACAAATTGGGCTTTTCCAAAGTTAGGAATTTGTTTACAGGAAAAATATTCATAGAACTTTTCAATATGGGCCTATTTTTAAGACCCTTGACAGGTCTATTATCAAACCTAAAGACCCACCGGATGCAGAAATCTCCGTTATATTGCCAATCTTTAAAATTAAATGCTTATCCCTAAACGGCATGATATGGATTAAGCCGTTTTTTAAACCCATGATCTGGTTATTTACGCTTATGGTAGTATTGGATTCAGAGGTATTAATATTTGGTTGATAAATACTACCAAGTAGGGTATTTCCAACTAAACTTTTTAAATAGACTGTTGTAATCTTAGGCAGCTTGAGGCTTTCAGACAAAGCCGTTACCAAAGCTTCCATGGAACCAAACCTGAATTCATACTCCGCTGGGATAATTATCTTGTTGGGATTTCTATCGTAAAATACCTCCGGCTGCCTTCTAACTGCTTCCCGAAATATTGCCAGATCAATATCAAGCTCCATCTTTGTAGTTGGCAGTGTTTGTGGATAGATTATTCTATTACCAATAAAGTTTTCCAGAGAGTGCTGCTCTACTCTATGATTTAACCACTGGGCTATATCTGCTATCGGGATTTGATCCAGTCTTCTGAATTGTTCAAAAATTCCACTGAGTTTGGGCAATCTGAGCAAATCTCCTTCTAGATTAATATTAACAAATATAAGAGAAAGAATTAAATTACCTTTAAGCGCGATTGATGAATGGAAGGAGACTCAGGTGGCGGGCGTATTTGATTTGGCGGGTAACAACTCTTTGGTGCTTGCTGCAGATCCCGGTTTTGGCTTTAGGCATAATCCTTGCCCTATCGGACATAAATTTCCTTAAACTTGCCGAGTCTGTAAAATCAGGATCTTTTTTTGCTTCACAGAAAAAACAAACCCTGCCTCTTCTTGCGGGTGTCGTTTTTTTATCATCTTCTTTACCGGTTTCTTCTGCCATAGCCACAAATTATATAGAAGTTATAAGTAAAATGCAAAAGGAAATCTTTGGGTTTGTTTAAAAAGGCAGGTCATCCAGGTCACCAGGGTCCTCGGTTGCCGCTTTAGCGGGTTTTTTCTCGGCCTTTTCTTCGGAAGATACATCCGCGGCCGGCTCTTCTTCTACTTTAGGAGAAACATCTTCAACCGGCTCAGCGGCTTTGGCTGCTCTTGCGGCTGCGTATTCCTCGGAAACGACGCCGTTCCTTGAGGTAAGTAAGATCATATCTTCAATTACTATCTCAGTTACATTTCTGGTTTGACCATCCTGGCCTTCCCAAGATCTGTTTTGCAACCTTCCGGAAACAAATACTCTGTTGCCTTTTTTCAAAAGCTGGGAGCAAAGCTCAGCCAATTTGTTCCAAGCAACAATCCGGTGAAAATCAGTTTCTTCTTTTTTCTCACCATCCGAGACAAAAGTTCTATTGGTGGCAATGGAAAAAGTAACAACTGCTGTTCCTTGGGGGGTATATCGAAGCTCGGGGTCGCGGGTCAAATTACCTATCAACTCAACTCTATTCCAAGATCTAGATGCCATACCTTAATTTAAAATTTGAATTACTTGCGTATAAGCAAGTAGCGGATAATATCTTCGTTTAATTTAATTTGTTTGTCAAGTGAGGGGATATTTTTGGGCTCTGTTTCAAACTCAAAATGGGCATAAAAAGCCTGGGTTTGATGCTTAATCGGGTAGGTCAGGTTTCTTGAACCCCAAAGGTCTTCTTTAATAACACTCCCCAGATTTTTTTTGATCTCTGACAAAAGCTCATCTCGGGTTTTCTCTTCAAGGTCATTTTTCACTAAAATTGTTAACTTATATTGATCCATGTTTTTTAATCCTAAGAATTGTACAGGTTTACTGCTTTGAATTCAAGACTAAGGCTTAAAGCCGTTTTGTCCAACGTACCCAAAATCCCCTCTAGCGTTTATAGGAAGAAGTAGCGCAACTCTTTCAAGTAAAAAATCTTTATTCCCTGAGGATCCCTTCTCCATTTTAAGTTAAATCAAACAACTTGGGATTAACCTTAGTTTGATAATCCTTCCATTTCATCTTTATCGATTTAGTATGGACTCCAGGATTAAAAGAAATAAGCTCGTTTTTGGAGAGTTTTTCATCTATCAACATCCTTACTACTATTAAATTCCCAAATGGGTAACATGCTCCTACTTCACAACCCATCACCTCTACTACCTCCTCAGGCCTGGCAAATCTTAAATCATTTACTCCCAAAACCTTCTTGAGCTTTTTTGTATCAAGCCGTTGGTTCCCGGGAATAACAGCTAGTACATATTCATCTTTGGCTTTAATCAGCAAAGACTTCATTCCCCCATCCAAAGACATCCCTCTGACTTTGGATGCTTCCTCACTGGTATAAACTGCTTCATGTTCTATTTCTTCAAAGGAGATATTGTTTGAATTTAAAAAATCAATAATTTTTCTGTATGAGTCTTGCATATGATGATTCTACACTAAAACTAACTACTTATGAATTTAGCTTGACACCTTCGAGGTAGCAGGTCATGGCAGGTCAAACTTGCCTACCGAGTTTGACTCGGTGGAATTAGTGGAAACAATGGCAAAGTGTAAATTTGATTTTTATAGGACAAAAAATTATTATTATTCCTTATGGCTAGAGAGAGATTGTATGGAGGCAGAAGTCTGACTTATTGGGGTCATTTCTTTGATATGGGATTATTTTTAAATATTAATATTTATACTGATAAAGTTCAAGTTGCAAATGGCAGGAACTTGTTTCTACCAAGATATCAACCACAGGTTAGAATCCAGGATCAGAGGCCTCGAGTAATAAAAACATTAGACGAGGTCTTCTCTTTAGAAAGAAGCAAAAAAGTAAAAAAACAGGAAGAGTTACTTCATCATTCTCGATGGTATTCTGCTGATCCGGCTAAGTGCTGGGATTTTCTATATGGCATAGAATCACATATGAGAATTAGACGGGTTATGGTTAGATCTTTTATTGATTTTTTGGAAGATAAATTAGCTTATAGACAAAAATACGGTGAAGATGCAGCTGCCAGGAGGGATTTGAGCCAGCTTAAACGAGAAGCTGAGTTGGCGCAAGCTTTTTTTATTCAAAAAAACACTCCCTTTACTGCTTTATATGTCCCTACTCCAGAAAGTCTAGCAGGCATCCTAGATACTTACGGCAGCATGAGAATTAAACTAATTCCACCCTCAAAACAGCTCAAGTTTCAAAGTAGGGTTGAAATAGAGACTGTCCATACTGGATTACTGGAAGGGTTAACTGTAGCTTATCAGGGTACTCAAGTTAATCCTAAATCTAGGAATAAACAAGGACAAATAATTTATACCTGGGAAGCAGCAGGAACAAAAAGTAGAAGAGTTTTAGAAGAGGTCGTAGATTGGTTATTATTTAGAAAAGAGATCTGCGCTGCTGTTCTAGATTTTCAGGATCACCAGGAAAGAGTTAAAAAAAGTTTTAGGGGTATGCCAAGATCCCAAGTTATAGACCCTGCTGAGGTTGAAAGAAGGAATGCTGAAAGATGGAAATTATATGCTGATTGGATAAATACTAAGATAAAAGCGGGGGAATATTCCAGAAACCGCCACATTTCCATTTTTTAGCTTGACAACTAGTTTAACAACCCAGCGTTGGAAGTAGGTTGACTCTAGAAATTTTATGTGATATTTTTCGAGTTAATGAATAGATTTTTTGAAGCTGGAAGAAGAATGGCTGAGGCAACTCGTAGATTCGTAAGAGATACAAAACGTGGATATACTGATGTAGATATTGCTGAAACTCGTGAAATATTAGCTGGTCAAATTAATGACGATCATAGGACCTCATATATACAAAGAAGAGCTCTGTTGTTTTCCGGCTTTCATCAACCTCCTATAAGAACACCTCTTTCAGAATATCTTAGTATTGTCTCTCCAGAAGATGTTCAAAGAGAGATTGCTGAAATACGAAGGATACAAAATCTACCTGCGGAAGAGTTAAGAAAAGAGCTCATCCATGATGCAAGGGCAAGAGCCATTAGGTTCGGATTAACTACTAATTAAAAATTCCACTACATCTCCATCTTTAATTTCATAATCCTTTCCTTCAGTTCTAATCCAGCCTTTGGTTTTAGCATTACCATGAGATCCTGCTTCTATTAATTTTTCATACTCAATTACTTGTGCCCTGATAAAACCCTTTTCAAAATCTGTATGGATTACTCCTGCAGCCCTGAGCGCGGTTTCACCGCGTCGAAGGGTCCAGGCCCGGATTTCCTTTGGTCCGGCAGTTAGAAACGAGATCAATCCAAGTAAGTGGTAAGCTTTTTTGATTAAACGCTCCAATCCAGGTTCAGCAATTCCCAGTTCAGCAAGATACTGTAATCTTTCAGCATCATTTAAATCAGCCAGTTCTTCCTCGATTCTGGCAGAAATTGCCATTTCATTACTCTGGACACTTTTGCTACGATCGTTAAGTTCTTGTCCATATTCTTTTTCGGAAACATTATAAACATATAAAACTGGTTTTATTGTCAAAAGAGGTAAAGAATGAAACCATTTTTTTAATTGTTCATCACCAACTTCATACTTACCCAAAATTTTTCCCTCTTCTAAATTCTTCTTTATTCCCTCTAAAATTTGTACCATTTTCTCGCTATTGCGTGTGTTTGGTACCAATTTAGCTTCCTTTTTTATATTGTCTATTAGTTTTTCTATTACTTGTAAATCTGCTAAAGCCAGCTCTGTTTCTACAATTTCTCTATCAGATTTTGGATCAGTACTACCTTCCC
>CAYMTV010000043.1:0-7174 GCA_964393525.1 uncultured Gammaproteobacteria bacterium | reverse complement strand
GTTTTGGTGGAGATAGAAATAGGTATTAAGTTATCTTTTCTTTAAAACCTAAAAAGGAGGCTTTAGTAGCCTCCTTTTTTGATTGAATATTTCAATAACCTCAATATAATCTCAAAGTATGAAGCAACTATTAAAACTTGGAATTAAACAAATTATCCAAAGGTAAAAGGAGGTTCTAGGTGTTGTCTCATCACACCAAACTTAAAAGCATTTGAAACTGCTCTATCTAGCTTTCCCGCTGTTTGAAGAGTGCGGGATTCGCTCCAGACTCTTCTTTCTACTATCGGGAGTCCTTCTTCAGGCATAATTAATGATACTAACCCCCCTGACCTAATTGGAGCATCTTGTTTTTTTCCTATTCTTGCTAAATAAGTAGAATGATCAAAACCAGCATAAAATAGAATCATTCTGGCTCTAGGAAAATCTCCTACATCTGTACCAAAAGCTAAATATTTCAAATCTCTTCGTACACCCTCGTATTTTATCTTCATGAGATAAGGATTAATTTTTGCTGCATAAAAATCAAATTTAGCTATGTCGATTTCTCCTGGAGCCGTAATATTAATCCAAAGAGCATGAGTTGGAAAATTATGCTGTGTACGACTGTGGTCTACTCCTCTAACGAATCTTTCTATAAAAGCCATGCAGGAATTATAACTAGTTTGTTTTTATAATCAACTATGGGACTTGGTGACGCGTACGGGATAACACACCCCCTTCGACTCCTCACTTCGTTCCTCGCTCAGGGCCGAACCGGGATCAAAGATCCGATTCTACTCCATACCTACTGGGTAAAAAACAAAAAATCCTCCAAAAGGAGGAAGTTTTTTGTTTGTACCGCGTACGGGAGTCGAACCCGTGATTTCCGGGATGAAAGCCCGATGTCCTAGGCCACTAGACGAACGCGGCTCGTCGAAGTACGCTAATTATTGCGACTTCTCCTCTTCAAAATTACTTCGTAATTTTGAGAGACAAAGCAATTTTGGTGAAGACAGAAGTCAATTTTAACAAAAATACCTCTATAAATCCAAGGCTAACTTGATTATTTACAAATTGCCAGGATTATGTCAAACCCCTAGTTCGATCCAGAGCTGTTGTTGCAGCTTGATGCATTAAAAAGTCTTTATCTAAAAAGGCAGAATCCGGTTTTGAACTATAAATTGAGCCATCTCCCTATAGATTTTTTGGACCCCTTCGGCGGATGGGTGAATGAAATCATCCTTGCGAAGAAAATTAATATCCCCATCGTTATTTTTATTTTTAGTCGCATGGTAAATATCAATTACCGGAATATTGTGAGATTTGGCATACTTAATGTGATTTTCTATATATTTTTCCCTCTCCAAGCCCCATTTAAACCTTTCCTCTTGGCTAAGTTTAACAACCCCCTCTCCAAACTTAGCTTTTGTTGGTGCAATTGTTGCCAAAAAGACAATATATACTTGTGGTTTTGATTGTTTAATGGTTTTTACAATTTCATCCAGCTTTTCATTATTTTTCTTAAGTCCCTCTTCCATTGAATATTCCGAAAGGGGATTATTACCGAAAGATTCAACAATAATTAGATCAAAATTTTGAGACAGTATGCTTGGGAAATTAGTTCCCATATAACTAGTATCCTTTGTTAGCCGATCGCTAACAGACAATATATTGGAGCTGCCAAAACCATAATTTAGTATGTTTATTTTTTTATTTGGATAAAAGGGATCCAGATGGGTTTTGAGGATACCCTCGTTTCCTCTTAAAAAGTCCGTCATTGAATCACCTATCAATAAGATAGTATGGGAACCTGCAGGTTTAATTGGGGGTTGGGAATTGTTGAGTTTTGAATATGCAAGCCTGCCCAGATAGATGGGTTGGGGCAAACTCCTTTCAATATTTTCTAAAATTTGAGGGTTACTTAAGATTAGTACTGCGTTAAATGCATAAATTATGAAGGCAAATACAACAAATATTTGTGTTTTACGATTTCTGAATATCACGATAAATCTGAACTGTTTTTTCAACACCGGTTTTAAAATTAGTTTCCGCCTTCCAACCCATTAATAGTTCAGCTTTTTTAGGGTCTAAGCTGTTATGAAGCGCATCTCCTGGCCTTTTAGGGCCAAATTCAAGTTTAATGCCTGTTTTTAGCTCATCTTCTATGGTTTGGAATACTTCCAAATTGCTGGTTCTGACCCCTGTTGAAATGTTAAAAGAATCCGAGCCCTTATACTCCAAAGCTTTTATGTTTGCATCAACAACATCTGAAACATACACATAATCTCTGGTATTTAAGCCATCACCAAAGATTATAGGAACTTCCTTCTTGAGGAGTTTTTCGGTAAATATTGCCACGATTCCTGCTTCTCTGTTACCCTCCTGCCTTGGGCCGTAGACGTTAGAATAACGTAAAGATACCCAGGGAATGTTATATATATTTCCATATAATTTTAAATAAAGCTCGGCGCCATGTTTTGAAACTCCGTAAAAAGAGGTTGGTTTATCCGAAGGGGCTTCTTCCTTTATTGGCAGAAGTGCCTCCGGGACATCACCGTAAAAGGCACCACCGGTATTTGAATAAACTATCTTTTTAACTCCCACAATTCTCGAAGATTCCAGAATATTCATGGTGCCGCGAATATTTATCTGCTCATCTTCAAAAGGATGCTCCATGGAGTAAGGCACTTCATTTTGGGCTGCCAAGTGCAAGACTATTTCAGGTTGATGCTTTTGAAAGATTTGGAAAACCTTGTCTTGATCGATGATATCAGCGAGCTCGAAAACCGCCTGAGGATTCAGATTTTCTTTTTTGCCGCTTCTTAGGTTGTCTAAAACAACAACTTCGTGTCCAAGCTCAATTAACTTATCCTGAATATGAGAACCTATAAACCCGGCACCGCCTGTGACTAAACATTTCATAATGTAGTTCTCGACTACGCTCGAACAATAATTTTTCTTCGACCGAAGTGGAGAAGTACATTAATATTAACAATAATTGTATCAATATTGAAGCCCAGCAAGCAATTATACCCCATAGAAATTTTGGTATATTTTGATCTATTAAGATAGTATTGACGAAGTATTGAGTTTAATGATATGTTGATATTTACCTGTTTCTAACTCCAAAACCGCGAGGCTAGGGGACTAAGAAACTTACAGGCGAAAGCAGGTAAGCCTTAGGAATGGATGTAGCGTAAGTTACAACCACTGGATGGGACGCGCTTTGAGGCGCAAGCCAAAAAGCATAGCTTAATTTTGATTGCCGCAAGGTTTGAGGAATTAAGTAAAGAACCATTCTTTAGAGGAGACAGGTTCTCGAAGGAACCGGCTGTAAAGCCGGTTTTTTCGTGGAGAAATTTTAAACATTCTGTCTTGACAACCTATATCTCATAGTATATGATTGCGTCATAATGATTTCAGAAACTAAACTAGAAGAACTTGCCATTAGTTTTATGGATGTGGCAAGAGAACATCCTGAAACTATTCTGCTCAGGGAATATAGAAAACCATTCGTTGATTATGATCCAAATGCCACCTACCCTCCATTGGTTGACTTGCAATTTGTACCTCATTTAGACAGATACGTTGAGGCATCTACTCCTCAAGGACTAGTTCTTATGGAACTTGGGTTTTCAAGAAGCGAACTAAGGCGTTATACCATCAGTGACTATACTCGGAGAAACCCGGCAAGAATAAGCGCTAATGCGCAGAAGTATTGTGATACTCTGATGGCTGAAAGATTAGGTATTCCTGTAGCTCAGGCTGTTTTAGCAAGAGTTGTAGGCAATAGAGAAGCTGATGGGCCTCATACAAATTCAGGTTTTGCTGATGTCCTAACACACCCTCAGACTTTATTGGGTTCTTCGGCGGGTAGGTTACTGACTTTAGGCAGAATAATTGATTCTATGGGTCCAGAACATTGGCGACATCTAATATGGTTGGCAGAAAAAAGAGAGGAAAAGCTTGCCCGCCAATTCCCAGACCCTTTAGCCAGGTTTTATTCAAGAACTCAACCAGGAGGAGGAGATAGAAACTTAGTTCACGAAGCCTGGGTTATGGCTGCACACTATTCTTTTGCTAAAGCCTTAACAGAGAAGCCTTACGGATTTGAACCTGGAATTAAACCTCACCGTTTGATTACAATGACTGCTGTGGTTGCCTGTGATGATATAACAAGTAGGTATGCCGGAGTTGGGGGCAGAGAAGCTATTGGGCTTTCTCTATTTCCATCCCCAGATGGTAATGAACTGACAAGAGCAACATTAAGATCCTTAAGGACAGTGTCTTCTCGAACTCTTGCAGCTAGGTATGAAGCTCGTGGCAGATAATAAGCATCCTTAATCAGTTTTCTCCAGATTAGAGTATAAATTCCAAAAGTCATAAACTAAACAGCCGGATATTAACAATACTGCCATTAATGTAAATGGGACAGCCAGCTGAGGTAGAACTAAAACTCCCAGAAGTGTAGAGAAAGCTACAGAAAAACTAATGATTGTTAAAAATATGAGAGTGGATAAATCAGCAAGAGCTCGGTGTTCTGGAGACTTTAGATTAGTTTCAGAATAGCTAAAAGCAAAATAGGCAAACATTGCTCCGAGGGGAAAAATACTTAAGAAAAGAATTGCATCCAGCCCACTTTTTTCAATTCCAGAAATATAAGTTTTAGTCCAAAGGATTAAAACAATCGTCACAAAAATAACTGTCAGATTTTTTAAAATATTTTGTTTAATTAACCAACTTTTTAAATTTTTATCCATAATTAATTTATTGCTAAAACTTTCTTACTAGAAGTAGTTAGTACTAAAACATAAGTTAGTAGGGCAAGTAGCGGAGCGATAATAGTCCCTACGCCATCAAGTGAAGGAGATATTAAAGAATTAGGAATATAAAAAGGATTTGGTAATCCAAAAAGAGTTGGAGTTAAAGTTGCAAAGATCATTCTGGAAACTCCTCCAACAATAATTGCATATAATGCAGCTTTGGAATTAGCATATTTACTGGAAAATGCAAACAGGAAGGGAATTAATAATGCTGAAAAAGTAATATCAAAAGCAATTGAAAGTAATGCACCTGGGGAAGGAAGCACAATTGCAAATATCATAGCAGCGCAGGCAATTGGAATTAAAGAAATTCTAAAAAAGTAGAGTGCTGTTTTTTCAATAACTTCATCATCATTTGTTGTCTCCGGCCTAATTCTAATGAGGTTGCGAGTCAAAATATTACCCATGCTAAGTAGGGCTCCATCTATGGTAGAAAGCGCTGCATTTACAATTCCACTTATAAGTAAAGCCGAAATCAAAGGCGGTAAAACTTGTTTTGCTAAAACCACAATGATTGGAATATCAGCGCTTGGAGTAAGATTTGCACTAAATGCATAAAAAATAATTAAAGAAAATGGTAAACCTAATATTAGAGTAAATAAAGCTGCCATAAAGCAGGCTTTTTTTGCATCTTTACCTGATTTTGCAGAAAATATTCTTGATCCAAAATCTATGGCAATTAGGTTTCCAAAACCCAGAGCTATAATTGTTGCCCAATTTATTAAAGACCCTTCAGCAACTGAAGTAAGCTGACCTAGGCTGAATTTGCTGGTAATAATCTCTGAGATAGATAAATCAATTGGTCCATGGAACATAAAAAGAAAGAATAGTGCATAAAATATTCCAATAAAAAGTAAGACTATTTGAAAAATATCAGCATAGATATCGGAAAGAATACCTCCACGAATTATATAAATTAATACCACTATGGAGCTGATAATAACTGCAGTTTCATATCTGATATTAAAGAAAAGTTTCAAAAGTATCCCTACGGTTGCAATATTCCCTGCTAAAAGCACACCAAATCCCAAAATCATAATAATAGCTGCCAGAAAACCAATTTGACGGTTAAACTTAACTTCAAAAAGGTCCGCTAAGGTTATGAGTTTTAATTTATTTAAGGGAGCGGCGAAAAATAATCCCAACAGAAAAAGTGAGATAGCAAGACCTATTGGTAAGGCCGCACCAGCCCAAAAACCAAAGTCAAAAGATAGGGAGGTATTACCTAAAGTGACATTTCCATCTACTGCTTGGGCAACTAAAGCTAAACCTACCAAGCCCGCGCCTAAACTCCTGCCTGCTACAGTAAAATTAAGAGAGCTATTTTTAACTTTATTGCCGACAACGATTCCTATGATTATAGAAAATAGAAAAGATAGAATGATGAAAATTTGAATTATATCCATTTTGGCAGATAAAATTTCCTACACTGATTATATGAATGTTTTTTAAAAGATTGCAATTATCAGTTTAGGAATAAGTAAATAAACTTGTTTTGAGGGTAATTCAAAAGTATAATATGAAGGTTTAATATTCTGTTTTTTACCAAAATTCTGAAAGAATTTTGAGAGGAGGAGTACTAGAAAGTTCGTAGTTTTGACTTTAGGCAAAACAAGAACTTATGAGGTTACTCCGACAAGGTCCGGTAGCTCAACGGTAGAGCAGTGGCCTTTTAAGCCATTGGTTCTGGGTTCGAATCCCAGCCGGATCACATACAAAAAAAGCCAGTCCTTTGGACTGACTGTTTTTGTATTTATCTGACAGTAGGATTCTAACCGGATCTTTGATCCCGGTTCGGCCCTGAGCGAGGAACGAAGTGAGGAGTCGAAGGGGGTGTATTATCCCAGCCGGATCACATAGTAACAGTTATTAACAATAGGTGAGAGAAATTAACAGAAAGTAACAATTAAAAAATTTATCATAAGGAATGATCAATAATTCAAAAAAGAATACCGCGGGAGAGTTGGAAAATATTAAGGTAAATGTGAAGCTGAAGCTTGCCGCGTTGTGGACGAGCGTAGTGTTTCTATACATCTATGTAGATTATTTCGGTTTCTTTAGGCCGGGGTTTATAGAAGGCGTGCTAGCAGAAAAGGTGTGGCAATTTGAAATTACTCAAGCATTTCTATTGGTAGCACTAGCCTCAGTGACAATTCCGATTTTAATGATTTTCCTATCTGTTGCCTTGCCAGCTAAAGTAAATCGCTGGACAAACATAATCGTGGCAGGAATTTATATTCCCTTTACGTTATTTAATTTGGCAGGAGAAGCTTGGTTGTTCATGATATTTGGCGCTGCTGTAGAAGTCGTTCTTCTTTTGCTGATTATTCGCTATGCATGGAAATGGTTGGTCTAGAAGATTTATTGCTATA
>CAYMTV010000042.1:0-7296 GCA_964393525.1 uncultured Gammaproteobacteria bacterium | reverse complement strand
TTTCATCTACTGCTTTAAATGATGCATCAACCGGACCATTGCCAACTGCTGTTGAAATTTCCTCTTTCCCATCAACCGATAACTTTACTGTAGCCATAGGCCTTAGGGGTGTACCACAAACTACTTCCAAAAGATCAAGCTTGATCCCAGTACCTTTTGGCTCCTCTCCCACAATGGTCCATAAATCATCGTCTGTTATGTCTTTAACTTTGTCTTCAATTTCCAAAAACTTTGGATAATCCTGATTAACATCATCATCCTCCACTTTATAGCCTAATCTTTCTAGGTGGTGTTTTAAAGCTGCTCTTCCTGACCTTGCAGTCAGTTGTAAAGAGGTTTGTGTAATACCTACATCTTCCGGGTTAATTATTTCATAGGTGAATTTATTTTTTAAGACACCATGCTGATGAATACCTGACGAATGAGCAAAAGCATTTCTTCCAACAATAGCTTTATTGGGTTGTACAGGCATCCGCATCAGGCGCGAAACCAGCCTTGAAGTAGGATAAATTTTTGTCGTATCTATATCCGTAGAAACTCCCATGTCTTTTCTAGTCTTTAAAATCATCACCGCTTCTTCCAAAGATGTATTGCCTGCTCTCTCTCCTGTTCCGTTTATAGTTACTTCAATTTGCCTTGCTCCATTTTGAACAGCAGCAATTGTATTGGCAGTTGCCAGACCTAAATCATTGTGACAGTGAACCGAAACTACAACTTTATCTATTCCCGAAACATTTTCATAAAGGTATTTAATTTTTTGACCAAATTCATCCGGTAGACAATACCCCGTAGTGTCGGGGATATTGACCGTTGTAGCCCCGGCTTTTATTGCTGCTTCAATAAACTTTGCTAAAAATTCATTATCAGTTCTTCCTGCATCCATCGCTGAAAATTCTACGTCTTCACAAAAAGTTTTTGCATATTTGACTGCATCAACTGCTCTTTGGGTAATCTCTTCCCGGGTTGAGTTAAACTGGTATTTTATATGAACATCAGATGAAGAAATAAAGGTATGAATCCTCTTTCTTTTGGCATGTTTTAAAGATTGCGCTGCAGCATCAATATCAATTTTAACTGCTCGGGAAAGTGCACAAATAACAGGTTTCCTAACAACTTTTGTCACTTCAACAATTGATTGCAAATCTCCGGGTGAAGAGATTGGGAAACCTGCTTCAATTATATCGACTCCTAACTCCTCAAGAGCCTCAGCCACTTCAATTTTTTCCAAAGTGTTTAATTGGCACCCTGGAACTTGCTCGCCATCTCTTAAAGTTGTGTCAAAAACAAAAACTTTGTCTTTTTTGTTGGCCATAATTTTTCCCTTAAAAAACCCGCCTTTTTTGGCGGGAAGTTCATCGTTTCTCACGACTTCATCTCCCACCTTAATGGGTAAGAAGAAGTTCAAGAAGTGAAAAAACATTTTTCATGCTGTGGAAATTATATAGAGCTCTTTTGTCCAAGTCAAGCAAAACAAATCTATGGTAAAATATCTTCCATGCTACCTGCATTTTTAATTACCTTTAGAGAAGTCTTGGAAGCAACCTTAATAGTTGCTGCAATTTTATCAATTCTAATTAAATTGAATCAAAAGAGAGCGATAAAGACTGTCTGGAGCGCTACAGCTTTAGCCGGTGTAGTAAGCTTCATTATTATTGGACTGGCTTCCTTCTTTGGTTTAAAAGTTCAGGAGATTTACACAGGTAAAACCGAAGAATTTATAGAAGGAATACTCATGGTAACTTCAGCTGCTTTTATTACTTGGGCAGTTTTTTTCCTACATAAATATTTTTCAAATTACAGAAAAACTTTGTTTAATAAAATCAAGGAAAAAGTTGAGAAAGAGGAGGTAAAAGGTTTATTTCCTCTAGCTTTTATTGCAGTATTTAGAGAAGGGTTTGAAATTGCTTTGTTTTTATCTACCATCTATCTCTCCTCAGAACCCACTAAAATCTTAACGGGTTTTGGGACAGGAATGATTAGTGGAGTAACTGTTGCAGCAGCATTAACATTAGGGGCTATTAAGCTTCCTATTTCTTATGCCTTTAAAACTATTAATATGCTGCTAATTTTATTTGCAGCGGGGCTTTTAACAAGAGGTGTTCATGAATTTGCCGAAGCAGGACTAATACCCGAAGCAAACAAATTAACATTCTCATTTATTCCCCACAGCTCAACAATTGCTGGAGACTTAATTAAGGCTTTATTTGGAATCACTCAGCGGATGGAAGTTACCCAAATTGTATTATATGTAGCTTATGTTGCTATCCTAAGCTGGTGGGTATTTAGGAAAGATGCTCATGAAGCTAAAGCTGCTTAATTGCTTTTTGAAGCGCGGAATAGGGAAGTAATCCGCATTTTATTCTTGAAGTCGTTAAATCAATTTCTAATAAATTTAAAAAATCTTCTTGTGAGATATTTTTAATCTCTTCAATATTCATATCCTTTAACTCTTCAGTTAATATGGAACCTGATGCAACAGAAATTGCACATCCCTCGGCCGTGAATTTTAAATCTTCAACTTTTCCATTTTTAATTTTTCCTGTAATTTTTATTTTGTCTCCGCATAACGGGCTGTAATCTGAGATCTCAAAATCAGCATTGGAAACTTCTCCCCAGTTTTGAGGATTTTTCCAGTGTTCTAAAATAATTTCGCGATATAACTGACTATTCATTCAGCTTTAAAACTTCCTTAACTTTTTTTCTTTTCTTATCTTAGCGCAACATGTATGCACGTGCATATTGATTGCGCTATTTTGGGCTTTACACTTTTAGTATGTTTTTAACTACTTTTAGTCCTTCAACTAGTGCATCAATATCCGATTTGTCGTTGTAAATATATAAGGACGCTCTTGCGGTTGCAGGAACTCCTAAAACATTCATTAATGGTTGAGCACAGTGGTGGCCGGATCTTATGCAAATCCCTAAAGAATCCAAAATTTGGGCAACATCATGAGCATGTGCCCCAGTAATATTAAAAGAAAATATTGCCAGCCTATTTTTACTATCTTTAGGTCCAAAGAGAGTTAGCCCAGGAATTTCTTGTAGTTTCTTAAACCCATATTCAGTTAATTCTCTTTCGTGTTGCATGATATTTTCCATTCCAATTTGTTCTACATAATCAATTGCTGAACCTAAACCTACAGCTGCTTCCAGTTTTCCAGTTCCTACCTCAAATTTCCAAGGAATATCTGTCCAGGTAGCTTTTTCTTTAGTGACTTCAGCAATCATGTGGGACCCTACAAATAATGGATCCATTTCTTCCAATAATTCTTTCCTCGCCCAAAGCACACCGATTCCGGTTGGACCAAACATTTTGTGAGGGGAGAACGCTAAAAAATCACAATCCAAATTTTTAACATTTACTGGAATATGCGGGATTGATTGGGCTGCATCTATTAGAAACCTAGTCCTTACTCCCTTTTCTTTAAAAAACTTAATTAGCTCTTGTATTGGGTTTATGGTCCCTAAGACATTTGAGACATGCGTTAAGGCCACTAATTTTACTTTTCTTAAATTTACCTTCCCTTTTATTAAGGATTCAAAATCCAATCTATAATTTTTGTCTATTGGTAGAATATGTAAAATTATCCCTATTTCTTCTTTAAGTTTAAGCCAAGGAACAAAATTTGCATGATGTTCCATCTCAGTTGTAACAACAATATCTCCCACCCTTAGATTTTTCCTGGCCCAACCAATTGCCACTAAATTTATTGCTTCATTAGTGTTTCCGGTAAATATTATTTCGGTAGGGGAGTAAGCATTAATAAATTTTGCAACTTTCTCCCTTGAACCTTCATAAAGGTTTGTTGCTTCCTCAGAAAGTTTAGAAATACCTCTGTGAACATTAGCATTAGAATTTAAATAAAAACTGCTTACCGTATCAATAACAGATTTAGGTTTTTGAGATGTTGAACCGCTATCTAAATAAATAAACGGTTGGGGTCTATTTGCAAAGATTGGAAAATCCTTTTTCAAAACTTTAAAATCTATCATAATATTTTCTCCTTTGTACACTTTCTATACACGTGCATATTGATTGCGCAATTTCATAATTAAATATACTCCTTAAGTTTGGATGAGTTAACTAAACTGGCTGGCATTCTTTCTAAAATACTTTTAAGAAAACCCTCTACTATTAGCTTTTTTGCGTCTTCCTTTGTTAATCCCCTACTCATCAAATAAAAAAGTTCTAAATCATTTATTCTTCCCACAGTTGCCGCATGTCCGGCTTTAATATCATTTTCTAAAATTTCTAAAGAGGGTATAGCTCTTCCTTTAGCATTTTCAGAAAGTAGTAAAAAATGTGATCCAAGCCAAGCATTAGATCCAGTACTCCCCTTTTCTATTTTTACTAAACCTTCAAAATTAATTTTTGCACGACCTGTTAATGCACCTTTTAAAACAACTTTGCTCTTTGTATCTGGAGCTCTATGAGAAATATTTAATCTAAGCTCCAACCAATCTGTGTCTTTTCCAAGTAATAATCCCCAGAGAACTACTTGTGCTCCCCTCTCCACAAGATCAATCTGGTAAGAAATCTCCTCCTCTTTTCCATCCCAAAATAGTGGCAATACCAGATGTTCATTTTCACCAATTACAATATTTTTTTTAATCATCCAACTGATCCTTCCATTGACAGCTCAATTAGCCGATTTAATTCGACTGCATATTCTAAAGGAATTTGTTTAACAATTGGTTCTATAAATCCGTTAACTATCATTGAAGTAGCTTGAGCTTCATCCAGTCCCCTACTCATCAAATAAAATAATTGGGCCTCTCCTACTTTGGAAACAGAAGCCTCGTGACCAATAGTTACATCTTCTTCGTTAATATCATTTGTAGGGTATGTATCTGTTCTTGATAGTTTATCCAAAAGCAATGCATCACACCTAACAAAAGATTTAGACCCTTTTGCTCCGTGATTTACTCTAACCATCCCTCGATAACTTGTTCTTCCTCCTCCAACTGAGACTGATTTGGAAGTAATAGTTGAAGTTGTATAAGGTGCGAAATGAAAAGCCTTTCCTCCGGCATCCTGATATTGACCCTTGCCGGCAAATGCCAACGATAATATTTCTCCCTTTGCACCCTTACCTTTTAAATAAACTGAGGGGTATTTCATAGTTACTTTGGAACCTAAATTTCCATCGACCCACTCCATTACCCCCTCGTCTTCCACAAATGCTCTTTTGGTAACTAAATTATAAACATTATTAGACCAGTTTTGAATTGTGGTGTATCTGACTCTGGCTCCTTTTTTAACAACAATTTCTACAACTGCTGCATGCAGAGAATCTGTTATATAAATTGGAGCTGTACACCCTTCAACGTAGTGAACAAAGCTCCCTTCTTCGGCAATTATTAAAGTTCTTTCAAACTGACCCATGTTGGCGGCATTAATTCTAAAATAAGCTTGCAGAGGAATATCAACTGATACACCTTTTGGGATATACACAAAACTTCCTCCACTCCAGACAGCAGAATTTAAGGCTGCAAATTTATTGTCGTTGGGAGGAATTAATTTGCCAAAATATTCTTTAAAAATCTCCGGATATTTTTTTAAGGCTGTGTCTGTATCTAAAAATATAACTCCTTTATCTTCCCAAGTTTTTTTTAAGTTGTGATAAATAACTTCTGAATCATATTGTGCGCCTACCCCTGCTAAAAACTTTTTTTCTGCCTCTGGTATCCCAATCTTATCATAAGTATCTTTTATGTCTTTGGGGACATCCTCCCAAGTTCGCGCCTTTACGTCTGTTGGACTTATATAATAATGTATACTATCAAAATTAATTGCAGAAAGATCTGCTCCCCATGTTGGCATTGGTCTTTCCTCAAAGTATCCTAATGCTTCTAGTCTAAATTTTCTCATCCAATCCGGTTCGTTTTTAAAATGAGAAATTGCCTCGACAACTTTTTTACTCAAACCTTTTGGAGTTCTAAAAAAAGAAGACTCTGGTTTTGAAAAACCAAATTGATAGGAATTTTTAACTATTGGTTGTGAGCTGTTCATATCCCTCCTTTTCAATTTTTTCTGCTAGATCGCCCTTGCCAGATTTAATAATTTTTCCATTAACAAAGATATGAACAAAGTCGGGCTTTATGTAATGCAAAATTCTTTGGTAGTGAGTAATGAGCATAAGTCCTAACTCAAAATCTAAATTGTTAATAGTCTTAGAAATATGTCTTAGCGCATCAACATCCAATCCTGAGTCCGGCTCATCCAAAATTGCAAATTCCGGTTTTAAAATTGAAAGCTGTAAAACTTCTGCCTTTTTCTTTTCTCCTCCGGAGAACCCCTCATTTAAAGATCTTTGAGAAATTTCCTCTGAAAAAGCCAATGCTTTTGCTTTATCTTTTAGTTCATTTCTAAATCCTAAAGGTGAGGCTTTTTTATCACCTTTTTTTAAATTAGCGTTTTTAGCAGTCCTTAAGAAATTTCCAAAGTTAACTCCTGCAACTTCTACTGGATATTGGAATCCCAAAAATAATCCCAGTTTGGCTTTTTTATCTGGAGTCAGTTTAGTTATATCTTCACCATTTAAAATAACAGAGCCTTTTGTAATGACAAATCCTGGGTGTCCCATTAAACTTTGAGCGAGTGTTGATTTTCCAGAACCATTAGGACCCATGATGGCGTGAATCTCCCCTTTTTTAATCCCTAAAGAAACTCCGCGCAAAATCTCTTTTCCATCAATAGTGGAAACAAATAAGTTTTTTATTAATAAAAAATTTCTTTTATAACCATCTGCCATAAGCTATCCGCCATTTGCTCTTTTTGCCAGTTCAATATTAATCTCCTCAATCATTTCATCTAATTCTTCCTCTGTCATTCCATGGACCTGTGCTCCTTCTTTTAGGGTGTCAAAATTTGCCGCAAAACAAGTTGCGCAATTCAATCCATACATACTTAAAAACTCAACAGCTTTTGGAGATTTTTCCATTATTTCGGAAATAGCCATCTCTTTTTCAAGCTGAAAAGTGGAAGATTTTTTTAATTTCCTGGCATCAATATATTTAATCATGGCTTGATATTATATCTTGCTCCAAGATATGAGGACAAGCCTCTTCTTTGAATAAGAGCAAGATTAATCTTGCGATTATACTATTTTGTTAGATTAAATGTATGAGTTATAGAGGGAACAACTTCATCTGGATTGTGTGTAATCAACAAAAGACTTGTTTCATTTTTGCCAATTTTTTCTATTAATGCTAAAACTTTTTTTCTATTTTTTAGATCTAATCCATGGCAAGGCTCATCCAATATTAAAAGCTTAGGAGACTTAACTACGGCTC
>CAYMTV010000041.1:0-7397 GCA_964393525.1 uncultured Gammaproteobacteria bacterium | reverse complement strand
TTTTTTAGCAAATTCAACTCCTTTTTCAACATGGGTTCCCTCATCTCCTTCATAAACTACTTTTCCAATATCATGCAGCAAACATCCAAGCCTGACAATATTCATATCCGCTCCAACCTGACGGGCAATCTCAACTCCGATTTTAACAAGTTCTAAGCTATGCTGGATTAAGTTTTGACCATAGGAAAAGCGGTATTTAAATTTACCTAAAGTAGCTATTACTTCATGTGGCAAATTGAAAACTCCTGCATCTGATGCGAGCTTCTCACCAGCTTGATAAATTACTTTTTCGATATCTTCGCGGGTTTTTTCAACAATCTCCTCAATCCTCTGGGGCTGAATTCTGCCGTCTGCCATCAGCCGCTCCAGTGATACTTTGGCAATCTCCCGCCTGATCGGATCAAAGGAGGATAAAATCAAAGCATCAGGCAGCTCATCATCCATTACCACATCCACACCGGTTGCCTGCTCAAAAGTTTTAATGTTTCTTCCTTCCTTACCGATAATTCTTCCTTTCATCTCCTCATCCGGAAGCTTGATGGTAGAAGTTGTAAATTCGGAGATATAATCTGTCACACCGTGCAACATGGCATCGGCTAAGATCTGTTTGGCGTTTTCATCGGCATGAACTTTGATTTCTTCTTCGGATTCTTTTATTTTCTTGGAGATTTCAACCGCTAAATCTTTTTCAACAATCTCAAGTAAAACCTGCTTGACCTCATCCTGAGACATCTTGGCGGCTTTTTCCAATTTTTCGAGCAAATCTTTTCTTGTTTTTTCAACTATCTCCAGCTTCTGTTCAACAACTTTTAAACCCTCCTCAATCTGCCTTTCCCTTTCTTCCAAAATCCCTTCCCTTTTAGCAAGCCTTTCGGCAGTGAGCTTTGAGTCGAACTGTTCTTTTTCTTTGGAAATTAAATCGGAAGGATTTGCGGATGTCCCCTGATTTACAGGATTTGGAGATTGTTGAGATTGTGATGACCCAAATGACTTCTTCATGCTTGGTTTTTTAAATAGAGAATTTGAGAAAATAACCGCCTAAAGCGGACGAGGATCTAAACTTAATAATGGAGTTTTAATAGAATTTCCATTTTAACCTCAAGTTTACTTCCTTAAGATTCTCTAGCTACTATGGGAATATTCTACATTTTTTCTAAGTAAGAATCAACGGTATCTTTGGCTGTTGAATAATCAAATCCCCGCCTCATTAAAAACTCCAAAGCTTTTTTCCTAAATTCCAGTTTAGGCAAATTCTTCCAAACTCCAGCCTTTTTTTCCAGTAAGTTTTTTGCTGTTTGACTCTCATCTTTAAAACTTAATACTTGCTCCTTAATACTTTCAATAATTTCACGGTCAATCCCTTTTTGGATTAATTCACTTTGGATTACCCTCCAACCCTTTTTCTTCGTCCTTGATTCTACCCAGGCTTTGGCAAAAACTTCATCGTTTATGAAACCCTTTTGTTTTAGGGTTTCTATTACTTTGTCAACCAAAATTTGACTTATCTCCTCCCTCCCCTTGATTCTTGCTTCATAATTCTTGATTCTAAAATAATCCCTAACCTCTTTCTCCGATCTCTGGCGGATATTCAAAAGTCCATACACCCTGGTCATTAATTTCCCAACTTCAGTCTCCAGCAAAATCACTTCCAACTCCGAGTTGTCAAGCTGTTTTCCGGGAATAAGTCTAAACTTAACCACTGTATCCTCATCCGCCCCAAACCCAAACACCCCATCTAAAAAGATATTAAATCTTCCCTTATTTTTCTTCTGTGGCTCAACTGAGGTTATTTTCATGGAGAAATTAAATAATGCTCCGATTATAAACTAAGATATTGAATATTAGGATTGCCAACCTTCTCCAGGTCCAGGAGGTTCACTATATGGATTTCCTCTCCAATCAGACCCTGCCCATCTATCTTGAAATCTTTCCTCTAGTGCTGCTTGTTTTCCTCTTAGGTATTCATCCCAATTAAAGCTATGTCCTGGTAATGGTTCAACCTCAACAAAATTCACCGTTTTACCTCCAGATATTCCAGGTTTAACGACTGATACTATTGCTCGACCGCCGATAATATCAGAATCCCATACTGTGGTATGCATGGATGCTGCTGGGCACATATATCTCATCTCCTACCATAGGAACCATAGGAATTGGTTTTTTTGATCTTTCACCAGCTCTACCGCCTTTTATAACTTCCATTTTGTTTTATAGGATTATAGTGAGAGGATATTTAAATATCAAGAAATTTAAACAGCCTCTTCTATAGAACCAGGGCCATCTTCATTATCTTCTTCACCAACTACCAGGGGCTCCTTTCCTTCTTTTTGTCTGGCCCAGGCATCTCGGACTTCTTTTTCTAATTTTTGTGCCTCTTTTGGATTTTCCTTAAGATAAGCTATTGCTACTGGCCTACCTTGACCTAAAAGTTGTTCTCCCCATTTAATAAAAGCTCCAGATTTTGTAAGTATCCCAAGTTCTACTCCAACATCCAGTAATTCTCCCTGTTTAGAAACTCCATTTTCATCCATATCAAACTCGGCAATCCTGAATGGAGGAGCTATTTTATTTTTTACAACTTTAACTCTGTGGCGTGACCCTACCACCTGATCACCGCTTTTAATATTTTCAATCTTTCTAACATCCAATCTTATAGAGGCATAAAACTTTAGAGCTTGTCCGCCGGTTGTGGTTTCCGGGTTTCCAAACATCACACCAATTTTTTGGCGGAGCTGGTTGGTAAAAATAACAATAGTATTAGTGTTTGAAATTGCAGCGGTTAACTTTCTTAAAGCTTGAGACATTAAACGTGCCTGCATACCCATAACTGCATCCCCCATCTCACCTTCAATCTCAGCTTTTGGTGTTAGGGCTGCCACCGAATCAATCACCAAAACATCAATCCCTCCGGAGCGGATTAAAGAATCTGCAATTTCCAGTCCCTGTTCTCCGGTATCAGGCTGGGAGATTAAAAGCTCGTCCAAATTTACTCCAATTTTTTGGGCGCGTTGAGGATCCAGTGCGTGTTCTGCATCAATAAATGCTGCAACTCCGCCTTTTTTTTGAGCTTCGGCGATAATATGTAGGCAAACCGTGGTTTTACCGGAGGCTTCCGGGCCATAAATTTCAATAATCCTGCCTTTGGGAACTCCGCCAACTCCAAGCGCCAGGTCTAAAGCAATCGAACCGGTGGAGATAGTCTCGGTAGTCATCTTCTCTGCCCGCTCGCCAAGACGCATGATCGAACCCGTACCAAACTGTTTTTGAATCTGCTGCATGGCAGCAAGTATTGCGGCTTTTTTACCGTCAGAAGGGATTGTAGATTGTAGATTGCTGCTAGGGATCTTGGGCATATATTTTCGTATTATATACGGTTTTTTAACTTATACAATATGTCACAATATATCAAAAAATATGTATGGATACAGAAAAACAAGTTTAAAATTTACAACGGGTTTGCTAACTCTGCCGAGGGCGAACCGTACTTTTCGAGAAGTCCTGAACTTTTTAGAAGCTGTGCATAAAATTCTTCAAACTTTAGGACTTTTTCGGGGACATCAACATTAAATCCTTGACCATAGTCGGAAAACTTAACAACCGATGCTACCTTGGATTCGGATCTGCCAAAATTAAAATTAGGACTTATTCCCGGGCCTGAGGGGGTTTTGGGAACATCTAGAAGATTGGTGATTCCCAAAACATTAGTTTGTAAATCGGAATTTGGGCTTGTGGGTTTAACTCTAAAAGATGTTGCAACCTGACGGACATAAGACTCCCCTTTATCAAACCAGACATCTAAAATTAAATCTTTAATGCTATCTGAAGGTTTTAAACCATCTTGGGTGATTTTCCTTTGGCCTTTATAGTTTACATCCTCAAGTTTATACATCAGGTAATCCAGTAAACTGTCCGAGGGTTTAAGCGAAAATTTATATGTATCAAACCCGTCTACTTTTTCACTTGATGACTTGATCTCTTTTAAAAGTCTTTCATCCTGCAGGATATTAAATATCCCTTCCAAAAAATCTTCTGTTGGATTTTGTTTTTCCTCCGCAGCTTTATCAAGGTAGGCTCTGGCTTGGGTTTCAAGAGGCTTGTTATCAAAAACTATCCAATTATCAAAAACGGGTTTAATCTTCTCATAATCTATCTGCAGGAATGTGGTAATAATTTTAGGAAAAGTATTGATTTTTATATAAACTTTTTCATCTGTGCTCCTTAAGTCCAGATTTAATTCTTTGGTAATATTTGCATTAAGTTTAACTTTTAATTTTTTTGGGTCGGTATAATCCACCGCTCCTTTTGCTACAAGGTCTATCTCACTAAATCCTAAAGTTGTCAGATAGTCATCGGATTTTACAACCATTGAAATATCAAAGGTGTGTTTGGCAATTCTTTTATGTGATGAGATGGCAGACTCAAGGATGTATTTAGGAGTTTTTGGCATAAATGGTAACCCCAATACAAAACTTCTGATTCCTTCTTCAACCTTTGGGTTGTTGATACTTATTTTTTCGTAAGCTACGGCCAACGACCCGCCGATAATTCCTCCAAAAATAATAAAAACAATTAAGAGTACTGCAATACGCTTAAGGTTGATTTTAGGAAGAGAAAATTTTTTAGGCGGGGGTGGGGAAGGAGCAGTTTGAGGGACGGGCTGTTGGGATACGGTTGGAGTTTGGGGTGCAGCTTGCGGTTGGATTGGCGGTGGCGGGTTATTCACCGGGGGATTAGAAGGAGGAACAGGCTTTTTTGGATCCATTAATTAATTATGCCAGGAAAGTTAAGCTTTTCTCAAGTCGGCCTTTTTAAAAAAATCCGAACTCGCTTTAAGTCGAATCGGTAAAACTTTTCTTCTCCCATTTTAGCAGAATTTTAAATTTTTAGCTTAGGAAAATTTATGTATCTATACATTAAACCGTTGACAAAAACAGGTACAACAATTATTATATAAATATATGCTCAATCGTTCATATATACAATCACATAAAGGGCATCCACATTATGTAACAGACTCAAAGATTTTACTCCTACAGGAAAAACTAAAACTATCTGACGAGGAGGAAGAGTTACTAAGAATTATCCGCAATCTCTCTGATCCGACCAAGCTTAAGATTTATTTACTGCTTACTAAAGTAAAGGCTATTCCTGTTACTGATATAACTCAAATTTTGAACCTTTCTCAATCTGCTGTCTCCCATGCATTAGCTGATTTAAAAAAAATAGGACTTGTGGAAAGTTACCGCTGTGGGCAATTAATCTGTTATTCGCTTAAGTTAGGTAAGAGAAAACGTAAATTATTAAGTTTTCTTGAAGGGTTTAAGTAATCATGAAGCTTTTTAATATTTTCATTGCTGTATCTTTACTTGTAATTGCGGTAGGTTTTCTATTCTTTAGAAATGGATTTAACAAACCACAAAATACAGTTTCAAACACCAATTCCCCAGTTTTGATGGATAGGCTAAATTATATAGATTATTCCTCAAGCAATTTAGAATCTGCCAAAAGAAATGGAAGACCAGTTTTATTTTTTGCTGCCACTGTTTGGTGTCAAACCTGCCAGGCTTTAGAAAAAGAGATAAAAGAGAGGGGTAATATCCTACCTTCTGATGTAACAATACTCAAGGTAGATTATGACCATGATAAGGCGATGAATGCTAAATTTGGTGTGACCTCTCAGCACACATTGATTGTTCTGGATAAAAATGGCAATGAGAAAAAAAGATGGATCGGCGGCAACCTTGATGCTTTAATTCAAAATTTACAGTAACCTTTATGTTTCTGCTCATACTGATAGCATTTATATCAGGAATCTTGACAGTTTTTTCTCCATGTGTGCTTCCGATTTTGCCAGTTGTTTTAGCAAGCGGTATTGATGGCAACACTAAAAGAATTAAGGGTGTGATTGCGGGACTTGTTATAAGTTTTACTATCGCCTCTTTACTTTTAGCAACACTTGTAAGAATTTTAGGTATCCCGGCAGATACTGTAAGAACTTTGGCTGTAGTGCTACTTATTTTTTTTGGTCTAAGTCTAGTATTCCCCATAATTTGGGAAAAGATTCAAGTATTTATTGAGCGGTACTGGCCCTCCTCCGCTCTACAGAGTAGAGCTTCGAAGGGTAAACATTTTGGTGGTTTTTGGGGAGGGTTTTTGACAGGTACATCTTTAGGAATAATCTGGACTCCATGCATCGGGCCGGTTGTAGCGGCGATGGCAACTCTAGCTGCTGTGAGTTCTTTTTCGTTTACAATGGTTGCGGTTGTATTTGCTTACGCTTTAGGAACTGGAATTCCTTTGTATTTTATCGCCAAAGGTGGAAGCTCTGCTTCCCGTAGGTTAACCTTTTTTAAAACACAAAATCAAAAAATCAGACAAGTTTTTGGAATCGTTATTTTAGCAACAGCATTATTTATTTGGACAGGTGCAGACAGAGTCTTGCAAGCTTGGACATTGGCAAACTTACCAGCGTCTTGGACACAACTTGCCACAACTTTCGAAAAAAGTGTCAAAGTAGATAACCAGTTAAAAAATTTAAAAGGAGGAAAACAGCAAGTGCAAAAAGCGAGTCCTGGAGAGACAGTAGTTAAAAAAGTATCTTTACAAAATGATTTTAATGGAGCTAAGGTAAAAAAAGAAGATTTGCTCCAAGGTTGTTTTGGGCAAGACTGTATTCCCTCCATTGACAATCCAAAATTCGAATCAGTGCAAGAAGCTAGTTGGTTAAAAGATGGTGATATAGTTTTTGCAATTAACTACAAGGGTACTCAAAGAGCTTATCCGCAAAGAATTCTTAATTGGCATGAAATAGTAAATGACACGGTCGCTTCTGATCCTATTGCTGTTACCTTTTGTCCTCTATGTGGTTCAGCACTTGCATTTGAAAGAAAAGTTGATGGTGTAATTACCGAGTTTGGAGTATCCGGCAAACTGCATAATTCTGATTTAGTTATGTATGACAGGTATGAAGGTAATCTTTGGCAACAAATTACAGGAGAGGGAATTGTTGGACCAGCTGCAAGACGGGATGAAAAACTTAAACAGCTACCAATTGTTACCACCCCTTGGGGAGAGTGGAAAAAAGAACATCCTAATACTCAAGTTTTATCTAGAGACACAGGCCACAGAAGGGATTATGACCAATACCCCTATGGAACTTATGAACAAGATGACCAGTTACTATTTGGAGTAAAAGGACTAGACAAAAGTTTGCAAATCAAAACAATAGTTTATGGTATAGAGCTTAACGGTAAATCTAAAGCCTATCCGGAGAGTATATTTGAAAAACAAAAAATAATTGAAGATAGTGTAGGTGGAGTACCTATCAGGTTAACAAGGAAAGATTCTGGAGAGATTGAGGTAGTAAATCTACAAACTAATGAAAAAATCATTCCCAT
>CAYMTV010000040.1:0-7550 GCA_964393525.1 uncultured Gammaproteobacteria bacterium | reverse complement strand
ATTTTGATGTGGCCTACCAAAAGATCAAGCTCGTCATGGATAACTATGATATTTTCCAAAGGGATCTTAAAGTACTTAACAACCAATGAAACAGCTAACCCTGAAAGGTTCATATAAGTTAAGGGTCTTATTAGGATCAGGTCTTCGCCCTTAACCAACTCTGCTTTAAATTTTTCTTCCACACCCCAATTTCCTAAACCCATCTTTCTTCTAAATTCGTCCAAAACTTCAAAGCCTAAATTGTGTCTGGTATTTAAATACTTATCTCCGGGATTTCCAAGTCCAACAATTAGATGCATATACAACAAATTTTATTATACAAACTTACCATCATTCTGTAAGAAAACAGTCATAGTTTTAGGAATCTTCAATCAACTCCAAGTATTGTGCAGCAGCCATTGATAATCCATAGGCTGATGAATAAAAAGGAGTTTTATAAGGTTTGCCTTTCTCATCCAAAACTTCAACAAAATTCCGGTGCCTGATTATTTCTCTGTCTAAAGCCGCTTTATGGTTTTTAAACGATTTTCCGTTTTTCTTCAAGCCGTTTAGATACATAACTCCCAAATGCATCCAAAAAAGCTGATGATAGTTTGGGATAAAATGGGTCAATATTGGCATAAATTTTTTTGGATATTTATCTCTTGCAAGCTTAATCGGAAACGGCTTTGCTAAACTACTTAATTCAATAGTTTTGATCAGTGAATTTCTTATACTTCTTTTAAAAAGTCCTAGATACAAAGCCAGGACGCAGGCATCAACCCCAATATCGATGGAATTATAGTAATCGACCAATAAATTGTCTTTAAATCTTTGTTTAATGATTAGTCTTTCAAAAGCCTCCGGGTCAGTTTTAACTTTAAAGCCTAATTTAACCCCCCTTTCAAGCATCATTAAAATACAGATATTATTCCAGGTGGAAGATGGCCGGATAATTGTATCCATCCAGTCTCCCCCAATATCGGGCTTTAGCAAACCATTTGTTAGGTATTTTTCCTCAAATCGGGTGATTAGCAGTTGAAGCTTCTGACGGTTTTGATCCAAAAAACTTTTATCACCTGTTAAGAGGGTGTACTCACTTATACAATAAATTAACCAAGGAAGGCTGTCTATCCGTTCAATCGGCATATCAAATCCCCTTTTTTCAGTAAAAACACTGGGAACTGATTTTTTGATAATTGACTGGTGGGTTATAAACTCAATGATCTTCTTAAGGTATTGAGGAGAATGCAATCTGGCAAGCCCCCTAAAAGACATTCCCAAATCCCCCAACCACATGAATTTAAAATGTCCGTCTGCGGCCCAAAAGATCTTTTCCTTTGCGTTATTCATTAAAATTATCTGGGCGATCTCTTCTGGTTTTTCCGAATCTAGCGGAGGAACACCAAATAAGTTTAGTCGGATAGAATCCGTTACGATTTGTGAAAGAGAAATTAAAGATTCAATATTTGCAGTATAAATACCAACTCTAAAATCCATAAAAAAAATTAAAACAAACTTATTTGTTCCTCCTGTTTTAGGGGGTCCTCATCTTCAGACCAGATCTTCACTACACCATAAGTATTATCATACCCAGGCTCGATTGTCAGTTTTCCTTCCCGGATTCTTTGTATACCATCAGCTATTTTTTCTCCGGTACTAATTTGCAAAAGATCAACTGGAGTTTTAGTAAGGATTTTCAACTCCGAATCAACTTTGGTCACCAGTCTTTCATATTCGTTTTTAACTTTTTGTGAGGATACCGTAGAGTTTAAAGCTTCGGCAATTATTTCCTCAAGCTGTACTAACATTCTAAATCCCGGCCTTTTAGGAAACTTTTTGGATTTTATAACCCCGTCTTTTTTCTCCAACTCTAATTCATCCTCTGATCTGTTAGCCAAATCTTCTACTCTTTGCATTACCCCAACAGTTAGCTGTCTTTTGCAGACCGGACAAACTGTCCCTTTTTCCCTAAGTTCCTCTGGTCCATAGACCACATTACAATTTCTATGACCCGAGTAATGGTATTTTCCCTCTTCTGGAAAAAACTCTATTGTTCCTACAATATTTTGATTTTGCAGTGCATTATAAAGTCCATCAAAGCTACACTGTCCTCCAAAAATTGTTACCTCTCTTCCAAGTCTTGGGAGGGAGTGTAAATCGGAAAATGAAACGATTGATTTATTGTCTAAATCCGATATTCGCCAGTTCATGGCAGGTTCAGAAGATAACCCGGTTTCAACACCGTAAATCTTCTCTGAAAATTCTCCAAAACAATCTGATAATTTATCATAGCCGGAATTTGAGCCATATAAAGAAAACCAGGGTGTCCAGATATGCGCGGGAATTACTAGGGCATTTGGCTCAACCTGAAAAACGATTTCACAAAGCTGTCGAGTAGACAATCCCATAATAGGTCTGCCATCTGAAACCAAATTAACCCCCCTTTTAGTCAAAACTTCAGACAATCTGGCGGCTGAATCTAAACTGGGCAGGCAAATTACAATGTGGATTCTTTTTGTCCCTCCTTTGTCTGAGTAAATGCAGGCAACTTCAACTGTTAAGATAAACCTAACACCATCATATTCATAAGTACCATCACCTACCTCTTGTAGATCTTTCTTAATTTCAGCAAACCATAAAGGATGCAAACAATCCCCAGTACCTAACATATCAATCCCTTTAAATTTTGCCCATTTGGAAAGGTTAGGAATATTTAAATCCCTTGAACAAGCTCTGGAAAATCTGGAATGGATATGTAGATCTGCAACAAATGCCATAGTTAGGGTGTAGCGTTTAGGGTATAGAAAAAAAAAAAAAAAATCAATAAGATATAATGACAAAAATGGATAAATTGGTTATAAGAAGATATAAACCCTCAGACTTTGATCAGGTTTGGGATTTACATAAGCTGGCATTAAAAGAATCTGGATTCGATTTTGGGATTGGGCCTTGGGATGATGACATACAAGATATAGAAAGTCTTTATATCAATAGGGGTGGTGAATTTTTAGTAGGGTTAATAAATGATCAAATTATTGTTATGGGTGGATTACTTAAGCTTGATCAGAGAACAGTAAAATTAAGAAGGATGCGCACTCATCCAAGTTTTCAAAGAAGAGGGTTTGCACAAACAATACTTGAAGCTTTAGAGAAAAGGGCTAAAGAGTTGGGTTTTAAGACTATCATCCTGGATACATCAGATGATAATACAGCTGCCCAAAAACTTTATATCAAAAATAGATACCTGCAGATCGAGAACAAATGGCAATCAGAATTCACACTTCCTCCCAATGTTAAGCTAGTCTATTTTGCTAAGGAAATAACTTAATGTTATTTGACACCCATTCTCATATTCAGTTTAAAGTTTTTGATAAAACCCGGGATCAAATTATAGAAGATTCAAAAAAAGCTGGTATAGATAAAATCATTGCTGTTGGGACAAACCTGGAAACTTCTAAAAAAGCCATTGAAGTTGCCAAAAATTACCCTGAAGTTTTTGCCTCGGTTGGAATTCATCCCCATCATGTATTCTCCTATTGTCATTCTGAGGCATTAGCCGAAGAATCTCTTACGCATGTGAGTTCCATTAAGGATCCTGAAACAATGGATTCGACAAGCTCACCACAGGGTTCAGAGATTCCTCACTCCGCTCGGAATGACATAGAAAAAGTTGAGTCACTCATTTCTCACCCCAAAGTTGTTGCAGTTGGAGAAACTGGAATGGATAAACATATATACAAAAAGTCTAAGTACCCTAATTACCTAATTTCTAATGAGTTTATTAATTTACAAAAAATATTTTTTACAGAACAAATTAAACTGGCAATTCAATATAAAAAGGCTTTAATCATTCATAACCGCGAAGCAATCTCAGAAACCTTAGAAGTTTTAGAAAAAAATTGGGATAAAGTCTTAGAAAGAAAGGCTGTCTTCCATATGTGCGAACCAAATATTAGATTACTAAACTTTGCCAAAAAGCAGAATGTATTTATAAGTTTCGGTGGAGATATAACTTATGACAAGTCCAAACAGGAATTTCTCAAAAAAGTTCCCCTAGACTTACTCGTTTTAGAAACTGACTCGCCTTTTTTTATTCCAGAATCATCACACGGTACTGTCATTCCCGCGACGGCTCCATTTGATGGAGGGGGAATCCAGTCCTCTCGTCATCCTGAACTAGTTTCAGGATCTGGATCCTCGATAAAGTCGAGGATGACAGTTAATGAGCCAGCAAAACTAGAATTGATTGCCCAAAAAATTGCTGAAACTCTCGGTATAGATAAAATAAGGATTCAACAAACAACTTATAGAAACAGTCTCGAGCTCTTTCAATTATCCTCCTGAAGTAAAATGCCTGAAGGCTGTATAACCCAATGGTAAAGACAACGCATGGTATGCTGCAAATCCAACATTTAAAACAGCTAATCTAATAGCTCTCAACTCAGCCCTGAAATCAGCCGGTCGTGGCCATCTGTATGTATTCATGTATAATATTTGCATAAAATCCTCTCTGGTTTTTGGAATACGCGGGATATAAGCTTCTGCAAAAGATTGTCCTAACTTTCTTCTTCTACGTTCAGCATAAAGGAGAACTCCTACCATTGGAATGAATTCAGCAGCTTTAAAAGGTATTACTGGCTGCTCTCGATAATCTGATACTGCAGAACCAGCTTCAGTCATTTTATAGGTTTATTATACTATTTTTTCTGATATTGTTGTCCGTACATCTCAATTAATTCCTTAACCGTTGTTGCATCCTCAGCTTTTTTGTCGGCTTCTCTAAATCTTACAAGTCTCGGAAACCTTAGGGCATAACCTACCCCCTCTTTATCCTTACCCGCAGTATGTACGGGAGAGCGAGTAATCTCATCTGCTAAAACTTCTATTACAATTTCTGGTTCAATCCAAACGGATGGGACTAAAATAGAATTTACCCTAGCTGGTTTGTGGTCCACCTTGATTTTATCTGCTCTTTTATGAATTTCCCGCCATTCCTCATCAGTAAGCCCTGTTCCAATTTTAGAAACTGTTACAAATTCATCTTTTTCCTTATCATAAACCCCAACCAAAAGCGCACCTGCCCCAAACTCCGCCCTTTTACCCTTACCATAAACATAACCCAAAATAACTGTATCCACAGTGTCTTGAAGTTCTCCTGAGGAATGTCTTTTTAATTTAATCCAGTTAAAATTCCGAGCTCCAGCTTCATATTTTGAATCGGGTCTTTTGGTAATCACTCCCTCTAAACCCTTAGTTAAAGCATCATCAAAAATCTCGGTCAGTCTTTTTTCATCCCGGACTATCTCTCCAGGTTGCACAATTAATACCTCCTCCCCCTTAACTGATTTTTTCATTAACTCAATCCTTTCCTGAAGGGGTATATCTATTAAAGATTTTCCATTAAGATACATAATGTCAAACACAAAAGCTTTTAAGGGCAATCTTTTGGCAGCATCTTCTATCCCATGTTTTCTGCGTCTTTTAGTAGTTTCTTGAAAAGGTAAGAATTCCTCAGACTCTGGGTTAAAAGCCAAAGCCTCTGAATCTAAAATTATGGATTTTGCTTTAACTTGCTTTAAGACTCCCTCAATAATATCTGGAAACATAAGGGTTGTTTCTTCTAAATTTCTAGAAAAAAGCCTTACTTTTTTTCCGTCCTTGTGGATTTGAACCCTAAACCCATCATATTTATATTGGCAGTGAGCCTCCCCATCATATTTTTCTAAAATAGTTTTAGGGTCTGTAATTCTTTCACAAAGTTGAGAGCGAATTGGTCTGCCAAAGGCAACATCTAATTTTTCAACTTTACCCAACCCCCCTTTAAAAAGAGTCTCCCCAATTAACCCTAAATCTGAAACCTTATTATATGCACCCTCCAGTAGTTTTCTTTTAGATTTATCGCCAAATTTAGCCTGAGCAAAGGCATCCAATACAGTTGGATCACCAATTCCAAGACGGGAGGTACCAATAGGTATTCTTACTAAATGTTTAGCCTCTATCCCACTGGCTCTCTTTAGAAACCCTTCCAAAGAAGAGATCTTTTTCTCAACTGTCCCCTCCCCAGAATACCCTGCAATCTTTTTTAATTCTTCAAAAACATCTTTAATACTTAATTTTGAATTTTGAATTTTGAATTTTGAATTCAAGGTTGCAGCAACCTTGCCTAGATCCCCGAACTTCCCATACATTTTTAAAACTTCTTCCCTAGAAACTCCATAAGCTCTACCAATAGAGGAGGCAACGGATTTTTCTGCCATTCCAATTTCAATTGGCTCATAAAAAGGGGCTACTCTTCCTTGAATAAGGTAGGAAACCATAGCAATTTCTGAAACTTCAGTTTCTTTAAAAAGTTCAGAAAGAATATCTATTAAAGAAAGTCTCGAAGAGGTTTCTTCTAATCTCTCAAAATACATAGCTAACCTCTGAAAAGTCATAACCCACTCCCGTCATCCTGAGCGTAGCGAAGGATCTCTATCTTAAAATTCATACAGGGATTGTAATAAATTAAACTATTCTTGTAAAATGTGATTTATGAATTCTTTAGAATCTAACGGTGGACTTTTCGGATGGGAAGAAGAAAACATTAACTTCGGCAGGCGTGCTGAAGATAGGGCAGAGATAGAATCCATCGCTTCCGCAGTGGAAAAATTGATTAATCAGCAGGGGGCTGAAGAAGCCGCACTTTACGTTGCTAGACATCTCCATGCTTTGCACCAGAGAGGTAATGAGGCTGAAAGCTCTTACGCTCGCGCCGACTGGGAAGCAAGACATGACCCCCTAACTGGGCTCCCAAATCGTAGGGCCTTTGACGAAATGATAGAAAGAAGGCTTACCAGAGGTAAAAAAGGCTCTATTTTAGTATTTGATTTGGATGATTTTAGAGACTTCAATACCCGATTTGGACATCAGGGTGGAGATGAAGCCTTGAAGTTGGTTGCAGCGGCAGTGGAAACTTTCAGGCAAGGGGATATTATCGCAAGAACCGGAGGAGATGAATTCTCAGCTTATATAGAAGGAGATGAATTAGCCGCAATCCAAGCTGCGGTTAGGATAGGTAGAAATCTTCAGGAGCTGGGCAAAAATTCTACTCTTGCCCCTACTCTTAGCATAGGTATAGCAGGGAGAATACCAGGAGAAAGCTTAGATGCATGGAAACACAGAGCTGATTCCGCATCTTATGCAGTAAAGGGTAACGGCAAGAATGGAGTTGGGATTTGGGGAACCCCTACTGATGTTGTCGCATTGTCTGCTGGCACAAAAACTACCTTTACAACAACCCTAGTAAGCAAGTAACTTATTTTCGTAAGAAAAGAACCTACTCACAAATATAATATCGGGAGACCTCACCCCTTAAGGGGTGAGGAGGGTTCATTTTAAAACGTAAGTAGCTTTTTTCGTGCCACCTTCTTTTTTAAGAAGTCCTTTTTTGGCAAGAAATCTTAGTTCCCTTAAAACAGTATCATCAGAAAAATCAGGAAATATTTTTCTAAAATCTTTATTTTGCATACAGTTATGCCTGTGCAGATACTCCATTATCAGTATTTTACGCTCATTTAGTTCCACCTTTT
>CAYMTV010000039.1:0-7699 GCA_964393525.1 uncultured Gammaproteobacteria bacterium | reverse complement strand
ATTTATCATTGCTTTATGTGCTCTACATTAGACCCATCTCTCATGTTTATTACCCTGAGGATGTATTTATCTCAAATATTACTGACAAACAGGCCACAATTTCCTGGACCACTAAAAAAGGAGTAGAAAGCCTGGTACTTTTATCAAAAACCCAAAATTTTCCGATTCTACCTATCTTTTCCAGGCAAAAGTTTAATGATGATAAGGATAAAATATTTAACGATCCCCAACCTTATACACTTCATCATGTAACTGTTAGTAATCTTTTGCCGGGTAAAACCTACAGGTTTGGAATGTATGTTGGAGTCAAAAAAGTCAGGCAGGTTAAATTTAACACCGCTTCCGAAAGCAAGCTTTCGGAAGAATTGCAATCTCAAATTAAAGGATTGGTTATCGCACCTGATGGAAAAATTGGTATGCCCGGCGTAAATGTTTACTTTAGAGCAAGCACAGCCTCGGAATCTTCCAGCCTTCTCTCAACTATTACTGATGAGTATGGGGGATGGGTGTTTGACACAGCAAATTTAATGAACAAAAACTTAAGTGACCAATTTGTGCTCTCAGACGGGATGAAACAGGAGGTTAGCATCAGCGCAGGGACTTTAGGCAAATATGAGCTTTCCACCAGGTCTGCTTCCTTGCGCGACTGGCCAAATCTGGTTTTAAGGGAAAAAAGATAGATATTTTTATTTGTACTTTTGGCAGCAAAAGTACCAAAACTGGCTCACTGGAAGTCGGGCTAAAATCTTCCGTTCGCTCAAGGGGAAATGGCGCCCTTTGTTCCAAAGTTCGCACTTTTTAATATCGGCATTGATGCAGAGACCGTTAAAATTTCTTCTTTAATTTCCCAAAATACCTGATATATTCACAAGAATGAGCAAAGCTCTTGTTTCACAATAATCTTGCTAACTTTTCATAGAAAAGGAGCTTGCTCATTATCTTGAAGCAAGATATAATCTTTCAGTTTGTCTAAATTATGTCAGACGAAAAGTTTTTCATCATCGATTTTGATAGTACATTTGTAACAACCGAAGGATTGGAAGTTTTGGCGGAGGTTGCATTAGAAGATAATCCGGAAAAAGACGGCATTTTAGATCGGATTAAACAAATCACATCCTTGGGAATGGAGGGAAAAATTGAATTTGTTGAAAGTTTAACTAAAAGACTGGCCCTGATAAAAGCCAATAAATCACATCTTAAAGGTGTAACAAAAACCCTCAGAAAAAAGATCTCACCTTCTGTTTTAAGGAATAAACAGTTTTTCAAAACTTATAAAGACCAGATTTATATTATTTCCGGGGGGTTTAAGGAATTTATTGAGCCGATTGTCTTCCAATTTGGAATTGCAGAAAGCCATATTTTGGCCAATGAATTCTTATTTGACAGATCAGGCAATATCACTGGGTTTAGTAAAAATAATATCATGGGACATCCTCGCGGTAAGGTTGAGGCGGTAAAAGCACTTAAACTTTCCGGGCAAATTATTGTAATTGGAGATGGTTATACCGATTATCAGCTTAGGGAAATGGGGATTGCCCATAAATTTATTGCCTTTACCGAAAATATTGAGCGGGACATAGTCACCAAAAAAGCTGATGCTGTTGTCCCTTCCTTTGATGAATTCTTATACATTAACAAGCTTCCGATGTCTATTTCTTATCCTAAAAACAGGATTAAGGTTTTACTGCTGGAAAACATCGACAAATCAGCAGTAGCCTATTTTAAAGATGAAGGTTACAGTGTGGAGCACTTAAAAACTTCTTTGGATGAGTCTGAATTGATGGAGAAAATCAAAGACATTTATATCCTGGGGGTGCGTTCCAAAACCAAAGTAACCAAAAAAGTTTTGGATAACGCTCCCAGACTTTTGACAATCGGCTCATTTTCCGTAGGGACCGATAATGTTGATCTTTCCACCGCAGCAGATAAGGGAATTACGGTATTTAATGCGCCCTATCAAAACACCCGGTCTGTGGTAGAGCTTGTAATAGGTGAAATTATTATGCTTGCAAGAAGGGTGTTTGAAAAAAGCACCAAGCTCCACGCAGGAATTTGGGATAAATCAGTCGATAGGTGTTTTGAAGTTCGGGGGAAGACTTTGGGGATCATTGGCTATGGCAATATCGGGATGCAGATTGGGGTTTTAGCAGAAAGCCTAGGAATTGGAGTTTACTTTTATGATGTGGTCCAAAAACTGGCTGTAGGGAATGCTAAAAGATGCAAAAATTTGGATGAGCTGTTTAAGAAGGCCGATATTATCACTATCCATGTGGACGGAAATAAAAGAAACACAAATTTGATTACTGCTAAAGAGTTCAAAAAGATGAAAGATGGGGTGATTTTTGTAAACCTCTCCCGCGGGTTTATTGTTGACATTGAGGATTTGGCAGAGGCTGTAAGGAGCGGAAAGGTTGGGGGAGCAGCGGTGGATGTGTTTCCGGTTGAGCCTAAAGCCAGCCATTCGACAAGCTCAGGCCAAGCCGGGGACAAATTTTCCTCAAAGTTGCAGGATTTGCCTAATGTAATACTAACTCCGCATGTTGGGGGGAACACCATAGAAGCCCAGGCTTCCATAGCTGAATATATCTCCCATAAATTAATTGAATTTGTAAACTCCGGCAATACATATTTATCGGTTAACATCCCCAATATCCAGCCAATGGAGAAAAAAGATAATCATAGGCTCCTGCATATCCATAAAAATGTCCCGGGGATTTTGGCCAAAATTAATTCAATTTTAGCTGAGGAAAATATAAATATTTTAGGCCAATACTTAAAGACTAATGAGAGTGTAGGGTATGTAATTACTGATGTTGATAAAAAATACGGGGAAGATGTAATTAAAAAACTAAAACAAATCCCGGACACCATAAGGTTTAGGGTTTTATATTAGTTGTAAACCCACTTTCAACTATTTCCACCGAGTCAAACTCGGTAGGCAAGTTTGACTTGCCAATGACTTGCCAACCCCGGGTTGTCAAGCTATTGTCAAGCTAGATACCAAAAGTGTTAAAGCTCAAAAATGGTATTAAACTTTTGTCAGTACATTGTCAGTACAAGTTGTGGTATACTTAGTAATATGGGAAAAGTATTTAAAAATGGTAATTCACTTGCAGTTACAGTTCCAAAAGTTTATGCTCATGATTTAAATATCAGTCATGGGTCTACTGTTGAGTGGGTTAAAACAGATCAAGGATTACTTTTAAAATCTGAAAATTCCAAATTTTCCGGAGCAGTTACACCGGAGTTTGCTAAATTAGTGGAGGAGATTATCAACGAGCACGAAGATGTTTTGAAAGAACTTGCAAAAAGGTGAAATCGATTAAGTTTTACTATCTATCTACTTTGCAAGTGATGTTTCTCCATGATATTGCTATTAAAAAATACGGCGGTTCTCCCGGAATAAGGGATATTACTTTGCTCCACTCGGCAACCGGAAGGCCTTCCACAAGCTTTGAAAATAAAGATTTATATCCAACCATTTTTGATAAAGCTGCTGCCCTTTTACAATCCATATTAAAAAACCATCCTTTTATTGACGGGAATAAGCGTGCAGCTCTTTTGTCTGCCACCACATTTTTAAGGATCAATGGTTATAAATTAATAAATACCCATTTAGAAGAAGTAGAATTTACAGTTTCAGTAGATACCAAAAATCTTCCTATAGATCAAATCTCAAAATGGCTCAAAGAGTATTCAATAAAAATCCGCCAGTAATCTTCTGGCACGTTCAATATGAGCTGGAAAAATCGGTCTTAGACTACCCAATCTACATCCACCTGTAACGATGCTCCTTTGTACTCTAATTCTACCTTTATCTCCGGTTGGGTCTTTTCCCCTATATTTTATTTCTTGAAGATAAAAACCATCCTGTATCGACGGAACTTCAATAACTTTCAGAATGGGTGGTCTATATAACCTTGCATCTATTAGGCTGGGTTTGGCACCTGGTTTAGCTAATTCTCTCATCACTGATTTGGAAAACCTATCTGTTCCTAGCAAATCAGGAAGAGGGAATTTGAATTCATCGTGAGTGTCATAGCTTGCCTCATCAAGCTTTCTCAGAAAAGAGACAGCAGTGTTAAAGGCTAATCTGTATCCCTCACCACGGAACTTGTAAGCTAGCCCAAGCAAGGCCACTCCTATTCCTCCTGCGCCTAAGGCAATAGAATAGGAATGACGCATACCACGAGCAAGATCCAGCATTGCCTCTAGAGAGGGTATATGAAAATTATGGTCTCGATCTCCACTTTGCTCTGGTGACATGTTTTTTAACTTTCCAAATATATACCCATTTAACTCGAGTTTGCAACTCTTCGTTAATGGTTATGTACCCAAAATGTTTGATTAAAAGTTGCAAATTGGAGTATTTTGGGTATAGCGATCCTTCTTCTTAAAGTCAAACGAGTATTGATTATTTTTTAAAATTCCTGTAATTTCTTTGAAGCGTATGCTGCAAAAAAAATATTTTACTGTTGGCCCTTCAGAGCTTTATCCCACAGTTTATAAACATATATTAAAAGCCTTAAAGCGAGATATCCCTTCAATTTCCCACAGAGGTTCAGAGTTTAAAAAACTCTACCAGGAAGTTTCGGAGAATTTAAAAAAGCTACTTAAAATTCCTGCAAAGCACCAGATTTTTTTTACCTCATCCGCCCTGGAAGCATTTGAAAGAATAATCCAAGGGTGTGTTCAAAGCAGTTCACTGCATATAATTACTGGATCTTTTGGATCCTCATGGTTTAAAACTGCTCAGGATTTAGCTAAGTCACCTTTAAAAGAGGAGGCGAGCGCAGGTGAGGGGATTGATCTTACTAATCTCAAAGTCCCAAATGAAGCAGAACTTATCTGCATTACTCAAAATGATACTTCAACTGGAGTTTGGCTCCCGCCGGAAGGTATTCATGCTTTAAAGCTGCATTACCCCAAAAAACTTATTGCAGTAGATGTAGTTTCCTCTATCCCTTATGTTGATTTGGATTATTCAAAAATAGATATTACGCTTTTTTCTGTTCAGAAAGGCTTTGGACTTCCTGCGGGCTTAGGGGTAATGATAGTATCCCCTCAAGCCCTGGAAAAAGCCGGTGAGCTTTTAAGAACAGGCAGTAGCATTGGGAGTTACCATAGCTTAATTAACTTTTCCAAAAAATACTCCGAATTCTTAACACCGGAGACCCCGAATGTTTTAAACATTTATCTTATGAGTAGCGTGATAGGTGATATGTTAAAGTTGGGAATAGATAAGATTAGAAGGCAAACGGACCAAAAAGCCAATCTTATTTACAAATTCTTTGAGAGGCACTCTGATTTCAAACCCTTTGTCAAAGATCCAAAATATAGGTCAAAAACTAGCCTAGTGGTAGATGTTTTAGGCAGGGCAAAAGAGCTGAAAGAAAAGTTAGCTAAAAAGGGAATAATTATCAGCGCAGGTTATGGTGATTACAAGGAAAACCACATCCGTTTAGCCAACTTCCCATCTCAAACTTTATCTGATGTCAGAAAACTCTTAAGCTTCATTTAAATCAAATTTTATGGAATTGTAGCCGGCTTTTTTTGATCAATCCTGATGGGCTTTAGCGGATCGGTAAACGTGATTGGATTATCCTCTTTTTTGGGTTTTTCCAAAGCTTTTTCCTGGGCAAATACCGCATTGGTGTTGGAGTTTACCAATACCAGATCTTTTTGCCCGGAAACAGAGCCAATTACAACTTCAGCCGGTCTCTGGAAAGCCAAATTTGGTCTGTCCTTTAAAAGTGTTAACATAATCTTTTGCCAGATTGGGGAAGCACCGGTAACGCCTGATGTGAGTTGCGGGTCCATTGGAGCATTGTTATTATTTCCCACCCAAACTCCTACCACAAACTCCGGGGTAAAGCCAAAGGTCCAATTGTCTCTTTTGCTGTCGGTGGTCCCGGTTTTAGCCGCCACAGTTTTATTGGGAATAACAAGCTGGGAGTTGGGTCCGAAAGCCGGTGTTCTGGCTTTGTTGTCAGATAAAATATCGGCGATCATATAGGCTATCCCTTCGGAAATAACTCTTTTGCCTTCAAAATCTGTATTTTCTTCCAAAATTACCCCGTTTGAGTCGGTAATCTTTAAAACAGCGGTTGCGTCATGTTTTTCTCCAAGCTGGGAAAAAGTTCCATAAACTGTCATCATATCCAGAAGTTTTATTTCACCTCCACCCAGGGTTAAAGACAGTCCATAACGGTTTTTATCTTTGAGTGTGGTAATCCCCAAATCATGGGCAGTATCAATCATATTGGGGATTCCGACCATGGAAAGGATTTTAACAGCCGGTACATTATAAGATGAGCCAAGCGCGGTTCTGACGGTTACCGGTCCGTGGAAGCGTCCGTCATAGTTTACGGGTGCATAAACTTCCCATTCATTTCTATAAGCAATAGGCGCGTCCACAACAACGCTTCCCGGAGAAAGACCCTGTTTAAAGCCTGTGGCATAAGTAATAGGTTTTATTGAAGAACCGGGCTGTCTTTGGGCAGTTGTAACATTAAAGTTACCGCCGTTTGGATCCCAAAAGTTTTTGCTTCCTACCATAGCTAGGATCTCTCCGGTTTTGGCGTTAGTAATCATTGCTGCACCGTTTGAGACATTTAAGTGGCCAAGCCCAGCGACCATGTGGTGACCATGGCGTGGCTGATTTTTTTGACCTCCTCGGCTACAATATCTTCAGCCATTTTCTGCAAGCTTAGATCTAAAGTTGTCATGATTTTTAAGCCCCCCTGGGAAACGGTTTTTTCGCCGTACTTTTTTGAAAGCTGGGATCTGACATACATTACAAAATGCGGTGCCTTAATTTGTTGAGTCGGAGGCTTTATAGCAAGCTCTTCTTTAACCGCCTCCTGCTCCTCCTGTTTTGAAATATACCCATCCTCCCTCATCCTGCGCAAAACGTCTTTTTGCCTTTGTTTTCCAAGATCGGGGTTGGTGCCGTAGGGGGAGTAGGTGGTGGGTGAGGCAGGCAGTCCGGCCAAGTAGGCTGCTTCGGCCAGGGTTAACTGTGAAGCCTCTTTACCAAAATAAGTTTGAGCTGCAGCTTCAATGCCCCAGGCCGGTCCGCCGTAAGGCACCTCATTAAAGTACATCTGCAAAATCTCTTTTTTGGAAAAAATTCTTTCCGACCAGAAAGCGAGTAATACCTCTTTGACCTTTCTTTCAACAGTTCTCTCGGGAGTAAGCAGAGTATTTTTAATAAGTTGCTGAGTGATAGTTGATCCACCCTGAACCTGGCCCTTTTCAAAATAAGTTGCTACGGCCCTGGTAATACCAAACAAATCAATTCCACTGTGAGCGTAAAAATTTTTATCCTCTATAGAAATAGTTGCCTGAATTAAGTAAGGAGGCAACTGCTCAACTTTAATAAGTTGTCTGTTTTTTCCTTCATAAAGCCTGTAAAGCAGGGTGCCGTTTCTATCAAAGATATCAGTGGTTAAAGGGCTTTGGGAGACTGAAAGTTTGTCCGGTGAAGGCAGATCATGAGCCAGATTAATCAGGTAAATCGAATAAAAGAAAAAAGTTCCTAAGAATATAATTAATACAGCAGCAATCCTTAAAGGGGTGGGGAAGATTTTATTTAAAAACCGGTGCATTTTAGACTTAAGGTAAGTTATATAAGGCTGGGTCCTGGGCCGGCCGCGGCCTTTTTTAAAATGTATGTATCTGAAGGGATTTAAGAACT
>CAYMTV010000038.1:0-7781 GCA_964393525.1 uncultured Gammaproteobacteria bacterium | reverse complement strand
ATTAATGCTAAATTGCCGGATTTATCAGAGGAAGAAGCAGCCAAAGTTGTAGAAACTTTAAATGAGACCTATGGAAAGGTTTACTTACTTTGGGATCCAAGCAAAGGTGATCTACCAGTAGGCAATCCAAGCATTACAATAATATAGTCAGTTGTTACAACAGACAAAACAGTTAAAATTGAACACACAAAAAGAAGAGGTGTCAAGTCTTCGACTCCGAGGTCTGCTATCTTGTCGCTCAGACTCGAGGAGTTAATCCACCCTCCGGGTGTCCTTTCTAGCCACCGGGAAGTTTGCTTTTAGAATACTTCGGAAGTATAATTTTCAGTCATGGTTGACCGGCAGAAACCAAAAGAGAGATCAGAAGCTGAAAAAAGAGCCTGGAGAAGAGAACTTGAAGAAAGATTGGTAAGGCATGGTTGGTTGAGTGAGAAAGAAGCTTTCGGAGTTTTCCATAAAAGAAGAGCAAAAAGTTTAAGTCAGGGAGGAAAGAGACGTTTTGAGTCTGAAGAGGAAAGAAGAAAATTAAGCGATGCGGGTAAAGCCCGTTTTGCAACAGAGGAAGCCCACAAAACAGCAAGCTTAGCGAAAGGTGGAACAGCAGTTTTAACATATCCTTTATTTCTTAGGATGGGTACTATCGCAGAAGTTATGGAGCTAACTCAGTTAGATAGAGTTGCAGTGGAAGGCGCAAAAAATAGATTTAGAAGAAGGGGTTTATTGGCAAAGCCTACCCCGGAAGAAACTGCTACTTTAAAAAGTAGAGCTCAATCGGAGCAATATGAAGTAAAAGCCAAGGACTCACAACAAGGAATTATCCTTGCTAGTAGATTATTAAGAGCAGGATTGATCCCTGATGACAAATCTTATTGGAACCAATTAGAGAGGGTTTACCAGGAACATGGTAGAAGACTCCCTACTACATTTGCAGAAAGATTGATATTAGAAACTTACTTAATAGCTTTTTCAGATATTCAAAAAGGCCAAGAGATTTTTAAATTAATGGAGCAGTTAGGAGAATCAGATCCTTCGCAAAAACCAGCTGTCTTGGTAGACGATGTAGTTTTTCTAAGATCTTATTGTGCTGGTCACTAAGCCGAACTGTTGTCGACGGTTTATGATTCGCTGTCGCGCCTCTCTTCTCGCTGTGCTCGAAGATAAAACTGCTGCTTGGAGCCGAGAGCGGGATTCGAACCCGCGACCCACGCTTTACAAAAGCGTTGCTCTACCACTGAGCCATCTCGGCACGTCGGAATTTGCTCACAAGTTCAATTTACTCTGTAAATTTGAACTTTCCGCAATTCCTCCTCTGCAAAATTGCTTCGCAATTTTGGGAAACACAAAAGATATTTTAAAGCAAAGGGTATAAAAAATCCACCTAAATTAGAATAAAGAATCATGAATTAAGAATAAGGAGGTTTAATCAAAAAATTTGGTCGAGAATGGATTAAGGTTGTACTGGACGATTTGGCAGTATAAACTAAATTGAAAACTAAAAATTATGTCCAAATCTGTCTAAATCAAATAATTCCTGGCCTACCTGGCCGATTTTGAGGTATTTCCCCCTATTTTTTAGGTGGGAACCCTATTCAGGAAAGCCTTGCTTTTCTGAAATTTTTTGGGTCAACCCGTATTTGGTTGAAATTCCAGTGGAGGAAAATTCCCCCTCAAACTTTAGACGAACCCGGTAGGCTTTTGTCGTTTTAAGAAAATGAATTCTTAAAACTAAATTCATTATACTGCCTGCTTAGCATGAAGTGTCAAGTCAGAAATATGTAATATACTCGTCTAACCCGAGTTTGCAACTCTCGTTAGCCGATTATATACCCGAAATATTGATAAAAAGTTACAAATTGAAGTATTTTGGGCATAGCAGACTTGACTTGGATAAAATGACTCATTATATTTGGCAATTATGAGCGAAGAGCATCAAAGATATTTAAACAGAGCAAATACTACCAGAGGTTTTCCCGCTCAAGAAAGAATTAACGCTCTTCATAGGCTCGGAAGCTTGACGAAGTATAGGGGTAAGCTTTATTTTGCAAGTGACGCCGAGTTTTTCTTACCGGCACTGGATGTAATACACGAAACAGATAAGAGAGGGATGTTACGCCCGGGAGGAGGAGACCCATTTAAATTTGTTGAAGCTTTGGATGATGTCAAAGAAGAAAGAGATGGTGGAATATACAAACCCGGCCGACGTAGAGGACCTAGACTCTAAATTAGCGGGACTCCCAGGATTTGGTGAAGCGGAACCATTAAAGTTCTTAAAACTGTACCAATAATCCCAAGATAAAGCAAAATAAATAGAATAAAAATACCATAGGCAGAATACCTTTCAAATGCCCTGGCAGCTTTGTAAGGCAGGAATGAAAGTAAGACTTTTGACCCATCAAGCGGTGGTATAGGGAAAAGGTTAAAGATTGCCAGCAAAAGGTTAATCCTTACTGTAAAAATTAAAAGATCTTGGACTAGAGCAGGAGCTCCAAAAAAAGCATTGGAAAGATGAAAAGCTGCTGCTGCCGCTATGGCAAGCCCGAAATTAGCCATTATCCCCGCCAAAGAGACAAAAAGCTCGCCGCGCTTAATATCGGAAAAATGCAAGGGGTTTACCGGCACTGGTTTGGCCCAGCCAATTAAAAATCCGCTTTGAGTTATTAACATCAGCATGGGGAGAAGAATCGTCCCGACTGGATCAATATGAGGAATGGGGTTTAGAGTCAGTCTGCCTGCGCGCTCAGCTGTTCTATCCCCAAACTTTAGGGCCACAAAGCCGTGCATCACCTCATGAACTATTACTGAAAATAAAAGTATAAGTATGGAAAATGCCAAAGATTCAGCCATGATTTTAGTTAAAAGTTCAAAGTTAAAAGTAACACACAATTAGATAAAATCTAATTGCAAAAATTATGGTATTTTCTCACTTTGTTCGAAAAATATGTTATATTTCGAGCGTAGCGAGAAATCACCATAACTTTGAACTTTGCATTTTGAATTTTGAACTTGCTTATGTTATTCTAACACAATGCTAATTTGCGTTCGTTGTTGTAAAAAACCGATAATAAGATCTTGGTCCAGACACCAAAAAGGAAGTTCGGGTGCATCAGAGTGGCCACTGCGCGCCCAGATTTCCAAAAAACCCCAGAAGCCAAATTTACATACCTTTAAAGGTAAAAAATACTGCACCAAGTGCTTAAGAATAGTTAAAGCAAGCTTTGATTTTCAAAAACTCGCCCCTTTGATTGCTGCAGGATAACTTATGTCTCTTCAGGCTTTGAGTCCGGAAATAATCAGAACACCTTATGCCGATTTTAGAGGCAGGATATATGTAGATAGAGATTTGGCTGTCAGAAATCAATGGTTTATTACTTCATTTAGACCGGCTAATTTTCCACACAGTCAGCCTAATGGTGAAATTCGTGTGCCTAAATTAAAGAGAGCTCTGCCTTCTGAGCAGAGAGACTTTGCGACAGGGCTTTCATATTCTTTCCACACCAGATTAGTTAATTTAAATCCTTCCACCCAAGCTGTTACAGCTTTGACGCAAAATCCTGATTCAAGGACGCAGATGCTTCTACAGGGAATTTTAGGCCGATGGGGATTAGTACAAGAAAGGAGTAATGGCAAAGGAAAAATTGGATGGAAGGTATATTTAGATCCGGATAAATTTGAGGGATTGACAGAGCCTTTAAGGAGCAAAATTCTTGATGAAATATTGCAAAGTGAAAGTCGATTTGCTCCTTTTATGTTTGGGTTGGTAAAGAGGTAGGATTAATATAAAACACCCGGATCACTTGGAGAGAGTAAATGATGCTTATAAAGAACTTTTGGCAGAGGGTAGGGAGAAAGCAGGGTTTTTTAGGTCCAGGTCAAAAAATACCGGAGAACTTACAATCAGTAAGCCGGAAAGAATTCTTGCTCGCCTTTTGGCCTGTGATTCGGTACTGGCATTATCATTTCTTCCTCTACTTTTAAAAATTGATTCAACCGAAGTAATTTCCAGAATAACCTTATTTGATCAAGTTCAATTTGAACCGGCTAAAAATGGCGTAGTTAAAACAGATCCAGGGCAACAGCCTAAAAGTTGGGATGAACTTATTAAACTGGCTGCCGAAAGCGGAATACTTGAGGATCAATTTGATAATATTCTCACACCAAATCGTATTTAATGGGAAAATTGGGGTAACCATTTAATTAAGTTTTTTTGTTCTTCTAATTTTGAATTTATACGTTTTTTCTGTAACTATAGTAAAATTATTTAAAGGAAAATGAGGGTAGCCGTTAAGAAAAGATTTTAAGTCAGTTGGTTTTTTCCCTTCAATTTGGGCCAAGCGTAAACCAACTACCGCAGTACCTGTCACTGCCTAAAGATTTTCAGATAAGTTAACCCCAGGGTCAGGTAATTGACCGAAACGGCCAATTAACCAATCAGTTGCATCCTCTATAGCCTCTTCGGGCAGCTCTTGCGGCATAGTTTGAGCAAACAAATCTGCAACTAAACCGCCAAGATTCAATTTGGTAATCAGATCAATTTTACCTCTATGGTTAGATTTGTCTGGATCAAGCAGATCAAGATAAGAAACGTAACAATAGCCATCTGTCAAAATAACCCAATCCAGTCCAGAAGTTTCTGAAATTTGTGCCCCAAATTCTAATTCAGTAGGTTGTCTAAATAAATTTACTACATCTGGGGTAACTGATCCTGGATTGGCACTCAGATATAACATACCTGGATTTACCCAAACTCCGTGTTCAGTTTCAGGGATAGTAGTTGTTGGAAATTTGTAACTTCCTAACCTCTGATAAAATCTGGCGATACACCCTAATGCCAGGGGTATGGGCAAATCAGTCGCCCAGTAAGCATGAGCTTCAAGTGGAACTCTGTCCAGTGTTTCTGCTCTGGCTACAGTCAGAACTCTGGTTGAGCCGATTAGCAACCTGCCTCTGACTTTACGCATTTCATCTGTTGTTACAACAGATTCTTGAGCTTCTATCAACATAGCTGGATTTTAGTATTATCTTTAGCCAGAATCAATTATTCTTTCAAACGAAAAACCACGGATTCTAATCCGTGGATGAAGTTTGCTTCGCTGACAGGGAAATCTTGCCGAAGGCGGGCAAGAAGAGAAACTACGGGCGAAGCGAAGCGGAATCCGTAAAGGATCATTAGAAACGTATAGGAAAATCAGGGTAGCCATTGAGAAAGTTTTTCAAAGGCACAGCTTTTTTCCCTTCCATTTGGACAAGAAAAGGACTGTCATTCCCACCCCGGATCTGGATCCGGGATAAACTCCAGCGGGAATCTATTACATCAGTAAGAGCTTTGCTCATATTTCTGGATTCTCCGATCAAGTTGGAGAATGACGTATTAGGTAAGAATTTAACTACTTTCCCATTCCAAATAGTCCAGGCAGTAGGCCAAGGGTAGTAGGCTCTAATCATTCTATCCAACTTTTCAGGTTCCGGAGGGCTGTTAATATCAAAGTACCCGGACTTTTTAGTGACTTTATCACAAAAAGTCGCGATCGCATGATTTTGTGCAAGAGGTTTCAATTCACCTTCAATAAAATCAGGGATTATTTTTATAAGAAGTTTTGCCCCTGCCTGGAACATTTTTGTGTGCAATATTTCAAAAGTATCCTGTTCTGAAAGCTTAAACTCTTCTTGCGCAATTATAGGCCCATGGTCCATCTCTTCATCCATTAAAATTATGGTGACTGCTGAAGTCTTGACTCTATCTAAAATCTGGCTTTGAATAGGAGAGGGTCCCCTATATTTAGGTAATTTAGATGGATGGATATTTAATGACCCATGCTTGGGGATATCCAGTATAGCTTTGGGGATCAGATGGCCGTATGAAGCTACAACAAATAAATCCGGGTTGAGATTGGTTAGTTGGTTTATTAGGGATTGGTCAAAGTTTTCAGGTTTTAAAACAGAAATATTAAGCTCATGGGCTTTTTTTGCAATTGGGGAGGGAGTAATAATATATTTTCTGCCAATAGGTGCATCGGGCGAAGTTACTACCGAAACAACATTAAAATTTTGGTGCAAAGCCTCCAAAACCGGAATGACAAACTCAGAAGTTCCAATGAAAACTATTTTTAAATCCTGCATAGTTGATATATTACAATATATCAACCAAATCTTTCAGTTCTGACTAATCTTCCTGCATTGTCTCTAAGGCTTTGATGAAGTCCTGACCTTTGTTCTTCGGTAATTTGTTCGCGGTTGGCCTGAAATCGGTCTGCTATTTCGGCCAAGTTGTTTAAATGAGACAGATTTATTGAAGTTTCTGTTTCCTCTTTCTGATTTAGTTTACCGTACTCACTCGAAGGTGTCCCGAAGAGCTGAAAGTCTTCAAACCTTGGTCTTAAGTCATCAAGCAGGGAATGCTCCTCGGTTTTTTTGATTTTTTCCGATATAATTATTTCGTCTCTGGCCATGAAATTATCATAGCATAACTCTTACAGCGGGACTTGTTCAAAGACATCTGCGCCGGCTCTGTCTTTACCTGCTACCTTGTAAAGCTTGCCTTTTTGTTCCATTACTAAATCCATATAAAGCCTGCCTTGAAGATGATCAAACTCATGCTGAAAAATCCAGGCATCAAGCCCTTTAAGCCTCTTTTTTATTTCCTGTCCATCACCATTTTGGAATTTTACTGAAATTGCAACCGGCCTTTCCACCTCACCCCAAAACTGGGGGATGGAAAGGCACCCCTCAAAGAATTTTTTGGTCCTTTTGGAATAGGAAACTATCTGGGGGTTAAAAACAGCTTCAAAACTGCCATCATCATGTTTTAAAACAAAGTACTGCTCATCCAGGCCTACCTGGGTAGAAGCAAGCCCAACCCCTTCCGGATCATGGAAGGACTTAGCAAGCTTAATCATATCTTTGATGATTTTTTGATGTTTCTCAGTAATTTTTTTAACCGGTTTGGTTTTAACTCTTAACCTTTCATCGGGCGCCTGGATAACAGAGTACATAACCTAAAAGTTTAACATTCGAAGCATGCTTTTTACAACCAATCACGCAGCTCTCTTTTCATCTTTGAGCTGTTTTAATCTCCACATAAAGACCCGGGCTTTATTTTTGGCTGTTAAGTATCCTTTGGTAAAAGTTAGCGCCTCATCCAAAAGCACCCGGTCAACTTCCTTAGCAAGCTTGATATATAATGAATAATGTTTTAAATCCCCAAGCTCTTCTGCCAGGTAAACTCCATAAAACTGGAACTCTTTGGAAAGGTTTTTTGGTCTTTTAAGGCCTTTAGTTTTCTCTAGGATATCTCCAATCTGCTTCATCGCTAGTTTTTTTTAAGTTCCTCCAATTTTTTTAAGGCATCAGGATCATTTGGGATAAATTTTAAAACCTGCTCATATTGCTCAATTGCACGATTGACTTCTTTTTTCTGTTCATAAACCGTACCTAAGGTAAGGTAAGCTTCTCTATAATTTGGTCTTAGTTCCAAAGCTTGATTAAAAGATACAACGGCCTCCTCAGGTCTGTTTAACTGGTACAAGATTAAGCCTTTATTGTAATAAAGTTTGGCATCGGTTGGCGCCAAGGCTATAGTTTTATCAACTACCTCCAAAGTTTTCTTTTCAAACTTCGAATCTATAGCAGAAAGCTGGTAAAAGGTTCTGATGGCTGTTCTAAAAAAGGAGGTATTTTTGGGAGATTTTTCTAGGACGTCTTGAGTAAGTTCAACCGCTTCTTCTTTAAGCCTGCCTGAGGTTGTGGCATCTTCCTCCAAAAGCGCTACCGAGGCAGAAGCTGCA
>CAYMTV010000037.1:0-7936 GCA_964393525.1 uncultured Gammaproteobacteria bacterium | reverse complement strand
AATTTTCATTTTTCATTTTAGTCCACAGAACTTTTTCTTTCCCTTTACTAGTAAGTCTTAAAACAATTTCTTCCTCGCTTAAGAAAGATACTAAACCTCTTTCTCTTAATCTTTTAATTGATTTGGATAAGTAACTTTTCTTAAGAACTCTTGGGTAACCATAAAGATATTTTTCCGGATTGTAGGTAAAATCATTTAGTTTTATAGCCCCATCTATAGCCTTTTCTAACGCCAGCAGAATTATATTTGTTAAATAATGTTTTTCCTTCACTTAGACAACTTTATCACGATCGGAATATTATTGTCTAATATAGATAATTACTATACTACTTGGATAATATGGCATCCAATCTTGTGAATTGATATAATTGCCTCTGTTAGCCGGGGTGGTGGAATGGCAGACACGAAGGTCTCAAAAACCTTTGAGGGCAACCTCATGAGAGTTCGACTCTCTCCCTCGGCACAATTATTTCATCACAAGCAATAGAAATATAATTCTCCTTAATTGACTACCCTTCTTTTATCTGTTTAAGTATATCCATGAAAACTGTGATTGGTTTAGTTGGTGAAAAAGGCTCCGGGAAGGAGACTTTTGGGAATTTTTTAATGGATATTGCAAAAGGTAAGAAAGTAATGCGTATTAGATTTTCAGGTATTTTAAATGAGACTTTAAAACTTTGGAGTTTAGACGGAACCCGTCATAATTTGCAACATCTGGCAGTTGTGATGGAAGAAGGTTTCAGCAAAGGAACCCTAACCAATGCCATTAGAAAAAGAGTTGAAAGTTTAAATGCTGACATTGTTATTTTGGATGGTGTCAGATGGAAGACTGATGAAGAACTTATTAGATCCTTTGGTAAAAACTTTTTAATCTATGTTACTGCAGAAACCCGGCTGAGATTTGAAAGATTACAAAAGCGTCAAGAGAAGAAGGATGAAGCCAGAACTTTTGAACAGTTTATGAAAGAAGAAAAAGCCAAAAATGAACTTTTAATCCCCCAGATCGGCAAAAGAGCTGATTTTAAAGTTGAAAACAATGGAACTTTTGAGGAACTTAAGGTGAGTGTCCAAAAATTATACCCTATCCTACAGTCCTAACCTCTTTTGGACTTACCTGTCTTGATTTAAAGAAAAAGTAAGTAATTATAATTGTGGTAACAACCGGAGAAAACCAGGCCGGGATATGAAAGCCAAAGCTTTCCAAAACCATAATAGTCCCCAAAGCCAGGATTGAATACATCGCTCCGTTTTTTAAAAATACGTATTTTTTAATCCGCTCAATATTGCCAATAGTTAATTGTCTAACAACAATTGCCCCAAGCCCATTGCCTAAAAGTATTAAAGGTATGGATAAGGTAAAAGCAAAGGCACCCAACACTCCATCAATTGAGAAAGTGGCATCAATAACCTCAAGGTAAAAAATCTTGCTTAAATCAGACTTGGCAGAGCTTCCTTCTAAGAGTTTTTCTTCGGCCGCTTTTGCGTTTTCCTTAAATCCGTGAGTAATAAAATAAGCGGTGGACCCGACAACTGTCCCAAGTGCCATAAATGGGTTTTGCCTGAGAGCAAAAAAAACAATAAAAGAAAGCATTATGGAGACCACCGCATAAAACCAAACTCCCTGGGAAAAAATAAATCTTTCCCCTTTTAGCCCCAGGGCTTTAGGCTCCAAAAACAGCCAGTGGAAGAACAAAAATAAAAGAAAAGTTCCACCACCTATTAAAAGAATGGGCGCTGAAGACTCTATTGCATGGATTACTTTTGGGTCTGATGAGAAGGTGGCAGTAATTGCGCCAATTGGTCCAAGCTCCGGAGCGGTTGCATAAACTATCATAAAAGGTAAAACACCTCTTATTAAAAAAACCGCTATTAACATACCCCAAAGCAGAAACCACCGCCTAGCCTTTTGAGACATTGTTGATAAAACTTCGGCATTAATCACCGCGTTATCAATTGAAGAAACAGTTTCAAAAAGCGCCAACCCTGCAACTATTAGAACGATTGATAAGATGTCCATAAAATCAAAACCCTGTAGGAATATCTATAAATTCTATATTAACATCAAACTTATTTTTTATAACTTCACCTAAAGCTTTAACTCCTAATGTCTCCGTCGCATAATGCCCGGCAAAAATTACATTAAATTTCGCATCTTTATCCCACTGGTAAACTTCAATTGGATCACCGGTAATGTATAGATCAACTCCGGATTCAAAAGCCAACTGGTGAGTTGAATAACCACCACCACCGGTACAAACTGCCACTTTTTTAATTTCCTTTTTTCCAAATGGGATTATTTTACACTCTGTCTGTAGGGACTTTTTTAAATTTTCAACAATTTCTTTTAAAGATTTTTCTTTTTTAAACTCCCCGAGCCAGGAAGTGTTTTTTCCTTCAGCTATATCAAATTCGTCTGTAATCCGGGCACCAATAATCTTTAAAAGCATTGCATTATTACCAACTTCTTTATGCCTGTCTAAAGGCAAATGGGCTGCATATAGTGACAAGCCACTTTTTAGAAGAAACTCTACTCTATCTTTATTCGGAGAAAAGCTTTGCTTATTGGCAGAAACTATCGAAGGGTTCCAGTTTTTCCAAAACATTCCATGATGAACAATTATTAAATCGGTCTTATCTTCGGCAGCTTTTTTAAAAAGATCCAAACCGGCATCTACCCCTAAAGCAATTTTTTTTACCTCTATACTACCCTCTGCTTGAAGACCATTCCAGCTACCATCCTCCACCTCATTAATCTTTAAATATTCATCTAGCCATTTGACCAGATCATCTCTTTTCATACTTTTAACTCCTCCAAAACTTCCTTCCAAGAAGATACACGAGTTATATTAGGATGTAAAGAATCTGTCTGATTCCAGGGAGTATCAAACATTAAAACCTTAATTCCTGATTTGGCAGCTTCCATTGCATAACCTAAATTATCCTCTATCAATAGATCGATCCTCAGGTTCTTACAAATTTCGGCTTTGGTCTTACCGGTAACCCCGATATATTCATTGGCCGAAAAATGGATGTGTTTAAAAACTTTTTCAAAGTGTCTCTCAAGCCATTTGGCGGTTTTTTCTTTAATGTGGGCAGGTCTTGAGGTAATTATAAAAAGCTCATATTTTTCAGACAAAAATTCCAAAACTTCTTTTGCTCCTTCTACCGGGTTTAACGTCTGAAATACCTCCGAGTTGTAAAACTCATCAACTCGGACATCTACCAGCTCCCTTTTATGACCGATAATCTGGCTTAGGTTAAAAGACAAGAAAATTTCCCTGGTAAGTTTGGTCCCATATCTTCTGTTATAAAAAGTTATAAAAGGCCGGATAAAATCGACCAAAACTTCATCCAAATCCACCCCAATGCGCCTCAATTTTCGGGTATTCTTCATCTTTTAAGATTATTTCTTTAGGAGATAAAAATCAAGCAGCAACAGTTTTTGTGGAATCTTCTTTGGGGGAAGCAGTAGATTTAATCCTGGTTTTTTCCATACCATAAAACTTTACCCTATCTGCCCGAAATATCAGGTCCATCTCCCCGGTTGGGCCATTCCTATGCTTTTGAATATCAAGTTTAACCTGTTCAATTTTCTCCGGATCTTCCCGATAGATAAACATGACAACATCCGCATCCTGCTCAATTGCCCCGGATTCTCTTAAATCCGCGAGCTGCGGTTTTTTTGTCCCTCTGGCTTCAACTGCCCTTGAAAGCTGAGATAGCGCAAATACCGGAACCTTTAATTCCCTGGCTAAATTTTTAAGCCCTTGGGAAATTTCCGATACTTCCTGAACCCTGTTTTCCAAATTCCTGCCGTGAATAAGCTGCAGATAATCTACAACAATCAGTTTTAACCCATGTTCCGCCTGAAGCCTTCTGGCTTTGGTTCGGATTTCAGAAAGCGAGGCACCAGGGGTATCGTCAATAAAAAGGGGCGCTTCGGCAAGCTGGCCCATGGCGTGAGACAGTCTGTCAAAGTCTTTTTCATCCAGCCTGCCGGTTTTAAGTTTCCAGGCATCAACATCTGCCTGGGTTACCAAAAGCCTGTCCACCAGTTCCTCCTGGCTCATCTCAAGGCACAAAATCCCAACAGGTAAGTTTTCATCAACCGCAACGTGCTGAGCAATATTTAGCGCAAACGAGGTTTTACCCTGACCCGGACGGGCGGCAAAGATAATTAAATTAGAATCCTGAAGCCCTGCAAGCTTGTTATCAAGATCCCGAAAACCGGTTGGAACTCCCCTAAGTTTACCCGAGGATTTTGAAATTTCATCCAGCCTGTCAAAACTCTGGGCGAGCGCATCTTTAAGCTGGATAAAATCCCTTTTAATGTGTTTTTGGGAGATTGCAAAAATTGCCTGTTCCGAATCCTCTATCACATCAGCAACATCGCGGCTTTCATCATAAGCATCGTTAATGAATTTAGTACTGGAGGAGATTAAATGCCTTCTTAAAGAATGCTCTTTGATTATCCTGGCATAGGAAATAATATGGGCAGCGGTTGGAACCATGTTAACAAGTTCGGTAATATATGCGGGCCCGCCTACCTTATCTAAAGCCCCATCCTGCTTCAGAACTTCCGTAACCGTTACCACATCAATCGGTTCCCTCTTTTCGAAAAGTTTGACTATGGCATTGTAAATATGTCCATGCTGCTCTGTCCGGTAAAAATCATCGGGCGTGAGCATTTCCGCCACCGAAACAATTGCATCTTTGTCTATCAGTAATGCGCCAAGTAGAGATTGCTCTGCCTCTATGTTTTGAGGGGGAAGCTTGGCAATAGCAGAAAGATCACGGTTTAACATGGAACCCACCGCTTTAAATGTTGAGACTGGTTGCGATGTTAGGATTGCCATGTTATTAAATTAAAAATTCAAGGTGCAAAGTTTAAAGTTACTGTAACTTCTCATCACTTTGTTCCTCGAAGATTAATATATTTTTCGAGCGTAGCGAGAAAATACCTCAACTTTTCATTTTTAACTTTGAACTTTTAACTCTTATTCAGTACTATTATTTGTGGTTCTGCCGGGAGTTTATCTTTGGTAACGGTCAATTTGTTTAAGGCTTCGGGATTTTCTGTACCCATTTCCTTTAAGAACTTATCAACCGGCTCCAGCTCAAACTTTAGTCCTGAGGTAGCATAATGCATCGGGATTATAATTTGCGGCTCAAGCTGCGAGACTACTTCTTGAGCGTCTTTGGCATCTATTGTAAAGATACTACCAACAGGAACCATTAAAATATCTGTTTTTCCAATATCCTCAATCTGGCTTTCGGTTAAAATATGACCTAGGTCTCCCAGGTGAACTATATTTAACCCGTCAATATTTATATTGTAAACCGTATTCTTGCCTCTTTGAGCACCGTTTTCCTTATCATGAAAGACTGAAACTCCGGCTACCGCCACTCCTTTTATTTCATACTCACCCGGTCCTTCAATTTTTACCGGATCTCCCAAAACAGCCTCTAAATTTGAATGGTCTTTGTGATTGTGGGTTTTAATTGCAATATCTGCGATCATATCTTTCGGAAGCTTTAGTCCGGTAAAGTCAGAATAAAAAGGATCAATCATTATTGAGGTATTCTTGCCTTTGATCTTAAAAAATGCTTGACCGTACCAGTAGATATCCATCGTGGAAAGTCATATTAGCATAACGCTTGACCGGCTATCAATATACCTTTAAGATATGAACAAGTTCTTGCTTTGCAAGAAAAGTTTACAACAAATGACCAAAAAAACTGCCCAAAAAAAAGAGGAATTAAAGACAAAAGAGAAAAAGCATCAGGAAAAATCAAATTCTGAGCGAACTGACCATGAAGAAATTGCACCGCTGGAAAAAGATCAAACTAAAGTAGCAAATACCCAAGAAACTCCAGGTGAAAAAACCCCGATTCCTAAGGAAAATACCAGCTCATTTATTGAAAAAGAAATCTCCACGCAAACCTTTATTATCTCTCATACCATGCTATTTATTATATCTTTAGTTTTTTTAGGCGGGCTTTATTTTATATTAAATCAGGATTTTAGAGATTCAGTTATAAAAAATTATCAGCCTGTTACCAGAAGACCTACGAGTATAAATTTGAGCTTGAAAAACCCTGAAGATGAAATTTTAACCCATGACAAAAATTTGGTAATTACCGGTTCCACAATCCCAATGGCAGCTTTAATAATATCTAATCTGTCTGATGATAAAAATTTTGGTTTTGAGGCGGATAAAAACGGAGATTTTACCCAAATTATTGAGTTATCACCACTTTTAAATGAACTTTCTGTCACAGCTTTCGATAACGACGGAAGCAGTAAAACCGAAACCCGGACAGTATTTTTCAGTGAGGAGGAACTGGAAGAATGAATAAATTAGTTCATGGTTTGTGGTTTATGGTTCATGGAAAAATTTTTCTTTTGCTTTTTCTGTTTTTACTATTAACTATAAACTCAAAACAACCAACTATTTTTGCCCAGGAATCTTCCCAGTCCGGCAAAACTGCCTCTAAATCCGCTACCTTAACAGAAAAGATAAACGCCCTGATAAAAGAGAGTGCATCAAAAGCCGCTGCCTTAAAAACCGAGGTGCATAAAAAACTGGAAAATAAAGCTGTTGCCGGTAAAGTATCGTTTGTCCAGGGAAGTAAAATAATTTTGAAAAATACTAAGGGGGGCAGAACAATTTTAGTGACTGAGTACACCCAGTACCAAACAGGAAACCAAAAACCTTCAAAAAGCTTAAGCTTTAAAAATGTTAAAGAGGAGGATTTTATAGTGGCTTTAGGGGATATAGATGACAAGAGCAACTTAAATGCCAAGAAAATAGTTTTTCTGGATAACTATAAAACTCAAGAAAAGTTCGCAGTCTGGGGACAGGTGCAGTCGGTTGTCGGAAATGTGTTAAATTTAAAGGACAAAAATGGCAAACCTCAAAAGGTCATTCTTCGCCCCGGAACCGAAATAAGGTTGGGCAACGAGGAGGCTTCCCGTTTAGATCTTAAGCCAAACAGTCAGGTTATTGCAGTGGGTTCGGAATTTATTTATATAGCAACCCGCGGTGGTAAGCCTAAGCCTGAGGTTAAATCAGCCACAACTTCCGCTTCCCAAAGTCTTTAGAGCAAATTATCTTTTCTCTCTTGTTTTAACTTCTCTACCACTTGTTTTACATCCTGGCTTTTGTCCTTGGAGCAAATCAAAATAGCATCTTCCGTATCAACTATAATTAGGTCTTCCACTCCAACCGTTACAATCATCCGGTCGTTAGTTTTAACTAAAGAGTTTTTGGTTTTGACCCCAAGATAATTGTCCTTTTTTCCAACTGTCACATTCCCCTCTAAATCTTTTTCCAAAGCCTCATAAACTGCTTTCCAGTCCCCTATATCTGACCAGCCAAAATCCGAGGGGATTACTACCATATTGTCGGCTTTTTCTGAAACCTCGTAGTCGATAGAATTTGTATCACCTAGGCTTTCATAAATTTTTCCCAAAAGGTTGTCTATATCTTCTTGTGAATTAATAATTTTTTCTATGGCCTGATAAATTTTAGGGGAATATTTTTCTAAAGCTTTTAAAATAGTCGTTGTAGACCAGGTATATAAGTTAGCATTCCATAAATACCCTCCGCTTGAGACAAATGTTTGGGCATTTTGTAAATCCGGTTTTTCCTTAAATGCAGCAACTTTAAAAACAGCGACTTCACCACCAATTTCTGACAAAGATTCCAGTTTATTACCCATTTTTAGATAGCCAAGCCCGGTATGGGCAAAATCCGGTTTTATCCCTATGGCAACAATATAGTCACCTGATAAAGCCACTTTTAAAGCGGCAATTGCACTTTCCTGAAAACGCGGAGTATCCCTAAATAAGTGGTCCGCTGCCAGATAAATTATTGCAGCATTGGGATTTTTTTTGTGTATTAAGGCGCTACCCACTCCCATAGCCAGAGCG
>CAYMTV010000036.1:0-8210 GCA_964393525.1 uncultured Gammaproteobacteria bacterium | reverse complement strand
AGTTATCATTCCGCAAGAACTTATCCAAAAGGTATTAAAACCTGAAGAAAAACCTATTGAAATAAAAACTCCAAACTGGAGAGGCTGGCTCAAGTTGTTTGTGCATTAGTTGCGGGGAGTGGATTAAATTGACCCCCTCGTTCATGTAAACTGAACGTGGCCGAACCGGATCAAAGATCCGCTTGAATCCACCATCCCAAAAAAAAGAAAAATCCCGCAGATGCGGGATGGGTTTTCTTTTTGTTGCGGGGACTAGACCAGATTAGAAATTTTATGACGACCTAATTCTACTTAAAAACGAAGCTGTTTAGTATTTTATTTAATACCTGTTTATGCTCTGCTTCATTCGGTCCATCGGCAAAGGTATTTATTGAAAAAATATAATCTCCGTTTTTAACATGATAATAAGTAAAACAGCCGTGACCGCAGATATATACTTTTTGAAATACCAGATTGCCAAACTTAGCCTCACTATATTCGTTTGGGACTTCACCCACGCTTACTTTTCCGTGATATTCTTTAGCATAATCTAACGCACTTTTATTGGTTTTCTGGGGAATACCAACCGTAAGCCTTGCACCATCATAAAATTCTGTTCCGTCTTTTTGAGTTTCTCCTCTGATAAAAACTGAGAATAAATCCCCATCCTCCATAATTTGGGTCTCTTTCTCGATCTCCCAAGATTTAGGGAAAGATATATTGAAACCGTATTCAGAATCATAGGTAACCCATCCCTGTGGTGATTCTGTTAAGGAATAATTCTTTTGTGACGACTGGGCTTTTATGGAAGGAGTATCAACAGTTGATTTATTCGATTTTATTTCCTTATATAAGGTGTCGGGTTTGAGAAAAGAGACTCCGGTAATAATTGTCGAGGCGATTAAAATAACAACTATTAAAAAAATATGGCTTAAGCCCCTCTGAGCACTCATAAATCCATTATGAAGTGTAGGAATTGAGGATTCAAGTTTGTCGGCATTGGATTTGCAGAAGAGTAGAAATTATATAAATGCGTAAATCGTGTTCATAGACTTTGATAAGACAAGGTGTTATAAAATTAATAACTAATGATTAAACCTTTATCATTGTTTACTGTATTCTTGTTTTTATTCTCTATTTTCCCTTCGCAAACATTTGCAGCTACATTTTCGTTAAGTCCTTCAGAGGAAACATTTAAGAAAGGTTGCAATTATCAGGTAAATATTAATTTAGACACACAGGGAGTAAATACGGATGGAGCTGATGCACTGCTTTTATATGATCCTAATATATTTTCTATAACTAATTCATCAATTACAAACGGAAGTATTTATCCTGAATATCCAGGTAATTCAGTTAATCAAATTAACGGGCAAATATCCATTTCAGGAATAAGTTCTGTGTCACAACCGTTTAATGGTCAAGGTTTATTTGCAACTATAAATTTATTAGTAAAAGATAATGCCTCAACTGGCAATACTGCCTTAAACTTTGATTTTGATCCAGCTAACCCGACTAAAACTTCAGACTCAAATATTGTCGAAAGAGGGACCGTAGTTGATGTATTAAATTCAGTTACAGATGGCAATTACATAATTGGTGATGAATCCTGTATTACACCTTCGCCTGACAATGATGGGGATGGTTGGACTAATAATCAAGAAAGTTTTTTAGGTACTGACATAAATGACCCTTGTCCTGATAATAGGTGGGATACTGCCTGGCCACCTGATTTTAATAATGATAAAAGGGTAAATAATAAAGATTTTGTGTTATTGAATAGGATTATTAAAAGAAACAAACTTTATGATAAAAGATACGATCTGAATCTGGACAATAAATTGGATGGGTCCGATCTTGGCATTATTACTCAGAATCTAGGCAAAAAATGTAGCAATTAGTTCAAGTTGTATCCCCTTAATCTCTGCTCATCTCAAAATCTGTTATGGTAGCAGTTCCTGAAAGTGTCGTCGGCCCAGAAATAGATGTTTCTGGGAAGTATTCCCAATTAAGGTTTAAAGTATCTCTGATTTGGTCCACGCTTGTAACCTCAGCGGAATTTGGGTCCAACTGACCTTCTTTGGTAAGTTTTACAATCCAAGCAATTTTAAACTTTAATGAGTATGTTCCCGTTTTCGCCGTAAAAGAAAACCCTTCGAGTCCTTGTATAGAGGCATTAACTTCTCTTACAAAATCTTGATTGTATGACACTATAGATTCCCAGATTAGAGTATCCGAATCTTGTTTTCCAATATATAGGGGCTTGAATACATCATATTTTGCCTTGCCTGAAGAGACCCAAGGTCCCAGTTCTTCATCCTCCACACTGATTCTATAAGCACTGACAGTTACCAAACTTGGTCTAGGTTGCGGATTGGAAAATAATGTAGGAAATTCTCTATTTATTCTTCCCCAAGCTTCTTTATAAAAAAGAGTTTTTTTATCCTCATTTTTGAAAAATATTTCTTCTGCACCTTCTTGCAAGGAATCAATAAGTTTTTCTCTTCCTCCTGAAAATAAAATACTTAGTTTTAACTCCGATTCAAATTCTTCTATTGATTGATATACTTGAAATTTATACTCCTCGGCTATAGTTTTCATAAATTTCCTGAAGTTTTCATCAAAACAAATGAATACGACTTTAGAGGTATTTGATAAACCCGGAGAGTGCTCTTTTACTGTCTCCGCAATAACAGCATCCTTAAATCCGGAATCTCCTTCGGATTTAAAAGGAGGCTCATGGTTTATTGCTTTTTTGAGTATCTGCTGTAAGTCAATACTAGGAGTATCTAAAGTTGTTATTCCATACATCTCCAAGGCTTTTTCGCCCGCTTTTATTATCTCTTGGTCTGAAAAAAATAGTTTTTGCTCTGGAATCTTATCTACCATTAATCCATTAATTTGCCTCAAGGCATCTCCATAAGCTGACTTAGCATCCTTAATTCTTTGTGGTAGCTTACTCTTGAATTCTTCCTCTACAACTTTAGGGATATGATAAACAATCTCTACATCCTTATTTTTTTGGTAAGTCTTAATAAAATTGATGACTTGAGTTTTAAAAGGATTGCCATAAATAAGAGTTTGGGTATCAAAAATTATTGAGTACCTAAGGCTGGGCTTTATTGGTTCTGACATTGGGTGATTATATCAAATGAATTCACATCTCTACGGAAACTACAAGAAAAATCATATGTACTTACTCGAATCCTTAATGATTTCGGTAAAATAGAATTATGGGAAGGAGCAGTTACTCTGATAGACTTTTTGCAGATGGTCTAAAAAAAGTGCGTATAACCTGGTTAAGAGCTAACGGTTATCTAACTCTCGGCAGATATGGTGGATTTACCCGCGGCGGTATCAAATGGGTTGACTCATGGTCCCGGCAAGAAAATAGTATAGGCTTTTGCATTTCAACTTTTGAAGATAAGATGTTCATTAATCTCTACTATAATCAAACCGAAGCCTATGGAACAAAAGAGAGAATTAACTATAAAATACCTCTTACCACGACTAAATGTAATTTTGGAGGCAAAAGGTTTTGGTTTATCTGTCCCCTGAGAAAAAACAACCGATATTGTGGTAAGAGAGTCGGAGTTCTTTATTTAACGGATAAATATTTTGGTTGTCGTCATTGTTACGATTTGACATATGAGTCTCGTAATGAAAATCGCCGCTCTAAATATAGACCAATCACTCTTCATTGGAAAATTGAAGAAAGGCTAGAAAAACTTGAGATGAGTATAAAAAGGCGTTATTATGCTGGCAGAGCTACAAAAAAACAATCAAAAATTAATGAACTCGATGCAAGACTGAGAAATCTATTTCTCTAGACCCTTAAGTTTAAAAAGGTAAAAGCTGAGACGATTTAACTTTTAAGGCTTGAGCAATTTTGTGAATTGTTTGTAGGGTAGGATTTCGCTTGCCGGATTCGATCGCAACAATTGTTCGGGGGTCTCTTTTAATAAGCTCCGCTAAGTCCTCTTGAGTTAGCGTCCTTTTCTTTCTTACTTTCTTAACCTCTTCACCGAATTTTTCATATATAGAAGCCATAGTATTGACAATCTGACATAAATGTCTTATTTTGAGTAGGAAATATAGTTCCGAAATACGCAAAGCTCGTGCGTAAAATTATGGATAACTTAACTAAAAAGTGGTATCAGAAAACGCCGGCAATCATAGCGCTCCTTATTCTCTTTTTTCCAATTGGTTTTTTCCTGATGTGGATATATGCTGACTGGAAACCACGAACTAAATGGATTATCACCGGACTCTTAATTGCGGTTATTCTTATTGGCCAAGCTGGTAATAAGAAAAGCTCAAATAAACCAGAATCAATCACTGCACAGACTCCACAACCTACCATTGAAACAAAACCTCAATACGAAAGAGTTAGTTATGAAAATAATCCTACTGTAGAAAACTTTTGGTATTTATATTCCGGCACTGATAAAACCAAAGAGACTATCGAGAGAATTGCCAAAGAGATCAAGGAGAAGCAGTGTAAAAAACCATGCAACATAAGCATTTATGATGATAAAAAAGCTGTTGATTTAGACCTTGACTATAACAAGATTCGGGATATGGCGGAATCAACCAAATGGAAAGAGAAAAATTATGTTTATGTTGCTGATCATCTACTCGGCTTTCTTGAATTCAGCACCAATATGTTTGCATATTACCCATACAAAGACTGGTATTACAAAGAGCAAATGGCGAAACAGGCTCCTTAATTTGCAGAGATTAGATTACTTTAACCACTCTCGCTTAGCTATTATAATCAGCTTTAGACAAAACAATGGCAAGACAAGTTAAAAACCTTAATTGGTCAATAAAAATAGGGAGTCAAAACAAGAAAATATTTCCCAAAGAAAGACTGGAAAAATACCTAAATTTTGATCCGAAAACAGAAAGAGAGTTAGCAGAGTTTTGTACAATATATCAAATAATTCCTCAGGGGCTATTTTTAGAGGAAGATAATCTCATTAGCGCCTTTAAAAAAGAACAATCAATAATGAAGGCTATCGCCGAAAAAATTGCCAATGGTTTAGAACTAAATGAAGATGATTGGAGAATAATTAATCGTAATTTAGGGCATATCAAAAAAAGCAAAACTGTTTTGTCTTCGAGTGAGATTGATAAGTTCAATCAAATATCCTCAGGAGAAATAAATCCCCTAACGCCCGGGAATTACCCTTTAGATACTGTTACCCATGCTAATACCACCGCATCCCTGTGGGTAGATTTGTCTAATTCGATAACTTCGAAACTATTTACTTGTGTTTGTGGTGCGTTTTATAAACGCTTAAGCGGTCATGAGCAAAAATATTGCACAATTAATTGTGGAAATAATCAACGCCAGAAAAAATTTAGAAAAAAGAAACAATAATGTAACGCAATCTGTAACACGATAATCTCCTTAATTCATGGCTTAATGTAGCTATGATACAAGACAATAATTACCGATCAAAAGACATTTTTGAAGCTTCATGGATTTATTCTCAAAATATTCCTTTCCTTGGTTTAGAGCCTGACGGAAAATATTTTTGGTTTGTGTTTGAAAATAAAAATATTGTTGAACCTCTCGCTTCGCAATACTGGTCTCAAAAAGCTACCGGCAATATTAAGTATTTCGTTAATAGCCTCAAAACACTAAAGGACTTCGTATTTTCCAAAAAACAAGACAAATAAAGATATGAAAAATCGCTTGGTTAAAAAGCTTGTAGGCTTTCAGAAGGCTCCTCGTGCAAGATTTAAATGGCTCCACGAAAAATCCTTATCTCAGGAGGAATTTCTCCTTTATGAATTAGGAGTCGCTATTACTGATTGGGATGAAAACCATACTGAAACTTATGGGAGTTTCCTAGCTACAACTCAAGAATTAGCAGAAATCTTAGGCTGGGATAGCGACACTACTGCCGGTAGATACAAAAAGCGCCTCATTAAAAAGAAACTCTTTACTCCCCGTGAAGATAAACGCATTGAGCCGAAAGGGTTTGAAAAATGGCAAATCAGAAAAAGAAAAAATAATGCAGAAAAGCAGAAAGATCGTGCACAAATACAGCAGCAAGATGCAGATTTGCAGGAAGACAATGCAAAAAAGAAGGAACTTCTCTATCAAACTCCCGATTATTCTTTAATTTCTTCTAAGGATAATTTAAGTTTATCTCCTTCATACGAATACTTAGGAGAAGGAGAGTTAGAGGATATCGCTCATGAGCTTGAAGAAAGAGATAACTCATGAAGAAGATATTTCCGGAAGCAACTGCAGAAATGCAGCTTTTTGGAGGTAGCAATGCTTAGTCCAGAAGCTGTAAAAGAATTCAAGCTGTTGTATTTACAAGAATACGGAATCCGGCTAAGCACTAAGCAAGCAACTAGATTAGGAACTCAGCTTATTAAATTAGTAAAAACTGTTTATGGAAAAGATATTCCAAAGAAATGGGTGGCTAAAATTGACAGAAACAAAACTAAAGAATAGGATGAATTATGGATCAAAATCTGACATATATTGCGTATTCCAGACGGTCTTCTGAGGATTATGAGGATAGACAAGTTGAATCTATTGAGAGCCAGGAACGAGAGCTCAGGGAGGTAAAATCAAGAGAAAGTCTAAATATTAAAGGTTTCATTTCTGAATCTAAAACTGCTCATAAAATAGGCCGACCTGTTTTTAATCAACTCTTAACCGATATTGAAGAAGGCAGAGTAAACGCAATACTTACTTGGCATCCAAATAGGCTCGCAAGAAACCCTTATGATGCTGGTAGGATTATTTATTTGATTGACGAGGGCAAATTACTTGAGGTCCGCACACCTTCGAGAGTTTTTAGGAATACACCAACAGATAAATTCATGCTTAATTTAGAGTTTACGATCTCCAAAAAAGATAGTGATGACAAAAGCGAGGTTGTTAAGCGTGGGCTAAAAAACAAGCTCTTAATGGGCTGGAGACCTGGTGTTGCTCCTCACGGCTACTTGAACGATCGCGCTACCGAATCAGGCCATCGCAGAATTTTAACTGACCCAGATAGGTTTGATTTTCTTAAAAGAATCTTTCAGCTTAAATATGAAGGTATGCCAGTTAGAAAAATCCTAAAGATAGCAAATGATGAGTGGGGTTTTAGAACCAGAGAGAAAAAGCGTAAACCTTCTGTGCCGTTATGTATAAGCACCCTCTACGCTATTTTAAAGAACCCATTTTATTGCGGACGCTATTATTACAGTGGTGAGTGGTTTGAGGGTAAACATGAGAAAGCTGTAGAGCCTGAAGTATTTGATCACATCCAAATTATGCTTGGATCCAAAGGACTTAAAGCTAAACCCCATACCCACGAATTTTCCTATACTGGGCTGATTAGATGCGGAGAATGTAATGGAGTTGTAACGGCTGAAGATAAAGTACAAATAATGTGTTCAAATTGCAAATTCAAGTTTTCAATAACTGCCAAGAATAACAAAGAGTGTGCTCGTTGCCATTTATTAATTGAAGATATGATAAATCCTAAAATCCTGAATTATACATATTACCACTGTACTAAGAGAGTAACTCCAAACTGCACTCAGAGATCAGTAGAGATTAAACCTCTAGAAGAGCAAATAGCTTTTTTATTAGATTCAATCGAAATATCCGATTGCTTTATGGATTGGGCAATCCGACAAATAAATGAAGATTTTGATCAGGAAAGAGATTTTAGAGAAGAAAAAATTAAATCTTTGAGGAGAACCCATGATGATTATAGACAGCAACTAGATAATTTACTGAAGCTGAAGATCTCGGCTGGAAATACCGATGGGAGTTTGCTTAGCGATGACCAGTTTAAGGCTCAAAAACAGGTGCTAGAGACTCAATTAAAGAATTTAGATACTCATTTACTTGAAGTTGACGATAGAATGGTTAAAAAGATCGACGAAGCTAAAGATAAATTTGATTTTGCTGCCCATGCTAAACAAAGGTTTGACATTACCAAAGATCTATCTGTTAAGCGTGAAATTCTTTCGGCTCTTGGTTCGAACCTAACTTTAAAAGGCAAAATTTTAGATTTACAGCCTCATCCTCACATCAAAATTATAAAAGAAATTAGAGATGAAGTTCCGGAAGTTAGGAGATCGTTCGAACCTAATAAAGAGGGCTTTACAGGAGCCCAATTGTACGCTCTATATGCTTCTAGTCCAGTTGTGTTGCGGGGAGTGGATTCGAACCACTGACCTTGAGATTATGCTTTCAACTATTA
>CAYMTV010000035.1:0-8535 GCA_964393525.1 uncultured Gammaproteobacteria bacterium | reverse complement strand
CAGGAATTTGAAGAACTTTTCCCGTTGTTTTAACCTGATCACCCTCTTTAATTTTAGTAAAATCACCTAAAATAACTGCTCCAACATTGTATTGCTCCAAATTTAGAGCTAATCCAAAAATTTTACCTGGAAATTCAATTAATTCTGAGGCTTGAACATCAGACAATCCTTCAATTCTTGCAATTCCATCTCCAACCTCTGTCACTGTTCCAATATTTTGTTTTTGAACTTTTAGCTTAATACCTTTAAGTTCTTTTTCAATTTGAGAAATAATATCAGCCATGTATCGCACCTCCCAATTGTTCAATTCTACCTTTGATCGAATCATCAAAGATATCATCACCAATTCTAATCTTGAGTCCACCAAAAAGATCAGGATTGACTATGTTTTTGACCTCGGCAAATCTGTAATCTTTTCTTAAGCTTTCAACAATTTTATCCACTTCTGTTTTGGTTAAAAGCTGAGATGATTCAATAGAAAGTGTATATTGGTTTTTGTGTTTTTTGACTCCTTTTAGAAACTCGGAAATTGCATAAACTGCCTGATCTAACGGAAGTTTTTTTAGTTCTGTCAACGCTTTGGCAACTTTACTTTCATTAACTCTGCCTTCATTGCAGCATTCACCAATACAAATATCAACTAATTTTTTTATTCCTTTGTTTTTTTTCATGAAAGCCTTTTAACTGTCTCCTCAATCATTCTTTTTTGATCTTTATCGGTCATTGTTTTGCCAACTACTTTTTCCAAGGCTAAAACAACAATATCAGAAAGTTCCTCTCTCATTTCCTGATGCATCTTTTCTCTATCAGCATTAATGGATTCCTTTCCCTTACCAATAATATCCTCTGCATCTTTTGCTGCTTTAACATGGGCCTCTTCAATTATCTGGGTAACACTTTTAGCAGTCTCTTCCAGCATTTCTTTGGCTTCTTTGGCTGCTTCGGCTAATTTTTTTTCTCTCTCAAGTTCTGTTTGCTCCAATTTTTTTTGAATTTCTTCGGCATTCTTCAAACTCTCTGCAATCCTTTGTTTTCTCTCCTCCAAAACCTTAAGAAGAGGTTTGTAAAGTATCTTATTTAAAATCCAAAGCAGCACCAAAAAATTTACTATTTGGGCAACAAGTAAAAGTGGCTGTACACCAAATTCAGTCAGTATTTTTTCCATATTTGAAAAACAGCGATAGAAATAATAGCTTATCAGGCATAGCCTGTTATTTACATAATAGCGTTTAGTTTTTTTATAACTATACCCTAAACGCTACTCTCTATACGCTACTTTATGAATGCTATAACCAAAGCGTAAATAGCAATAGCCTCTGCAAAAGCCATCCCTAAAAGCATGGCTGGCAGAATTTTATTTTGGGCATCGGGATTTCTACCAATTGCTTCCATGGCCTTCATACCAATAAGCCCAATACCAATTCCAGGGCCTAAGGCGCCTAAACCAATTGCGAGTCCCGGAACCAATCCTTCCATATTTTTTTTCAACAGATTCTGTCACAAACTTCTGTCTATTTAAAACCTCCTTTCTTTAGAAATTTTCTTAATGAGAAGTTTCATGTTTCTCAGTAAGTAGCACCATAAAAACCAAGGTCAGCATCATAAAGACTGCTGCCTGGACAAACCCGACGATTATTTCCAAGAAATAAAACGGTAGGGGTACAAAAAAGGCAGTCCATGGTGCTAAAGTTGCAACCGTATTTAAGACTACCTCGCCGGCAAATATATTACCAAAAAGCCTGAAAGAAAGCGAGACCACTTTTGTAAATTCCCCAACAATTTCCAAAAGACCGACAAAAAGGAAAATCGGGTTTAACGAAACCCACTTTTTAAGGTAGTCTACTATCCCTAAAAATTTAATGGCAAAAAAATGGGTGGTTACGGCGGAAACTACAGCTAAAGCCAAAGTTGTATTCAGATCGGAGTTGATTGAGCGCAAAAGCGGGACAAAAACCTCTTTCCCCTCATGTACTTCCTTTAATCCAATAGTTCCAAATCCAGGCAAAAGCCCCAACCAGTTAGCGGTAATTATAAGAAGAAAGAAAGTCATAACAAGCGGGAAAAAAATTTTGGCCCTGCCGCGTGCTAACCCTTCCACTGTTGAAAATCCGCCCTCAACTACCATCTCAAGGAAATTCTGCGTGCCGGATGGAATAAGTTTAACCGCCCTGGTGGCAATTAAACTTACAGTTATTAATATAACCATGGTTACCCATGTAACCAAAAGAGTATTAGTAATGGGTAAATTACCTATATGGGTTATTGTTTCTGCAGCAATGACGATGTGATTCTCCACGTTTTTTGAGTCCTCTTTGTGCCTTTAGTATTTTAACTAAAGATTTTAACAAAGACAATTGTGAAAATGTAATATAATGGGGCAAAATGGAACTGTCGCAGCCAAGTGTCAAAAAATTTATTGAGTTTCAGATCTCCGGAGAAAAAATTTACGCCGCGTTAATCCTTGTTTTAGTCCTCTCGGTTTTTGGGGTAATCATCTTTATTTCATCAAACGGTGCCGGCTCAAATGAGTCCTTGGCCAGTCCTTCTCCTAGTGGCTTAACCAAATTCCCAATAGTTGGGAGTGAAAAAGTGAAGGGTGCAGCAACAGAAAGCCTTCCCTTTGGACCCAATCTTCCTTCCAAATCTCCAACTCCATCTCCAACTATAACCCCTTCTCCAACACCAAGTCCAACAGCTACCCCTGTGGCAGCATCTCCAACTCCTTCACCAAGCCAGTCAAGCAGTCAATCCTCAAATCAAAATACTTCAAGCACTCCTACGCCAACTCCTACTCCCACTGCCGAACCAACTGATACACCTACCCCAGCACCAAGCCCAACAGCTTCCCCATCAGATAGCCCAACCCCAAGCCCAACAGTAACTCCTTCACCCTCAAGTACTTCTCAGGCTGTTTCAAGTCCTGGTGTTGGAGCACAAATCACAAATACCACCAGGAAAATAGAACGAATAGAATGAAGCTTGCCTTTTTAAAGTTTAAAAAGTATATTGATTTCAAATGACTAACGAAGAAAAATTTAAGCTTATCACCAGGCACCTGGATGAGACATTAACAGAAGGGGAATTAAAAGCGCTTATTCAGTCCGGCAAACCTATGGTGCACTACATTGGACTGGAAATCTCGGGCAAAGCCCATGTCGGTTGGCTGTTTATGATGCTTAAAATAAAAGACCTGCAGCAGGCCGGAGTCAAAATTCAAATTTTACTTGCTGACTGGCATACCTGGTTGAATAAAAAGTTAGACGGGACTTTGGAAACTGCAAAAAGACTTGGCAGGGATTATTTTGAAGAGGCTCTCAAGGCCACTGCAATCTCTGTAGGCGCAGATCCCCAAAATTTGAATTTTGTTTTAGGCTCCGAGCTTTATGAAAAAATGGGAACCGCACACTGGGCAAATGTAATAAAAGTTATGAAGGCAACCACCTTAGCCCGAATGATCCGCTCCACAACTATTATGGGGAGGAAAGAGTCCGAAATCTCCGATACTGCTATGCTGGTGTATCCAGCTTTGCAGTCCGCAGATATCTATGCCTTAGGAGTAAACATTGCCCACGCTGGAACAGACCAAAGAAATGTCCATGTTGTAGCAAGGGAGGCTGCCTCATCTCTGGGATATGAAAAGCCTGTTGCAATTCACCATCCTTTGCTCCAAGGGTTAATAACTCCGGTTTTTACAACCGATGAGTCGGGTAAAAAAGTACTGGATCTAGAGGTTGCAAAAATGAGCAAAAGCAAGCCTGATAGTGCAATATTTATCCATGATGAGCCGGAGGAAATTCAAAGAAAGATTAAAGCAGCTTATGCGCCGGAAGGGGAAATAGAGTTTAACCCGATTTTGGACTGGGTAAAACATCTAGTTTTCTATGAAGATAATCTAACTTTTACAGTTAAAAGGGATCAAAAATGGGGAGGGGATTTAAAATACACTTCCTATGAACAGCTGGAAAAAGATTATGCCGCTAAAAATTTGCACCCAATGGATTTAAAATCTGCCTTAGTTAGTTGGTTAATTAAAAAGTTAGAACCTGCAAGGCAGTATTTTGAAGACCCAAAAAGAAAAGCAGCTTTAAAAGAGATAGAGAGTCTTACGTTAAAATAGTTAGGGTTTTGGGGGTTGATTCGCTCTAAGCTTTGTAATTTCAATTCCAATACCGGCTATACCTATGGCAACCCCTGCGGCAATAGCTGTCACCATCAAAGCCCTGTCTGTAGGATCGAGTTTTCTTCCCATACTCGTTGCAACTCTTAGCCTACCTTTTTGGGGTCTTTTCAGTAAAGGCATTAACCCCTTTTCTACCGCAAGTATTGCATGGATTACTTTTTCCTGAATCCAGTCATCTGGACTAATATCTCTTAAATCTCCCGCGCCTTGCAGGGCTTCAGCCAGTGAACTTCTAAGCGCAGGTGATAATTGAGTTTTACGGGGAGTGAAACATTCAGGATTAGGAATAGGATTTCTCCTATATCTTCTTTCTAAATCTCCACCATCTAACATATTTTGAGAATACTGCGAACATTTTCAAAGTTCAAGAGGGAATTTAAGAGATTCTTCTGCCTTGGGTCACAGCCCGATAAACTGCAGTACCAACCCCTAAAGCTATTGCCCATGGTGCACCAAACAATAAAGCTTGTTCTGAAGTCATTTGTCTTGTTATATGGTGAAACACCAAAACATCCATTACTTCGATCGAAGCTGCAAGACTAAGAAATTGCAAAGAACCAAAAATTGCAGCTCTTCTAAAATTAAATCTTTGAGAATTATTGGGCATTCTAATTGCTTGAGGATGATACCCTTTTTCTCGAGGGAATTCCCCATAGGGCATTGGTAAATAACTCCACCTACTTGGATGATAATCCCTGGTTAAATCATCAACATTATGCACCGCTACATCAGAAACTTCAGGAATTGGTTTTTCATGAGGGATAAATTCTTTCAGATTAATTTCAGGTTTAGGCATATTAGCCTATAATTATAGAAAAATGGAGGCGATTAGTAAAGTATGCTAAGCGACTATAGCAATACCTACCCCAGCAGCAATGAGCGCTAGAATTTCTCCAGTACTCCACCTTCTAGAAGACTATTTCCAAAACTGCCAGATTGAGGGATTAGGTTCTCTTTCTTTATTTGCCATACTTTAACATTTTACCATTTTAATGCTAAAATATTTCATTAATGGATAAATTTTATAGAAAACATAAGGTTTTTTGGATCATTCTTTCTGCCATTGCTGTCATTGGTCTTGTATTAACCTCATTTGCTCCCTTCTTTTACTAAAGCCCATATTCAAATATAATCCAGGTATGAACTTGAACACACCTTTAGCAGCACTTCCCGGTGTTGGTTCATCTTTGTCCTGGAAGCTTACTAAGCTAAATTTAAATACAGTTTGGGATTTAATCAACCATTATCCATTCCGCTATGATGATTTCTCCCAGGTTTCTAATGCAATTGAAGCCCAGGAAGGCGAAAAAGTTACCTTAACAGGTGAGGTTTGGTCTATTAAAAACATCTATACTCGTTCAAGAAAAATTATCACCCAGGCAATTTTTAATGACGGGACAATACCTATAACTTTAACCTGGTTTAACTCCTCATGGTTAATTAAGCAAATAACAACAGGTGACAGAATACAGATTTCAGGAAAACTAACTAAATATAAAAATAAGTTTACAATTGTCGCCCCTGTCTGGGAGAATTTAGCACGGGGCGCGGAGGATGGAGTAGGGAGAAAAGATAACTCCACCCTGCAACCTCCCACCTCCCTCCATACTGGACGTCTGGTTCCTGTTTACCCCGAAACAATGGGCTTAACCTCCAAGTGGATCAGAACCAAAATTGACCAGGTTTTGCCAAAAGTAATTAGTGAAGTCAAAGACCCGTTGCCTAAGAGGATAAAGGGCAAGATGCTTGATTTAAAAACTGCCATAAACCTTATCCATTTTCCGGGGAGTTGGGAAGACGCAACAAAAGCCCGGGACAGACTGGCATTTGATGAACTGTTTTATGTTCAGCTGGCAACACAAAAAGTCCGTTTTGAATGGCAGAGTAAACCCACTATAGAGAAACTACAAATTCCAAATGATAAATTACAGAAATTTATAGAAGGACTTCCGTTCAAATTAACCGTAGCACAAAAAAGAGTGGTCGTTGAAATTTGTGATGATCTAAAAAAACAAAATCCGATGAACAGATTGGTCCAGGGAGAAGTAGGCTCCGGAAAAACCGTGGTTGCAGCAATTATTGCCTATTTAACATACTTAAACAATCTGAAGACTCTCTATATGGCACCAACCGAAATACTGGCTTTCCAGCATTATTCTACATTCCAAAGGTTACTTGAACCATTTGGAATTAGTGTAGGGATTTATACAGGAAGCAGGAAATTTACTAAGAATCAAGAAGCAAGAAATATGAAGAATGGGAAAAAGCAAAAAAAACATAATTCATTATTCGTGAGTCATGATTCATCTCCTGATATCATCATCGGAACCCATGCTTTACTTTCAGATAAATTATTAACTGAAGATGTGGGACTAATTATTATCGATGAGCAGCAAAGGTTTGGAGTTGAACAACGCTCTGTTTTAAGGTCCAAAGCCAAAGTCCCACATTTTTTAACCATGACTGCAACTCCAATCCCAAGAACCGTTGCTTTAACTTTGTATGGGGATTTGGATTTATCGATTATTGATGAGCTGCCAAAAGGCAGAAAGCCGGTCAAGACTTACGTTGTCCCTGGCAAAAAACGGACGGACGCGTATAAATTTATTGAAAAAAAGATTGGCGGGGGTGACCAAGTTTATATTATTACGCCGCTTATTGAGCAGTCCGAAACATTAACTTCCGCCAAGGCTGCCAAAGTTGAATTTGAAAGGTTGAAAAACTTTGTATTTCCAAATTTAAGGTTAGGGTTATTGCATGGAAAGCTTTCTTCCAAAGATAAGGAAAAGGCTATCAATGATTTCAAAGATCATAAACTGGATATTTTGGTTTCTACATCGGTTGTAGAAGTTGGGATGGATGTTTCCAATGCTACGATTATGGTTATTGAAGGCGCGGAAAGGTTCGGGCTTGCACAACTCCATCAGCTAAGAGGGAGAGTAGGCAGGGGAGAGAAAGAATCTTTTTGTTTGCTATTTATGAGTACCGAGGATGCCCAGGATAGGACAAGGCTGAAGAATCTGGAAAAAACCAGTAACGGGTTAAAACTTGCAGAACTTGATTTAAAAATTAGGGGCTCGGGAGAAATCTTTGGTAGAAGACAATCAGGCAGGTTTGAGTTTAAACTGGCATCTTTTTCTGATCTGACTTTAATAGAAAAAACCAGGGAAGCAGCAAAGAAAATTTTGGAGGAAGATCCCAAGCTTGATAATTACCCGGATCTTAAGGTAAAATTATCCGAAATTACAGCAGGCGCAATGCCTGACTAGTAAAAAGGAGACAAAAACCAATGCCTCATGAACCAAAGCGCAGACATAGCAAAGCTAGGAAAAGAACAAGAAGAGCAGCTATTGCTTTATCTGCTATCAGTTTTATAACCTGCAAAAACTGCAATGAAAAAACCTTGGCCCACATGGCTTGCAGAAACTGTGGCTTTTATGCTGGCAAAGCCACAAGAGAAGTAAAACAAAAAACCGTTGTCACCCGCGCTTAATGAAAACTTCTAAAGATCCCAGGCATTTGCAAAGAATAAAGATCATGCAGGAGATTTTTGCATCGGAGTTTAATTCTCCTGACGAAATTGAACATCAGGCAGTTAAAGAGATTTTAAAAAAACAAAAAGAAATAGATGAGGAGATCCAGAAAGCTGCACCTTCTTGGCCGATTGAAAAAATAAATAAGATAGATCTGGCAATACTAAGGCTTGCAGCTTATGAGCTTTTAATTGTCAAAGATACACCCCCTAAAGTTGTGGTGGATGAAGCAGTAGAAATTGCTAAACAATACGGTTCGGAATCTTCCGCCGGATTTATCAATGGCGCCTTAGGAAAGCTTATTTCCGATAACCAAATTGAAACTTAATATAATTTTTCCCAAAATTAATCTAACTTAGCCTCAAATTATTCAAAACTGCTACTTGAAATTCCGAAAAGTATCGGTTCTAATTTTATTAGAAGGAATTGTCAGAAAAATGTCAGCAAGTGAAGCAACTGAATATGGTCATGCTAACATTGATGGAGATCGCACGTTTACTGCTCCCATCCACACCATACACACTGAACCCAGAGTGCCATATCTAGATGCCTACGAGCGTTTCGAACGCGAAATGAACACCAAGGGTGGAAACCCATTTTCCCAAACAAACCCTATGAGAAGAAGGGAGATACATGATTTGGTTATGGGACATGTAGCAACAGACATAGGTTTCCATCCAACAGTTATGCGAGACCATCATGCAACTACCCAAGCTTTTAGGCGAGTTCGGAGAACTTATGAGGAGTGGAAAGCGGACATTATTTCTGCTTTTATCGCAAGAGTTGGAGTGCGCAACGCTTTTTCACCCGCACCCAGGAGAT
>CAYMTV010000034.1:0-8672 GCA_964393525.1 uncultured Gammaproteobacteria bacterium | reverse complement strand
TTGACTCGTCGCCATCCCGACCTCCCGTTGTTTTCTACCTTAAATGTTATTCCGTTCCGCAAAACTGTCGGCTCGAACCCCCGCCACAGCGGGGCAAAAAACGCAAAAATTTTAAAGAACTTTTCAATTTTTAACTATTGAGTTAAACAGAATAGTTAAAATATTTTGATTCATCATGGTCATAAATTGCTATAGAATTTGAATTCACATTTCCGGAAAAATGTTTGCTGCTATCATAATCATAACCTGTAAAGTTTGCTTCAGAAAATGAAATTGAAATATGCTTTCTGTTACCAAAATGGTAAAGAGAATAATTGGCACCGTCGCCAGAACCACTTATATGGCACCTCATTTCATAATCATAAACAGAAATATTGATACTGGATACGTCTCCTCCAATAGAGAAGTATCTTCCTTCCAAGTAGTCATATATAGAAGTTGCTCCTGACTGAGAAATAATCTGCCCAGCGATGTAAGCAACAGCTCTTCGTGTATGGGTTTTAATCTTAATCACCTCCTTTTTCTTTTAACTTGTCTTAGTGCGCTTCCTGCTACTGATTTCTCTTTTTTCCTTGATAGATCCTTTTTAAGTAACTTAGATGCTAATTTACCAACTCTTTTGCTTGTAACTGCCATTCTAAAATCCTCCTTTCTTGACAACGGGTCAATATTTATACTACAATATTGTTGTAATATTTTTACAACACCTATGAAAAAAAGTCAAGATACAAATTTGCAAACCTTCGGAGAATTCTTTAGACAAAAACGATTATCTTTAGACCTTACTTTAAGGCAGTTCTGCGAAAAATATCATTATGACCCGGGTAATATCAGCAAGCTTGAAAGAAATATCCTATCCCCAAGCATAGATGAAGAAAAGCTTGAGGGTTATGCTTTAGCTCTGAAAATTTCTCGGGATACCTCTGACTGGACTACCTTTTTTGACCTCGCGCATACAGCTAAGGGAACTCTCCCCACTGATATCAGGAGAAATCCCGACATGCTGTCAGTCTTACCAGCCTTCTATAGAACGGTTAGAGGGAAGAAGTTGGATCGTAAAAAAATAAATGAATTGATTAAGTTGATTAAAGATAATCATGGTAAATAATGCAACCCCCGAATATAACCCTTTCTAATGTTATCAGAGCCTCAGAAGATTTTCTTGAACAATTTCATTCGACACTCCTGTTGCCTATTCCTATAGAAGAAATTGTTGAGCTAAAAATGGGTATTGCTTTAGTTGTTATTCCGGGAATTAAGGATTTAATAGGGGTAGATTCTTTCATTTCAGCTGACTTTTCGCAAATTACAGTTGACGAATATTCTTTTACTACATATCTTGAGAGGACGAGATTTTCGATAGCACATGAGATAGGTCATTATATTCTTCATAAGGATTGGTATGAACAAAATGGTCCGAAAAGTATCGAAGATTATTTAACTTTTTATGATCGAATAGATTCAGAAGTTTATAAATATTTAGAGATTCAAGCACAGACTTTTGCCGGTTTGGTGTTGGTTCCCAAAGAAGCACTATTAAAAGAACTTAAAAACAAAATGGGGTATGTTCCGACTCAAGAGGCACTAGAGATTTTTGCTCCTGTATATCAAGATTTGTTGAATGCTTTTCAGGTTTCAGGGGAAGTTTTATTAAGAAGATTGCAAAAAGACGGAATAGTAAAGAATAATTTTTAGAATCTTTAGAACTTGAGATACTTTTCTTCAAATTTGCTATACTTCAGAAGTTGTTTATGAAATTTAAAAAGGTTCTTGTATATAACATTGATAGGTCAAAAAGTTTAGATCTAATATCCTGGAAGAAAATAGAAAGTCTGGGAAATAAAATAGTTTTTCTTCCGAAAGATAACCCCCGTTTTAGAAAGGAATTAGCTGATACAGATTGTCTTTTAGTGGCATTTGCAACAAGTGTTGATAAGCAAGATTTAGACAGTGCGCCGCAATTAAAATACATCGGGGTTGCGGCAACTGCTTTTGGAAAGATTGATACAACCCATGCAAAAAAGAAAGGAATAATTGTCTGTAATTTAAAAGGATACAGTACAGAATCTGTTGCAGAATTTATCATTGCTGTACTTTTGGAAAATATCAGGGGTTTGGAAGAAGGAAAAACTAGAGGAAGATCAGGAAGCTATTCAGAAGCGGGAATATCTGCTTTTGAAATAAAAGATAAAATCTTTGGCATTATTGGTTTAGGAGATATTGGTAGAAGAGTAGCTGAAATTGCTCAAGGGTTTGGAGCAGATGTGAGGTATTGGTCAAGAAACAGAAAAACAGATTATGAGGAAAAAGGTGTTACATATGAAGATTTGGATAGGTTAGTTGAAGAAGCAGATTATTTATCCATAAATCTTGCGCAGACAAAAGATACTGAAAAGATTTTTAATCAGTCCAGATTTCAAAAACTAAAAAGCGGAGCAGTAGTAATAAATACCTGCCCTATGGAGTTGATTGATATTGACGCTTTGGAGCAAAGACTAAAAAAGGAAGACATTATTTTTATTCTTGATCATTCTGATGAAATGCGAGAGAGTGATTTAAAGAAATTATCAAAATATGAAAACTGTATTATTTATCCTCCCATGGCATATATAAGCAAAGAAGCAGGAGAGAACAGAAAGAGAATATTCATTGAAAATATAGAGGCTTTTTTAAAAGGAAAACCCCAGAATGTTGTTAATTAATTATTAAAATGAATGATGATTTAAAAAAAATTATTGAAAGTAGTACTTCTGAAGTAATACCCGGAAGGTTTATCTATGCCAAAGTATCAGAGGCTCCACAAATTAACAATCACTTCTTGGTAAGCAAAGACAAAGATGAGATTACAGTTGTTACAGAAGAAAAAAACTTGGAAGGTCTTAAATTAATTGAGAAGAATAAAGACTACTGGGCTTTAATTGCTCTTAATGTTTCTGCCCCTTTTTATTCCGTAGGTTTTTTAGCAGCTGTAAGTTCTGCTATTGCAAAAGAAATTAAGGATGTTTTAATTGTTTCAACTTATTCAAAGGATTACATTCTAGTTCAGTATGATTTTTTAGAAGGAGTTAAAAAAGTTTTATTATCTTTAGGATTTAAGGAAAAATGAAATTTAAAGTAGTGCTTCTTCAAATTAATACTGGAACCGATCAAAATCAAAACCTAGAAAAAGGGTTGGAATATTGTAAAAAAGCGAAGGGGCTGGGAGCTGATTTAGTTTTATTTCCTGAGATGTGGAGTATTGGGTATGAGGCCTGTCCTTTTGATGAGGAAGGCAAAAAGATATGGGAAGAAAAAGCAATTGATCAGCAAAGTGATTTTTTCTTCTCTTTTGTAAATCTAGCCAAAGATTTAGAAATAAATATTGCCCTAACATATCTGGAAAAATATGCTCCAAAACCCCGTAACAGTGTTTCAGTAATAGATAAAACAGGGAAGATAGTTTTGAACTATTCCAAAGTTTTTATTTGTAATTTTGGATTAGAGCAGTTGTCAGAAGAAAATCCTGATTATGAACAAGTTGGTGTTGATCGCAATTTAATAGCAGGTACAACTTTCGATGTTTGCACATTAACCGGAAAAGAAGGAGAGGTTAAATTGGGAGCTATGATTTGTGCTGACAGAGAATTTCCGGAATCTGCAACAGAACTCATGTTAAAAGGGGCAGAAATAATTGTAGTGCCAAACGCCTGTACCATGGATGATATAAGAATTTGTCAGCTTAAAACCCGTGCTTTTGATAATTTAGCTGGTATTGCTTTAACTAACTATCCAAAACCAAAAGAAAATGGGCATTCAATTGCTTTTCATCCTGCTGCTTGGGATAGTAAAGGGAATCCTCAGGATACATTAATTGTAGAAGCTGGTGAGGAAGAAGGAATATTTTTGGCTGAATTTGATTTAGATCAAATTAGGGATTTTAGAAAAATGGAGCAATGGAGATTGAAGTATAGAGAAGAATATCATAAATGAGTTTTGTTGATACTTTTGTAAAAAATCATCCCATTCAAAAGTTAGAAGTAGATAAAACAATTGGAGAATATATTGTTGGTGGTAAAGGGAAAATTGGGTTTTTAATTTTTCCGGGAGGTGGGCAAGATGCACTTTCCTGTTTTGATCTGATAGATACTTTTGAGAAAAATTACAAAGTTGTCGCTGTGAACTTTGCAGGGTTTTCTAACCTTTCAACTTTTTTTAATTTTATAAATCAGATTTTGAAAAAAGAGAGAATTGAAAAAGTAATTGTTTACGGATTATCAGTTGGCGGATTTTTAGCACAACATTATGCAATAAATAATTCTGATAAAGTATTGAAAATAATTATTTCTCATGCCGGTTCAACAAGATCTAAAACTATTCAAAAAAGAGTCATTCTCCCCGGAAAAGTTTTACACTTTTTTCTTCCGGTTATTCCAATTTCATTATTAAAATGGTTAGTTAAAAAATTCAGTGGTAGAGTTCAGTCAGGGCAATCAAATATTAAAAAACTTTATTTAAAATATTCAACAAAAGAAAACTTTGATAGAAGATCAGAATTTGCAAAACAGTTTGGATTAAATTTTTTAAACAGAAAATATTTAAAGTCTTTCTACAATCTGGGAATGGAGATTCAAAAAGAAGAAAAAGGGTGGGATAATAAAAAATTAAATGAATTAAGCAAAAAGATGTTGATTATAAAAACTGATAATGACCCATTGGCTCAAGATGATGGAATTTTTTCCGAATATTATCTCCATGCCAGAATTCATGTATTCACAGATACAGGTCATCTAACACCATTCATCCAATTTGAAAATATGGTAGAGATTATTAAAGAGTTTTTAAAATAAGCAGAAAGAATTAGGGATTTTGTTGAGCAGAATTAGAAGCAGGAGGATTATATACAGGAGCAGGGGGGTTTTCAGGAAGAGTAATATTTAAAGGATAAACTTCAGCATTTTCTATAACATAAGGAGTCCAGGTTAGATTGCCTTTGACTACTGCTTCATTGATCTTTTTTAAATTAATTAAAGAAGCTGAGGGTTTAAAGTATAGAGTATAGACAGAATTATCAGGTAAAAGCAGCTGATATTGTCCGCTGCCGGTAGTTTGTAAAATTCCCTGATGGGCTGTTTGTCTGTGCAGGATTGGTGAAGAGTATGGGAAGAAATATTCTATCCCGTTTTGTATGGGGCCGTTGGTGGTAATAAGATAAATGGCAGAAACAAGAGTCAGGAATCTTTTGATAGTCATTTTCTTAAAATAATTAATAATATAACCTAAGATTTTTCTCCAAAATGAAGGTGCAGAAACAGTTTGAGGAGCCGGATCCTGAGGAATATGGTCAGTAGCAAATCTCCCATGAGAATCTCTTAATTTATGTTGAGCTACTTCTGAATATGTAGCGTGATGGGGATCTTCAGGGAGGTTAGGGGTGTTCGGGGGATTTGGGGTGGGAGGAGTTGGAGGTTGAGGAATTGGTTGTTGAGGTTGTGGCGGTGAAGCATATGGATTGTTTGGGTCAGGAGGGTTTGTGTGAGGACTGAAAGTAGAACCAAAAAGTGGAGGTGGATTATTGTTGTTTCCGTTGTTTGGATTTGATGGATCATTGGGCAGATTATCCATGTCTTCAGTATACTCTCAAGATAATTTAAGGTGCAACTCTGTATCCAGGTCAACTCTAGCTTCTAACCCATAGTTATTGACTTCCTTGAGCTAAAGGAGTATAATTCTACCTATTAAATATGAGTAGAGAACAAGATCAAGTCTCCCCTTTACCGATGGGTGATGGGCTAACGAAATCTGCTTTATCCGCCAAGGAAGTCAACTCTAAATACCATCTTCAACATTTGGGTGTTGGATTAGATACAATCGTTGCAAAAATAAATGATTCTATCACTGCAGAGATTGTAAGCACATCTCCCCCTATTGTTTCGGAAACTTACATGCTTAATGATCCAACGACTTTTGATGCCGTAGACAGTGAAATTAGGGATTTTGTGAGAAGGGACAATGAGCGTTCATCCTTAACAACGAAAAAGGCAATTGCAAGGGCACATCTAATAACCAAGCAATTCCGCCAAGTTGTTAGTCAATTCTATGAACAATACGCCCTAGCACAAGAAGGCCGAGCTGCAAATGAGGCAGTAAATCATTTTCTTGGAGAAGGAGCAGTAGTTCTTCATATGGTTTTTGATACATCAATTCGATTAGGAGGCTTTTTCGAATGGAACTATTATATTGAAACTATTCGAAGGGCTCGGAAAAGAGATCCGGAGGAATATCCAGTTGATATAGACCCGGAAATTGCTGAAAAGAAATTAGACGGTTTAAGAGAAAAGCTTGGTGAAGCAGAAAAACAATTTCCTCAAAAAATTGCAGATGGATTGAAACAAAATAGCTACCAAGGAGTTGTGCAACTAGACTTTACAAAAGAAGGGAAAGCTTCAGAGGTCTTTCCAGTTGCTCCAGAAGTCAAGAAAAAAGTAGATGCTGAGTTTCAGGAAAGCATTTTACGCTTTGAAAAGCACACCCCAAGTGATTTCTATTTAATGGCTTCAGATTACTTCAGTAGTTTTTCCAGAAAACTTGTCGTTATAGTTGATGGATATGGCAGAAATGCAAGAGAAAATGGATTTTTGGTGGCCCAATATTTCCCTCATGCAGGATACAGAGGATTAGGACTAGTTGTAATGAGAGCCTCAAATCAAGAGTGGAATGCTGATAGTGGTTATGGTTCCATCTGGGCACCATGCCATCCTCAAAAACCAGGTAAGCTGAATCTAAATCCTAAATGGAAAGATTTTAGATTTGAAAGTGTCAGGTCTGAAACTTTTCTGAAAGCATTGGATTCTGCAATTCAAAGAGGAAAAACAGGAGAAAGAGTTTGTATTAGGGCACCGTTTGGATATGGTAAAACAACGGCTCTTATGGCGCTTAATGATTCTTTAATTGATTCCGGGAGAGAAGATACTAAAATTGCAACGGTTGAGGAAAACGGAGCCATAAGTAACTTAACAACTAAATTTATTGCGAGAGGGAAAATAAATCGAGAAAACTTAGAGACTAGTCTTGGAAATGCAAAAACCTTAATTTTGGACGAAGCCGGTAGATTGGAGGCACAACCGGAAACAAAAGCTTTTATTACGGATTTAGAAAACTCCGGAGTTCAAGTTCTTAGGATTTATCCTGGTGACATAGAACCACCTAAAGATTTGTTGGTAATGCAGCTTCAATAGAGATTATTTTTCTGGCAGCTTTCGCTGAAATCCTAATTTAAGATTGCAAGACTTTGTTTACATCATTTAATAACTGATCAAATTTTGTAAATCCGCTTTTTGTATTAAAATGTCCGGCATTTAGTACAAAATTTAATTCTATTCCCAGATTTTTTGCAAGCTTCTTGCCGTTTCCCAGGGAAACATAATTGTCATTGTCTGAATGAAAGACTGAAAAATATTGAGCATTCTTTTTTATAGATTCCCAGTCAAAGGCAAAACCACTGAATGCTTCATCCCGATCATAGTTTAAAATAGGTTTAACTCCGACAGGTGTTCCTACGAAAAAAGCAGCTTTAACAGGATGCTTTAATTGTTCCAGTACCCGCAGAGTAAAAATACCGCCTAAGCTATGTCCAATAAGAATAGTATCCTCGTTGATATACTTCTTGTAATCCTTTAAAACATCAAACCATTCGTCTATTTTTGCCGGTATCACCGGCGGTGAGGGGAATTGCGGAACAAAGACTTTGCAGCCTTTTTCTTCCAGTTTCTGTTTTAACCACGGAAACCAGTTTTCTTCAGGATATCCTTCTGTTCCATGAAAGATAAACAAGTTTGTTGCTGGTGCAATGAAAACATTTGTTCCCGCCGGATTTTCTGTCATGCCAAAATTATAACAAAAGTAATGGACTTTGTTTTCCTGGCGGCTTCCGCCGCCCCCGCAAAGTCAAAGTATAAAGACCCGTCACTGAGGGCAGCACCATTAGAAGGAGTGTTTCTTTAGGAATTCAGAAAAACTAAATTGGGTGCTGCCCGAATATTCGCGAACCCGCCAAACGTTACTTCGGAATTTAAAAAGGGCGGGTGAGCCATCGGAAGGTGATAGCGGCATGGACACAGAACAGGGTAAAAATTGCGGCGGGGGCGAAAGCGGAATACCCCCGCAACGGCAGGCGGTTCATATACAGATTAAAAGGGAGCGAGGGTGTATGTCTTCATTATAAACAGCAGAACTATAATCCCGCAGCGAGGTAGAGACTGTACAGACTTAATCGAAGACGAAGATATCGGAAAAGCCCCCCTTAGGGGGCTCTCTCGCCGAGCGAGCAAAGCGAGCGACAAAGCGGGGGTGCCGCCACATCTATTTTATTGGGTGGGTGGGATGTTGAGGATTAGAACCAAAGCCACAATTTACCACAACTCCACAATTTGTGGACTTTTGAAGCTAGTTACCACAATTATGGTCCACAATTATTCATTGTGGTGATTAGATTGTTACAGCAAGCCAATTGTGGTATTAAATAAATATTGTAAATATTAAAATATTGTTTGTAATTGCTTGTCCCGCCGCAGCGGGACTATAATAAAAAAAATCGCGCGCATTCTGTCTTTCTGTCTTTGCAAAAAATACTTGAAGCGGGACGGAATAACATTTAAGGTAGAAAACAACGGGAGGTCGGGATGGCGACGAGTCAA
>CAYMTV010000033.1:0-9145 GCA_964393525.1 uncultured Gammaproteobacteria bacterium | reverse complement strand
GGCATCTGACCCATACTTTTTTACCTCTTCGTCAGGGTTAACTACGTTCCCTCTGGATTTACTCATCTTCTGGCCATCCGGGCCTAAGACTATCCCATGGTTAACCCGCCTCTTTGCGTATTCATCCAAGGAAGTATAACCTAAATCTTTAAAAAATTTAGTAAAAAATCTTGAATATAAAGTATGCCCCAAAGTATGTTCAGCACCACCAAAATAGATATCAACAGGCATGATCTTTTTAGCTAAATCTGTATCAAATACCTTAGTTTCTAGATCAGGGCTAATGTATCTGAAGAAGTACCAGGAAGAATCAATAAAAGTATCCATTGTATCTGCATCTCTTTTTGCATCTCCTTTACAATTCGGACATTTCACCTTCAACCATTCTTCATTGGAAGCTAAAGGAGATTTACCTTTTGGGGTGTAATCAACATCATAAGGTAACTCAATAGGTAAATCTGTATCAGGCACCGGTACTATACCACAGTTCTCACAATGAATTACTGGTATAGGAGTCCCCCAGTATCTTTGTCTTGATATTGACCAATCATGAATATGATACTCAATCTGCCTTTCACCCCAACCCTTTTCTTCCATGTAATCTATAATTTTTTGAGTGGCTTTATGAATATCCATGCCGTTTAGAAAATCGGAGTTGATCATTGTACCTTCCTCTTCCTGTACTTGATTTATATCTTTTATATCAGATTGATCTTTATCTTTCCCTACAACAACTCTGATTATTTCCAAATCAAATTTTTTGGCAAACTCAAAATCCCGCCTGTCATGTCCGGGGACACCTACCAAAGCTCCAGTCCCGAAGCCAATTAAAACAAAGTCAGAAACCCAAATAGGCATCTTGTATGCATTTAACTGATTAATTGCATAAGACCCAGTGAAGACTCCGGTCTTTTCCTTATTCTCTTTTCTTTCTATCTCACTTTTTTTAGAAGAATTCTTCAAATAGTCCTGTACTGAGGCTCTATTCTCCTTGGTGGTGAGCTCTAGCACTAATGGATGCTCGGGTGCTAATGCAATAAATGTGGCTCCAAAGTTAGTATCAGGACGAGTTGTAAAAACCTCAATTTTTTCTTTAGAACCTTCAACATCATAACTAATTACAATCCCCTCTTTTTTACCAATCCAGATATTTTGGGCATCTCTGACGGATTTTGGCCAGTCAACCCTTCGACTAGGCTCAGGGCTAGCCCCTGGATCATCAGGCCATATCAGCCTGTCTGCATAGGCTTTGATCTTTAAAAACCACTGTTCAACCTGCTTTTGAACAACTTCAGAATCACACCTCCAGCATCTACCCTCAACTACTCCTTCATTTGCCAGTACAGTCTGACAGCTTGGGCACCAGTTTGATATATATTTATCCCTATAAGCCAAGCCTTTTTCAAACATCTTTAAAAAGATCCACTGATTCCATTTATAGTAGTTAGGTAAGCATGTGATAATTTCATGATCAAAAGTAAATGAGCCTCCTGTGGTTTTAAACTGCTGCTTCATCTTTTCAACATTCCCTAAAGTCCAATCTCGGGGGTGAATTCCTCTCTTTATTGCAGCATTTTCTGCTGGTAGCCCAAATGCATCAAACCCATTCGGAAAGAAGACATTTAGGCCTTGCATCCTTTTAAACCGGGCGTAGATATCAGCGCCAGTAAAAGTAAACCAGTGACCCATATGTAAATCCCCAGAAGGATATGGAAACTCAGCTAAAACATAAAACTTTTTCCCGGACCTGTTAAAGTCTGTTTTGTACAATCCTTGCTCTTCCCATCTCTTCTGCCACTTTTGTTCAATAATATTTGCTTGGTATTTTTTCATAGCTTTGATTGTAGCATTTTATTGGCAAATTCTCTATTCACTAGGAAGGAGCGAAGCAAGTAAACATAAAAGTATATTGATAATTTTGTCTGCAGCTCTTTGGTACAAAATTATCACTAAGCGAGACAGGAGATAAAAGTTAAATGATTATTTCCTTTACTAGTCGAGCGGTACTTTTTGCTACTTGCGAGCGACCAACTTTGCGATCAAAGTTGCAAAAAAATTCTTTTCACATTCCTTTTCACAAGTTCAAAATTCTTAAAAAAGGTCTTATTTGATATATTTAAGTAGTATATAGATATGTCTAAAGCTTTGTGTAAACAGATTATTTAATGTTTCCAGGCTCATGCGTTTATCTAATTATACTTCCTAGATATATTTTGATATATTGACAGGATATTAACAAAAATCTTAAAATTTAATGATCAAAAGAGAGGGACAAGGCAGACGGATGTCCCTCTCTTTTTAGTAACTCTTCAACTAGATCCTTCTCCCTCGACTACTTCGACTGGTTCGGCTACGCTCACCACAGGTTCGCTCAGTACGGGTTCGCTCGGGATCAGGATGACAGTAAATTTTGGAGATTGTAAAATTACTGTCAACTTTACACTTATCTTTAATAGTCGTATCCTCAAACTAGAATGAAAATACTCACTGCCCTATTGCTTTTTTTATTCATCTCCCATAATTCATCATTCATAATTCCTATCTATGCCCAGGATCTAAATTTTGGTTCAACTTATGAGATCAAAGACAGTAAAGCAGTTTCTTCCGATATTTTAATCTCAGATAAAGATAAAGGCATCACAAGAACCAATATATCCTATGACAACCGGATTTTTGGAGTCTTGGAGCAAGAACCTTTATTTGTTATTCGAGAAGCTTCTGGTTCTGGAAAACCGGTTATCAGAATTGGTGATGGAACAGTTAATATCAGCAATTTTAACGGAGACATTAAAACCGGTGATTATATCACTACCTCTCCGGTATCAGGTAAGGGGATGAAGGCTGTTTTATCAGGTTATGTTGTCGGACTTGCTCTGGAAGACGCCAAATACTCAAACAAAAGCGAAACCGTTGATAAGCGGCAAGTTAAACTGGGGACTGTTAAAACAGCTTTAAGGATTGAATATGCTGAAGTTTCCGGACCTAAAAATACTTTAAGGTTTTTAGACCAGCTTAATGCCGCATTTACCAGAAATATCCAGGATCCGGAAAAATTTACCAACACCTTAAGGTATCTTATTGCCGGTTTACTTGGGCTACTGGTTTTTGTAATTGGATTTTTCTGGATTTCCCGGACACTTTCAAAATCGGTTGAGTCAATTGGCAGAAACCCTTTGGCCAGAAACAGCATTATTGTGGCTTTAGTGCTGCAGATTTTTATGACTGTTTTAATCTCCGGCATTGGGCTTTTGGCAGTATTTTTTGTCATTAAGTTCTAATTTTGGTATGGTTTAGGTACCTGCCCATGATTGAGCTAATACTTGTTGTCATCATAATCATCCTACTAATCTTTGGCTATCTTCAGCACCAAGAAGTCAAACACCAGCAAAAGATTATCTCTGAGCTTAAAACCCAACCCCAAACTCCCCTGCCTCCCACTACTGATCATCTGGAGGGAACGCTTTTTCAAGCTGCAGAAAGTTTCAATCAATCTTTAATTAAAACAACCCAGGATATTGAAAACCAATATCTTTCCTCACTTGAACAATCAAAAAAACAACATGAGCTGTTTTTTGTGAATTTAGAAAAATAAACTTTAACCTGGCAGAAAGATATCTCGGCTCAGACGGATACAAAGGTAAATAAACTGCTGATTGACTTTGAGCAGAACCTGGCAAATTTTTTGGCTAAGGCAGAAAGCCAGAGCCTGGAGTCCATCAGCACTGAACTGCGATCAGCCCGGGATCTGATAGAAAGTTATAAATCTCAACAATTTGCCCTGGTTGATGAAAATATTGTAGCTGTTTTAGAAAGAACCATGGCTTTGGTTTTGAAACAAAAATTATCTTTAAAAGATCATATGGATTTAGTATATGAGGCTTTAGGAAAAGCCAAGCTGGAGAAATTCCTAGTATAGTTATGGATCAACTTACCCAACAATTCCTATCCAAGGTCACCACTAAAGCCGAAGCCTATAAAGCTTTAAGGATTCTTCGCGAGTTTTTGGATTTTATTCACTTTAGTAGTCCGGTTAAAACCACCCAAATTAGCTCTTCTTCTGATTTGTCTTTTACCATGACTGAATTCCAATTAAAACACCTCAGTAGAATATCAAACGAGTACATAACAGAACAAATTGAACTACTGCGAAGTTTTAATCAAGATTTTTTTAACCAGTTTGATCCTAAGAGCGCTGCGGCTAAGCTGGAGAGTTTAAAACAAACTGTTGATCAGACTGACCCGATTATCCTGCATATCCCGTTTGAGATGCCTAGGGAAGAGACTAAAAAAGTTGGGCTTTGGATTAAAGAAAATATCAACCCCGTTTACCTGCTTGAGATCCGGTTTGACCCCTCAATGGTTGCCGGGTGCATGATTTCCTTCAAAGGAACCTCCAAAGACTACTCCATCAGAAAAAAGATTGAAGATAACCAGGTTCAAGTCAACCAGATTTTAAGCGGTTTTAAAAAAGCTAATCAATGAAGGAGCAAACAACCCCAGCCAAAGATCAGACCGAAATTGGCTTTGCCACAGCTGCCAATGAGTATATTGTTTGGGTTAATGGCTTACCTAATGTGGCAATCAGTGAGATAGTTGTCAGTGACCAAGAAGCCAAAGGTATCGTCATCTCATTTAAAGACGACTCGGTTGAGGTACTGATGCTTGATGATGTCAAGATCAAACCTAATGAAGGCTTCAAAAGGACTTACAAACAGCTGTCAGTTGCTGCCGGTTCCCATTTTTTAGGCAGGACCATCAACCCTTTAGGCCAGCCAATCGACGGTAAAACCGGCTTTTCTCTTTTAGGACAAGCCCAAGAGCTGGATCATCCGCCGGCTCCGATTAAATTTCGGGAGCAAATTCAGCGCCAGTTTGAGACCGGAATTACTTTAGTCGATATGCTGGTACCGATTGCTTATGGACAAAGAGAGCTTGTGATCGGTGACGCTCATTCGGGAAAGACCGGGTTTTTAATCGATACCGTAATCAACCAAAAAGGCAAAGATATAATCTGTGTCTATACTTTAATCGGCAAACCCAACAATGAGATTAAAGGATTGGTTGAGGTATTAAAAGCCAATAAAGCTTTGGAGTATTCGGTCATTATCGGCTCCTCTTCTTCGGAGCGGGCACCAATGGGTTATTTGGCTCCGATAGTCGGACTTTCGATCGCCGAATTTTTCCAGCAAAGAGGTAAAGACGTTTTACTGATTCTGGATGATATGGGTATTCATGCCAAAATTTACCGGGAGATCTCCCTCTTATCAGGCAAATCCCCCGGCAGACAATCATATCCGGGAGATATCTTTTACCAACACGCTAAGCTTGTGGAAAGAGCCGGTAACTTCAGCCACTCACTCGGCGGAGGCTCAATTACCGCGCTGCCGGTGATTGAGGTATCTTCGGATGATTTTGCCTCTTATCTACCGACTAACTTAATGGGTATGACTGACGGGCATTTAAAGTTTGATTCCTCAAGGTATAGGCAAGGCATCAGGCCTTCGATTGATGTCCCCCTGTCTGTCTCCAGAGTCGGTAGACAAACCCAGATGCTTGCCCAAAAAGCTTTAGCCGACCGGATTAAAGCGGTTTCGGCTGAAGGAAAAAAGCTCGAGTCTTACTCCAGGCTGGGATCGGATCTATCGGAGCAAACTTTGTTTAAGATTAAACAAAGCAGGCAAATTGAAATTATCCTAAAACAAGCTCCATCTACCAAAATCCCGATTGTGGTCCAGATGATTTTGCTCGGGTTAACATTTACCCCATTTTTGGCCCAAAAAGATACCAATTTCGTCTTAGTTAACCTGAGAAATATTATCGGGTATCTGGCAACTCAAACTGACCTTAAAACTATGGCTCTCGAGATTGCCAAATTTAAAGATGAAAAGGAGTTTATCCAAAGCTTAAACCCTTTAATTCCAACTTTAGAGAAAGTATGTATGATAAATAAGTGAAAAGTTTAAAGTGCAAAGTTAAAAGTTATGGAATTTTCTCGGTTGAAGTATTAACCTCGAAAAATATATATTTCGAGTGCAACGAGAAATTACCACAATTTTGAACTTTTAATTTTGAATTTTTAATTAAAAATATGTTAAGTATTAACCAGCTTAAGGCTCAGATCGAGGCTACTTTAACCATTAAGTCTTTAGGCGAAGCCTTAGGCGATATCGCTGCTATTAAACTGAAAAGCACCCGGGTGTCGGTTGAGCAAAACATTAAGTTTTTTAAAGAGATTTCAGAGCTTTATCGGATCGTCAAAGCAATTGCTTTAAAAAGGGGCTACTTAAAAAGTAAAAGAGGTAGCGGTAAAACTATCTGTGTACTGATAACCTCCAACCAACATTTTTACGGTGAGCTGGATGCCGAGCTTACCAATTTTTATTTAACCCAGACCAAAAATTTAGCCTGCGACCGGTTGGTTATCGGTAATATGGGAAAATCTTTGCTTAAATCCTTAGGCTATTCCCTACCTTTTGAAAGCATTATCTTTAAAAAGGAATTCCCTCTGTTGGATGAGTTAAAAAGCTTGGCTGATAAGGTCTTTGAGTATAGTAAAGTTTTAGTTTATCACTCAAAATTTGTGACAATTTTAGATTCAGAGCCAACTGTCAGTGATATTACGGCATCCGACACTAAGTCAATTGACGTCGTAAAAACCGGGCTTTTATATATCTTTGAGCCTGATGTTGACAAAATGATCCAGTTTTTTGAAAGTCAGATTTTAATCTTACTTTTTCAGACAATTTTTTTGGAGGCAGATATCACCAGACAAGCTGCCAGGATGATTGCTATGAATTCAGCAACTGATAATGCCGGAAAGCTTTATGAAAAAGATAGGCGTCAAATACTTCAGGCCAAAAAGCGCTTATTGGATTTGCAAATTCAGGAAACTTATGCCGGAATATTAAATAAATGATTATGGACAAAATTACTAAACAACCTACTACGCAACTTGAGTTTGTAGGGAAGGTTAAAAGTGTTAAAGGTCAGATAGTTACCATTGAGCTTGAAACTGAAAAAACTCCCCAATTGTCCGAAATTTTAACTTCAGAACAAAACCCTTCGGTTAGATTAGAGGTTTATTCTTATAAAAACAACCAGATGTCTTGTTTATCATTATCAGACATAAGCAAAATATATCGTAATATGCCAATATATACTACAGGAAACCCGATTGTTGTTCCGGTCGGATCAAATACTTTAGGCAGGTTGATTAATTTATTTGGCGAAGAGGAAGATGGAAAAGGCCCGGTCAGATCACCCATTAAGCTTCCAATCTACTCCAGAGCGCCCCTCTTAAGTACTCTGGAACATTCTCCCAGGATCTTAGAAACAGGGATTAAGATCATTGATTTTGTCGCCCCATTCTTAAAGGGCGGGAAGATTGGTTTTATCGGTGGAGCAGGAGTAGGAAAAACAGTTTTAATTACAGAACTTATCCATAACATAACAAATCAAAAAGTATCAACTAAAGAAGGTTTTGCCGGTGGTGCGGTGGCGGTTTTTGCCGGGGTTGGTGAAAGGATCCGCGAGGGCCACGAGCTATATACTACTTTGGAGAAGTCTGGAGCATTACCTAAAATAAGCCTGATCTTTGGCCAGATGGGTGAAAATGCCGCCATCAGATTCAGAGTGGTCAATGCGGCTGCGACCATTGGTGAGTACTTCCGGGATGAAGAGAAAAGGGATGTTTTGTTTTTTATAGATAATATCTACCGTTTTGTCCAAGCTGGAAATGAAGTTTCCACAGTCTTAGGTAATATCCCCTCCGAACAAGGTTACCAGTCAACTCTTCAGGCAGAATTGGGCAAAATCCAGGAAAGGCTGGTTTCAACAGTCAACGCCTCAATCACCTCAATCCAAACAGTTTACATGCCGGCCGATGACATTACCGATGCCGGAGTGGCCGGGATAATCTCTTATCTTGACTCAACAGTGACCCTATCCAGAGCAGTTGCCCAGCTTGGACTTTACCCGGCAGTTGATCTGTTTGAGTCAACCTCATCTTTACTCTCCTCCCCGACACTGATTGGCCAGGACCATTATCAACTGATTACCCATTTTCAGCAGGTTATGGCCCGCTACCGGGAGCTGGAGCGGATTGTGGCTATTTTAGGAGAAAGCGAGCTCTCAGGTGATGACCAAAAGATTTATAGCCGAGCCAAAAAGTTGATTAATTACCTAACCCAACCGCTTTTTGTCACTGCCAGTCAGACCGGTAAAGAGGGCAAATATGTACCCCGTCAAACTATGTTAAATGATATCAAAGTAATAATTAGTGGTAAGTTAGATGAACTTGACCCGGAGAAATTATTGTATATTGGATCACTGAGCGAAGCTAAACTAATTTAGGGAATAGCGTTTAGCGTTAACACGCCCCTCCTTCGGAGGCAGGGTATAGTTAGAAAAAATTAACTAAACGCTCTACGCTAATATCTATACGCTAATTATGAATTTACTAACTGTCAAGGTTCAAACTCCAAGGCAAATCCTTTATGAAGGGAAGGCTTTGGCGGTTTCCTCAAAGGATAGTTTTGGCAATTTTGATATTCTACCCAAGCATGCCAACTTTATTGCCTTAGTCCAAAATAACCCAGTTGTGATCATTAAAGAAGATAAGCAAAAGTTGACTTTTCAAACCCATCAGGCAATTATCCATAATACCCAAAATACAGTATCAATCTATATCGATCCTCTATCTACCAAATAATTTCTCTTGTACTTTTGGTGGCAAAATTTTTCTAAATTTATTTGCGAGCATTGAACGCAGCGCGTTAAGAAATTGCGAGGGAGCTATCAGGGGGATGTCCTCGCTTGACGAGGAGGGGGCAGACTTTCCCCCGATAAGCGACCGAGCAATTTTAGCGACCGTTCACTGCGAGCTGGTTTGCGCAACTTTGCCACCAAAGTTGCAAAATAAAAATTTGAGTACAAAAAATCTATGCAAATATGGGTAAATGCTTGACAAATCTATGCAAATCTTTATACATTAAAGTAAGAGCAGACTTTCATAATATTATATAAGGACCTGTTCGTATTGTGTCTTGTAAAAATTTTCACACAATACTCACAGAACCTTGCCTTTTCAGCTTCGCTGAAAACGTAAAAAGAGCAGCAGTAGCAGACGACAAAATCAGACGGCATG
>CAYMTV010000032.1:4914-10452 GCA_964393525.1 uncultured Gammaproteobacteria bacterium | reverse complement strand
TCCAAAAGAAAATCTGATGGAGAGGTTATCCCGGATTCCTCCGAGCTTTGTGAGGCGTTAAGAAAAGTTGTTACAACAAATAAGGATTTATTGGAAATTATCTTTGCCCATACTTCTTTGCTTGATTTAACCCATGGGTGTGGAGCTATGGCTGCTAAAAAGCAAAATGGTGAAGTCAAGGCAGATAGTTTGGAAGATGCTAATTTAGACTTAATTAGACAGACTACAATCCCAGCTTTAACTAATATGTATAACGAGCTGAGGATTCACAATGGTCAGCAACCCCTAAAAACTGTAGCTATACCTGCATTATATGATACTGATACATTTGGAGTGATTTTTAACTATGACAAAAGAGAAGATAACAAAGAATACCTCTCAACTACAGAGTTAACTTCTGAGTTTAAAGATAAATTAGATGAACACTTCTTAAAATATAATCTAATCTACGGCTCATTTAGGGAAAGGTTTACCTCGGCAAAATATTTAACAACCTTTACCCAAAATATCTTGAAGGTAACTGAAGATTTGTTAACATTTAAAGATTTTGATGATATCAGGGCTAGGGTTTTTGACTATATCTTAAAACACTACCCAAATCTTACATCTAACCAACTTAAAGCCTTAAACTTTTATATATTAAGGGCTGTTGCTTTTCAGTACTTAACAGGTTGCTCCTCCCCCACCAAAAGGAATATAGAGCACCCGTTTGCCCAGCACGAAGAACAGTATATGTCAGTCTCCACAAGAGGAATGGTTATTGGTAAATTTGATCCAAAGGACCAGGGTTTTGCCTCAACTCCTGAAGATCCTGCCAATGCTGTGTCTTTCATTAAGACTATGCTTTCAATAATGAGCCATTCAAAAAAAAGGACTATGGATACAAGGGTACTTTTTGTCTGTAACCCAATTAATAAGCGGGATTTAAATGAAAACTCAATCCAGCTTCACAAAGTCATGGATGCTAATGCAGAGCTTTACAGGAGTATTGCGGAGGATGAGGTTCTAGGAGGAATGGTTTTGACTGGAAAAATGATTCCTATCCCGGTACTTATAGATGAGGACACAAGAGAAGTCCTCAAAATCATTGACCACTCGGCCTACATTTAATCCCATAACGCGCAGTTAAAGCACTGTGTTTAAGCAGGGCTTATAGTAACAAATTGGAAAAGTATGTTATACTATCAACTTCATGCGCCTTTTTGGGCGTTTTTCAAAGCTAAAATGGCATTAGAATTAAAAACACATCCAAGTTATAAACCTGAAGAAGTTAGTCAATTCTTCCTCGATCGTGGATGGGAAGTAACTGAAATTGAGGTTATTTATTCCGATAGTGCCAAATATGTAGCTCCATATGTATATAATGAAGCTGGTATACTTGTCCCTACTGATCAAGGTGCGTCTCTGGAATGTATAGATGGTAGATTTGCCAATAGATCAAGGCAGGTTTTGAATGGCCCGAAGATCCCGGGAGGCACAAACTCAATAGCTGCAGTAAAAACAGGCGGCGATGCAGTTGGTTTTAATGCTGCTGCAAAAGAAGCTGAGAGGTTTGGATTTAGGGCAGGGACACATAAGCATTGTGGTTTTTTTGACCTTTGGAGAGCCGGAAAACTGGAAGCAGCCAGATTTTCAATGGAATTTCCTGAATATGCATTAGAAAGAAATGGTGGAGATGCCGGACACTGGATTAAATTGAAGAATAGATTTTGGCAGGGATTCCATTTTAGCCTTCCCGGAGAACATGAGGAGATGGCATTAAGATTTAACCCTTATATTGGAACTACACTGCTTCCAAGAAGAGATAAATTTAGCTATGACCATTGGTTAATGCAAAGTTTGGGTGTTCACAGAAGAAGAGCAATGCGCTTGGTGGCAGAAACAGTTGAACAACTGGCACAGGGAAGTAAGAGACTAGAAATAGTTAAGCGTTAAAGGTAAAATAGTTTCCATGGCAGAGTTGCAGTTAAAAGTTGTTACTCCGGAGAAAGAGATTTTTTCTGATACTGTTGACCAGGTAAATGTTTCCACAGCGGATGGAGAAATTGGCATTCTTCCCCACCACACAAATTTAATGGCCAAAGTTGTGCCTGGAGAACTTAGGATTAAGAAAGGGGCTAAGGTTGATGTTTTGGCCGTTGGAGAGGGATTTTTACAGGTGACTGATAATGTTTTAACTGTTATGACGGATATGGCGATTGGAGAGGAAGCTATCAATGAAAAAGCTGTTGAGGAAGCCAAAAAAAGAGCTGAACTGGCTTTGGAACAAAAATTGTCCGATGAAGAGTACGCCGAAACCATGGCAGCATTGGAAAAATCCCTGGCCCAGCTTAGAGTTAAAAGAAGACATCGAGTGAGATAATGAAATCTAACCAGCCGTTCTTGCTTTTTTTCCTTGTTGTTTTTTTAATCTTCATTTTTCTTCATTTCCCTTCCCCTAAAATTAATGCAAGTTCTGATATTAAATATCAAGGCATTTTAGGAAGCTCCAAAACTGGACAGGCGCGTTATACTCCGGAAAATGTTTCGGAACTCAAAGAAATTTTATTAGATGATCAAACAGCCAGGCTTAATGCTACCAGAAAGCTAGTAGAAAGAGTTGATGTAGAACAGGCTTTAGAGATTTTGGAGCACTCTGCTCTTCCGCATACAGGAGAGGGTCATCTGGCAGTTCATCAAATTGGTTTTTATGCTTATAAAAAATATGGGATTGACTCAATTTTAAAATGCAAAGATTATTTTCTATATGCTTGTTACCACGGAGCCATAATCGAGGCGGCATCAGATCAGGGATTTGAGGTTATTGCCAAAATGGCAGATAGGTGTAAGGCTTCTCCCTTAAGGTATTATCAGTGCTCCCATGCAGCCGGCCACTCAATAAATGCCATATTAAATTATGACCTTCCTAAAGCTTTGGTAAAGTGTGATGAGATCTTTGAAGGAGAAGTGAATTTTCAGGGCGCTCTTTCTTCTTGCCACAATGGGGTTTTTATGGAGAATCTATTTGGGGTGCATGATTGGGGCACCGGAGAAGAGCGAAAAAACGACTGGCTGTCTGAGGACCCTTATTTTCCCTGCAACTACTTTGGGGAAAAATATCAAAAGGGTTGTTGGTTAAATCAGGCTGCCAGGATTTATCAGATGAATAAAGGAGATATTATAAAGACTGCTGAGGTCTGCCAAAAAATTGGTAACAATGAATATACACTTTGGTGTATGGATAATTTAGCCAGGCAAATCCATCCCTTAACAAATGGTGAGGCAGGCAAAGTCTTTGAGCTTTGTAAACAAGAAGGAGGCACCTGGTATAACCATTGCATAACAGTTAATGCTCAGGCTTACTATTCTGTAGGAGACAGGCTAAAAGGAATTGAGATCTGTAAAATGATGTCACCAGGATCAGGCGAGCCTTGTTATAGTCAGATAAGCGATCAAATTTTTTCCGATGACTTGGAAAATAAGGGGAAATTGGATTTGTGCAACAAATTGGATGAACCATTCAAAAATTCATGTTTTACCAGGCTCAATTCTGTAATCTAAATTACATACTTGACAATGTATAATATGCATGACAAAAATAAGGTAGCAGGCAATTTAATCTCATGTCCAATCAAAGGGGTATTATTCATCTGTTCCCCCTGGTCCTACTTTTAGCAGGTCTTGTTATAGGAATTTATCTAGTTAATGAACGGACCAATTTTCTTCCACAAGCTGCCAAGTTGGTAAAAAACCGGTTCAAACTTCCTGGATCTGCTGGCAAACCTACAGTCGAGGTCAAAACCACGTATAAAAATCCCTTTAAAAAGGAAAATCAATATGTTAACCCATTTGATGAATTTAAAAGCCCATTTCTTAATGTAAAGTGACATGATTATAGTACTGCCCGAAATAATAACTAAAAAATTAAAATTGCTTTTTTGGATAAGCTTACTTTTATTAAGTCTTCTCTTGACTACCAATATTACCATTGCCCAAGATGCTTCCCCTAGCCCAGATCCAGAATCCTCTGTAACATTTCCAATTAAGGAGTTAGGTGGGTGTAAAGACAAAGGTAGCTGCATGGCTTATTGTGATGATCCGGTCAACTACAACAGCTGTGTTGAATATGCCAAAAAGAAGGGTTTTTACAGGCAGGATGAAGTCACTGTTGCAGATGATGAGTTCTGGCAAAAAGCCAAAGAAGTTTTAGGTTGTGAGAATAAACAAGCCTGTTTGGATTTTTGTTCTAAGCAGGAAAATTATGATGCCTGCCATAAATTTTCAGAAGATCAGGAGATCATTGGCGGGTATGTTGAGGAGCCTGACAAACCCGAGTATTTAGATATAGCAAAGGAGATATTAGGCTGTGACTCTGCCAACAGTTGTGCTAACTTTTGTGATGATCAAGCAAATGCCCAAAAATGTGATGGATTTGCAAAAAAGGTTGGTTTGCTTGGGGGTGAGGTCAAATTAGGACCAGGTGGTTGCATTTCAAACTTAACCTGCCAGAATTACTGTTCTGACCCCAATAACTTCGGTGAATGCAATTCCTATGCCCCCCCAAACACCTCTTTTAAAGGTCCAGGAGGTTGTAATAGTCCTGAATCTTGTCGTTCTCACTGCGAACAAAAGCCAGAGGATTGTAGATCTTATGGACCTGGATCAAATGGACAATATGTTCCAATAGCTTGTCCAGCTGGTCAAAATTTCGGGCCAGGAGGGGCTTGTACCCGCAATGATGATGCTGAGAAAGCAAATTCCTGTGCCCAAGCCGGTAAATACTGGTCAGGGCAGTCTTGCCAAAATACTCCCCCACCAGGGATAAATACAAGAGTAGGTGGCGGATATTTCCAACCAAGACCTGATATGGGAAATTGTAAGACTCCGGGAGAGTGTTATGATTTTTGTAAAGAGAATCCTGGAAAATGTCAGGGCTTTAGGGAAGGTTCGGGTAGGCCATCAGATAATTATAATCCTAATCTTTATTATACTCCTGGAACGCTGGTTAAGATGGAACCTATTAAAGAGATGGGTAATTGTTCTTCACCAGGTGCTTGTTATGATTTTTGTAAAGAGAATCCTGGAAAATGTCAGGGCTTTGATGACAAATCCCCTAGGCCGGTTGATACATTTGTTCCTGGGACTTATTATACTCCGCCAAAAGATTTTGTTTACACCACACCTCCAGCTACTAATTTTTATGTAACGCCTATTTATTACACACCGCCACCAGGTTCCGACTACACAACTCCAACTTACTATACCCCGGGAATTTACTCAACACCAAAGTATTATACTCCGCCTGAGGGTTCTAATTACACCTCACCTACCTATTACACACCTGGAACTTACTACAACACTCCATCCGGTGGAACATATCCCACACCAAAGTATGAAACTCCTACTTACTATACTCCACCAATTGGTTCAAATTACAATACTCCAAGTTATTATTCCCCCGCTACCTATACTTCACCCAGCTATTACACCCCTCCTCCTGGATCAAATTACACTTCGCCAACTTATCATACACCTCCGGCATATAACACACCGACATAT
>CAYMTV010000032.1:0-4904 GCA_964393525.1 uncultured Gammaproteobacteria bacterium | reverse complement strand
GACATATAATACCCCTTATAGTGGAGGCGGTACCTATGTATCACCGGTTTATTATACCCCTCCTCCTGGCAGCGATTACACCTCACCTACTTATGGGACGCCCAATTACTATACTCCGACAACTTACTCAACACCTGCTACTTATTACACACCGCCCCCTGGATCAACCTACACCTCGCCTGCTTATGCGTCACCTTCGTACCTTACGCCTTCGAGTGGCTACTCATATCCAACACCAGGCTATTCATATCCAACTCCTACAGCAGGCACCTATGGTTATCCTACCCCAAGTGGATCTTATGCTACACCTTCCTACCCCACTCCAAGCGGTTCATACGCGACTCCTACATATGCTACTCCTTCTGAGTCCTACTCTACTCCAAGCTACAATACACCACCTCCTCCACCCCCACCATCTGAACCACCACCACCTCCACCCCCATCTGAGCCTCCTCCTCCGCCCCCACCAACCAGTGGAATATCCGGGAATGTTGCCGGAGCCCAAAGCTCGCCAGGCTTACTGCAACAGATCTGGAGCTTTGTAACCGGTCACTAAATTATCCTTTGCGCATAGGAATATGGTATAGTGGTTTCTCTTAAGCGATGGGAATTGTAGCTAAGATTTTAATTTGTCTTTCACTAATCTTTTTCATCTTTCCAAATAGTATAAAAGCGCATAATAATGCCAGAATCCTTATCAGGGAAGGTGAGTTTATACCCTCGGAAGTAATAATTCATCAGGGAGATACCATAACTTTCAAAAATGAAGATAAAAAAGATCACTGGCCGGCCTCAAATCTACACCCAACTCATGGGATTTATCCCGAGTTTGATCCTCAAATGGCGATAACTCCAGGAAGCTCCTGGGAATTTAAGTTTCAAAAGTCCGGAAAATTTAAATTCCATGACCATCTTTACCCTCATATTGCAGGAGCAATTACGGTGGAAGGCACCCAGACAAGTGATAATCTACCCAAGATTGATTTGAAAAAGAAATTAGATTTAGGTTTTTTTGAGCCGTATCTTTACAGAATTTATTACTTTATCTTTCCTAAAAAGCTTTCTCAAGAACTGAAATTATTAGACTCCGTTAAATTAACTACGGATGAAGGTAGACTACGATTTTGGTTGATTGTTCTTGGAGGTAATCAATTAATGGATAAACTAATTGCCGATACCGAAGGCGGTTCAAAGGTTGACTGTCATCAGGAAGCCCATCTAATAGGCAGGAGCAATTTTGAGATCTTTAAATCCAAAGCCTTTTTTAAGGTTAATTATGGCTGTCATTCAGGATACTTGCATGGAGCCATGGAGGCTTTCATCAAACAAAATGGTGAGGACCGCTTAATTTCTAAAGTAGAAAGACTTTGTAACGGTTTTAGGACTGATTTTTCCAGATTTGAATGTTTACATGGGATTGGTCATGGTTTAACGGCTTATCAAAACTATGATCTCCCAAAGGCTTTAGAGATGTGTTATGAACTTTCAAATTCATATGCTCAAAGATCTTGCTTTGGTGGGGTTTTTATGGAAAATATCATGGTGGCTGAGGGCCATGGCGCGACCCCCGGGCATACAACAAAGTGGATAAGTCAGGATCCTCATTTTCCCTGCAACAGCGTTGATCAATCCGACCCTGTTCAACATGAGTGCTACCAGATGCAAACCTCAAGAATGCTCCATATCTTCAACTATAACTTTCAACCGATTGCACAAGAGTGCCAAAGAGCGCCTTCAAAGACGATTGGAACCTGTTTTAGAAGCTTAGGAAGGGATATTGCAGGCCAAACACTCAGGGACCCTGACAAAATTATCCAAACCTGCCAAATTACCCCACCTGAGTACTATAAAGAGTGCATAACCGGCGGGCTAAATGTCATTATTGATTTCTGGGGTGAGCGGCTTTCTGATCAACCACAAAAGCTTTGTAATAGACTACAAAATCCGGATGATAAAAAATATTGCTTTAATATTTTGGCAAAAAGGCTTATCGATGTTTTTGGGGAAAATAGCTCTAAAATAGAGCAAGCTTGTAAGATAGCAGACCCTCTTTATTATCAGGTTTGTTATGCACAAGCACCAAAGGAAAAAGATAGAGGTTTATTAGGGTATTTGTTTTCTTTAATACCTCCCAAACAAAGCCAAGCCTTGTATCAGCCAATTTCAGCCAGTGAATTCCTAATGCTTGACCAAAAAAAGCAGCTTGATGAGCTTAAAAAGATAATAGATACTCAAGGGCTAACCTCCGCCTGGGAGTTTATTAAAGCAACTTTTAAAAACTATCATGAAAATCCCGGCGTCCCCCATGATTTAGCCCATTTTCTTGGATCACAAATTTTTGATAAAAGTGGTTTTTCCGGGATGTCTATTTGTGGTCCTGACTTTGCCTATGGTTGTTTTCATGGATTTCTAGATAAAGCTTTTTTAAGTGGCCTAAGTGGACTCACACAAGCTGAACAATCTTGTCTGTCTCTTGGGCCGGTAAACTCAGGACCGGTAGCAAGCTGTGTTCATGGAATAGGTCATGGGTTGGCAAGCTACTTTCAAGTTAAGGATTTAGAGGCGGCTTTAAATGAATGCAACAGAGTAACTTCGGGGTCTGAGTTCTGTTTCGACGGTGTATTTATGGAATTTGAAAGGTCTGCCCCTTCCCGCTTCTTTATAAAAGATAATCCACTCTACCCCTGTGATCAATTTTTTGGATCAAAACTTTCCTTAGCTTGTGGCAGGAATCAGCCAACAGTTTTATTAAACCGCTTAAATTACAAGTATGATGATATTGCCAACCTTTGTCTAGATGCCCCGGACGAAAGTTTCAAGGAAGGTTGTTTTAGCGCTTTAGGTTTTATTGCTACTACTAGATCTGGAGGGAAGCCTGAGTCTATTATAGAAGATTGTAAAAAGGTAACTGATGATGTGTATTTTGAAAGATGTATTACTGCTGCTGCAGGTGAGCTAATCTTTCAAAATATTCCTCTCTGGCAGGAAAATGCTCTTAAAATTTGTCAAAATCTGTCTGAAGGAGCAAATCAATCCTGTCAAGATTATTTATCAAAAATTAAAGCTGAATATGGTCGATAATCTAACCCGCCCGTTCTAACTAATGTGCTGATGTTGCCTATGTTCAAAGTATCTACTAACCGCCCCTACCGCTGAGTCGATTAAGGCAATTATTAGATAAATTAGGATAATGTATGCAACCAAGGCGATTACCGCAACTATATCAAACACCCCTGTCTGTAAACTTAGGTTGGGGAATATCCCGGCAAAAGGATAAACCAAATTATCACTGACCCTGTAGACCCAAGCTACAAAAGGAGTAGCCGAGTTTGCAGCAAATAATTTAAAAACTATTCTAAGGCCGATGAAGAAAGCAATAACAGCTAAGGATATATCCAGAATGCCCGTTATGATATTTCTGACATTCCAACTCATAAAGTCACCTCCTTCAAAATGTAGCAATTTAACTACTTAATATTAAATTGGTTGGTTAAAAATATAGCTAGGCAGAGGTAAGAGTTTGGTTAGAACACCAATTTAAGCTATTGACAAAAAGGATTAAATTATTTATGTTAAAGGCGATGTCTCAAAGAGTTTGGCTGATAGTTATTGCTATAATAGTTTTGGCTACTCTTGGATTTGCCTACAACGCGATGCGAGGAGGCTTCAGCGCTTCCCCTACCCCATCACCTATAGCAACTGAAGTTGCAACACCAACCCCAGAGCCTACCCCTGATGAGGGATTAACAGTAGAGCTGGAAAGTATTAAAGAATCAACTCAATCCGGTACTGCAATGATTAAAGAGGTAGATGGAAAAGTTATGGTAACTTTAGAGCTTACCGGGGGCAACTATAAAACAGCCCAGCCCGTCCACATCCATGCCGGAAAATGCCCGGGAGTTGGAGCTGTTAAGTATCCTTTAAAAAATGTGGTTGACGGAAAATCCGAGACAACGTTGGATATTAACTTGGAGAAACTCTTATCTGAACTTCCTTTGGCAATCAATGTTCACGAATCAGCGGCAAAAATTAATGTTTATACCGCCTGCGGCTCCATAGAAGAATAAATCCCTATTATGGTCCAAGGCCCAAGAGTCGAACTTGGCTAAACGGGTTTTACAGACCCGCGCATAAACCGCTCTGCCAGCCTTGGAAACTTACAAATTATACCAGCTGGATAATTTTCAGACAACCTTAACAAGCTTTTGAGTTTTGCGCCCTTAATCTATATAATTTACCTGTATGCCTTTACGAAGGATTAACAGGCAAGCCGATTACTCCGGTTTAAGAAAAATCAGGTTTTTATCCAGACTTTCCAACTTTGCATTTTTTTCCCTCTTTGGTGGGTTATTTCTTTTTATTGCCGCAGTAATCTTTTTCTTTACCCAGGTTCCTTCCCCGGATGATTTGCAAAATCGGACCGTAGCCAAAGCTACCAAAATTTATGACAGAAACGGTGAGCTTTTATACGATATCTTTGAGGATCAAAACCGGACTCCAATTAAGTTATCTGAGGTACCTGATGTTGTTAAATATTCAACTATTGCCATAGAAGACAAAGATTTTTACAAACACCGGGGGTTTGATTTAATTGGTATTGGAAGATCTTTTTTTAAGCTGCTTGTTTATAGAAGAGTTGAGGGAGGCGGATCTACCTTAACCCAGCAGCTGGTTAAAAATGCGCTACTCACATCCGACAGGTCTTTAGTCAGAAAGATTAAGGAGCTGATTATCGCAATCCAGGTTGAGCGAACTTATTCCAAGGACCAGATTCTGGAGATGTATTTAAATGAGATTCCCTACGGAGGTACGGCTTACGGGATTGAGGCTGCGGCGAATCTTTATTTTGGTAAGCATGCCAATGAACTTAATTTAGCCGAGGCCTCACTTTTAGCAGGTTTACC
>CAYMTV010000031.1:0-10560 GCA_964393525.1 uncultured Gammaproteobacteria bacterium | reverse complement strand
TTCCAAAGTAAGAACCCATTCTTCTTAAGCTTGCTAAATTGGCTCTTGGCACACCGATTAACCGATGCCCGGAATCTATATTTTCAGTGTCTAAAATACACTCATCAAATACTACCCATGATCCGGGAAGATAGTCTCTTGCTAAAGCTCTTACTCTATCTTGAACATAAGCTACATCCTGATACCCTTTTGGATCAATTTGTCCCTGTAATACATTATCAGAAATTTTACCGCGTTTTCTGGAAAGGGTTATTGCCTCTCTTAAAGCAAAGGTATATAGCGGAGCAGGGATATCTTCTCCCATAGCTTCCCTATATTCTTCATCTAATTCGTGCCCCAATTGTCCGATAAAAGAAGATTTGGATACTCCAGTTAAACCAGAAACTACTACCCATGCTCTTACCTCATTTAATCCTTGTGGTTTTAAGATACCTTGTAACCTGCTTCTAAGCATGGGCAAACCACTACCAGGATTAGTTTCTTCTAAATGGTTTAATATCGCTCGAGTAGGCTTTTGGGTTCTAAGTTCCAGATTTTGAGCAAAGATCTGGGCAGCTTTCTGTCTGTATGGCTCTAATTGGTCGTGACTCATAATTTTACTTTAGGTAATTTTATTATTACCTGTGTTCCTTTTTTAAGTTTAGAATGTATTGCAATGGAGCCTTTATGTTTGTCAACCACATTTTTAGCCAAAAATAATCCTAAGCCTAAGCCTGTTTTATAAAAGAATTGTCCTTTATAAAATCCATCAAAAATATTGTTAAGATCGGCTTTACTAATCCCGTCACCGTAATCTTGAACAGATATGGTAATCGTTTTATCTTGAGATTTGATCCATAAATCAATTTTTGCATCCTGAGCTGAAAATTTGGCAGCATTTTCCAAAAGATGAACTAAAACCATCACCAGTTTTTCTAAATCTCCTATTATCTTAACCTGGTGGCTTGTAATTTGATTTATGATATTAACTTTTCTTTCAGGATAAAATTGATGAAATTTGGAAATTGCTATACCCACTAACTCATCAACCTGGTATTCTCTTAAATTCAAATTAAACTGATCTGAATTAATCCGGTTAATCTCAACCAACCCCGTGACTAATCTGGTCAATCTTTTGCTTTCCAAATCAAGTTCTCTAATCCACTTCCCCTCTGCTCCATTGTGGTTTGAAAGTTTCTTGTGTAAAAGCTGAATATAGCCTGAGATAGCGGTGATCGGAGTTCTTAGCTCATGAGCAGCCAAAGGGATAAATTGATCCCGTATTGTTAAGGCTTTCTGGGCTTCTGCAAATAACTCGGTTTTTCTGATAGCCAAAGATGCCATAGATCCATAAAGTTGGAGTATACGTAATTGTTTTTTATTAAAATGCTTTTCCTTTTTGGAGTTGACTATTAATACTCCAATTGATTTATTGCGGTATGAAATGGAGATATAAATATTAGATTTAAGCCCTAACCTCCCTAAAACAGGATGAGTCTTACCAAAGATATCCTTGGGTAAAACATAGGTTTTGTTTTCTTTGAAAGCTCTATAGGCAAAACCCTTCTTTCGACGTTTTAAATTTATAGGCAGAGTGCTGTAAACCTGTTTTAATTCACCACCTTTAATAATTAATAAGGAACCAAAATCTGCCTCAACTAATTTAACCGCCTCTTTAACAACCAGGGCATAAGTATCTTCAGGATCCAGCGGCTCAAGCAACTTTAAACTGGATTTGTAAATTTCTTCTAAAATATTTTCCATTGCTTTGGGTAAGAAATTAGTTTTCTAGTAAAAACTTGGTTTTGCTGCTGGAGTGATCTTTGATCCTTTTGGTAACAATTTTAACTTCAGCATTGACATTTTTTGCAGATCTTTTTTTATATTCAACTTCCGGATCATTTGCTGTTGTGGCAATAACTTGAGGTTTAATTTTTTGGACAATTTTGTCATAGGCTAAGTCTGATTTCATCTTTGGCAGTAGCACAACAAAATCAACCGAAGATAAAGCAGCTAAAACCCGTGCTCTATCTTTTTGGGTATGGATGGGTCTTCCCTGTCCCTTCCTTTTTGCAACATCCCTATCGCTTTCCAGTAAAACTACTAAAACATTTCCCTTTTTTGCAGCTTTTTCCAAAAAAATTACATGACCTAAGTGCAAAATATCAAAACATCCTCCTACTAAAACTACCCGTTTTTTATTCAAATTTAGCTTTTGGGTTATTTTTGAAATTTGACCTGCGGTAATAATTTGTCCCATTTTCAAATGTATTTTTTTACCATGGACAGAAGTTCATTCATGTCAAAAGGCTTGGGCAAAAAATCATCAACCCCTGACTCCTTGGCAGATTCCCACGCAGTAGGATGGGCGGAAAACATAATTATCGGAATACTCTTTGTTTTATCATTCTGCTTTAGCTCCCGGGCAACCTCTTTACCGTCTTTTCCCGAAAGCAAAAGATCAAGGATTATTAAATCCGGCCGTCCTTCACCGCTAATTCTAATCTGATCTGTCCTTTCGTAAGCCTTCACCTCATAACCTTCCGATTCCAAAATAGCTTTGATCGCCTCCAAAATCCCAGGGTCATCATCAAGTACCAGTATTTTATTTTTTGCTTTTTGAGTCATATTTTTTAGGTAGTATATATTACTTAAGCGGTAAAGAAAACGAAAATGTTGAACCTTTTCTTTTAATGCTTTCAACCCAAATATTACCTCCATGACGTCTCACGATCTCTGATGATATATAAAGACCTATCCCCAAACCAGGAAAAGTTTTTTCACTCACCCCCGCTGCCCGGTAAAACCTATCAAAGATTCTTTTTTGATGGGTCTTGGAGATACCTATACCAAAGTCTTGGACCGAGATCACTATGTTATTTGGATTTACGCTTTGTCCCTTTGATTTAAACTCAAGTTTAACTACAACCTTATCATTCTGAGGCGAATATTTGATGGCGTTTGTTATAAGATTTGTCATTACTTGGCTAATCCTGTCTTTATCTCCCTTAACCTGTGCATCCACTCCGTTTTCCAAAATTATCTTGTGCTTACTCTCAACACTTTGAATATCTTCAATGGTTTCTTTAACTAGATCATTTATATTAAACATCTGTTTATCCAATTCAAGCTTGTTCGATTGGATTTTGGATAGATCCAAAAGATCGGTGATCAGATCCGTCAGCCGGTTGAGTTGATCATTCATCTTTAACAGGAATTTTTTTGATAAGTCGTCACTTGAACTTTCAAACCGCTTTTGTAAAACCTGAGTAAAAGCCTTAAGAGTTGTAATCGGGGTTTTAAGCTCATGGCTGGCCATGCCAATAAAAGCATCTTTTCTCCTTTCAAGTTCTTTTGAAACTGAGATATTCCTGGCTATAGTTGATGCCCCAATAACGTTTCCCCGAGCATCTCTTAAGGGCGAGATCGTGAGTGAAACATCAGTTAATCTTCCATCTTTTCTTTTCCTGACAGTTTCCAGATGATCTACCCCCTCACCTATTCCTATGATCTCCATGATCTCCGAAAACTCTTCTATTCTCTCTTTTGGGATAATACTAGAAATGTGTTTACCGATAGACTCCCTGGCGCTATAGCCATAAAGGTTTTCAGCACCCGGATTCCAGCTTGTGATAAACCCCTTTAGGTCTACTGTTAAAATCGCATCATCGGAGGTTTCAACAATTGCCGCCAGTTGTTCCAATCCTCTCTCATCCTTTTTTCTTTGGCTGATATCTATGGTCACCCCTCTCATGCCTAATGGGTTACCATTTTCATCTTTTACAACTCTTGATTGGGCCTCCACCCAAAACACCCGACCATCTTTACCTACCCACCTAAACTCACTTATCCCGCCCCTGCCGCTTTTAAATATCTTTTCAGCCTCTTTGGCTGCCCGCTCTTTGTCCTCGGGATGGACAATTTTTAGCCAAAAGTTTGGGGTAGAAAGCCATTCTAAAACTGTATACCCAAGCATTTTCTCCACATAACTTGAAACAAAATCTATCCTTTGCTCATCAGCGCTTGGATGCCCCCAAGCCTCCCAGACAACTCCGGGAACATTGGCAACTATATTATCAAGCCTCTTTCGTGCAACCCGGACAGCCTGATATAAATTGGCATTTTCTATTGCTATAGAAGATCTGTGTGCCAACTGTTGTGCAAACTGCAAATCTGCCTGATTAAAACTTCTTTTTGACTCGGCTGATACAAATGTAATAACGCCGATGGTTTTTTTATTGACTTTTAAAGGAGAGAGCATTGCCGAATATATCCCAAGTTGTTTTGATAAACTGAAATGTTTTTTATGTACTGCAGTGGATTTGAGCATTTCTTCCGTAATATGGGGATAAAGTTCCGGCTTGCCTGTTTTTAGGATCCTTTGGATGGCCGGAGATTTATCCGGCGGAACTATCTCCCTAAGCTTCCTTGCCAGTTTGATCTTTTTTGGATCAACATGGGCTACAGCCAGCTGCTCTATCTTCCCCTCACTTTGGATATCAATTGCACACCAGTCTGATACCCTTGGAACCGCTAAATTGACAACTGCACTAAGCGTTTCATGGTAATCTAATGACGAAGATAATATTTCGCTGGCTTTAGCAAGAAAGGTCAAAGACTGCTCTGTTTTTTTATATTCCGAGATGTCCTCAAAAGCCACAATTGCCCTAATCACCTTTCCTTCTTTTAATACAGGGGAGGCAATTACTCTTACCGGAAATAAAGAACCATCTTTATGGACAAAATATTGATCCTCCCGCCTGATGTTTTTGCGTTTTTTAAAAACGCTTATAAGCTGTGGACAATCCTCTTTTTTGATGATCTTTCCGTTTGGGTCCTTGTAGTGAAACAGTTTGTGGGAATCCTGACCTTTCACCTCTTCTTTCTTCCATCCCAAAAGTTTTTCGGCTTTTGGATTCATGTAAAGTAACCGATCATCGCTATCTACCACCAAAAGCCCCTCATCTAAAATTGTGGCAATCTCTTCAATTTCCATATTATCTTCCATCATTTGCTCCACTAAGAGGGAATATACCTGGGGAGTGTAAGAATTGGGTTAGAAGTTAAAATCTGTTCGACCTTGACAGTACACCTGGAGGGTGTACTAGCTTGACACCCTTTCTTTTAAAAAGCAGCTTGTATAAGAAGTACACGATTCGCCAAGTGGGATGATTAGCCAATGACTAAAACTTCATAACCCCAGGAACTTCTTCTTGGATTGGATGGGATTCGGTTTGCTCAGGCTCTGGCGTTTTAGTTGACCCTCCTGATTTAGTCTCCACTTTAGGAATCAGGGAAGGGACTGGTAAACCTCTTTTGCTGGGGATTTTGATTGGCTGATCATGACGCACTGTTACTGGACAGAAGTCCCACCACTTTTCGCCATCGGTAAATTCTGCCGAGTAAGGGATAGCATCAGGCTCATCGCGTTTTGGGCCATCAACCTTTTTTGATTTGTAAGTAAAACTATTTCCGTTTTGGGTTATTTTTCTGATATCATTGTCGGGCGCAACCAAAGTGCTCAAAGCAACCGATTTAATTTTTTGGCTAGTTGGATCTGCTTTGATTGTTACTGTTTTTTCATCGCCGTGATTTAAAACCAGGGGATACGGATCGCAATACAACCAATAATCTTTTTGTATTTCGCTTGGGTTCCAATCTTCAACCTCGCCACTGTTGAATTCACCGGTTGCACTCTCATTCATTTGCTGATCAAGTGTGATTGTCCCTCGGTACCAAATTTCTTCTATGCTTTTCCCGGCAGTAAATTGAGTTTGGTAAACAGCGGCTTCATCAGTTTGTTTTCCAAGATCAATCGGGAAATTTTGCACTGCCCATTCCGCTGCGCATTCATCGCTGCCACTCCACCTACCATCCTTATTCCAATCTGCATACAAATTCAGATAGGCAGTCCCAGATATTTTCCCTAGGTTTCTAATACGAACAAAAAAGTAGGCTGTGCTTTGTTTGCAAGAATTTGCGTTGATCTTAACCCCATCATCGGCTTCATCGCTATCCACCTGTTTGGAGTCTTTTTCATAAGTTACAGTTTGCCCAAGCCAAACATCATCGGTTTTTTTGACACGAGCGCCATTAGAGCTTAGTAGAGATGGAAACTCCTGTCCCTGCTTTCCATCCGGTGCATCTCCAAAGTCAAAGTCAGCCCCAACTGCCCCACCCTCGGGCAAGTTTGTTTTAGGCAATCTATTTACTATGTTGGCAAAGATAAAATACCCAACAAAACCTAAAATAAGAAAACCTACAACTATAGCAATCAGTTTTGGATTCATATTTAACTTTCCAATTATATACCCAGTAGTTTCAAAATATTTTTCTCCAGCGTCCTATCTGGCTCGCCATTCCTTGAATTATTATACAAAGATTTATCTAATAAAATTCAATCTTTTACTATCGCAAAGCAAATTGAAAATACCGTATCTTTCAAGCACAAAGTGTGTTGTATTTTAATGGAACTTTTCAATATTTTTATTAGAATACTTTTTTACTAAAGCTAGTAAGCCATTCATCTGAAAAGGCTTGGCCAAAAAGTCATCTGCTCCAGCCTCTTTGGCTAAATTTTGGACATCATTTAGGGCAGAGATAACAATAATGGGGATGTGTCTTGTATTTGGATTATTTTTTAATAACTTGGTCACTTGCTTACCATCTATTCCCGGCATCCAAATATCAAGTAAGATAACATCCGGTAAATATTCCTGGACTCTTTTTTGGATAGCTTTACCGGAATTTAATGTTATTACCTCATGTCCTTCCTCCTCCAGTATTATTGTAATAACCTCCACCACACCAGTATCATCATCACAAACTAATATCCTTTGCTTGGGACTTTCCTTTTTTTTGCTCATGGGTTTTTCGTTATCGGCAATTTGAAGTAGAAAGTAGATCCATGTCCTTTGACTGAATCTACCCAAATTTTACCTTTATGTCTTTTGATAATCTCGGCGGAGATATATAAACCCAGACCTAGCCCAAAAGAGCTCTGTCTAATATTGGTTTGAGCCTGAAAGAAACGATCAAATATTTTTGGCTGATCTTTGACAGAAATTCCAATCCCGAAATCCTGGATACTAACTATGATATGATCCTTATCTAATTTTGTCTTAATAGCTACCTTATCACTCTTAGGAGAATATTTAATGGCATTAGAGATTAGGTTGACCATTACTTGAGACAAACGATATTTGTCTGCCGCAATCATGGTATTTTTAGTATTGCTTTCAAAGCTTAAGTGGTGCCTTTCGTTTGTTTGTTGCATATCTAAAACTATTCCTTTAATGAAATTGTCAATTTTTATGTCTTCTTTATGAAGGTCTAATTTACCTGTTTGGATTTTGGAGACATCAAGCAGCTCGTTTACTAAAGCAGTCAACCTACTGATTTGAAAATCCATCTTGGAAACATACGGCAGGTATTTAACCTGTTTGGTTTTTTTAAATTGCTTAGTAAGAATATCCGTATACCCTTTAATAGTAGTAATTGGAGTTTTTAACTCATGGGAAGCCAAGGTAATAAACTCATCTTTTCGCTGCTCCATCTTCTGATGGCGCTCTATCTCCCTTTTCTCAGTAACATCTTCAATAGCCAGAAGTATCAATTTTAATTCTTTAATTTGGCGGGCATTTAAAAGCATGATTTTGTGTCCAATTGTTGGAAATCTATGCTCAACTTCAAAGTTTGTAAACTGGGTTTTCTTGGGTAGAATGTCCTCTAAAAGCCTGCGAAGCTTGGGAATGTTCCACTGGCCTTGCCCCAGTTCATAGACCAATATACCCTCAGTCTGTTCTTTGGTTACCTGAAAGGATTTATAAAACGCTGAATTGGCTGATTGGACACGAAGCGAACCATTAAGAATAACCAAGGGTTCGCGGACAGTTTCGATTATTGCCAGGTTTAAGTCTCCGGCTTGCCTTAACTGCTCATTGCGGTTTTGCAATTCTTCATTAACCGTGATCAATTCTTCATTGGTGGATTGAATCTCTTCTTTGCTGGTTTCCAGCTCTTCATTAATACTTTGCAGCTCCTCGTTTGATGAGAGCATTTCTTCATTGGCTGCTTTGAGTTCTTCATTTGTCGTGTCATGCTCTTTAATAATTGACTGTAAATACTTTTGAGTGTCTGATAGCTCTTGTTCAAGTTGTTTTATTTCTCGGTTAGCCTTTTTTGAGTGAAGCTTTAGGGGAGGATTCTCCAAAGTTGCAGGAGGCTCTTCAAAAAGAATTAAAAAAAAGGAGTTCTTTATTGGAAGTACCTCTAAACTAATAGTACGTGCAGGCCCATTTATATTGACTAATACGTTTTCTTTTCTAGCCGACTTTCCCCCTTTCTGGGCTTTATAAATCAGTCTGCGAAGCTCAAGTAGTAAACTTTCCGGTGCCATTTTTAAAAGATTTAAACTGGCATGACCCGGTGGATGCTCAAGGAAACGCCTGGTTGGCCCACGAAATTCGAGAATATCCAAATCGTCACTAACCAAAACGCTGGCTGGTGCATACTTACTGATAAGAATTTTGTCAATTTCACTTTGAGTATTCTTTTCCGGCATGAGGTTTTGGCTGATGCTATTTATCTGAGCAGCGATTGGCTTTTCCTTTGTGGCAGGGGTGTAAAAGTCAAGATGCGGTCTGGTTGCGGTTTGCTTTCTGGAATAAATTTTATGTTTTTTATCCATTGGTAAAAAGATATCAGTTGAATTGCCTATTGTTTCGGAGTCACCAAGCATCAAAAACCCAGCGGGGTTTAGGGCATAATGAAACATTGACAATATCTTTTGCTGCAAGGGCTGCCCCATATAGATTAGGACATTGCAACAACTTATCAGATCAAGTTTTGAGAAAGTAGGATCAACTGTTAGGTTGTGCGGCGCAAAAGTACACATATCGCGAAGCTGCTTGATAATCTGATAGTTACCATCTAGCTTGGCAAAAAAGCGCTCCAGACGCTTTGGGCTGACATCAGAAACAATACCTTGCGGGTAAATGCCAAGACGAGCTTTCTTAATCGCCTGTTCATTAATATCAGTTGCAAAAATCTGAACAGGAATATTACTTAATTTACTGCTTAAAAACTCCAGCAAGCATATGGCAATTGAGTAGGCCTCCTCTCCGGTTGAACAGCCTGGTACCCAAATGCGGATTGGCACCTGAGGCTGCTGCCTATTCTTAAGAATGTTTGGGAATACAACTGTTTTTAGCGCCTCAAATTTTTCAGGCTCTCTAAAGAAACGGGTAACCGTAATAAGCATATCTTGATACAGAGCTTCAAGTTCTTGTGGGTTATCTTTTAAAAGTTTTAGATATTCTAAAAAACTAAGCTTATTTAAGAGCATCCGCCGATCTATCCGCCGATTCAGTGTTGTTTGCTTATATTGGCTAAAATCAATGTTTTTATTGCCTTTAAGTAAGAGAAAAATCTCACTCAAATCTTTTTCCTTATCAGCTTTATGGTTAAGATAGGGGTGGATGCTCAATCTGGTAAGCTCCTTGGCGATCTTTTCAGGTGTCAGGATAAAGTCAACACTACCTGTAGCAATGGCGCTGTGAGGCATGCTGGAGTATTTGGCACTTTTCTCCTCCTGGGCAAAGGTGATGCCACCGGCATCTTTAATGGCTTTTAATCCAAGGGAGCCATCTGTAGCTGCTCCTGAAAGAATGATACCGATTGCGTGGTTTCCCTGGTCTTTCGCAAGGGAGAGAAAGAAGTGGTCAATAGGCATCTGCGGGCCACCTGTTTTAATCCGGGATATTAGTTTTAAAATGCCATTTGAAATGGTCATATTGGTATTAGGTGGGATAATATAGACATGGTTGGGTTCAACCCCCATTCCTTCTTTGACTTCCCTAGTTGGCATAGTTGTAGATTGAGACAGAATTTCAGATAGCATACTCTCATGGGTTGGCTCAAGATGGGAGACTAAAATATATGCCATTCCAGTATTTGGAGGGAGTGCTTTTAGAAATTCTGAGGCTGCTTCAAGCCCGCCGGCTGATGCACCAATGCCGACAATTGGGAAAAAGACAATTGGTTTGATCTTTTTCATTTAGACTCATCCTTCTTTTTATTCGGCTTTACCATGTCCAATAAATTATCTTTTGTAAACCTCCAGTCCCCCCGCAGACCAACTTTTAAACCATTTATTTTTTTACTTTGAGCCCATCTTCTGATAGTTTTTGGGCTAACAGAGAGAAGCTTTGCAGCTTTGGATACATTTAAGAGTTTTTGATTTCCATTAATCAAGTTTTTACTACTCATACTGGGACTTTTTACCCCATTTTATCCCAGTATGATATGGACTTTGTAAATTGATGGGAAGAATTTAGTAAAAAAGATTTGCTTGCTGTGAAGCAAACCACCTTTGAAATACAGCCTGCTTACGCTTAAAAAGCTTCACTTCTTAAACAATCCTGTATAGATAAGCTGAATGCTAATAAGTAGGATAGCGACAAGAACGATCTTTTTGAATGATTTTTGGGGAACTTTCTCTACTATTTTCTTACCAAGAAACGAGCCAAAAACTGCGATAGGAAAAAGGGCAAGTAAATACCAACTATTTGAGCTTTGTAG
>CAYMTV010000030.1:0-10924 GCA_964393525.1 uncultured Gammaproteobacteria bacterium | reverse complement strand
TTAATTAAGAAGTAATTTGGGTGGTACCACGACGCACGCTCGTCCCATTATAATGAGGATAGGCGTGTTTTTTTATGATTGAATCAGTTAAAACAATGAGTTGGGAATATCAAAGAATGCTCCTTTATAGAATTGCAGACTCGCAAGAGGTAAGGACTACTTCACCTCGGCTCAGCAGATTACTTAGGTGGCGTTTAGTTACATATAAATCCTCCAGTAGGTTAACTATGGATATATTTAAACGAATGGGTTGGGGAATGGAAATTGTACATGGAGTAGATCAATACGGGGATGCTAGTTTTGCACTTACTCACCCGACCAGACAATTACCAGGGTATATCAGAAGAGGCTAAATTTATGGATAAAATTTACGACCAAACTAAAGTAGAGGAAAAGTGGTACAAATTCTGGGAAGAGTCAGGTTATTTCAAGCCTGAGATAAATCCAGATGGCACTCCTTATACCATAATTCTTCCACCTCCTAATGCTAATGCCAATTTACACTTCGGCCATGCTATGTACACGGTGGAGGATATCTTAATCAGGTATCACAGGATGCTTGGCAACTCTACACTTTGGCTTCCTGGAGCAGATCATGCAGGATTTGAAACTCAAGTTGTTTTTGAAAAACAACTCCAAAAGGAAGGCAAATCAAGATTTGATTTTAAAAGGGAAGAACTTTACCAAATGATTTGGGATTTTGTAAAAGAAAATCGGGGAAATATGGAAAACCAATTAAGAAGACTCGGCTTTTCTGTTGACTGGTCAAGATTTAAATTTACCCTTGATGAAGATATTATTCAGGTCGTCTATAAAACGTTTAAGAAAATGTTTGACGAAGGTTTGATTTATCGAGCAAACAGAATTGTTAATTACTGCACCAAACATGGGACTTCTTTCTCGGATTTAGAGGTGGCATATGAAGATAGAACCACCCCACTTTATTACATTAAGTATGGTCCTCTTACTTTAGCTACAGTTAGACTAGAAACCAAATTTGGTGATACAGCAGTTGCAGTACATCCTGAAGATAAGCGTTACAAAGATTACGTCGGTCAAACAATTGATATAGAAACAGTTTTAGGTCCAACCAAAATAAAAATTATAGCAGATGAGGCAGTAGATCCTGAGTTCGGAACAGGGGTAATAAAAGTTACCCCTGCTCATTCAGCAACCGATTTTGAAATTGGCCAAAGACATGACTTAGAAATTCGCCAGGTAATTGGTTACGACGGCCGACTTAATGAAAAAGCAGGAAAATTTGCAGGGATGAAAGTTAAAGAAGCCCGGGTAGCTATTGCAGCAGAGATGCAAGAGAAGGGTTTAATTGAAAAAGTTGATGAAAATTATAAAAATCGAGTTGGGGTTTGCTATAAGTGTGGTACAGAAATAGAACCTCTGCCCCTTGAGCAGTGGTTTATTAAAATTCAGGGGCTAGCTGAAAAAGCCATTGAAGTTGTAGAAAAAGGTGAGATAAAAATCTACCATCAAAACTTTACTAATACATATTTCCAGTGGATGAAAAATATCAAAGATTGGAATATCTCCCGCCAAATTGTTTGGGGTATCCAAATTCCAGCTTGGCATTGTCTTAAATGTAATCAATGGACAGTCACAGAAGGGGAGGAGCCAGATAAATGTTCAAATTGTCAAAGCACAAAGCTTGAAAGAGATTCTGATGTTTTTGATACTTGGTTTTCCTCAGGTCAATGGCCCTATGCTACCCTTCAGACCACAAAGCCCGGTGATTTTGAAAAGTTTTATCCAACCTCTGTTATGGAAACTGGGAGAGACATCCTCTTTTTCTGGGTAGCTCGGATGATAATGCTTGGGATCTATGCAGGGGGAAAGATCCCTTTTAAAGATGTTGTTTTGCATGGAACTGTCTTAGATCCTTTGGGTAAAAAAATGAGTAAATCAAAAGGGAATGTGGTCAATCCAATTGAGATTTCAGACCAATATGGCGCAGATGCAGCCAGAATGGCATTAGTTTACGGAACAGCTTTTGGACACGATCAAGCACTCTCCCATCCAAAACTTCAAGCCATGCGGAATTTTACTAATAAACTTTGGAATATTGGTAGATTTATAATTGAGTTTGCACCTCCTTCTTCTGTCATTGCGAAGCAAGAGGCTGAAGGCCTCATTCCCGCGGAGGCGGGAATCCATTCAAAGAGCAAAGATTTATGGATCCCTGATCCAGTCAGGGATGACAATTTGAATCTCGAAGATAAAGCTATTTTAGAAAAACTTTCTCAAACCATTAAAAAGGTCACTAAATCTTTGGATGAATATAGATTTCATGATGGAGCTGAGGCTTTATATGAATTTATCTGGCATGAGTTTGCAGATAAATATATCGAAGCGGCAAAATCTAGAAGGGAAGAAACCCAGCCAATTTTAGAACATGTTTTCAGAACTTCTTTAGAATTACTTCATCCCTTTATGCCTTTTATCACAGAAGAACTCTGGCAAAAACTTGTCCTGAGCAAAGTCGAAGGACTCCCACATAGAGAAGACTCCATAATGATCACCAATTGGCCACGAGTTTAATTTAGAAAAATTATCTTCTTCTTTGTACTGTTCTATCAAATTCTAAAAAACTTCCACCATAGGGATTTGAAGTGGCGGGCGAAGCTCTTCTTCTTGCAAGACCCATCTCCGATTTTATAACATGCAGCCCATATCTAAGTTGCCTTTCTGCTTCCACTAAACCCTCTAATGTATCTTGTCTAGGGCTTCTTGGAAATTCAACAACCCTACCTCCTAGTTTAATAGGAGTAGGTAAAATCGGATCATTCTCAGTTCTAGATTCTGCAGATAATCCCGTATAAATCTCCTACATTCTCCATCTTGACTTAATAAGCTTCCGCGGACTTAGAGTCCGCGGTTTTCTGTGATTTTAAGCTTAAACCGCTTCGCAGCTTATTGGCCGCGGAAGCTTTAACCTTTGCTTCGCCTACATCACCCGGACTAAAGTCCGGGGTTTTGGCAAAGCGGTTATAATAGCACTAACTGTAAAGGAATTATCTTGACAAAAATTGGACAAATTATTGCGAAGCGAATTGAAAATACCTAATATTTCAAAACATCCTGTATTTTAATAGAAATTTTCAATATTTTTTGAAGATAAACTTAGTCCAGAGGTTTTTAAAAAAGGGAAGTGTTAAGGTAGAAAGGAAAAATCCCACTGTTGGAATGACAGCATTCAGCCATGGATTCTTAATTTCTACCGCATTCATATAAAGCCCAATTGCCAAATAAGTAAAGACCATCAAAAGGATTTTTCTGGTGATAGAAGTTTCCCAAGACTTATCTATCTCTTTTTCTTTATTTCTTTGTTCTATCTTAGAAATCCTCTTTTCTAAATCTTCTCTGCTTGCCATACAGGAATTATACCAATTTTGGAGTTTTATTCTAATTTCCTTTAGAATATTCACTTATGAATGAAACAGGTTATTGGGAAAGATTAAGAGAGGGATCTCCTCTATTCCAAAATCCAATATTCCGACAAGATGATGCACAAGCAGAGGCAGCTTTCTTCCGGGATGAATTCCCAGGTATAAATGATACTGAAAATATACCCATAGATTTAAAAGACAGTTTAATTATGAAAATTATCCGTTCCAAAAATTCCCCTTTGGAAACGTTGAAGATATTTGGCTCTTCAAGTCTCAGGACAGAATATTGCAGAAACATCTTTGATAAACAAATCAGAAGAGGGAAATTGACTGAGGATGCCGCTGATAAGTACTTAAAACAAGTTAAAGCTGGTGGGATGGGACTCTTTTTTCAAGATGCAATGGCTGGATTCACTACCCACTGGATTGTAGAAAAAGCAACTGTTCCTGCAGTAAACCAATGGGTTGATCAATTAGGTCAAGATGAGCTACTTTCCTGGGGGCTTAAGGGCTGGTATTTCGGAGCAAACTTTTTAGCTATTGCTTACTTTCTTCCAAGAGCCTTAAGGGAATATCGGTTACTTCAAAAGGCCCAAGAAACTGAGGTAGTTCCATTGAAAAGTAGACTTCTGCTTGCAGGATCAGTTGTCTTAAATGCTTTGCCCATACTTTCTGCTGCAACAACTCCCCTACTAAACTATCATAGATATGAAGGTTTTGGGCAAGTAATTTGGTCTTATCATTTGGATAATACAAAAGAATCTTTTGGAAAACTTAACCCTTTCCGCAGAAAAGCTAGCATTGGGCCATAAAAATTAATCTTTATTTTCTTCTTTTGGAGACTTTTCTGGATTATCTTTTTGTTCTGATTCTTCTCCCCCACCCGCTTCAGTGCTTTCCTCACCTACTGCTTCTACTGCGCCTTCTTCACCCTCAGCTGGAACTTCGGCCCCTTCCTCAGCAGCTTGTTCAGCTGCAGCTGCTTCTGCCTCAGCTTTCTGCTCCTCCATTAACTTTTTCATTTCCTCAGTTATTGCTGTATCAAGCTTGACCACAATTTCCTCAGGATCTGCTAAAACCGCTAACTTCTCCCGATCATAGGTTAATTGACTGATATTAATTGCATCTCCAATCGTCTGAAGCGGAGTTATATCTACCTCAATATGCTCTACCAGATCTGTTGGTAGCGCCTCTACTTCTACCTCCGATAAGGTCTGGAGAACCACTGCCTCACCCATATGAACAGACTCAGGCTCCTCACCCTTTAACACTATTGGTACAGGAACTTTAACTTTTTGTTTAAGGTTGACCTGATAAAAATCAATATGCAAAAGCTCCCCTTTTTTTGGTTCATGCTGCAGACCTCTTATCATAACCGGGCGGATTTTTTCTTCTCCGATTTTTAGATCAATTAAACCAGTCTCTCCTGCCTGATGCATTACCGGCAGAAAATCTTTAAGGTTTACAGCAACATGCTCTACTTCAACTCCATTATTGCCATAAACCCGGCCGGGAATAATCCCGTCCCTTCGAAGCTTCTTTACATTTTTGCCCAATATAGTTCTTTCTTGAGCTTTAAGTGAAATCCTGTCCATGGTGGAATAATTTAACACATTTTAGAAAAGGAAGCAATCACAGACCATGTGCAAAGCCCTCCTGAACCATACCGAATTTGACCGTCAAACAACAGGTTGTATAGCTTACCTCTGACTGAATTCAACTTCAAAAGATCTGTCTACCCGTAGATCAGTTTTTATATTAAGTTCCTGGCGAGAAGTCAGAGCCTTCGTATTATCCTGCTTAATCTCTAGATTTAGCGGGTAGGTAAGCTCCCATTCAAAAGCATCCTGCTCTGTCCCTGCCTGTTTGACAATATCAAGCCTGTATTTAGCTATTTTTTCTTTAACCTGCAGAGGGGTTGCCAGGATATATTCTAAAATTAGTTTTTTCTTTTCCTTGGGCTCAATTTCTACTAAGGATGAGTAACCGGTCCTACCATAAGCGCTAAACTCTTTAAAATGGCTTGTTACTTCAGTTTCATTTAGGACTGCTTTAGTGAGTTTCGCTCCATTGGGAAGATAAATTTTAAAACGGTTTTTGTATTTGCCTGCCGGAAAAACTTCAGAGGGTGAGGTGTTTTTGTAGTCTACGACAAGTTTGTGATTTATCTGTCCCTCCTTCCCTATTGCAGTTTCCAGCTTGTAACTTCTTTTCAAGTAATAGTTAGACTTATTGGCTCCCATATTTGACTCAACAGTTGCCAAAAAGTCTTTGCTCTCCCCTGCTATACTTTCCGCCCCCCTTGGCACCACCCCGCTCCAATTTTCCGATGCCAAATAAGAAAAAAGGTCTGTATCCGAAAGATAAACCAGCAGATGCTTTTCTTCCAAAGACTTTGCCAAAGCGCTGATGATTGCCGGCCAGTTTTGGTTTGATAAATAAAAAACCTTATTAAATAACTGCTGTTGAAGCGATGTTAAATAATTTTTCTTGGCTTGTGAGCCCGGGAAAAAACTTACCTCCGCGTGGGTAATTGCTCTTTCAAATAAGTTGTTACCACTAACATGTTCTCCGTAATCGGGAAGATCCAATCCTGAAACTGCATTTAAAAGATTACCCGAAGCTGAAAGATCCATGGCAATGACTCCATTAACATTCTCTCCTGCTTCTTTTCTATAAAAGATCTGGGCAGTTCTGGCAGATGTTGGAAAATCCGGCTCAAAGTTAGAATCTCTAAGATACAATCTATTTTGCCCCAGATCGTTTTTTAAATCTTCCGGCGGTTCTATTACCTCACTTAGTCCCCCATCTAATGCATAAATATCATCTACCTTAATATTAGAAATCCTACCCTCCTCAAAATCAAACTTCGCATAGGAACCAATAAATCCGCCACCGGGCCTTAGCTCCAAGTTATTTTGCAAAAGAACTAAATAACTTTTTTTGCCCTCTACTGCGGTAATTTCCGGCAGGATGTATGATGCGCTTCTGGCTTTGGATACAAGTTCAGAGTAGTGATCAACTTTAACTGCCAAATCGGCAATCCGGGAATCCAAAAATGAGGGAAAGGCTTTAGTAAACTCTTTGTCTTTAAGCCTACCTTTTAGTTTGTCGATTTTGAAGACGGCATTTGAAAGCTCTGACTGGGCTTTTAAATAGAGCTCTTTCGGGTCCCCGGATTGTTCTCCGGATATAAGTTTGGTTGTTTTAAATAAGCTTTCGGTTCCTAAAATTGCATGCTCTACCCCTGAAACTCCCTCTTCTATTATCGCTGTCGCCTCCTCCAACCTCTCAATATTCTCCTCAAATAACCCAATTCTTTTTATTAGAACTAAGGCGCTTAAAAGCTGTTCCGTGTCGTTTAATGTTGTTTTGGCAGCCTGAATTTCTTGATTGGCCTTTTTAAAATCACCCTTTATTATTGCAGCACTGGAATTTCTCAGGTTAGCCCTAATGCTTAAGCTTCCAATTAAAAGCTGAGCTGCCGGTACAAATAAACCAAAAACAATTATTCCTGTGATAATAATACTCAAAGAGCGATTTTTTAAGTTTTTAAATTTAGCGTTGGATTTTTTGGGCGGTTTTTCCTCCAGTTTATCTCCCTTTGGTTCTTGAATTTCGGTCTCGGGTTGAATATCGGGGTTAGAAAAAGACCAACGCTTTAAGTTTTCTCTCCAAAGTTCGTCCTGAAACTTTAGCTTACTCTCCCCTTTCAACTCCTCAAACTGGGGAAGGTTATCATGCTCCTTAAAGTAGGCAATAGTTTCCCTTAGTGCTTTGACTATTTCGGTTTTTGGCTTCCATGAAAGTTCATGAGCAGTTCGCTCTAAGTTTGGCGTTGGCCAGGGAGGAAGCTCGGTTGGCTTAAAGTTTCGAGCTTCATGCCAAAGGGGGTCAAGTAAAATTTGCTTTATCTCAGAAACTTTAATTGGTGAAAGAGGCGCTCCATCATATATCTTATTGGCAGTTGAACCTGAAAGAAGGGATTTTACCACCAAAAAAGCCGCATCGGAAACAAAAAGGGACCTGGTTGAGAAATCCAGACTGACTGACTCCGAAGGAAGGTTGTCTGTTAAAGATGATTGAATTAATCTTATTAAAGGATCATCGCTTCGAAAGCTCATTCTCGGACCAAAGAGAGCTGCCAATCTGATTACTCTACCGTTTAATTTATAGTGTTTGACAAATTTAGCAAACCTGATTTCCCCTTCCTTTAAGTTGTGATATTTAGTATCCAAATTATTATGATAAAGCTCGATTGAGCTTATAAAAGCGATTTTAGGCTTATCCGAGGAATGAAGTTTTTGTAAAACTTCATCATTTTGCTCATTAATTTTTTCTTTAATTTTTCTGACAAGCTCCAGGAAATTAATTACTCCTTTTGAGTAAGTTTGCTGAAAATGGTTTGTTTCCGGGGCAAAAACTGCGTAATCAAGTCTTGGAAGGCTGTTTATAAGATAATTTAAAAGTTGTTCAAAGCTTGGGTCGGATAGGGATTTATGGATAAAGTGGAAGTTACTTGATTTTATAAGTTTTTCTAAATTTTCTTTTGTGCCAACTTCCAGATCATCAATTCCTAAAATCTGAACTCCTTTTTCGATAAACTCCTCGGCAATAAATGAGCCCAAAAACCCTCCAACTCCCACGACCAAGGCCAGCGGGCGGTTACGCGAAACAGAAATGATAGTTTCTCGGTTAATATTAAGGGCAGAATCTTCCACACCTAAATCTTAGCCCCCTACGTGCAAGATGGCAAGTAAGATCAAAGGTATCGAAGTATCAAGAAAGTTTAATACTTTTTAAAGTAGGCTTTGATCAACCCCGCTAAAAGTCCTATCATTCCGCCAATAAAGATTCCCAATCCTGTGCCAAAAAAAATGTTTGGCTTTTCTTCCTTAAAAGTATCTTCTGCAAATTTTTTGATGGGATACTTTCTCTCGGTGAACTTATAAACTTCCTCAAGTGCCTTTAAAGCTTTTAACTTATCTTTTGAGACAACCTCAAGTCTTATTGTCATCGGAGCAATTTTAACGGCAGTGATAGAAAAGGCTTCATTTTTAAAAGTCTTGCCAAAATTCTCGCTTCTTATTAATACAACTGCCTGATCTGGATAGATCATGGTGTCTTGAACCTGACTATAATGGTAGGCAAACTCTACAATCCGACCAGTCTTATAAATGATTGGTTTTTGGCTATAATAGAATCCGCCTATAACTGCTAAAATAACAGCCGGAACAACCAAAAAGACCAAGTTGTCTTTTATAAAATTGAGGTATTTTCTTGATTCCTTCATTTAAAGCGCTCTGTCCAGTGCAATATTTGCCAGCCTGTCTGCTAAATAGTTTTGACTGCGGGGGACATTTTTATAACTTACCAAGCCTAACTTAATCTCCAAGTTTTTTATTTGATCAAAGATCTCTTTTAACCCGGGGTTTTTAATCTTAAACTTTCCGGCAAGCTGACTGGCAATTAGCAAGGAATCGGTTATGATTTCAATTCTTTCCTTATTCTTAGAAGATAATTTTCTTAAAACATACTCCAGACTTTTCAAAACTGCTGTGTATTCGGCGATATTGTTGGTTGCGTAACCTATTATTTTACCTTCTTGATGCAAGATTACCCCCTCCTGGTTTTTAATAACAAATCCATAAGCAGAAGGGCCTGGATTCCCTCTGGACGCTCCATCTGTATTAATAATTAGTTTCATAATTTTAAGCTTGCAGTTTTTGTTGCCCAAACCATCTGTAGAGGATATAAAGCTGCAGTATTAAAATCAAGTACTCGGATATACCGGTAATATAGGCGGCTGCAAAAAGCGAATACTTTGGGATGAAATAAAAATTTAAAATTAAATTCACAGCCAGGCCTGCAAGATAGACAAAAAAAACTGTTTTAAATTTATTCAGTGTTACTAAAACCCACATCAAAAGAGCGGACAGAAAGTAGGCGGGGAAACCCAGTGAAAGTATTTTTAATGAAGCTACTGCTTCAATAAAACCTCCACCTGAGACGATTTTTATTAGAAAGGGTGCACTGATCCAGGTAACCATAGTCCCAAGTATTCCAATACCTATCATGCCTAAGCTAGCAAGTTTGACTTCGCGGATAAACTTGAATTTGTCTTCTTTCAGTTGTTTTATCATCAGAGGGTAAAACCCGTTCATTATAAAGGTTGGTAAAACTAAAGCAGTCTGGAAAAACATGTAGGCTAAATTATAATTTCCGATAACGGCAATTGGATAGTAGCTACTAAGGATAAACGTATCAATCCTAAAATAGATGACGTTTAAAAGAAGTGTTAGTGATATTGGCCAGGCCTCTCTAATTGTTTTTAGAATGAAACCAAAATTAACCTCGGTGATTTTAAACTGGTGAAATCTCAAAACTAGTATCGAACTTATAAGATTATTAAAAATCCAACCCAAAAGTGCTCCTAAAATTAAATAGGGCGTTGTAGCTCCAATCCGGCTTAGGTAGTAAACAAACAGAAGTGTAATCAGCGAACTCGCTCCGGTTGAAAGAATTGAAAGATCGTACCTTAACCGGCTTTGGAATATTAAGTTTATGGAGTTTGAAATTCCATAGAAAACGATCATAGCAGAACCCAAATAAACCGCCTGTTTAAAATAAGCTTCGGAGACCGGCAAAAGGAGGCTTCCGGTTAAGGAGATAAAGACTAAAACCAGTGACCATAAAAGTCTTAAGCTAAATAAATTATTTGCTACATTTCTAGATTCGGAAAGCCTTGGTAGAAAATAGGCATTAAGCCCTAAATCAGCTGCCAGAAAAAAAAAGCTTAAATAGGTTATAGTTAAGGTATAGACACCGGTTCCACTCTCACCATAACTTCTTGAGATTACTCCTAAAACTAAGAGCGTTGAAATACTACTGAAGGCTTTGCCTAAGACCTGCCAAAAGCTTTGAGCAAAAATCTGCTTAATTTTTTCCATTAAATTATTGTAGCATTGATAATCCCCAAACCAAAAACAAAAGCCTTTGGCCCTGGGGAAGGGTCAAAAAATAATGATCAAATAATCCTAAAAAAATAATTGAAAACCAGGCAAATAGAAGCGTTCTCGAAACCCTGCTTTTTAATTTAACCAGCCTTAATATTGGAAACCCTACTAAAACTAAAAGCCCTACAAAGCCAATAATGCCGGTTTCGGCAAGAGTAAGAAGAAATATATTATGGACTGGTTGCAAAAATCTGCTGGGTCCTGAGATTAGATTATCCTGGGCGCTTTGGCTTAAAAAATTATTTAATCCATTACCAAAGATGGGGAAGGAAGTAAATTGCCTGATTGCAACTGCCGCTAGCTCTTCCCTTCTGATTATGGAGAGGTTATCAAAGTTTAAGGCAGAACCAAACCTGGTTATAACCCAGGGGGAAATAATTATTAATAAAATTGCCGCCAAAACCAATCTTTGCCTGAGAAAAAACAAAAGCTGTCCGATTAGAATTACCAAGGCACTTCTAGAAAAGCTTAGGATTGCACTAAACGCCCCTAAAATTATGGTCAAAT
>CAYMTV010000029.1:0-11133 GCA_964393525.1 uncultured Gammaproteobacteria bacterium | reverse complement strand
AATTTCGGATACTTTAAAATCGTATTCGCCGGCATTTGGAAGGGTTGAAAAAACAAATATCGGACAAGGCAAAGAGGCCTTTATTTTTCTTATAAAAAATCCAGCCGGAGCAAGCCTGGTTTTTCAAACACTGGCTAAAGTTATTAAGAAAAATGACAAAGTTTTAATTGCCCTAAACGATAATTTCGCCGATGGAACCGATGTTTCCTGGATCTGGGATGCGCAGTTTGAATTGCTCAATAAAATTTCCCCTAGGGAGATAATCTGTTCCGGCAAAAGGGCGGAAGATTTGGCATTAAGACTTAAATACGGCGGATTTGAATTAAAAAATTTAGAAATTGAGCCGGACTTAATGCAAGCTTTTAAGATGGGTAAAAGTGGACTTGAGGGAAGTTTATTCATACTTCCAACATATACGGCAATGTTAAAAGTGCAGGAGATATTAGTTAGTGAAGGCCATAAAAGCCACTATTGGAGGGAAGACTAATGAAGATTCATATTGGCTATTTATACGGGGATTTAATGAATATTTACGGTGATACCGGAAATATTATTGCACTACAAAAAAGATGCCAGTGGAGGGGAATAGATTGCAGTGTAAATAATATCTCGACCGGCGACGTTCTAAAATCCGGCCAATATGATATCTATTTTTTTGGTGGGGGACAGGACCAATCGCAAACCATTGTTTCAAAAGACCTTTCAAAAAAAGAATCTGTCTTGAAAAAAGACGTAGAAAAGGGTGTCCCATTGCTTTCTGTATGCGGAGGGTATCAGCTTCTGGGACAGTACTACAGGCCTCAAAATGGCCCAAAATTGCCCGGGATTGGTCTTTTCCCTGCATACACCCATGCTTCGGATATAAGAATGATTAGGAATTTGGTTATAGAGAGTAATTTTGGCAAGCTGATTGGATTTGAAAACCACTCAGGGAAAACCTTCTTGGAAAAAGGCGCAAGTCCCTTAGGAAAAGTAATAAAAGGCTTTGGTAATAATGGAGAGGATAAAACTGAGGGTTGTATCTATAAAAATGCCATTGGTTGTTACATGCATGGATCGCTTTTGCCTAAAAATCCGGTTTTGGCAGACTGGTTAATTAAAAAGGCACTGGAAGTAAAATACGGTAAGGAGATTAAATTGGAAGAGATTGATAATGCTTTAGAAAATAAGGCTCACGACAAAGCAGTCTCTCTCTTTGGTTAATTCCCTCATTCTGGTAAAATACATTTGTTTTGCTGTATTGCGCCCAAGTGGTGAAATGGTATACACGATAGGTTTAGGACCTATTGCCTAAAAGGCGTGGAGGTTCGAGTCCTCTCTTGGGCACTAACCCATAGTTTGTAGGATGAACTTAAAAGTGATATAATACGACTATGGCAAATGGAGCAGCACAAGGAAGTTATAGATCATATACCAATCCCTCGTCTGAGGAAACCTTAAGTTCGAGTCAGTCTGGTGGCTATTCCAATAAAAGCACTTTACAAGAAAGCTCGGCGAGTTGGACTGCTTGGCTTACCCAAAATATCCAAATCGTAAGAGCCGACGTCATTCCCTCCCAAAATGTCCAAGTAGTACCGGAAAATCATAAGCAAAAAATTGATGAGGCATTAAAAATAATTTATGCAGCTCAGGGAAAAGAATATATCCCAACCAAAACACAGGAAATTATTCAAAACCCTAATTCCTCAAAATTTGAAAACTCAAAGTTTGAAGCAAGAGGTGGAATTGTTTTTGCAAAACCCGAGGGAGACTCTATTACTTTCAGCTTTAATGAAGAAACTAAGACTACTCACGAACCCCATGAAGCTATCCTAGATTTAAAACCACAACTTGAAGATCAAACTGAGGAAAAAACCAATATAGTTGAAAAACTTATAAAAAGCAGCTATTTTAAAGGGATTTCCCAGGCTCTAGAAGAAGTTCTCTCTTTTTCCAAAAACTTTTTTGGCAGCATTTTTGAGCTTGTTAATGAAAGCTACAAAAGACCGCTTACGGCTGAGGAACAAAAAGCCAAAGAGGAAAACGAAAAAAAAGAGAAGGAAAAAACCGAAAATAAGAAACGCTTCTTTGAGCTTCTAAAAGAGGCTCTCGCAAAATACCGTGAACAGGTGAGACTGGAAAGGGATGCTAACAGGGAAAGATTGGGGATTTCCGGGCTTGACATAGCTTCAGTTAACAAATTTTTAAGCGGGGAGAGAACAATGAGAAATCTAAACTTCTCAGATGTATCGGATGAATATCATGAGGAATTTACGGCAATCGGGATGATAGAGAAAAGAAAAGCTGATCTGGAAAAAGAGAAGAAAGCCAAGACAGTAAAAGCTTCCGGGAAAAAACCCTCTAAAAAGGGTCCAAATGTAGATTTTAACCTGGAAAAAGCCGGATCCTCAGACAACCAGGTAACCAAGTTAATAGGGTAGAGTTTCAATATATTCTGTGTTAAAATTGCCACTACAAATGGGCGGTTAGCTCAGTTGGTAGAGCGTCCGCTTGACGTGCGGAAGGTTCACAGGTTCGAGCCCTGTACCGCCCACCAGTTATGGTAATCACAACTAACCTCCTGTTAATGCTGATTATTGCAATCCTTTTGCCACCTTTGGCTGTTTTTCTAAAAGTGGGTTTAACATTTCATTTTTGGGTGAATTTAATTTTAACCTTAATTGGATATCTGCCAGGAATACTCCATGCAATCTGGATAGTTTTGTTTTTTTAGTCTATCATAGAAATACAATGGTTGATGATGAAAACATTGACAGGTTTACAGCTAAAGTATTCTTAAGCAATAGGAAAATCATCTGGAAAAATCTCTTGGGAGGAATAGCTTGGGGAGTTGGGTCTGTGATTGGCGCTACCTTAGTTGTAGCTCTAGTTTTATCAATCCTGCGAACTATTGGATTTGTTCCAGTAATTGGTGATTTTGTCAGCCAAATTGTGGATTATGTTGAGTCAAGAAGATTTCCCATCAGGTAATCCTTGACTTATAAGATGGTTGGAAGTAAAATTTTTAACAAGAAGTGCTGATGGAGATTCACCACCTCCGGAATTTCTCGGTAGAACTTCCGTTAACAGTCAAAGAGAAGTAAACAGGGTGGAACCACCTAAATTGGGTCCCTGAAGATCGAACTTCGATCGAGGGGGACTTTTTTAATGGATAAAGATCAAGAATATCTTAATGAGCAAAGCTCTTTAGCTTCGCTAAATAACCTAAGGCACTCATGCGCTCATTTGTTGGCAGCAGCTGTTTTAGAGCTTTGGCCGGATACGAAACTTACAATCGGTCCTGCAATTGAGGAAGGGTTCTATTATGATTTTGAGTTTTCAAAGCCGATCTCCGAGATGGACTTTCCTAAAATTGAAAATAAAATGGGGGAGCTTAAAAAAAGCTGGGTAGGGTTTGAGCACAGAGAAGTTTCGGAAAAAGAAGCCATAGAAATTTATAAAGATAATCCTTATAAACTTGAACTAATTGATGAGATCGTAAAAAAAGGAGAACCAATTACTCTTTTCAAGTCTGGAAATTTTGAAGATCTTTGTAAAGGAGGCCACAGCGAAAATCCTAAAGAAGAAATTGGTGCATTTAAGCTTTTAAATATTGCAGGTGCATATTGGCGAGGGTCGGAAAAGAATAAAATGCTGACACGAATTTACGGGACTTGTTTTCCAAGCAAAAAAGAACTTGAAGAATATCTGCAAATGCTTGAGGAGGCAAAAAAGAGAGACCATAAAAAATTAGGTCCTGCTTTAGAACTATTTTTTTTTCATGAGAACTCCCCAGGGATGGCATATTGGCTGCCAAAAGGGGTAATTATTTATAACGAACTCTTAGAGTTTTGGCGAAAAGAACACAAAAAAAGAGGTTATCTGGAAACATTTTCACCAATTTTAAACAAAAAAGAGCTTTATATAACTTCAGGCCACTTTGATCACTACTGGCAGGACATGTTTGTATCGGATATGGGAGAAGGGGAGGTTTACGGTATCAAGGCAATGAACTGTCCCAATGCTATGACAATTTTTGGCTTTAAAAAACGCTCATACAAAGATCTTCCTTTAAGGCTTTCTGATACTGATCCCTTACACAGATATGAACTTTCTGGAGTTCTAAATGGGTTATTTCGGGTAAGAGAGTTTCGGCAAGATGATGCCCATATTTTTGTAACTAAGAATCTAATTAAAGAAGAGTACGAAAAATTATTTGAAATAGTTGAGAAATTTTACTCAATTTTTAAACTGGGATACAAATTCAGGCTTGGAACAAGGCCGGAAAAATTTATGGGGGATCCTAAAATTTGGGATAAGGCAGAGAAAGAACTTGAATCAATCCTTAAGGGAACTGGAAAGGAATATTTTGTTGCGGAAGGGGAGGGTGCTTTTTACGGGCCGAAAGTAGATATCTTAATGAAGGATTCCTTGGGTAGACAGTGGCAGATGGGAACTTTGCAGCTTGATTTTCAGCAACCCTTAAGGTTTAACCTGAAATACACTGATTCCGATGGGCAGGAAAAAACACCGATTGCTATCCACCGGGTCATTTATGGGTCACTCGAGAGGTTTATCGGTATTTTAATAGAGCATTTTGCAGGCAGCTTTCCTGTCTGGCTATCTCCAATTCAGGTAAAAATAATACCCATTGCTGATAGACATAATGATTATGCACAAAAAGTACTCGAACAATTAATTGATGCAAATATCCGAGCCGAAATTGACGAAAGAAGTGAAAAAATGCAGGCAAAGATCAGAGATGCTCAACTTGAGAAAATTCCATATATGTTAATCATAGGAGATAAGGAAGTCGAAGATAAGAAAATTTCTATTAGAACAAAAAGCGGTGAAAGTGAAAATTTAATAGAATTAAAGTCCTTCGTAGAAGATTTAAAACAGATTATTGCAGAGAAAGCATGAGTTTGTTAAAATTACGTTCAATAAGTCGTCATTGCGAGGAGTGAGACGACGTTTTTGGTGTTTTAGGAGGATTGTTAAATAGGTAAATTTTATCGACTAAATCAGAATATCCCTGTCCGGGACCTTTTGGTCATTGATTCTGACGGAACAAAGCTTGGACTCTTAAGCCGCGATGAAGCACTTAGGCGGGCCAAGGAACAGGAACTGGATTTAGTAGAGGTGGCGCCGAATATAAAGCCTCCGGTTGCAAAAATACTGGATTTTAAAAAATTTAAATACGAGGAGAGCAAAAAAGAACAGGCTGCAAAAAAGCACGCCAAGGATGTTGAGCTGAAGGAAATCTGGCTTTCTCCCAGGATTGCTGAACATGATTTGCAGACCAGATTAAATAGGGTAGATGAGTTTTTAAAGGAAGGGCACAAGATCATGTTCCGGGTTAAGTTTAAAGGTAGAGAGATGGCACACCTGGAATTTGGGTTTCAGCTTTTAACCAGGATCTTTGCGACTCTTGAGGGAAAGATTAGTATTGAAAGAGAACCTAAAGTCGAAGGAAGAAGTATCACTGCTATAGTTGGAAAATTTAGGCCAGGAGCTCAGAAAGAGAATAAAAATGAAAGTTAAGAAATTTAAGCAAAAAACAAAAAAAGCATTAGTAAAACGGGTGAAGATTACCGGAACCGGTAAAATAATGCGTTCACATCAACTAAGGTCAGGTCATCTAAGACGAAATAAGTCAAAAAGCGCCCTCAGGCGTCATGCGGAACCGGTTGTGGTAAATAAAAAGGATATTAAAAACTTAAAAAGAATGTTAGGAATTTAGGAAATTTCTCGCTTTGCTCGAAAATTAAAATAATTACTTTTCGAAACAAAGTTGAGAAAATACCATAACTTAATATGGCAAGGATTAAAAGAGGGGTTGCCTCTCACAAAAAACATAAAAAAATATTAAAGTTAACAAAAGGCCATGTCGGCGGCAGAAGCACCAGGATTCGCGAAGCTAAACAATCAGCTTGGCATGCAGGACAGTATGCTTTTGCCGGAAGAAGGCAAAGAAGAAGAGATTTTAGAAAACTTTGGATTACTCAACTTAATGCTGCAGTCAAAGCTGAGGGTTTAAGTTATTCAAAATTTATAAATGCCCTTAAAGTAAAAAATATTAATCTGGACCGAAAAATCCTGGCAGAGTTAGCAGTTAAAAACCCCGAAGACTTCAAAAAAATTGTTTCACAAATTAATTCTTAGGCTAGTGCTTTCCACGCTCGGGTCAAAATGTTAAAATCCACTGGAGATGGACAAAATTTTAGAAAAAATTCGTGCTGATTATCTTTCAAAAATTAATTCTGCCTCAACGCTAAAGGAATTGGATGAGGTTTTTTTAAGCCTTTTTGGAAAAAAAGGTGAGCTGACTTTGGCTACCCACAAGCTTCCAAACCTTCCTAAAGAGGAACTTGTGAAAGTTGGACCCTTATTAAATAAGATTAAAATTGAGCTTGAGCAGGCAATTGCGAGTGCAAGGGAAAGAGTCAGGGAAGCAAATTAGAAAAAATTAGATTCCGAGAAACTTGATTTATCGGATGGAATGATTAAAAAACGCCAAGGTCATCTACATCCGGTAACAAGCTTCGAAAATCAGATTATTGATATATTCGGAAAGATAAACTTCCAGCAGTTTGACTCACCCCAAATTGAAACCGATTATTACAACTTTCAAGCTTTAAATATCCCGGAAAACCATCCTGCCAGGGACCTTTGGGATACCTTATATATTGAAAGTTCTTATAAGGACCTTTCCGGTAAGTTACTTCTTAGAACCCATACCTCGGATTTTCAAAACCGGACTATGAAAGCCCAAAAACCTCCAATCAGATTTATTAACGTTGGCCGCTGTTTCAGGTATGAAAATTTGGACGCGCGCCATGAACATACCTTTGACCAGTTTGATCTAATTTATGTTGATGAAGATGTATCCATGGCAAATCTTCAATATTTATCTGAATACTTTTTAAAGTCTGTTTTTGGGCCGGACATTAAAGTCCGAATGCGTCCTAAATATTACCCGTTTGTCGAACCCGGAGTAGGAGTAGACGGTCTTTGTATCTTCTGCAAAGGCAAGGGGTGCAAGATCTGCGGCGGAGTCGGCTGGCTGGAACTGGCTGGAGCAGGAATGGTTCATCCAGATGTTTTAAAGATGGGTGGTATAGACGCAGAAAAATACTCAGGACTTGCCTGGGGGTTTGGACCCTTTAGGATGGTCATGCTTGAGCTTGGAATAGATGACATTAGAACCTTTAATAGCGGGAACTTAAGAAAGCTATACAGATTGGAAGGAGGAAAGACTTAATGAAAGTTTCAATAGATTGGTTAAAAGAACTCGCTGAAATAAATATTAAACAAGACAAGCTCCCGGATTTAATATCACTGCGAACTCAAGGAGGAGTTAAGGAATTAACAAACCAGTATATAGAATTGGATTTAAAGGGTTATAACAGGGCAGATCTTTTGGCCCTAAGAGGTGTAGCTTTTGAAATAGCGGCAATCACCGATTCCAAGGTGAAATTTAAAGAGCCTGAAAAAAACGAATATGTCTGGGTTAATAAAAATTTAGCCAAAACCCCGGGAGCACTTGGAGAGGAGAAGTTAAATGCCAACCAGGGTGTACCCGAAGTTGATGGGCTAGAGATCGACAAAGCCCCAGAAAATTGGATTAAGAAATTAGAAAGCTCCGGAATGAGATCAGTTAATAACATTGCAGATATCACAAACTTAATAATGTTGGAATATGGTCAACCACTTCATGCATTTGATGCTGCAACCGTCAAAGATGATGCCATTATTACAAGGAGGGCAAAAAAGGATGAGGAGATTGTAACTTTAGATGGAAAAGTGAGAAAACTTAGTTCTGAAGATATTGTTTTGGCCGATGAAGAAAAATCCTTGGATGTAGCAGGAGTTATGGGGGGCAAAGATACGGAGGTTAAAGAATCTACAATAACAATTTTGCTATCTGCTTCATTATTTAATGCGCAGATGGTCAGAGTTACTTCCCAAAAATTAAAACTTGCTTCCGAGGCCAGCAAAAGGTTTTATCACGGGCTTACTAAAAAAAGATTATTCCAATCTCTTGATGCAGCCATCAGGCTGTATGAAAGTATAGGCGGAAAATTAACTGCCTTAAATATTGTTGGTGATACGGAAGATCAAGGTAAAAAAATTCCCTTAAGCTTAAAAAAAATTAACCGGCTAATTGGGATCTCTATCGAGTCAGCTCAAGTTGAAGGATATCTTAGAAAACTAAATTTTGAACTGAAGGAAGAAAAAAATCAGGAAGGGGAGCCGGCTTGGGTAGTAACCCCACCTTATTATAGACTGGATATAGAAATTGAAGAAGACTTAATAGAAGAGGTTGCCAGGATGTATGGGTATGAGAAAATCCCGGCAAAAGAGCTCAAGGGTGAACTGCCTAAAAAAGTCGATCAGTCATTTTTTGATTTAATTAGAAAAGTTAAAAATGCTTTGGTCGAAATAGGACTTTCAGAAATCCAAACATATTCATATTTTTCAACCAAGGTCTTAGATAATTTCGGCTGGAATGAGGAAAATAATAAAGATTTCTTGGTTAAAATTGTCAATCCTATTTCTAAAGAAACAGAATATTTAAGACAAAATCTTTGGTCCAACTTATTAGAAGCAGCTTCAGAAAACCTAAAATATTTTGATGAGATTGCAGTCTTTGAAGTAGGGAAGATCTTTTTTCCGCAAACAGATGAAAAGCCTATGGAGGAACATACTTTATCAATTTTACTGGTAAACAATACAAACAACCCCTTGGCACAGTTAAACCAGATTTACCTTAAATTAAATGAAACCTTAAAGCTAGGATTAGAAAAATCAGAAGACAGACCAGTTGGTCCTGGGGTTAATTTATTCCATCCTAAAAGATTTTTAAGAATTAGAAAAGATCAAAGAAATATTGGCGGTTTAGCAGAGGTCCATCCAAGGATTGTGAGTAAATTTGGGATTGAAAAAAGAGTTACTGTTTTGGAAATTTCTTTGGAGAAACTTTTATGAGACTGGAGGGACTATTTAGAGGGTGTAACCCGGGTGATTGTGGTACAAATTTTACAAACTGCACTTTGGCAAGAATTACCAAAGCTGTAAAAGTAGATGATACAGATGCTTCAAACTTTCTTACTGAAAGACTTCGTGGTTGTCAAAATATCCCGGCTGCTGAAGGCGCAATAAGGACAAAGTATAACGGACATGTCCCGGGTTCTATGAGTTTTATTCTAAGAGAGGCTACAAAGCTACAGTTACCCCGATCGCGGTAGAAAAGTTTCCACCGTTATTATCCTCTAAGGTTGCAGTAATTGTATGCGAACCGCGATCTCCATCCGGGAATTCTACATGCAGTGCAAAAGGCTCACCTGTTTGAGTGGATTTTTGCGCTCCATCAATAGTCCAGGTGACTTTTTTAACCCCAAATGGGGAGTTGGTTTTAGCCAAAACATCAAAAACCCTTGGAACATTTGCGCCATTTGGAATATTTACAATGGAGATAATCCCTCCTGTAGAGCCACCTGCAGTAAATCCTGGTATTCCGGAACAGCCCCTAGTAGCACCAACAAATCTGGCATCAGCGGCAGTCAAAACCCAGGTATCAATCCCTATCTGCCACTTATCCGCGCCGGTTGGGTCATCTTCTTTAAGCACTATAACGTCTTTATCTTCGGTATCTTCACCGTCATTTCCTAACCTGTGCGGGTTGGATTTGCAAACTTTCTGCCTTTGGTAAGCCACCGAAACGTCTGTCGGCTCGGTGCCTTTTAGAAAATATTCCTTGCGTGTCGGCGAACCGTCTTTGGGCTTTCCACCTATTAACCCGTCAATTTCTGCATAAGAGACATGCTCAGGCGGCTCTGGTTTTTCATCCGACAAATCCTTCAATGCGGCAATCATAATTTTTTGCCAAATCGGGGAAGCACCTGTTACACCGGAAGCAATAGAGGGATTCATTGGTGTTGCATCATTATTTCCAACCCATACCCCGACTACGCGCGAAGGAGTAAAACCGACTGTCCAGTTATCCTTTTTTTCATCGGTTGTACCGGTTTTGACCGAAACCGTTTTTCCGGGAATATTTAATATAGAATTTGAGCCGAAAGCTGCCGAGCGGGCACCATTGTCGGATAAAATATTAGCAATAATAAAAGCGATTCCCTCGTCTAAAACTTTTACACCGTTAGATTCCTTATATTCAAAAAGCTCCTTACCTTTTGAGTCCTCAACCTTCAAGATAGAAATCGGATCCTGCCTGTTACCTTTGTTGGCAAGTACCCCGAATGCCCCGGTAAGCTCCAAAAGCCTTAACTCCCTACCTCCTAAAGTCAATGATAGCCCGGCGTTGTTAACATTCTCCTCGGTCGGTTCCCAGTTTGCCACACCCATCTTATATGCTAAATCCATGTCATTTTTAACTCCAACTAAAGCAAGCATTTTAACAGCCGGAATATTATAGGAGTTTCCCAAGGCATAACGCACCTGAACCGGGCCTCGGAATTGACCATCATAATTGACCGGAATATATGATGGTTTATCTCCTCCGGGGAATTCGGTCTTAACGTCCATTAACAGTGTGGCAGCTGTATAACCTTTCTGCATTGCTGCCGCGTATGTGATTGGTTTTGTGGCTGAACCGGGTTGTCTTCTTTGGGTGACAACGTTGACATTCGGCTCAAATTTACAAGATAAACCCTCAGTACAACCCTCAGGTTCAGACTTGCCAAAATAGTCCTTACTTCCAACCATTGAAAGTATCTGGCCGTTTTTCGGGTCCAAAACTACTGCAGCACCGTTTCCGGCTAGGCCTTTTAGCTTGTCTATCTCTGATTTAACAATTTTTTCTGCTTCCTGCTGGAGTTTGTAATCCAAAGTTGTAGTAACCTTTAAGCCTCCCTGTTCAACAAATTTATCGCCGTACTGCTCAATTAATTTTTGCTTGACATAAAGTACAAAATGTGGGGCCTTAAACCCGATCTCGTTTTGGGATGTTCGGTAAGTTAAGGATTGTTTTTTTGCCTGTTCGGCCTGTTCTCTTGAGATATAATTATCCTCTACCATTCTTCTTAAGACTGCTGCCTGGCGTTCTTTTGCAAGTTCAGGATTTGAGCCATATGGTGAGTAAAAGATCGGAAGAGCACACGTCTGAACTCCAGTCACGAACGCTTATCTCGT
>CAYMTV010000028.1:1857-12087 GCA_964393525.1 uncultured Gammaproteobacteria bacterium | reverse complement strand
GAAGATACCGGAGTTATCAATTTAGGGCCCTTTAAGTTTACCAACTGGTATTTTGCTCAGTATGGCAGGACCGAAGGTCCGGTTGATCTTATAAAAGCCTTGAAGCGCTCAAATGATACTTATTTTTATAGAGTTGGTAGTTGGGTAGGCGAGAAAAAGCTTGCGGAAACTGCCAGGCTTTTAGGACTTGGGGAAAGACTTGGGATTGATATTCCCGGCGAGGAAATTGGTATAATCCCGGATAACGACTGGAAGGTCAAAAACATCGGAGATGTTTGGTATCCCGGAGATTCCCTGCACATGGCGATCGGGCAGGGATTTGTTTTAACCACCCCGCTTCAGGTATCTCATTTAATTTCAACAATTGCCTCTGGCGGCAGACAATACCCGCCGCATCTGGCACTAAAGATCACAAGTCCAAACGGCAAAGAAATAAAAAAGTTTGAATTTGATGAGATAGAGAGTCATAAATTTAAAGATGAATACTTAAAGCTTATCCAAAAAGGCCTGGAGGAAGTCCCAAAAAATGGAGGGACAGCCTGGCCTTTCTTTACTTTTCCGTTTGCAACAGCCGGCAAGACCGGCACCGCAGAATTTGGGGATCCAAAGGGCGCCACTCATGCCTGGTATACAGCCTATGCGCCGGTTGATGACCCTTCCATAGTAGTAACAGTCTTGATTGAAAAAGGCGGGGAAGGATCTTCTGTTGCCGCCCCGGTTGCAAAGGAAATTTTAAGATGGTTTCTATCAAATGATAAGAATAATCTTTTAAAAGATATATACCCAATCTCCACCGAATCCGCCAGAACCTTAGGTGATTAATGTCTAGCTTCCCACCCTCCGGGTGGATTAGCTTGACACCCTTTCTTTAAGATTTTAACATGATAATATGGCTACAGTTAGAAAGGTAGTTTTTAGGGATAATGAAATCTACCATATTTTTAACAGAGGCATAGAAAGAAGACCTGTATTTACTGATAAAAGAGAATATGATAGAGCTTTGAAGTTAATTAAGTTTTATAAACATGCAGACCCCCCTATTAGATACTCTAAAATTCTCCAGCTATCTGAAGAGGTCAGGAAGAAAATGCTAGATGATGTGTATAAAAGTGAAAAATTAGTTGATATTTTAGCTTTTTGTCTCATGCCTAATCATTTTCATTTTCTTTTAAAACAGAAAAAAGAAAAAGGGATAACAACTTTTATTTCTAATTTTACCAATGCCTATACAAAGTATTTTAATACTAAAAATAATAGGATTGGTCCACTTTTTCAGGGTACATTTAAAGCTGTTTTGGTGGAAAGTGACGAACAACTTATGCACCTATCCCGTTATATTCATCTTAATCCAGTAGTATCTAGTATAATTAAGGAGGCTAATTTAAATTTTTATCCGTGGTCTTCTTACCCTGAATATTTTGATTCTTCTAGTCAGGGAATATCAGTAGCAGAGTTAGTCCTAAGTATGTTTAAATCTATAAAAGATTACCAAGAATTTGTAGAAAATCAGATAGATTATGGAAAAAAGCTGGATTTAATTAAGCACTTGCTCCTTGAATGAGAAAGGGTGGGAACCTATACCACCCGGAGGGTGTACCTCTGTTCCTTCAGTGTATAAGCCAAAGAGGTTTTATAGAATCTTTTTCACTTTGGGAAAGTAGTTTGGCAGTCCATCTAAACCAATGCTCCGGGACTGGCAACTATACAAAACTCTAATTTTCAACTTGCTATCTTGTTAAAGATTTGTATTAATACAAATATAAAGATGCAAAACTTGCCATATCTTCTGGCACTCCACTCAATTGATGGGTTAGGGCCTATCAGGCTTAAGCGGATAATTGACTATTTTAAAGATCCTAAGCTTGCCTGGGAGGCAAATAAAAAGGATCTTTTATCTTTAAGTATTCCCAAAAATGTTATTGAAACCCTTGAGCATTTAAGAAAAACCCATGATGTTTTAGGTTACGTTGAAAACTTAAAAAGAGCGGGGATTAAAGTTTTAACAATTTTTGATGAGATTTACCCAAAAAGACTCAAACAGATTTATGATCCTCCCCTTGTTGTTTACTACAAGGGGGAATTTCTGCCGGATGATGAGATGGCCATCGGTGTTGTGGGTACAAGGAAAGTTACCGGATATGGCAGGACAGTAACCCAAAAATTCACTACAGACCTTACCCAAAAGGGGTTAACTATAGTTTCCGGTCTGGCAAGAGGAGTGGATACGGTTGCCCATACAGCGGCAATTGAGGGAAACGGTAGGACAATTGCGGTTTTGGGGGGAGGTTTAAATCAGATATTTCCTCCGGAGAATGCCTCTTTAGTAGAGAGAATAATTTCCGGTCATGGGGCGGTAATGTCTGAGTTTCCGCCCGACTATCCGGCTTTGGCAGGCAATTTTCCCGCAAGAAACAGGATCATCTCAGGTCTTTCCCTGGGGGTACTGGTAACCGAGGCTGCGGAAGATTCAGGATCACTGATTACAGCCAGACTGGCACTTGAGCAAGGACGGGATGTTTTTGCTGTTCCCGGACCTGTAACGTCCTTACTTTCCAAGGGTCCGGCAGATTTGATTAAGGAAGGAGCCAGACTTACCTTCACCGCTCAAGATGTATTAACCGAGCTGGGAATTAATACCCAGGTTGCGACTCCCATCAAAACTTCAAACTCCCTTGATTTAACCGAGGTGGAAAAAAGTATCCTAAGTTGTCTTGAAAACGAATCAAAGCATATAGATGAGATCTCCCGCCAGTTGAAAAGACAAGTTTATGAGGTATCAAGCGCTCTTGTAAAAATGGAAATTCTCGGACTGATAAAAAACCTGGGTGGTGGAATTTATGTAAAGTCCTATTGAAAAGCTATATCAAGCCAACATATTATTATATTAACGGAAAAAAATATGACCTCTAAAACAAAACTTACGTTGCTTGTGCTTCTTGTTATTGCTGCTTCCTCATTTATAACTCTATCTATATTTAAAAAAGAGGTTGAGCCCTATAAACCCGGGGTTCTGGCGGAATATGATTTAGCTGTCAATCAAGCCAGAGCAGTTTTTCAGGAAAAAAAGGATTTGGGCTATGATCTGACAAGCGGACCGTGTTTAACTAATGATCTTTTGCCCGACTGGGTAGCGGATCTGGTGCACAGTCCGAGGGAAAAGATTGACGATTTAACCCAAAATCAGTGTCAGGCGTTTCTTGAAGGTAGAGCCAAGCATTTTGTGGAACTTGATTTAAATGGAAATTTGGTAAGGGTCAGATAGTAATTAATTTTAAATTTGAAATTTAAAATTTTTAATCAAGTCTAAATGATTAAATATTTAAATTTTTAAACATTTGATATTCATTTCAAATTAAAAATTGAAAATTAAAAATTGCCCAAAGTCTTAAGCTTTAATCTTACATCGTAAATCGTTAAACTAATATTAATGCTGCTCAAACGTTTAATCCTATTTTGGTACCCCGATGCTTTAGTGGTATTTATCCGAACACTCACAAATCTGCTTAAGGTTATCGAAGAAGACCTGGCAGTGGGACTCATGTGGAAGCTTTTGTTTGTGCCTTTATTTCACGATTCAAGTATTATTGGGCGAGCATTAAGCTTTTTATTCCGGCTTTCCAGGGTAACTTTAGGCGTCGGCGCTTATGCTATTTCCACAGTCTGTCTATTAATCTTAGGGTTTATATGGTTTCTGACACCACCTTTGTTTGGACTGACAATTATCGGGGAAATACTTAACGCAAGGTTTCTAACTTCAATACAGGCTCTGGTTTTATCAACCATAACTTTAGTTTTTGGTATTGCTCTTTTTTTACATAAGCCCAAAAATGAACCCGCAAAAAAAATCTGGCAGATTAAAAATCCAGGGGAGGTTTTTCAGGCTACAAAACTTAAGGTTTCTGATTTGGAATGGATTAAGCTTTTAAAATCAGAAGAAGTTTATTATTTTTTGCAAAGTTTGGAGACAACTCCCCAGTCATTTTTAAACTTTAAACCAAACTACTTTGAAAAACTTTTCCCTAACCTCTTAACACTGGCTAAAGCAACCGGCGCCAAATATTTAACTGAAAGCTATTTTTTTGTGGCAATGGTGGGTGAGATACCCAATATAGAACAGGAACTTTTGAAAATAAATTTAAAGCTGGAAGATTTTAAAGACGCCCTGGTTTTATATGAACACAAAAGAAGTAACTGGAAAAAAGTTTTTGTCTGGGATGAGGATTTTGAAGTCAGACACCTAAAAGGCACAAACAGAGGTTGGATTAGTACGCCAGCTCCTCTTTTGGACAGCGTATCGGATGATCTGACCCGTCAGGCTGCATCTACGGGGGTTGAAGATTTTACAGGTAGGAAAAATATTTTAAATGAAGTTATCACAATACTCACCCAGGATAAAGATCGGAATGTTTTATTGGTTGGTCCGGCCGGTTCAGGGAAAACTGCTTTGGTAAAGTTTTTGGCTAAAATGATCGTTTCAGGCAATGCTCCTTCCGCTTTGGCTACAAAAAGAATTGTCAAACTTGATCTGGCAAGGCTTATTTCTGACGTTGCGGGCGAGAGCGAACTGGCAAAAAAGATCAAGACAATTTTTGAAGAAATAGAATTTTCCCAGTCGGTAATTTTATTTATAGATGAGATACATATGCTGGGTTTGGGGCAGATGGGAGATGAATATAATCTTTATTCCTTAATGATCCCCTATCTTGAATCCAAATCTTTTCAGTTTATTGCATCAACCGAAGATGATAACTATTTCCGGATTTTGGAAAAAAATACCGTACTTATTCGGATCTTCCACAAAGTGGTCCTTCCTCCGGCCTCAAAAGAAGATACTTTTGAAATCCTAAAAGAAAGAGCAGTGGAGCTTGTGAGAAGTAAAAAGATTACCTTGACCTATCCTGCCATCAAAAAAATGCTTAACTTGTCTGAAAGACTTATTTCTGACCGGGTACTGCCGGACAGCGCACTTTCAGTTCTTGAGGAGTGTGAGGCAGCTGCCAAAAACGGAGTAATTGATTCCAAGCTGGTAACCCGGGTTTTTGAAAATAGGGTTAATATTCCGATAATAGAAATTAATGCCGAAGAAAAGAAAATCTTACTTGATTTGGAAAATATCATTCACCAAAGATTAATCGATCAGGAAGATGCGGTGAAAGCTGTAGCCAGTACCCTAAGAAGAAGTGCTGCAGAACTAAAAGATGATACTAGACCAATCGGATCGTTTCTGTTTGTCGGTCCAACCGGCGTTGGCAAGACCGAGCTTGCCAAAATTCTATCCGAAATCTACTTTAAGACACGGGAGGCATATTTGAGGTTTGATATGTCGGAATATCAAACCCATGAAGCAGTGGACAGGCTTCTGGGAACACAAACTAATCCGGGAGAGTTGACAGAGGCTGTAAAAAATAAGCCATATTGTTTGATTTTGCTGGATGAGTTTGAGAAGGCCAACCCCAAGATCTTAAACTTATTCCTGCAGGTTTTGGAGGATGGAAGACTGACTGATGCTTTAGGAAAAACCGTAGACTTTAGAAATACCATAATTATTGCTACCTCAAATGCCGCGTCTTTGACCATTGCCGAAGGGCTCAAAAGCGGTAAAGGTCTAAAGGATCTTGAGGGGGCTGTTAAGTTTGAGCTGTTTAAAATCTTTAAGCCTGAGCTTATTAACAGGTTTGATAATGTGACTATTTTTAAGCCTTTGTCTGGAGCGGATCTTGAGGCTGTGGTGAAACTAAAACTTAATGATCTTTTGGTCAAACTTAAAGAAAAAGGATATTTGGTGGATCTTAGCCCGGAGCTTATTTCAGAGCTTGCAAAAAGAGGTTATGATCCGGTATTAGGCGCCCGTCCCTTAAGAAGATTGATTCAAGATACTCTAGAATCTAATTTATCCAAAATGATTTTAGAAGATAAACTTAAAAAGGGCGAGAAACTTCAGGCCGGAATAAATCTTCTGGCGTCCTAAATTAATCTTTCTCTCTTGACAAGCACTGTACAATTCCCTGTACAGTAAATCACAAAGGAAAAATAATATGAGTAGTAATTTAGTAATAGTTGAGTCACCAACCAAAGCAAGAACCTTATCCAAATATCTGGGAAGTAAATATCAAATTGAGGCTTCAATGGGTCATGTCCGGGACCTTCCTAAAGCAGAGTTAGGAGTGGATGTAGAAGGAAACTTTGAACCGAAATATATTATCCCAAGGGATAAGAAAAAAAAGGTCAACGAGCTTAAAAAGATGGCCGGGAAAGCCAAAACCATTTGGCTGGCAACAGATCCTGATCGGGAAGGTGAAGCAATCGCCTGGCACATAGCAGAGTTGCTCCGCAACTCTGAAGTTAAAAGTTCAAAGTTAAAAGTTAAAAATGAAAATAATTTAAGAAGGGTAGTGTTTCATGAGATTACTGAGGGTGCTATCAAAGAGGCTTTTGAACACCCCAGGCAGTTAAACCTCCAATTGATTGATGCCCAGCAGGCCAGAAGAGTTTTAGACAGGCTGGTAGGTTATAAACTTTCCCCCCTTCTTTGGAAAAAAGTCAAAAGAGGTTTGTCCGCCGGAAGGGTTCAGACTGTGGCGCTTCGTTTAATAGTTGAGCGGGAGAGGGAAATCGGGAAATTTAAGGCCCAGGAATATTGGACGATTGAGGTTGAGGTAGAATCTTTAGAAAAGCAAGTCAGGTTTTTTGTCAATTTAGTCGAATATAATGGAAAAAAGCTTGAGATTAAAAATGAAAAAGCCCGATTTTTTATCAGCAATGAACATGAGGCGCAAGTTCACGTTGAAAAATTAAAACAGGCAGCCTACCGGATTGAAAAAATAACTCAAAAGCAGGTCAAGCGTTACAGTTCTCCGCCTTTTACAACCTCAACCCTGCAGCAGACTGCCGGAAACAAACTAGGATTTTCCGCCAAAAAAACCATGATGCTTGCCCAAAACCTTTATGAACACGGAATTATTACCTATATGAGAACTGATTCAGTCAATCTTTCGGTCCAGGCTCAACATGCAATCAGAAGCTATATAGCTTCAAATTTTGATAAAAAATACTTACCCCAGGGTCCCAAGTTTTACAAAGCAAAAAGCAAAAATGCCCAGGAGGCGCACGAAGCAATCAGGCCTACTAATATTAGTATTAAGTCGTCAGACATCAGTCGTCAAAACGGAATGACCAAGGATCATGCCAGGTTATATGACTTAATTTGGAAAAGAGCTGTCGCCTCGCAGATGGCAGACGCGGTAATCAACCAGACTACAGTCGATGTTTCGGCAAGGCAGACAGATGATGCTTATTTATTAAGGGCAAATGGCGCGGTGATTTTATTTGACGGCTGGCTAAAGCTTTACGGCGTTACACAGGAGGAATCAGAAGAGGCAGATGAATCCTTCGGCTCCCTTCGATCAAACTCAGGGCAGGCCGCTCAGGACAGGGAAGGGAGCAGAAAACAGATCCTGCCTGAACTTACCGAAGGAGAAAAATTAAAAGCGCTTGAGGTTTTGCCATATCAACATTTCACCCAGCCTCCTCCAAGGTATACAGAAGCCTCTTTAATTAAAAAGCTGGAAGAGTTGGGGATTGGCAGGCCATCAACTTATGCACCAATACTTTCAACTATTTTGGAAAGGTATTATGTTGAGAAACAAGAAAGAAAGTTTGTTCCTACCCCTCTTGGGTTATCCGTCGCAGACTTTCTTTTAAAGTATTTTCCGGAAGTTTTTGATTATGAATTTACAGCCCAGATGGAGAATCAATTAGATGAGATTTCAAGAGGTGAAAGGCAGTGGAGAGAGTCGATTGGGGATTTCTACCAGCCGTTTGAAAAAAAGCTTGAAGGAACTATGGAATCTGCTCAAAGAGTAAAGCTTGAAGTGGAGGAGGTAGATAAAAAATGCCCGGAGTGCGGGAAGAATTTAGTTATCAGGATGGGCAGGTTTGGGAAGTTTTTGGCCTGCTCCGGGTTTCCCGAGTGTAAGCATACAGAAACTTTGGAAGAAAAAGTTGATGCCAAGTGTCCGGAAGATGGTGGTGAGATAGTCATTAGAAAAACCAGAAGAGGCAAAACTTTTTATGGCTGCAAAAACTGGCCAAACTGCAAATTCGCCTCCTGGACTAAACCAAAAAGTAACTCTTGAAATTTAAATGCTTGCTTGGTTAAAATTGCTTTTATGGTTTATGAGAGAGAACTTACAACCCTGAGACCACTGACAAATGATTTAATGGTGGCATACTCTATGGGAAACGTAGAGAACTTAAGGGTCTTAGCTTCAGGCGAAGGGGTTGATCCGGATTTACTTAGGACTGCAACAAGACTTGCCAGGGGCTTCGCGCTTAAATTGAGAGGAAATCTACCAGAAGAGCAAAGATTAGTAGATTTTTCCTGTAATGTTGCCAGAAGAAGGTTGGCTTCAATAGGAAGACAGGATGTAGTTGCATCCTTATCCATGTTAGTCCTTGTTTCTCCAAAAACGCCTTAAGATAATTTTTAAGGGCTTGACATAGGATCATTGTGCCTGCTAGGATCAAGTTAATCTTATGAATTTTTTAAAAATTACAATTTGCATTACCAAACTCCACCCAGTTATGGGTGGTTATCTTGGTAGGCTTAAGGTCTAGGAAAAGACCGAAAGCAAAAATATCAAGATAACCCGGCCAAGATAGCCGGGTTTTTAATTAAAAGGAGGTGTGAAAATGGCTAAAGGAGAATTGCCTGGTTCTTTACCAGAAAGTTTCCCAGGAAGGGTTAATCATATGACCTCAATAAGTGGGGGTTATTCTGCAAATGATGGTATCCCTATTTCAGCTCAAGTAGATAGAGGGATTGGATCTACTAGAATAAAAACTTATACCCCCCTGCAGCTTTGGGCTTTATGGAGAGCAAGCTACTTGGATAAACGAAGAATAGAATATATGGAAGATCCAGAATCTGAGGAGTGGAAAAAGAGGTTATTAAATAAAGCTGCATACTCTACCTTTAGGGATTGTGTTGATGCAGGCGTAGGCGCAGAAGCTCGACAATTATTAAAATTACCTGAGCAAAAAAGAACTGGGCTTATGAAGCTCCACGGCTAAAGCCGTGGTATCTTCTCAGCACAGCTTCACAGCAAAAGCTGTTCGCTGACCGCTTCGCGGAAAAAAGCATTCATCCACGATTAAAATCGTGGTTTTCTGCTTTTGCTGATAAAAATGGAATAATTGAAATTAAACAATGTATTTGGTATTATAGTGAGGGCCTCAAAAAATTTGTCCTGAGCGAACTGGTGGTGAACGTGCCTGTACTGAGCGAAGTCGAACCAGTCGAAGGATCCCCTCATTTTTAGATTTTCAGTTTAAAAAATTGTCATTTATTAGAAATTAATGCTTGAAAATTGGAAATTTTTTAGTGTATAAGGTTGGTGTATCAAGATGAAATATATATTTGTCAGCGGAGGTGTAATATCGGGTTTAGGCAAGGGAATTGCCACCTCCTCCATTGCCCTTCTTTTAAAATCTGCAGGATACAGGGTTACTCCCCTAAAAATTGATCCATATTTAAATGTTGATGCCGGAACCATGAACCCGATTGAACATGGGGAGGTTTTTGTACTGGATGACGGTTCAGAAACTGATCAGGATTTGGGCCACTATGAAAGGTTTTTGACAGAGTCTTTAAACAGCGCCAGTTTTACAACCTCTGGTCAGGTTTACCTGTCGGTGATCCAGCGTGAGAGAAGCCTGGAATATGAAGGAGCGTGTGTTGAAGCAGTTCCACACATCCCAGAAGAAATCATCAGGAGGATAAATGAGGCGGGAAGAAGCAACCGGGCGGATGTTGTTATTATCGAAATTGGCGGAACCGTCGGAGAACTTCAGAATATGTTTATCTTTGAGGCTAACAGACTACTTAAGCTTAAACGGCCGGAAGATGTAATCCATGTTCATTTAAGCTACCTGCCTGTTCCATCTTCTTTGGGGGAGATGAAGAGTAAACCCGCCCAGATGTCGATAAAGGAGTTAAACTCCCTGGGGATCCAGCCGGATATTCTGCTTGCCAGATCATCCCAGGCGCTAGATTCTTCAAGGCGCAAAAAGCTTTCGCTTTTTGGATCGCTTGAGATGGAGGATATTATCTCGGCACCGGATGTGCCAAGCATTTATGATGTCCCGCTTTTATATGCAGAGCAGAATTTGACCGAAAGAATTCTTAAAAAGCTTGGATTAAAAAGACAGCAAAATGATTTAAAAGATTGG
>CAYMTV010000028.1:0-1847 GCA_964393525.1 uncultured Gammaproteobacteria bacterium | reverse complement strand
CCAAAAAGGTTGTCAAAAGCGGGATTGTCGGAAAATACTTTACCACTGGAGATTTTACGCTTTCAGATTCCTATATCTCGGTAATTGAGGCAATAAAACATGCTTCATACGCCCAAGGGCTAAAACCGGAAATCACCTGGATTGATGCTGGAAAACTTCAGGAAAAGCCGGAGCAGCTTGAAAAATTTGACGGAGTAATTGTCCCTGGAGGTTTTGGTGAGCGGGACATTGAGGGTAAAATTGCTGCTATTAAATATGTCAGGGAAAATAATATTCCATATTTAGGCTTATGTTATGGAATGCAGCTTGCACTAGTTGAAATTGCCAGAAATGTCTTGGGGTATAAAGACGCTCATACCACAGAGATTAGTCAAAAAACCAAATACCCAATCATCCACATCATGCCTGATCAGGAAAAGAAGCTATTGGAAAGAAATTATGGAGGAACTATGCGCCTTGGAGCTTGGGAGTGTGTTTTAAAACAGGGGACAGCTATAAGAAAACTTTACGGGAAAGATAAAATCTGGGAGAGGCACAGGCACAGATATGAGGTTAATAATGCATATGTCAAAGACTTGGAGAAAGCCGGGGTGGTTTTTTCCGGGACTTCTCAAGATGGAAAAATTATGGAGATAATGGAGCTTCCCTCACACCCTTATTTTACGGGTTCACAATTTCACCCGGAGTTGAAATCAAGGCCTTTAGATCCTCATCCAATGTTTTTGGGGTTTATAAGTGCAGCTGCGAAGCAGCAAACTTAGAGCTTTGCTCATACAAGCAACTTCCAAACGTGCAGGTTAAGATTCAACTATTAAACAAATCCTTGCCTTTGCCAAAATACCACACCAAAGGTTCAGTGGGGCTTGATCTTTATGCTAGGGTAGATACAGAAATTCCTGCAAAATCATTAGGAAAGATTCCAGCTAATATAATAATTGAAACTCCACCTGGATTTATGTTTTTAATATCTTTAAGAAGCTCTACCCCCAAAAAGTTTGGTTTAATTGCCCCCCATGGGATTGGAATAGTGGATCAGGATTATTCAGGGCCAGAAGATGAGATAAATATTTTAGTTTATAATTTTACAGATAAAAATGTTAGAGTAAAAAAAGGAGATAGGATAGCTCAGGGAATTTTTATCCCAATAGAGAAGGTAGAGTGGGAAGAGGTAAAAGTTGTTAGAAAAAAATCCCGGGGCGGTTTTGGTTCAACAGACAACCCACTTCTCCGTCATTCTGGTAAGCGCAGCGCATCCAGAATCAAAAGTAAAAACTAAATGTATTATCACAAACAATATGCACGTGCATAGTAGTTGCGCAAGTTTGAATTTAAAATATGGGTAATTTAGATAAAAAAGGAAAATTCTTAGTTTTGGAAGGACAAGGGTTTACTGGTAAGACTAAACAAGCTCATTTATTGGTTGAGAAACTAAAAGAAAAAGGAATAGAGGTAGTAGAAACCCAAGAACCTGGAGGGGTTGAATCTGCAATTTCTATCCGCGAAGAGCTTTTAAAAAGACGGGCTGAAAATTCTATTACTCCTGAGGAAGAAGTCGAACTTTTCTATAAATCCAGGGAAAAGTTTTTGAATGAGCTGGTTTTGCCAAACCTTGAGCAAGGCAAATGGGTTGTTTCTACCCGTTTTTCAGCCTCAACTTTTGTTTACCAGGGATTTGTAGATGGGGTTTCTTTAGATTTAATCCAAAAATTGGAGGACGAGGTAGTTAATGGAAATCAGCCTGATTTATATATATTAATTGATGTCTCTAAGGATGAAATTATGAGGCGCATGGAAAAATCTAATAGAAAAAAACATGGCTACAATGAATCTGATTTAGATATTATCAC
>CAYMTV010000027.1:0-13605 GCA_964393525.1 uncultured Gammaproteobacteria bacterium | reverse complement strand
CGAGAGGTTAACAGATGATATTATCCTTAGGGATCTCGGGGAGTTCTGTTTTTATTAAGTTTTCGTGATCTTTTATGGTGACTATAAAAATCCTATTGCTTGAGATTATATCCTTTACTCTTTCATAAGCCATCCTAAGCAGTGTTTTACCTCCAAAAAGTTTAAGTAGATGTTTGGGGGTCTTTTTCCGGGATTTGGGCCAAAGCCTGGTGCCGCCGCCTCCAGCCAGGATTACAGCATAGGCGTTTTCAGGTGCTTGCATACTCAAACTACTTTACAATACCAATTAGCCAAAAACAAGACAAAATTTAAAAATTTTGACTTTTTAGAAATTTATGATATAATGTATATCAGTTTGAAAATTTAAAAGCGTTTGTATTGGAGTCACGATCCAAAATCCTTCGATAAACTCAGGAGAACGCTGAGAGCCAAATACTCTACAGAAAGTTGAAGCTGTAAAAAGATCAACAGTCGATGTCAGCCTAGCGGAGTCGGCCTAAGAGCTTAGAAGAAAAATGCTTCTAAGAATTAAGGATGGGACCGCGGGAAGCGGTTTTTTTAAACCCTCTCGTTCCTTAGTCATAAGCCCAGGTGGTTTATGACTATAGAACGGGAGGTTTTTTAATGGACAAAAAACTTAATGGTAAAAACTTAAAATTGGCTATACAAAAAGACGGGCGGTTAACAGAAGAGACGCTCGAGTTTTTGCGCAAAGCGGGCCTTGAATTTGAAAGCTACAAACAAAGGCTGTTTTCTTTATGCAGAAATTTTCCCTTGGAAATTTTGTATGTTAGGGATGATGATATCCCGGATTATGTGGAATCAGGTACTGTGGATATTGGAATTGTGGGCCAAAACATTTTATCCGAGGAGAGACCCCAGGTTAAAAAAATGCTTAATTTAAGATATGGTTTTTGTTCTCTGGTTGTGGCTGTTTTAAAGGAATCAGGTTATCAAACACTCAAAGATTTAAACGGTAAAACAATCGCAACTACCTACCCCAACTCTTTAAAAAAGTTCCTAAAAGAAAATAATGTAAAAGCCGGAATTGTTAAAATCCGAGGCTCAGTTGAAATTACCCCTTCTCTAGGCGTTTCCGATGCGATTGCCGATTTAATCTCAACCGGAAGCACTCTGACATTAAATGATTTAAGGGTGCTGGAAAAAATTTATGATTCAGAAGCAATCTTAATTGCCAATTCGCAAAGTACTTTGGATGAAAAGAAAAGCTCTTTGATTAATAATCTTCTTATACGTTTTAAAGCAGTACTTTCTGCAAAAAACTATAAATATGTGATGATGAATGCGCCAGTTAATATCCTGCCAAAAATTAAAAAGATCGTCCCCGGCTTAAAATCCCCTACTATCTCTCCACTCGCCCAGCCGGGCTGGATCTCCATCCAAACTGTAATCAAAGAAGATGTTTTTTGGGAGACAATTGAAAAATTAAAAACAGCCGGAGCTCAAGGAATACTAGTTTTACCAATAGAAAAAATGATTATATGAAAATAAGAAAACTTAGTGAAATAAATAAAAATGAATTAGAAAGAATTAAAAAAAGATCTGCTGATAATTATGGCAGTGTTTTGCCTGTAGTAAAAAATATCATGGAGGATGTTAAAAAATTCGGGGATAAAGCCATATTAAATTATGAAAGAAAGTTTGGCAATCCAAATTTAAAAACGTTAAGGGTAACCCAAAAAGAAATCAATGAAGCATTTCAAAATGCTGAAAAAGATTTAATAAAAAGTCTAAAACAGGCAATAAAAAATATTACAAAAGTTGCAACAGAACAAATTAAATCTTATAAAGAAAAACCCATCCAAACAGAAAAAGGTATAAAAGTCTGGCGGGAGTTTCGGCCGATTGAAAAAGTTGGGCTATATATCCCTGGCGGGAAAGCGGTTTATCCATCCTCTTTACTTATGAGTGCAATCCCTGCAAAAATTGCCGGATGCAAAGAAATTATTGTGGTTTCTCCTCCAAATCCTGATGGGAATATTCCTGCCCCTGTTTTAGCTGCAGCAAAACTTTTGGATATTAAAAGCATTTACAAAACCGGAGGGGCTCAAGCTATAGCAGCTTTAGCATTTGGAACAAACTCCATACCAAAAGTTTACAAAATTTTTGGCGCGGGAAACCTCTATGTGACAGCAGCTAAAATGCTGGTCTATGGCGAAGTTGATATTGATATGCCGGCCGGCCCGTCTGAAGTTTTTATTATCGCGGATGAGAGTGCAAACCCAAAATTTATAGCTGCAGATTTACTGGCAGACGGAGAACATGGTGAAGACTCAGCTTGTATTTTACTGACAACATCCAGAAAAGTTGCAAAACAAACTCTGGTTGAGATTAAAAAACAGCTGCGGAATTTATCAACCGCAAGCAGAGCTAAAGCTTCTTTGGATAAGTATGGTCTTATTGCCCTAGTTGATAATCTCAATGAAGCTGTTGAATTTGTCAATGACTATGCACCTGAACATTTGGAGATCATGACTAAAAATGCAAAAGAATTGGTTGAGAAAATCAATAATGCTGGTTCAGTCTTCTTAGGAAACTGGACTTCAAAATCCAGCGGTGATTATGCAACCGGTGCAAATCATATTCTGCCAACAGGTGGCATGGCCAAAATGTTTAATCCATTATCAGTCCAAAGTTTTATCAAAATGATGGAGGTACAAAGAGTAACTAAGAATGGCTTATTGAAGATCAAAAATACCGTAGAAACTTTAGCCGAAGTTGAAGGTTTGCCAGCCCATGGTTATTCCATGAAAGTGAGGTTTAAAAGATGAAAAATTTAGCTTTGCCAAGAATAAAAGAAATGAGGATATATAGTCCACCACTCGGAGGACGACGGGCATTTAGTGGAATTCTTTTAGATTTTAATGAGCGTACACTTTCGCCTTCACCAAAAGTGGCAAGAGCTATTCGAAATCTCTTAAAATCAAACAAATTACAACTTTATCCAGAGTATGGGAAACTAGAGAAAAAATTAGCTCAGTATGCAGGTGTAGGTAAAGATCAGATTATGATAACTAATGGATCCGATCAAGCTATTGATATTGTGTTACGAACATTCACAGAGAAAGGAGATAAAGTAATTATTCCAACACCAAGCTTTGCAATGTTTTATCAATCTGCTCAGATTCTGGGTAATAAAATAATAACTCCATTATATGAGCGAAGCTCTATAAGAGACTCTGTCTCATTATATAAAAAAGAAAATTTATCTTTCCCTCTAGATGAGGTATTAGAAAAGATTGATGACCTGGTAAAGATTATTGTTGTCTGCAATCCGAATAATCCCACAGGTACGTTAATATCAATTAAGGATATTGAAAAAATCGCCCAAAAGGCCCAAAATTCTATCATCCTTGTAGATGAAGCATACTTTGAATTTTCCAAAGTTACCGCCGTTCCATTAATAAAGAAATATCAAAATATTATAGTAGCTAGAACTTTATCAAAAGCTTTTGGTCTGCCCTCACTTAGAATAGGCTATATTGTTGCCTCAAAAATCTATATAGGGGAGCTTTTAAAAGTTCGTGGTCCTTATGATGTAAATATGGTGGCTGAAGTTGCTGCTACTGCGTCACTTGATGATTTGAAAGCAATGCAAAAATATACCAAAGAAGTGACAGAGATAGCCAAGCCCATGGTTGAAGAATTTTTTGCCCAAAATAGTATAACTTTTTATCAATCCTATGGGAACTTTTTACTTTATAAGCCAAGACTGAAGAAGGAAGAAAAGCTACTCAAAGAGAATGGGATTTTGGTTAGGCCTCAGGATAAAACAAATATTGAAAAAACACTCCGGCTAAGTATTGGAACTGAGGCTCAAATGAGGCGGTTTATAAAAGTCTATCAAAAAGTAATCTTGGACGAGTTTAAACCAAAAAGATATGCATTTTTAGATCGAGATGGTACTTTAATTTTTGAACCTCAAGATACTTACCAGATTGATAGTCTTAAGAAACTAAAAATTTTAGATGGAGTCATTAAAGGCCTCAAAAAACTTACCAAAAAAGGTTATCAACTAATAATGGTTACTAATCAAGATGGTTTAGGAACCTCTGCTTTGCCAAAAGCTAATTTTGAAGCCCCCCAAAACAAGTTGCTTAGTTTTTTTAAAGAGAACGGAATTAATTTTAAAAAAATATTTATCTGTCCACACCTACCTTCGGAAAACTGTGATTGCAGAAAACCTAAAATTGGTCTTCTGAAAAAATTTCTTAGAGAAAACACCATCAATAAAAGTCAATCTTTTGTCTGTGGTGATAGAACAACTGATAAACTCTTTGCTAAGAATTTAGGCATAAAATTTATTTCTGTAACAACGAATGGCGATTTTTACAATTCTCTTGCTCAAGGAGGAATTTTATGAAGCGTCTAAGTAAAATAACTAGAAAAACCAATGAGACAAATATAAAAATTTCCTTAAATATTGATGGAGGTGGAAAAAGAGAAATCAATATTCCAATTGGATTTTTATCCCACATGCTGGATCTACTTTCTAAACACGGAATGTTTGATTTAGATATTAAAGCTACCGGTGATATCTATATTGATGAGCATCACACGGTTGAAGATATAGGCATCTGTTTAGGTGAGGCATTTTATAAGGCTCTAGGCGAGAAAAAGGGAATCCAAAGATATGGTTATTTTATTCTCCCTAAGGATGAAAAATTTATGGAAGCTTTGGATAAGAATGATTTAACAAACTACGGCTTTTATGTCCTGCCAATGGATGAAGCTTTTGCAATTGTTGCCATAGATTTTGCGGGCAGGTATTCATTTAGATTTGATTGTGAGTTTTTAAATCCTAAAGTTGGAGATTTGTCTACCGATTTAATCTGGCACTTTTGGGACGCTTTTGCCCAAAATGCCAAAGCAAATTTATATATAAAAGTTGAGAACGGAAAAAATGATCATCATATTGCAGAAAGCATTTTTAAAGCCGTCGGGAGGGCAATCAGGGTGGCTTGTGAAGTTGATCCAAAGGCAAAAAATCTGATTCCTTCGACGAAAGGAAAGCTATGATTGGTGTAATTGATTATGGACTAGGAAATTTGACCTCTGTAAAGAACGCTTTAGATAAGCTAGGTATTCCTGTGGTGATAACAAGCGATTTTAAAAAAATTAGACAAGCTACTGCATTGATTTTACCTGGTGTTGGAGCAGCCGGAGAAGGCATGAAAAATTTAAAGGCTAAAAAATTAGACAAAGTAATTTTAGGTGAAATTGTTTCTGGCAAACCAATTTTGGGGATATGTCTTGGAATGCAACTTTTATTTGAATATAGTGAAGAAGACTCAACCAGCTGCCTCGGGTTAGTAAAAGGTAATGTAAAAAAATTTAATGTAGATTTAAAAGTTCCACAAATTGGATGGAACCAGATTAGAATTCAAGGTAGATCTCCACAAGGTCGAACAAAAAATGTTCTTCGATCGAAGTCAAGAAGTTACATTAATTTATTGTCAGGTATTCCAAATAATAGCTTTTTCTATTTTGTGAACAGTTACTATTGTAAACCAGATGATAAGAATATAATTACCGGTAAAACCAACTATGGAAACGAATTTTGCAGTGTCTTACAAAAAGACAATATTTTTGGCGTTCAATTTCATCCAGAGAGAAGTGGGGATAACGGCTTAAAGCTATTAAAAAATTTTTGGGAGGCAACAAGATGAAAGTAATCGCTGCAATAGATATTAAAGACGGCAGATGTGTCAGGCTTTTCCAGGGAAATTATAATTTGGAAACAGTTTATAGCGATGAGCCGCTGGCTGTAGCAGTCAATTGGCAGAATCAGGGAGCCTCTATGCTTCACCTAGTGGATTTAAATGGAGCAAAAGACGGACAACTGAGGAATTTACCCCAGATAAGAAAAATCAGAAAGGAAGTTAGTATTCCAATTGAAGTTGGAGGAGGTGTTAGGAGTTTTGACAGTGTAAAACTTTTAATTAATTTAGGGATTGATCAGGTTGTTTTGGGTACTATGGCATTGGAAAACTTAGATGCTTTGAAAAAAATAGCCAAAAACTTTGCGGGAAAAATCTCTATTGCTTTGGATGCTAAAAACGGCAAACTGATGAAAAAAGGCTGGCTGGAAGAAACCAAATCAGATGCAGTAGAAATCGCAAAAAAACTGGAAGGGTTTGGTATAAACAGGTTTATATATACAGATATCTTAAAAGATGGGACTTTAACCGAACCAAATTATCAGGCAATTAAGAAATTGAAAGACTCAATAAACGGTAAAGTCGTTGCATCAGGAGGGATTTCCATTATTGAGCAGGTTAAAAAATTAAAAAGCATTGGCATCAGTGAAGTGATTTTGGGAAAGGCGCTTTATGAAGGGCAAATTAGCATAGAGGAGGCTTTAGCATGTTGACCAAAAGAATAATCCCCTGTCTGGATGTGGATAAAGGCAGGGTTGTTAAAGGAACCAAATTTCTAAATTTAAAAGACTCTGGTGATCCGGTTGAACTGGCTAAATTTTACAACCGTGAGGGAGCCGATGAACTTGTTTTTCTGGATATTACTGCCTCATCTGAGAACCGGAATACGATGTTTAATATTGTTGATAAAGTTGCCAAGGAAGTTTTTATTCCTTTTACCGTGGGCGGAGGTATTAGGAATTTGGAAGATATTAGAAAAACATTATTGGCCGGTGCAGACAAGGTTTCAATCAATTCTGCAGCTGTTAAAAATCCTCAGTTTATTGCTCAAGCGGCCAAAGCTTTTGGATCACAGTGTATTGTGCTGGCAATTGATGCAAAAAAAATAGGAAAAAGTTGGAAAGTTTTTATTAACGGCGGTAGGGATGATGTTAATTTAGATGCAACTTCCTGGGCAAAGAAAGGAGCGGCTCTGGGTGCAGGCGAGATACTTTTGACCAGCATGGATAAAGATGGAACCAAGATGGGCTATGATATTAAGTTAACCAACTTAATATCAAGTAAAGTTAATATTCCGGTGATTGCTTCGGGTGGGGCAGGAAAGTTAGAAGATTTTAAAGAGGTTTTTGTAAAAGGTAGTGCTGATGCTGCGCTGGCTGCTTCCCTTTTTCACTATAAAGAGTTAAAAATTAAAAACTTAAAAAAATTTCTGAAAAAGAAAGGAATAAGTATTAGACTATGATAGATTTTAAAAAAGGAGATGGCTTAGTACCTACCATTATTCAGGATTACAAAACCGGTGTGGTTTTTATGCTTGGGTTTATGAATCAGGAAGCCTTGAATAAAACTCAAAAAGAGGGCTTTATAACCTTTTGGAGCAGAAGTAAAAAAAGACTTTGGACTAAAGGGGAAGAATCCGGTAATAAGTTAAAAGTAAAAGAAATTTTTATTGACTGCGATCAGGATACGATTTTGATAAAGGCCGAGCTTATGGGTAAAAACGTTTGTCACACAGGTAACAAAACTTGTTTCTTTGAAAAAATTGATCTCCCAAAATCTTAAACGATCGTTTAGCATTTTGGGTAAAATATGAGACTTGAAGAATTGTTTAAAACTATTATTAAAAGGCAGAAAGAATTGCCAGAAAACTCTTATACTGCTTCCCTATTTAAGGCAGGTTTGGACCGTATTGTCCAAAAAGTTGGTGAAGAAGCAGTGGAGGTTGTTGTTGCAGCCAAAGGAAAAAGCAAACAGAGGATCGTTTCCGAAATGGCTGATCTTTGGTATCATTGTTTAGTACTGCTTGCAAAATTCAATATTAATCCTAAGGATATTTATGATGAATTAGAAAAAAGGAGAAAGAAATAATGAAGTTGCAAACACCAAAGGGATTTAGAGATTTTTTGCCAGAAGATGCGATTAAGCGTAATTATTTACGTGATAAGATCCGTAAAGTTTTTGAACGCTGGGGCTATGATCCAATAGAAACACCTACCCTAGAATTTACCGAGCTCTTTGAAGGAGTTATAGGTGAGGATGAAAAGTTATTTTTTAAGTTTGAAGATGCAGGGGGAAGAAAAGTTTCTTTAAGATATGATCAGACTGTTCCGACTGCTAGAGTAATAGCTCAGTATGAAAACGAACTATATTTACCCTTCAAGCGTTATCAAATTCAGTCTGCATACCGTGCTGAAAACACCCAGAGAGGAAGATATAGAGAGTTTTTACAATGTGATGCTGATATTTTTGGTGTTCCCTCCCCTGCAGCCGATGCAGAAGTCATAGCATTATCGTTGGCGATTTATAAAGAACTAGGATTTAAAAAAGCTATTGCTAAAATAAATGATCGAGCTTTATTAAAAGATATTCCCTATGAAGCAATTATTTCTATAGACAAGTTAAAGAAAATTGGTCCCGAGGGAGTTATTGCAGAAATGGAACAAAGAGGAATTTTAAAGGAAAAGGCAAAAGAATTTTTAAACAAAATTACCAATATGCAGCCTAACGAAACCATCAAAATTATATTTGAAACTTTAAATCGAATGGGATTTGAAAAGGACTGGTATGTTTTTGATCCAACTATTGCCAGGTCCTTTGCATACTCAGATGGTCCAATCTGGGAAATTGAAATTCCTGAATATACTGTTGGATCAGTTTTAGGTGGAGAAAGATTTAACAATTTAACAGCTAAAATTTCCGGAAAAGATATTCCTGGGACTGGATTTGGATTAGGTTTTGATAGAACCATGGAAGCCATGGAAGAATTGGGATTATTCCCAACCCAAAAAACTGTTTCAAAAGTATTAGTCACAATTTTTTCTCCTGACTTAAAAGATAAATCACTGGAGGTATTGCTTCGACTACGCTCAGCAAAGATTAATAGTGAAATCTGGCTGGATCCTACCTCTAAACTGGAAAAACAATTAAAGTACGCTGACCAAAAAGGAATCCCCTACGCAGTTATTATTGGTCCTGAAGAAGTTAAAGAAAATAATATTGCTGTTAAAGATCTGAAAAATCAGTCTCAGACAAAAATTTCTCTCGCAGAACTCGTCCAAAAACTAAACCCTTAATTGCACACCCTGTATGCACCTCTCATAGAAGTTGCGCTAGGTAGCCAGACTGGATGTAGATTATTATCCTTCCCTTCTTTCTCCAATTTATTTACAATAATTTAAATGGTTAAACTTCCTGGCCACAAAATCTTTGCCATATCTCTCCCCTTTTTGGCGCTTATTATTGCCCATCTTATTTGGGGGGCAAATTTTGTAGTTGCCAAATTTGCCTTAAATGATTTTCCGCCAATGACCCTAGCATTCTTAAGGTATGCTCTTGCATCGCTTTTGTTAGTTCCCTTTTTACTGGTGTTTGAAAAAAAGGAGCTTAAAATAAAGCTTTCACACCTGCCTAAGCTTTTTACCACAGCGATTTTAATGGTTACCATAAACATTGCTCTTTTTTATGAAGGGCTTAAAAGAACCTCAGCAATTGATGCGTCAGTTTTAAGTATGAGCGTACCAATATTTTCCGTATTGGGGGGCTGGTGGATATTAAAAGAGAAGATCTACTGGATTAACCTGGTAGGGATAATTTTAGGTTTTTTTGGAACATTGGTAATTTTAGGTTTGCCTTTAATATTTTTAGGGAAATTTACATCAGAGGGTATGTTTGGAAATTTGTTAATCTTACTTTCTTCCGTAACTTTTGTAATTGGGGCAATTCTTTCAAAACAGCTTTTGAAAACTTATCATCCGTTAATACTGACTGCACTATTTTTCTTAATTGCTACTCTGACACTTGCAATACCGGCAGTTTTTGAATACTTAAGCTTTCCCACCTGGGCTGAAAAGGTTTCTGTGCTGGGCTATTTAAGCTTAGGATTTATTACAATTCTTTCGACAATCTGCGCTTTTTTTCTTTTATATTGGGGGATGGACAAAATTGGAGTTATTAAGGCGAACTTGTTTCATTATATGGAACCTGCAGTAGCTGCATCTTTGGCAGTCCCCTTTTTAGGAGAACGGATTTCTTATTCCTTCATAATTGGAACTTGCCTTGTTGTATTAGGGGTCTACTGGGGAACTTTAGGTAAGCAGGAACATCACCATACACACCATAAACACCATAGAAGCTAAGTCCGGTTCTACGCTTGAACCTACTGCCTAATATTGGTATACTACTTGGGTTGTGAAAGCAGATATTCATCCTACTTGGAATAATGAAGTCAAAGTTACCTGCGCCTGCGGGAATACTTTTGTCACGGGCTCAAGCTTAGATAATATTAGAGTTGAGATCTGTTACAGTTGTCATCCTTTTTTTACCGGACAGCAAAAATTTGTTGATACTTTAGGCCAGGTTGATAAATTCCAGAAGAAATCTCAAGTTGCCGAAGTTAAAAGAGTGGAAAAACAAAAAGTTAAAGAAGCTAGAGAAGCTAAAGTTAAAGTTGAGAAAACCGACAAACCATCCCTCAAGGATCTTTTAATGCAGGCCCGCAAAAATCTCCATTCCTAGGAGTGCAGTCTTCAGTCCACAGTCTTCAGTCTTCAGATATTTTGTATATGTCTGATAGCTGAAAGCTGACAGCTGAAGACTTTTTTTATGGATAATTTTTTAGAAGAACAATTAAAAATAATTGATCAAAAAATTCAGGATAGCAAAAAGCTATTTTCAGACCCGGAGTTGGCTGATTTGGCGCGGATTGAAATTGCAGAGTTGGAAAAACAGAAAATAGAGCTTGAGCAGTCTGCCAGTACTTCAATGGATAAAGAAAGTGAAGAAAGCTGGAGCGAAGATGAGGTAAATCCAAATGTAGCAAATTTAGAAATCAGGGCTGCCGCAGGTGGAGATGAAGCCGGACTCTTCGCCGGAGACCTGGCTAGGATGTATATACGTTTTGCCGAGTCTCAAAAATGGAGGGTGGAAGAATTAGACAAATCTGAAGGAGGTTTGGGACAGATAAAACAACTAACTTTGCAGATAAAAGGAAAGGATGCTTTTACCTATCTAAAATACGAGGCCGGCGTACATCGGGTTCAAAGGGTGCCTAAAACCGAGAGCTCTGGGAGAATTCACACTTCAACTGCTACAGTTGCAGTATTGCCTGAAATTTCGGAGACGCAGGTTATTATAAACCCCGCTGATATAGAATTCGAAGCTTATAGATCAGGTGGTGCCGGAGGACAGAATGTCAATAAAGTCTCTACTGCAGTAAGGGTTAAACATATCCCAACCGGTATTGTAGTTACAGCTCAAACTGAAAGATCGCAATTACAAAACAGGGAAAATGCCATGAATTTACTCCGGTCAAAATTATGGGAAATAGAACAGGAAGAAAAATTAAAAGAACTGGGCGGGGCAAGACTGGCTATGGTAGGAACAGGTGCAAGAAGTGAAAAAATTAGAACTTACAACTTTCCCCAAAACAGAATCACAGATCACAGAATAGGCAAATCCTGGCATAATTTGGAGTCAATCCTTGAAGGAAATCTTATGCCCATTACCCAAGCGCTAATAGAGGCAGACTAATGAAAAGAGGGTCAACTCTAAAAGAAGAGATTAAAAAAGTTCAAAAATTAGCTCCGCCAAGGCAGTACCAGCAGGGTTGGACAGAATTTTATGAGCAAAGCTCTAGAACTCACATTCCACCTGTACAATATCAGAGAGGATGGTGTGAGTTCTATAAATTAAAGTTTAAGTTAACACCGGATGTACTAATTCCCCGCCCTGAAACAGAACTTCTAGTTGATGAAGTCATCAAGATAAAACCCAATACTATTTTAGACATTGGAACAGGTTCCGGTTGTGTTGCCATTTCTATAGCCAAAAACTTACCTAATGCAAAAATTATTGCGACGGATATTTCTCCCAAAGCCCTGGGAGTTGCGAAGTCAAATGCCAAATTCCACCATGTTGAAGATAAAATTATTTTTTTGGAAGCAGATTTATTGCCGGACTTTAAACAATCCCCGGATGTAATAGTCACAAACCTTCCTTACATCCCAACAGCCAGACTGATGTACATTGATCCAATGGTAACTGAATTTGAACCAAGAGTGGCATTAGATGGTGGCCAGGACGGGTTTGAGCTTTACCGAAAATTATTTCAGCAAATTAGTGAGATGAGAAAGGGTGTCAAGCTGAACCACCCGGAGGGTGGGAAGCTAAAATATTTAATTGGAGAAATTGATTATACCCATGGGGAGCTGGCAGTCCAAGAAGCTCTAAAGTATTTCCCAAATGCAGAAGTGGAAGTAACAAAAGATTTAGCACATTTACAGAGGATACTAAAAATCAAATTCTAACCATTACTGACTTGGAGTTTGTTCCAAAGTTGCAGTGATTGAACGGGTTTTACCTTCTGTCCAGACTTCTAAGCCTAGTTTATCACCCGGTTTTTTCTTTTCTATAGTTTGAGAGATCCTATTTTCATCATTAATCCCCTGCCCGTCAATTTTTGTCACAATATCTCCCGGAGTAACTCCGGCTTTGTCGGCCGGCGAGTTCTCAATGACTTCCTGGATATATGCTCCTTGAGGAACCTCGTTTAAGATTGCTACATCCCTTGAGATCAACCTGTACCTGATACCTAAATAGGCCCTTTGGATATTACCGGTTCTGTCAAACTCCTCCACCAATGCCTTGACTGAGTTAATAGGAATTGCAAAACCTATATTCTGGGCACCCTCAGTTGTAGCAACATTTACCCCAATTACCTGTCCGGAAAGATTTAATAGCGGACCTCCGGAATTTCCCGGATTAATTGCCGCATCGGTTTGAATCAAATTATCCAGTCTTTCGGTTGCCCCTGAAAATGGGTCACCGGCGGTCACCGCCCGGCCCAAACCGGAAACTACTCCGGTTGTAACGGTATTTTCAAACCTGCCTAAGGCATTACCAATCGCAATCACACTTTGTCCTGCCTTAAGCTTTGAAGAATCCCCCAACTCCAAGGCTTTTATTCCGGCACTGCTCACCTGTACTAAGCTCAAATCCAAATTAGGATCCCGGTAGATTTTTACAATCTCAAGCTTTTTACCATCTTTTGTAACTACAGAGTATTTGGCAGACGTATCATCAACCACATGCCGGTTTGTAACAATAATCCCCTTGTCCGAAACAACAAACCCGGTACCAATTGTGCTTTCCCGGCTTCTTGGAAGGGAAAAGGGATCAAAAGGATTAACTATTCTTTGCGTGATTCCAATTGCCACAACCGAAGGGGAGGTTTTCTCAACAGTTGAGATAACCGCATTTTCCTCTTTGACTACCCGGTTGGTCTGGATGTTTTCCAAAGGGGGAGGTGATTTTAGATTAACCGGCAGCTTTCCGGTTGCAGCAAGCCTGAAAGCGACAATCCCTGCTAATACTCCAAACAATAAAAATACAATTAAAATCTTAAGTTTTTCGTTCATCTTTAATCCAAAAGCTCTAAAGCCTTCTCCAGCTGTTCATCTTTTTCCTCCGTCTCATCCAACTCAGCTTTTATATCCGGTGTCAGGCCGGTGTTGTGAATCCAGCGTCCATTTGGAGTAAGCCATTTGGCAGTTGTGATATGTATCCCGGTATCTCCCGACAGCTCTTGGGATTCCTGGATCGTTCCTTTGCCAAATGATTGTTCTCCAACCAGCCTGCCTCTTTTGTAATCCTGGATTGCCCCTGCAACCATTTCTGAGGCCGATGCCGAACCTTTCTTTACTAAAAC
>CAYMTV010000026.1:1314-14103 GCA_964393525.1 uncultured Gammaproteobacteria bacterium | reverse complement strand
GGAGTAAGTCCGCATTCAAAAATAAGTTCCAAAAGTCCGATGTTCTTGGTTTTGTTCATAACTTTTAAACCCTCTGAAACAAATGCCCTCCCTAACTCTATTAAAGGAATTAAATCCCCAATTGTAGCAATTGCAACAAACTGCAAAAGATCTTTTGAAAGTTCTTCTGAAATCAGATCTTTTACCAAACACCAAGCTACTGCTGCACCACACATCTTTGTTGAATGCACGATCGCATGTGCCTCTGGTAATTCTTTTAATGGCAGGTGGTGATCTGTAATAATTAAATCCAAACCAATTTTTTTGGCAAACTTTGCTTGGTTTATTGCCACAATCCCATTGTCAACCGTAATTACAAGCCCTGCTCCGCTATCCCGGGCAAATTCCAAACCCTGATTTGATAAACCATACCCTTCCTTTTCCCTATGGGGAATATAAGGTAAAACTTTTGCACCAAGTTCTGTCAGCGCTTTATACATAATGGCACTGGCACAGACCCCATCTACGTCATAATCACCGTAAACTATGATGAGCTCCTGATTTTCTATTGCTTTTTGAATCCTTTTTTGGGCTGGAGAAATTCCCGGGATTTCCAGATCTTTTTTAAATCTATCAATGGATGGATTAAAAAAATCATCAATTTCCCTTTTGATATTTATCCCTCTATTATGCAGAAGTTGCAATTTTAGATCATCCGAGATTTTTGGGAGAATTTTCCAAGAGCGGGACATAAGTGTAAAAAGTATTTTAACACACTTATTGACCTTTCCTTTTATCCGCAAAACCCTTAGAATTTAGCTATGGATTTACCATCAGAAGTAAAAGATTTATTCGAAAAATTTACTAAAAACGGTTTCCAGCTTTTTATAGTTGGAGGAGCGGTGCGTGACTTACTTTTGGGAAAAGAAGTTCAAGACTGGGATTTTACAACTGATGCTAAACCAGATGAGATTTTAGAACTTTTTTCGGAGGGGTTTTATGACAATAAATTTGGCACTGTTGGTTTAGATTCACCACTTGGGATTTTAGAGATTACTACAATGCGAAAGGAAGGAGACTACCGTGACCACAGACACCCGGTCGAAGTCTCATGGACCAATAAAATAGAAGAAGATTTAGCAAGACGCGATTTTACGGTAAATGCCATGGCGATGGACAGAAATGGAAATTTAGTGGACCCATTTAGTGGCAAGGAGGATATAAAAAATAAATTAATCAAGGCTGTGGGGGAACCGGATCAGCGTTTCCAAGAAGATGCACTAAGACTCATTAGAGCTGTGAGGATTGCAACTCAACTTGAATTTGATATCGAACTAAAAACTTTAGAGTCAATTAAAAAAAATGCCCAACTTTTAAAAGAGATTTCCGAAGAAAGAATTAGGGATGAATTTTTTAAGCTTCTTGAGTCAAAAGATCCACATCAAGGAGTTTTGAAACTAAGAGAAGCAGGAATTTTGCAAATTATACTTCCTGAGGTTGAGAAATGTTTTGGAATAATCCAAGAAGGCCCAAAGCATGAAAGAATTTATGATATTGGAGAGCATTCTCTTCTCTCTTTAAAACACTGTCCTTCTATAAACCCATTAGTCAGATTTGCTGCATTAATTCATGATATCGGCAAACCTGATACGAAAAATATTCAACCAGACGGGAATGTAACTTTTTACGGGCATGACATAGTCGGCGGCAAACTGACAGAAAAGATTACCCAAAGGTTTCGTTTGTCTAAAAGGAACTCAGAAAAATTAACTAATCTTGTTAGATGGCATATGTTTACGGTTGATGAAAAACAAACAGACTCGGCTGTCAGAAGGTTTATTAGAAATGTTGGATTAGAAAATGTTGATGACATGATGGCAGTAAGGATTGGGGATAGGTTAGGTGGAGGAACTGAAAAAGAAATTTCCTGGAGGATGCAGATGTTTCGTCAAAGAATTGATGAAGTATTAAAAAAACCTTTTTCAATTGCAGATTTAAAAGTCAACGGTAAAGACGTAATGGAAGTTTTAAAAATCAAACCCGGCCCCAAAGTAGGAGAAATCCTAAATAAACTATTTAAAGAAGTCTTAGAAGATTCATCAAAGAATAGCAGAGATTATTTACTGCATAGGATCAAAGATATAGCTTAATGTCCTAAACGCTCTTCCCACCAGGCAAGAAGTGCTGTGGCATTGAAGATTGAAGAATAAGTACCGGAGACAATTCCTACCAAAAGTGCCACCACAAACCACCTAATACTTTCCCCGCCAAAAAGTAAAAGCGCAGTTAATACAAAAACTACCGTTAAAGAAGTATTTAAGGATCTGGCTAAAGTTTGAGCAATTGAAATATCGGCTACTTCTTCAAATTTCTTTGAAAGATATTTTGGAAGATTTTCCCTTATTCTGTCAAATACCACAATAGTGTCATGAACCGAAAAACCAATGATTGTTAAAAGTGCTGTCACAAACAAAACATCTACCTCTACATTATAAAATTTACCAAAAATTGCAAATAACCCCACAACTACTAAAACATCATGGATTAAGGCAATTATCGCAGCTATACCAAATCTAAAAGAACTTGCAGGTTTGGGAACTTTTCGGAAAGCCCAAGTAATATATAAAACAATCATTACACAAGCAAGCAAAATGGCGATTAAGGCTTTTTGCTTTAGTTCATTCCCTATTACCGGTCCCACATTTTCTTCTCTTTTAACTTCAAACGCTCCGAATTTTTGATTAAGCTCTTTTTTTAACTCCTGCAGACTTTCATGCTCCAGCGGTTTTGTCCTGATGATGAAGGTTTTATCTCCTGCCGGATTTACCACTCCGTATTTTTGTAGATCTTCTATCTTAACTTCTTTTTTAAATTGATATTCCAAAAGTGCGCCGCCGGTAAAATCAATTCCAAGCTTAAGTCCGGAAGTAACCAGGTAAAAAAGCCCCGGCAAAATTATCAGGGTGGAAAAAATAAAAAACAATAACTTGTGTTTCATCAACTTAATCATTTTCTCTTCCTTATTCTATGTGCCTCCTTAATATCTTTGTGCAGATCTTCTTTCAGACGTTCCGCTGCCTGCCGTATTTTCTCTTCGATATTATCAATTTTTTCATTTAAATGTTGCCAGATCTTGGAATGATCTTCTTTTTTTAAATGCTTTAGAAAAACTTTTTTATCATCATCCTGAAGCTGCGATAATACAGCATCCAATACCGTATGATGCAGGCTGGAATCTATCAGTGAAGCCAGGTGGATTTTTTCTTCTTCGGAAAAATCCATCTTATCCAGTTCCAATACCAAAGATTCAATCTCAACTAAGTGGCTGTAAAAATAATGCTTTTTCATGTTCTTATGACCTGTCCTTCATCAGCAATTCTAATTGGCCCTAAAGGGATTTTATCTTCCGGATCATCAACAAAATAATATAACACCGGGCCTTTTCTCATTCCTTGGGCAAGTCCCAACTCATGCATCACCTCCGGGCTTCCCCCTAAATGTTTTCCCGTCCACTCGGCGGGGCCGGCATCACCTATGACCGCTACAACAGCCTGTCCGGTTTTCGGATTGACCACAAGCATTTTGCGGAATTTAAAAAAATCCCTATACTCTTTGACGTTTTCTGCATAACCGGGCACTAAAAAAGTCTGAACAGCCAGATAATATCTTTCCCTTTGTTCATCTTGTTCTGTAAATTCTGCTTTGCTTGGAGCAAAATATCCCCAGGCGCCCAATCCGGGAGCAATCCCCGCACTGCCATACATCGCCCAATCTTGGGCGGTTTTAGCATGGGAATAAAGTGTATCCCCGGGATACCTGTATAGGTGCTGCTCACCACCAATTAGTCCATAACTTTTGTTTAATCTTTTACCTTCAAGTTCGGCTGCAACTTTAATCCCTAAATCTTTAGTTATAACTTGAGTTATCCGGTCTTCTTCATCGTTAGTCAAGGGCCTTACTTCTCGTGGTACCTTATCCAAAAGTTCAACTTTTAAAAGATTATTTTTATCATCAATATCCATAATCTTTTGACCGCCACCTGCCAAAAGCGCACCTGCAGAAAGATGCAATATAGGCGCCGACAAAAGCATTAACCCGCCCAATGATCCTAAAGCCGCTTTTTGAAAATGTTTTTCAATTAAATTCTGCTTTAGGTTATTGTGCTTGGCAGTCCATTTTTTTCTTAAATATTCAAAGTGCGGTTTTTTTGATTTAAATTTGGCCATCTAAAAATCCTCATTTAATAATGAATATACATAAAAAGCAGGTTCTTCATAAGGATGAACTTCTTTCATGGCCTTGATTACTTTTGTGATCTGATCTTCTTGGCAGATGACTTCAATCCTTTCTTCCTCTATGCTTTCTAATTTACCAACCTCACCTTGATAAGGCTTAGCCCCTTTTAAAGGTAAATACCTACCTATTCCCTTGCTTGAGAAACTGCAATGGCTATACCTTCCTACGCTTCCTGCTCCGGCATCGCCAATGACTTTTCTGAGTATATCTGCATGGGTGAGTGGAACAAAGATTACTACTGTATAAAAATTTTGCATTTTTAAATTATTTTCTTGTCATCAGCCTTAAGAAAGTTTTTGTCACCACAATTGCAGTAAACATGGAAACAATGACTCCGATTGCCAAAGTCAGGGCAAACCCCCTGACAAGTCCTGTGCCCATAAAATATAATATCGAAGCTGTAATCAGCGAGGAAACATTTGAATCTCTGATTGATGACCAGGCGCGGTTAAAACCCGATTCTAAAGCTTGAAATGCGCTCTTACCCCATCTTTTTTCCTCCTTCATCCTTTCAAAAATTAAGATATTGGCATCAACAGCCATACCGATTGACAGGATAAAACCGGCTACTCCTGCAAGAGTTAAGGTTACCGGTGGAATTAAAAATAATCCGGTTTTAAAAATCGCCAGGACGAATAGTGAATAAATCAGAAGTGCCGCATCGGCAATCAATCCCCACCAGCCGTAATAGGCAACCATAAAGACAATTACTGTTAAAAGTCCTATTACCCCGGCAAGAATGCTTCTTTCAACCGACTCCTGACCCAAACTTGCTCCAACCGATCTTTGTTCAAGGATTTTGATCGGAACCGGTAATGCTCCTGCATTAAGCTGGATTGATAAATTTTTGGCTTCCTCGGTAGTAAAATTTCCGGTAATCACTGCATTACCCCCAATAATTTCCTGTTGGACGATTGGCGGGTTTAGAGAAATAGGCTGGTCGTCTAAAAAGATTGCCAGTGGCTTGCCAACATTTCTTTTAGTAATTTCCTGAAACTTTTTTGCTCCTTCGGAGGTAAACTCAATTGAAACCTGAGCACCGGTACCTCCCTGAGCTTGATTAAAAACTACTGAAGATTTTTTAAGATCTGCCCCAGTAAGTCCGGTTCGAGTATATTCAAAAATTTGGAGCAATGCCGATTGGGTAGCTTCATCGGAAAATTTCGGAGGTTGTTCACGAAAATCCAACTGGGCGGTTTTGCCTACCAGACTGGCTGCTTCAGATGCATCTTTTACTCCCGGCAAATCTACCAGTATCCGACGCTGATTACCTACCTTTGAGGTTTGAACAACCGCCTCAGAAACCCCAAATAAATTAACCCTCCTTTCAATGACTTCCCGTGAAGAATCCAAAGCATCATCTCTTTGATCGGCGTTGATTTTATCCATCTGCGCTTCCAAAACCAGCTGTGTTCCACCTTGTAAATCAAGCCCAAGTTTTAAAGGGAAATTTCCAGTCAAATCTGAAAGATCAGTCTTGCCGGGGGGGAACTTGAAATTGGAAAACTTTATTTGGGGAACAATTAAGTTAAAAGGTAATTTAGGCAGGTCAAAGTAAAGAGCAAACAAACTAAGTATTACAATTAACCATAAAACAAATCTTGGTTTCATCTACACCAATACTCCGCTGAGCATTTCAGCCTCATCGCCGATCAGCATAATTTTCGGCTGGACTAAAACCCGCAGGATAAACGGATCTCTCCTCCTGACCCGAAACTGGAACTCCGCCTCATCCATAAAAGAGTAATTTATTTCCCTTTCTCTTTTAGCCTGCTCATCCGAAATAATAGCCTGCAGTTCAGGCAACACTATCTGTCCTACAACTAAAATGTCAACATCTTCAGTGCCCGAGGGTGCGTTTCTGACAAACCGCAATGCTAACATAGCATATTTAATCCTGCCCAGTTTGATTTTATTTTTGATGATATCGCCACCAAGGCCGGTTGATTTAACAACCAAAGCTAAGAGTTCGGGATAAAATTTATAATCTCTTCTAAATCTGTAAATACGTCTGTTAGCCCGCCACTCGGAAGATACCATCCCAAATTTCTCCATTCTGGCAAGTTCTCTTCTTACAGCGTTAATTTCTTCGTCAACTCTTCTTACTATTTCACGAACATGGAATAGCGGATCCGGGGAGGACAAAAAAAGTTGGAGCATTTTAACCCGGACTTTCGATACAAAAAGCTCTTCCATAATGTCCTAAAATCTAGTCACCACCTTTCTGGACAGGAATTTTGCTCAATATTTTACGTTTTCTTCATCCGGGACAGTTTGCAACCAGATCTGACCTCGATTAAGCTGAACCTCTTGACCCTTCTCATCCAAAAACTTTTCGCGGGCCACTCTGGTTTGCTTAACCCAGCGTCCTTTGATAACTTTTCCATCCTGGAATATTAAAGCCGTACCCTGGCCTTTATTGCCATACAATATATGGACGTTTCCGGGGTAGCCGTCGTTGGCCCGGCTCTCATTTTGAAACCTGATTATGATATTTTTTGGACTTAACTGCTGGTCGTTGTTTAAATCCTTGTGCTCATTCCCGCCGTTTTTTCGTTTGTAGCAGTTGCAGGTTGCATCATAATTCCACTCAATCGAATAGTCTCTTTGATTACCCCAGAAATCAACATTAATTTTTGAAACGCTACCTCCTCCTTGGTCGTCTTTAAACTTCCAGGGAACAAAGCTTACATCCCACTTGACTCCTTTTTGATCAATATTACTCCAGCCTCTTTTGGCACCAACATCCCACAGTTTATAGGTTGTAGAATACATCGTGTGTTCTGTCGCTACCGCATGACCTAGCCTTTGATAATCCCTCCAGAAAGTTGGGAATCCGATACTAAACTGATTTAAATCTTTAATTTTATAATCGATGATTTGTCCCAAAGCGTTTGCCGGGCCGGGAGTATTAGCACCACCTACGTGAGCATATAGAGCATCATATTCCGAGAGCCAATCCAAGTAATAAGTCCTTGCCGAACGGACAGGACCAACTTGAACATCGCCCAAATTACAAAGGTAAACTGCCATAAACCGGGTTATTCCGCCTTCAGCAACAGCCTCATAAACTACATCCGCTACCGAAAGACCTGACTGAGGTCTGGACTCCTGGTGATTTTCGATCATTACCCCAAGCGGTCTTCTTTTGCCCCAGGCCTCTTTAGCTTTTTTGGTATGCATTACGCCGTCCAGAGGGCATTCTTCGGTTTTGGGCTCATTCGGGTTTTCTTCCAAACCCGAAGGAGGAGTAGGAACTGAAGTGGCTAAATCTATTAAACCACCTTTGCCTTGCAACCCGGCAACAATTGCATATGAAGCTGAAGCTGAAACGATGTAGATAATTAAGGCAGCAATTGCCACAACTAACCCTTTTTGGGTGCTGCTTAATCCTAAAAAGAAATTGTTAACAAAATTATTAAGCATTTTAAATTTTTTACTTACAGCAACGCTGATTGAAAAGTTACAAATATTTTAATGTAACTTTTCAATATTTACGGCTTGGGCTAAAACCTGTTTTTCTTCTTTAGACAATTCCAGCTCACTTTTACCTGCCTTTATAATCTTAGCGTAAAGTCTGGTACTTGCTCTACTATGTAAACTGGTGAGCAAGACTCCATTCAGCTTGCCATCCAATACAGCTATAGAAAAGCTTTGATCACCCCCGGTATCTCCATAAGGGTTATATCTTAAAATTTCTATTTTCTGAATATGACTTAAGCCTTCTTTATTAAGCTCCCGAAAATTCCTGCTTAAGACCTGATCCCTTACCTTAAATTCTTCAATTGCATCCAAGACTTCCTGGAATTTATTTCTAATATCCCTTTCCTGTGATTTAGGGAAAAGTCTGTGCAAAAAACCTCTTTCCTTAAATACGATGTAACTTAATCCCAAAAGCCAAAAAAATAATATCAACCCTAAAGTTTCAACCACCCCAACCGGATACATAAGTTACTCTTTAAAGTTTAACGGATAGAAAGAATTGTTGTCAATCAATAGAGTTACGTGCTTGACAAGTGAGTCTGATGCATGCTAGGCTCAATTGAAGCTAGACTATGCCTAAAGTAACCCTAGATCAAAAAAGACTGGATGCTATAAGGCGCCAGTTATACGGAAAGCCCCAGGCGGAAAAGATTGTCAAAAGACTTCCGGAAAGTAGGAATTTAGTTTTAGAAACAAGACCGATGGACGGGATGAAGCAGGCATTTGTTTCAGAAACCGTTGCGCCTTCTCAAAATACCTTAACCCTTAAAAAAGACCTGACAAAAATTTTGATCCTGTCCACGCTTGCATTGAGCCTGCAAGTACTGTTATACTTGAGCCTGAAAAACAATCTATTGAGTCTACCCTTTATCAGATGAAACATTTCAAACTTAACTCCAATGCAAATATAATTTTTTATTTCTCTAGAGATAAATTTTAGTCAAAATTAACAACTGAAAGGAGGTGAGCAGGATAAAGGTCGTACTGGACAATTTGGCACTAGTGCCTAAATTAAAAACGTTCAGATACGTCCAAATTAGTCCAAAAAAATATGCAAATGTATTGTGTTAAATGCCGCCAGAAAAGAGATGCAGAAAATGTAGAACAAGTCACGATGAAGAACGGTAAACCAGCTGCTAAGGGTAAGTGTCCGGTTTGTGGAACAGGAATGTATAAGATTGGAGCTGTGGCATAGTTGAAAGCATCTTTACTGCTCCAATCTTCTTTTTGACGGAGTCAAAAAGTAAAATAGGTGCAGTTGCTTAAATTGGTGGTTTCACCATCTAAAAAAATCCTCGGAATTCCGAGGATTTTTTTAACCTGGATTTTCAAGATCTTAAATTAAGTTCTTCTTTCTAAAAGAAAGGTACAGGTTTCTTTTGGCAATAGCCGATGCCCCAAGACCAAAGAGCAAAACCAAAAAGCCAGTTATCTCACCAATAACCGGAATTAAGCTAACAAGGTAGTAAACCGCCAAGCCCCCTACAAAAGTCCAACCCATGTTTACCTTTCTGTCAAATCTGGAAGACACATACTCCCCTATCCAATAGATAGAGTAAATCCTGGCAATAAAAACAGCTGCAAAATAAAGCAGTAAAAGTATAAATGCCAGTGGTACGGCAACAACTGTCATCAGCAAAACAACAAAGCTTATTGGTACCAGGATTAAAACCAATAAGCCAACCCCTAAGGAGACCCATGGTGATTTGGAAATTGTCTGGGCGGAAGTTCGGATAAACCCCGGGAACAGATATATTAGAAGTAGTCCAATAACTAAAGTTGAAACTAAACTGACAAATTTAAAAAAAGCTGCTAGGGAAATCAAAACTTTAGCCAAGTCTCCCGGTTTTGGCCCCTTATACTCCGGTGTAACATTGTGAGTTATCCGGCCGGAAACCGTTGCATCCCGGGCAATTGTTGCCACATCATCGCTCCAGTAAATTAGATTTCCCTCAATTCTAGCCTTGGGAGAAAGTCTTATTTTACCAACCCCTGCTTCGACATCACCGCCTACCGTATTTGCCAAAACCAGATTGCCTGCTCCGACTTTAACATCTTTTTGAACCGGGGCCAAAATATTGACATTGCCTGCTCCGGCAACCAAGTTCCCACTCAGTAGCGCATCGCTTGATACTTCAACACTTCCCGCACCAACAGTTAAATTCTTTCCTATCTCACCACTTATATTAACCTGGCCTCCCGCAACCCTTACATCTTCGGCAACTTTACCCGAAATACTGACTGTTCCTCCGGCCACTAAAACATCCCCATTAACGATCCCGTCAATTAAAACTTCTTTTCCTGCTGCATACACATCCCCGTTTACAGTCCCGGAGATCTCAACTACATCACCTGTGGCAAAATAGTCCTTATCAATAATCTGATCCTGCGGTAGGGTCACTACTTCATCGCGCTGCCTTGGGATTAGATTTTGATCGAAGGTAAAATCTTCCTGGGCTAAAACAAAAAAAGGAGTAAGCAGGAGAAACAATAAAAGTAAAATGGCAGCGTAAATCTTCTTCACCCCTTTACTGTAAAACTTCTATATTTCATTGTCAATAGTAATTACTATATATCTATCCATCTTCTCTGGTCCGATACTGCAGAGCCTCCGCCACATGCTCGGTTTGGATATTTGCCGATAGCGCCAAATCGGCAATGGTTCTTGACAGCTTCAAAACTCGGTGGTAGGAGCGGGCGGATAGATTAAGCTGGGCTATGGCAAGCTTAAGTAAATCTAAAGCCTCTTTTGAAATGACACAGAACTCTTTTATGTGGCTGTTGCTCATCTCCGAGTTAGTTAGAATGCCCAGTGGCGCAAACCTTTGGCGTTGAATTTCCCGGGCTTTCTCCACTCGAGCTCTAATTTTTTTTGAGTCCTCGGTTAAAATATCGTCGGTCAACTTATCCGTCTCAACCGCCGGGACATCCAGATGGATATCTATTCTGTCTAAAAGCGGGCCTGAGATCTTCTTTTGGTAGCGGGAGATTTGTCCGGGCATACAAATACAGTTTTTTTTAGGAGAACCCAAAAAACCGCAAGGACAGGGGTTTTGAGCTGCCAAAAGAATAAATTGGGCGGGAAAGGTTAGTGAGCCGGAGGCGCGGGAGATTGAAACCAACCTGTCTTCCAAAGGTTGCCTTAATGCTTCCAAAATTTGCCTGGGAAACTCGGGTAACTCATCTAAAAACAACACTCCCCGGTGCGCCAAAGAAACCTCGCCCGGGCGGATACTGTTACCGCCTCCGATAATACCGACGTATGAGGCAGTATGGTGAGGGGCGCGGAAAGGCCTGGTTGTTACAAAGGGTTGATTTCGTGAAAGGTTTCCGGAAACCGAATATATTTGGGTGACTTCCAAAACTTCTTCTAAACTTAAACTTGGTAATATTGAAGGAAAAGCCCTGGCAAGCATGGTCTTCCCTACCCCCGGCGGACCCTTCAGTAAAATATTATGCGCGCCCGCTGCAGCTATCTCCAAAGCCCTTTTAGCCTGCTCTTGCCCTTTGATCTGGGCAAAATCATATTCGTAGGTTTGTCCGTCACGCAGATTTAAAGCTGATTTCGGGTAGGAACTTAGAACAATCTGTTTACTTAAATACCCTGCAACATCTTTTAAATTTTCAAATCCATATACATCAACATCATCTATTATTGAGGCCTCATCGCAGTTTTCTTTGGGGACGAATAGTTTCTTGATTTTTAATCTGCGGGCAAGGATAGCCAGAGGTAAAACTCCCTGGGTATAGCGAAGACCTCCATCTAAAGAGACTTCCCCGATAAAAAGGGCGTTTTCATCAGAACTTTCGAGCTGACCCGAAGCGATCATTATTCCGACTGCAATTCCTAAATCAAATAAAGGACCCTCTTTTGGAAGATCAGCCGGTGCCAAGTTGACAGTTATCCTTTTAGGCGGGAAGTCAATGCCACAGTTTCTGAGGGCTGCTCTAACTCTTTCTTTTGATTCTTCAATCGCCCTGTCAGCCAGACCAACTATAGTAAAAGAAGGCAGTCCCTGAGAGGCAATGTCCACTTCAACCGTTACCAGTACTGCATTTAAACCAACACATGCACCGGATAGTACCTTGGCAAGCATTAACTAGTATATACCATATTTAAAAACTATTTTCTTCTTTAACCAAATCACTTGCAATTTCAGAGTGAAAAATGTATATTAGATGTTACTTTAAAAAGTAAAGCAGTTTCAATTTTTGAAGCAAATTACCTTGATATGAATCATTTAATGATAAGTAAGAAAAATGAGCTTTGTGCTAAAAACGGCAACCATATAAATTGTGGGGTTGCCAAAACTTTAAAGGTTATTGGCAGCAAGTGGACAATGATGATCCTTCATCACTTGTTTGAAGACAAAAAAAGGTTTGGAGAGCTGCAAAGAGCTTTAGACCCAATTTCGCCTAAAACCTTATCTCAAAGGCTGGATGAGTTAGAAAAAGAAGGCATTATTAAAAGAAAGGTTTTTACCGAGATTCCTCTCCATGTAGAATATAATCTGACTCCTAAGGGTGAATCACTCGGAGAAATTTTTGCCAAAATGGCGCAGTGGGGCCAACAGGCTAGTTAATACTTCTGATTTGATCCTGACTTTTAAATTTAGTATAATACGTGAGCCTAGGAAGATGGGCGATTAAGTTAGGCTTTGCCTGATTAGGAAAGTCCAGACAGCAAAGAGCAGGGTGATGGATGTAAATCCATACGGGAAACCGCTAGTTTAGAGCAACAGAAACGAATCACGTCCGGCTCTGCCGGAGCGGTGAATGAAACGGGCAATCCTCCCCGCTGCAATCTTAGAACCGATAGCGTTGCTCGCGCATATATCGAAGTAAAGAGCATTAGATAAATTATCGCCTTAAAACAGAATCTGGCTTACGTTCTTTCTAGGCAAAAGAGTTTTGTCGACGGAAGAAGGCAAGGTTTTTCGAAGCGAGCAGTATAATACTTAACACTACGAGCGAGAAAGTCCTTACGTTCTTCCTAGGTTTTTAAAGTATGGGGCTTGGTTAATGCTCCTC
>CAYMTV010000026.1:0-1304 GCA_964393525.1 uncultured Gammaproteobacteria bacterium | reverse complement strand
TAAACCGGAGGTCGCAAGACCCAGTTAGAGCAACAGTGACGAATCCCGATGAATAATCGGGGGTGAAACGCCCAAAGCCCATAAAGCTTAGGGGGATGTACCGAATGGTACGTCCGGCAATCCTCCCCGCTGCAATCCTAGAACCGACAGGGCTGCTCGCCCATTTGTCGAAATCAGGAGCATCAGATAAATTACCGTCTTAAAACAGAATCTGGCTTACGTTCTTCCTAGGCACAAAATTTAAGTATTTTCTTCCCTTAAAATATCCTCAGTTATAATTTGTGCAACAACCGTAATTGGCACAGCCAGTAAGGCTCCTGCAATTCCTAGAAGTTTTCCTCCTACCGAAACGCCTAAAATTACAATTAACGGATTTATGCCCACCGCCTTTTTCATTACCTGGGGAACAATTAAATTATTCTCAAGCTGCTGGATGACAAAAAAAGAAATTGCAATAAACAGAGCCAATAGAGGTGAGATTGTATAAGCCACCACTATCGCGGGAATTGCTGAGATGATTGGCCCTATCACCGGTACAACCTCCAAAAGCCCGGCAAGTATAGCCAAAGGCAGAGCATAGGGTACTCCAAAAATGAAAAGCACCAGATACACCAGCACACCTATTATCAAACTTAAGGCGATCTGGCCCCGAAGCCAAGCCCCCAATTTGTCTTCAATCTTTCTGACAACCTGTCTGGCCTTATCTTCCCTTCCGACAAAAAATTGGGCAACCAGATTATCCAGCCTGTCCCGTTCGATCAGAAGATAAAATGTCAAAACCGCTACCGAAATAAAAGCTATAAAGTTATTAAAAATAGTTAAAGTAAAATCCAAAGCATTTCTTGAGAAATCCTTTAATTGATCCTGAATAAGAGATTTGTTTATCGGGCCTTCTTCTGGTAAAAGCTGCTGGATATTGGCCGGCAGCGCCTGAAGTAAGTTTGAGGTTTGCTCAATGATTGGGATTGTTACCAAAGATATTAAGCCGACAATAATTGAAAGGATAACCAAATATGAGATTGTTATGGCAAGAGTTTTAGGAAACCTTAGCTTTTGTAAATACTCGACAACCGGAGCCAAAGCAGACATAAAGATAATCGCTACAAAAAGCAGAACAATAACATCTCGGATTTGAAAAAGAGCCCAGAGCAGGGCTAAAAACCCGGTTATAAAAAAAATTGTTTTGTGTGATATGTCAACCCGTCTTATCATCAGCTTGATTGTACCAATCCGAAGTAAGCTTTTCCACTTTCTTTGGAAACCCTTTCCCACTTATGTCAAACCAAAAAACATCTTTTTCTTTT
>CAYMTV010000025.1:0-14538 GCA_964393525.1 uncultured Gammaproteobacteria bacterium | reverse complement strand
TCCTTTTGAGAGATTGACTCAATCAGCTCTAAGACTACCTCGAACTTTCCGGATTTAAACATCTCCTCAACAACTTCACCTGTAATTTTTTGATTTAATGACGCCAGTTGGTCTAAAAGTTTAAGAGAGTCTCTAAAGCTTCCCTCGCTTTTTTTGGCGATCAAAAGCAGTGCGCCTTTTTCAATTTCCAGCTGCTCTTTTTTGGCCACCTGTTCTAAGGCTGACAGAAGTTCTGTCTCTGTGGCGTTTTTAAAATCCAACCTTTGAACCCTGGATAAAATAGTTTGGGGGATCTTATGGGGCTCAGTAGTTGCCAGGATAAACAAAACATGCGAGGGAGGTTCTTCCAAAGTTTTCAAAAGGGCATTAAAAGCTTCATTTGTCAGCATGTGGACTTCATCTATAATGTAGACTTTTTTATTTGAGGCTGTGGGTGCAAGCTTGATTTTTTCCCTAAGCTCTCTTATGTCATCAATTCCCCGGTTTGAGGCCGCATCTATCTCTATTAGGTCCAAATTACTACCATCTGTGATACTAAGACAGGAGCTGCACTTGTTACATGGAATGCTAATAGCTGATGGCGTATTGCTAATGGTTTTTTTGTCTGAACCATTTACTATCTGCCATTTACTATCTGCCAATTCACAGTTCACCATTTTTTCCATAATCCTGGCGGTTGAGGTTTTACCTGTGCCACGCGGGCCACTAAAAAGGTAGGCATGAGCAAGCTTGCCTCCTTCAAAAGCTTTTTTTAAGGTTTGTTTAACATTATCCTGACCAATAAGCTCACCCAAAGTTTGTGGACGATATTTTCTGTAGTAGACCATGGAATTAGTATTAAGTATTATGTATCAAGTATCAAGGGAGGAAAATGGGCATTTAATACATAATACTAGATACTTAATACCAAACTAGTCGTGGTGAATCCCCAGCAAATGTCTCATACCATGCTCAACTAAAAACCTTAGTTCCTCCTCAACAGATACCCCCTCAAGTGAGGCATCTTTTATAATCTGGGGATAGGAGATCAATATATCCCCTAGGCGCAAAACACCATCAGCGGCTTTAACAAAACCCACTTTGGGAATGTGCTGCAGCCGGCTTTGGGAAATCGGGTCCTCCAAGGCAAATGAAAGGATGTTGGTGGTTGAATCTATCTCGCGGTACTTTTTATTAATCTCGTGCATTTTACGATCACCCACAATCGTAATGCCGATCTCTATATTGCCGAAGATTCGATGTCTCTGCAAAACTTCCAGGACAGTGGCTTGTATAGCCAGTTTATTTATAGGATATCTTGAATCCGAGTTAACTATGATATTAATCATAAGCAGGAATTAACTTTGGAGCTTATCTCTGACGATTGCGCTAACCCGACCCCCATCTGCCCGACCTTCTACCTTACCCATCACACCTCCTATCACTCTTCCCATATCAGAAATGCTTTTTGCCCCTAATTCATTTATGACATCTTCTACAATTTGTGTCAACTCCTCTTCCGACATCTCTTCTGGTAAATAGGCTTCCAGAATCTTAAGTTCAGCCTCCTCTTTGGCTGCAGCATCGGTGTTACCGCCCGTTGTATAAGCCTCAATCGCCTCTTTTCTTTTCTTGGCTTCGCGCTTAACAACCGCTATGATGTCATTTTCCTCGAGCTCGCTACCCTTTTGAATTCGGGCATTATTAATTTCGGATATTAAAAGACGCAACGTTGAAACTTTTATTTCGTCTCGCTTAAGCTGCGCCTTCTTCAACTCATCCTTTAACTGTTGTTCCATCTTTTTTGGCGCATAATTTTGCGCATACGCTCTTTTCTGGCTTCCTGTCTTCTCTCGGAATTAGTTTTATGAAATTGTCTTTCTCTGTATTCCAATACAACATTTTCAAGCGCAACTTTTTTTTGGAATTTTTTGATAACAGAATCTGTAGTATCGTTGCCTGTGGCTTTAATTATGATAGACATAATAAATTAAATTAAAAATTCAAAATGCAAAGTTCAAAATTGTTTTTAACAACTTTTCACTTTTATATTTGAACTTTAAACTTGAAATAGCACCTCCTTTTTATATATTGGTAACCATATATTGTACAACAAATTATTTTGGGTAACAATTTGGGAAAATTAATTTATGTTTGGGTTTTTTGTGCTTACACCTCTAAGGTGTAAAGCTAAACTTTGGTACCAAATTGTGCAATTGCATAAAAATGGAATATTGATTTAGCTTACTATCCTACTATAGTTTTGAGTAGGTTTAGGGTTTTTGTTTGGCGGAGGGCATGGCGAAGGTGCATCCTGGGCTCTTCCTGAGTAAACTGCTGCTTAACCCTAGCATCCTGGATTTTGTCTATTTCTGCCTGAAGCTCCTCATCTGCTATATTTACTCCCTCGCTTCTTGCTATCTCAGAAAGTCCAAGCTCCATTCTGACATTTTTCTCGGCTTGTGGCCTCCACTCATTTTTGAGAGTCTCAACTGTTTTATTTTGAGTTTTTAAATACTCATCCATCAAAAGCCCCCGCTCTGTCACTGACCTTTGCAGCGAAACTAACATCCTGGCAAGCTCATCCTGGATTAAAATCTCCGGGATATCAACTGTGGTGATCTTTTCCACTTCCTGAAGGATTGCCTCCTCATAATCAAGCTCATTATTATATTTGGCTTCATTTTCCAAATCAGTCTTAATTTTGGTTTTTAAATCGCTCAAGTTTTGTGCTCCAACCCCCTGGGCAAAAACATCATTAGGAGTATCCGAGGAAGGTTGCGGTTGACTGGCTTGTGGTGAGCTTGTCGAACCATTAAAGCTCATACTGCCACTTGTTCCTGGCTGTACCCCTGGGTTTTGATTTGTTGTACCCTGTCCGCTGGACGCTGGACTCTGTGGGACCTGCCCTGAGCCTGCCGAAGGGTTCCTAACTTTCCACCGTCTAAACAACTCATCAATAATTTTACTTACCTCGTCGTCCGTCACCTGCTTTAAGGAGGGCCTTTGAACTTTGATTGCCTTGTAATTGCCAACAGTGACTGTCGGGCGCTCTGTCACAACTGCCTTAAACTGTAACTGGTTTCCCTTTTGAAATGAGACAATTTGGTATTGGGGGTAATCAATTGGAACAACATTAGTCCCTTGCAAAGCCTCAATTAGAGCCTGGGGCATTAAAACTTTGAATACCTCATCCTCCAGTTTCCTCCCAAGCTGAGTTTCTACCATATTGGCTGGTGCCTGGCCTTTTCTGAACCCCGGAAGCTCTATATCCTGGGACATCCTTTGTAAAGTTTGATTCCAAACAGGCTCAATATCCGCCCATGGCAAAGAAACCTGTACTTCCACCATAGCTTTTGGCTGCTTAACAATGTTTTTAGTTATCTGCATATTATTTCCTAACAAAATCTCTAATGGGTAATCTTAACAAGAATTAAAAGCTAAATCAATCAAGTACTGTAGGCTCTGTAGAAGTTTAGCTTCCCACCCTCCGGGTGGTATAGATTGACACCTTTTCTTCTTAGATTTAGTAGCTCTGGGCAAAGATCCATCTGAATTTTGCAGGTTTTTTACAGTAAATACATTCCCCATTAGTCTCTATAGCATCCAAAGGCAAACACCTGGTGGTAGCTTTAGTTTCCTGCTTAATCATTGCTTCACAATTTGGATCCTCACACCAGAAAGCTTCTATAAAACCCCGAGAAGTATTCATAATCTCCTTAAACTCAGGGTAATTTCTGGCTTCTCTGGTATTTTCTAAAGTAAACTTTTTTGATTTTTCCAGTAGATCTTTTTGAATATCTTCTAAAAGTTTTTCACTCTTAGGCCCAAGATCTTTCAAAGCAACCTCCATGCTTTCTTTGGTATCCCGTCTTACTAATCTAAAAGTTTGATTTTTAGCCTCAGTTGCACCAATCTCAACCCTAATTGGCACCCCTTCCAGTTCATACTGATTAAACTTCCAGCCAGGAGATTGATCGGAATTATCAATTCTCACCCTGATATCATAGCTTTCCAGCATTTCAAAGGCTTTATTTGCAAGTTGACTGATTTTACCCTGATCGCCGGATTTGGAAACAATCGGAATAATAACAACTTGCAAAGGAGCAATCATTGGGGGCAGTACTAAACCATTGTCATCACCATGGACTAAAATCATGGTGCCAATTGAACGGGTGGTAAACCCCCAGGAAGCTTGATAAGCAAACTCTTCTTTCCCGTTTTTGTCCTGGAATTTAACATTAAAGGCTTTAGAAAAATTCTGACCTAAATCATGAGAGGTGCAGCCTTGTATAACCTTGCCATCCGGCGCCAAAATCTCATAGGTTAAGGTCATATCCGCGCCGGCAAACCTCTCACTCTCTGATTTTCTGCCGGCGTAGCCATAAATTGCCAAAGAGTCCTGGTAAACATCAACATACATTTTTAATATATCCTCCATAAACTTCCGGTTGTCCTGGGCTGTCGGGTGGACGCTGTGTCCTTCCTGCCACAAAAACTCGGTGGTTCTTAAAAAAAGATAGGGCCGTTTTTCCCATCTAATAACGTTATTCCACTGGTTGATGATCATTGGCAGATCCCGATATGAACTAATCCATTTGGAATAAGCGTCATACATAACGGTTTCTGAAGTCGGTCTGACAACCAAAGGCTCCGTTAATTCCTCACCACCGCCATGGGTGACAACTGCCAATTCCGGAGAAAAACCTTTGACATGGGATTTTTCTTTTTCCAGAAAAGAATAAGGAATAAGTAGAGGAAAGTAGGCATTTACCCCTCCCAGTGCCTTAATTTTATGGTCCATAATGGACTGGATTTTCTCCCAGAGGGCAAAACCTTTAGGCCTGATGATAATGGAACCCTTGCTTGGACCATGTTCAGCCAGTTTTGCCTGAGCAATCACATCGTTATACCAGGAAGATATATCCTGGCTTTTTTTGGTAATAGCTTTTACCTGATTACTCATAAATTTAGTAAAGTTTTCCTCCTAAAGGTGCATCTTTATCTGGAACAACCAGTATGCATTTATGCTCTGCATCTGGTACGCCCAGAGTTAATGATTCAGAAATAAACGGGCCAATCTGTCTTGGCTCTAAGTTTATAACCCCTAAAACAAGTTTACCTTCCAATTCCTGCTTTGTATAGAGATCCACAAGCTGCGCTGAAGATCTTTTTATACCAACCTCCTCGCCAAAATCAATGGTAAGCTTGTATGAAGGTTTTCTTGCCTCAGGAAAATCCTCAACTTTTATAATTTTCCCTACTCTAATATCTACTTTTTCAAAATCACTATATTCAATCTGTGGTTTTATCATAGTTTTATGTAAATTGTACTTTTGTTCCCAATTCTTCTCCGTATAATAATACTCTTAATAAGACTGCGTCCATTCTTCCATCAACTATATAGGTAACTCTACTCTTTTTTGATAAAGCAAACCTAATTGCTGACCAAAGTTTTGTTTCCATTCCACCTTTCCCATTATTAGATGCTCCCCAAAACTCGATGTTATTTAACTGATCTAAATTATTAAAATTTCTTATAATTTGGCCATCTTTATTTCTAACCCCATCAATATTTGTGCATATAATATATGTGTTTGAGAGTTGGTCTGCAAAGATTTCCCCAACATTATCATTGTTTGCAGCCTCCTCAAAATGTTTAAAACCCCTGGAATTTAATCCATCATGAGTATTCATAATGAATGTAGTTTCTTGACTATTTTCTTTAATAACTTGTTCATGCCTTCTTAAACCATCTGCTGTTAAATCTAGACCAGTTAAGGTAACTGGGACAACATTCAACCCTATGCCTTCAAAAGTATTCACCCACCCTTTCATTACTTCATTAAAGCCAAAAAAAGCAGCCCGGGCCTCGGTTATATCCTCCTGATTCATTCCATTTTATCTACCAATACTTCTTCCGTATTTACATGCTCCTGAAGTGATAATATTTAAATTTATTCCACAACTTTTTAAAATTTTTGCTTGTTTAGCAACTTTTTGCATCAATTCCCAATTTAAATCATCTTCTAAAACGACTAAATCTGAACCAAATTTTACTGTGACTATTTCTCTTTGGACATTGAGGAACTAACCCTTGCCGAGTTCTTCCAACAAGGGTTCCTTCTTTGTCTATTAATCTATTTTGCATCTGTTCTAACATTTTCTTTTTAGCCTTACACCTTAAAGGTGTAATCGTAAACTATATGTAGTTTAAGATTATTAAAAAGCCCCGTCGCTGCACATTTATACTTCGACTACGCTCAGTATAGATGTACAAGGACGAGGCAATAAACTCGCTTGCGGTGAGTTTACCGAACCGTGGTACCACCTTGCTTTAAATTTTTCCCTTAAAAAATCCACCTTGCGGTGGAGTATAAAGAAAAACTTCTCTTTAGTGCTCCGTTTCCGACACACTTTGAAGTACTTTTACGGCTCTTCTCCCGTCGTATTCATCATACGCAGCGTTCTCCTGAGTTTATCGAAGGATCGTTTGGCGGGAAACCAAACTCAAACGCTTTTTCAAATTGTAACCAATATCATAGCATAACTAACAAAAAAGTCAAAAAAGTTGACAATTTGCTTAAACTTTCCAAAAGCAAATTGTCATCCTGAGCGTAGCGAAGGATCTATCAAAAAAGTTTCTCGATATCGGAGAGGGTCACCAAAAATATTAATCCAAGCAAAATTGCCAGACCAATTGTGTGGATATACTTTTCCAGCGTAGGATGGGTTCTTTTTTTGGTGAATGCTTCAATTATTAGGAAAAATAGCCTACCTCCATCAAGCCCCGGAAAAGGCAGAATATTTACTAAGGCCAAATTTAAAGACAAAGCTGCCATAAAATCCAAGTATGGAATTAGGGGATTTTTGACCTCCAAAAGTTGCCTGACGATTGAGGTTATTCCAATAGGTCCGGCCACATTTTGGGAAACCGGCGAGAAATCTCTTTTTTCAAGCGAAACTGCTATAGCTTTGCCTAAGAATTTTCCTGAGTAAACTATTAAATTATAACCATGAATTGGCCCGGCTAAAGCTTTCTGCCAGGGCTCTTTATACTCAAGATTAATAATCCCGGTTGAAATAAGTGAAATGCCTATCGCACCCTGGCCAGGCGGCGGATCTTTTCTGGGAACAACCGTTACCACCCTTTGCTCACTTCCGCCAATATCCGAAACCTTCAGAGTAACTTCTTTTCCGGCATTTTCTTTGGTTTTTACAACAAAGGAATTTGAGTCTGTTAGAGGCTGTCCATTAAACTCTAAAATCCGATCTCCCTTTTTTAAACTGGCCTGTTCTGCGGGGGATCCTACGGCAATGTCCCTGATTAAAACCATCTTTTCTTCACTCTGGTGAACGCCAACAAACTTATGGGGCACCAGTGGTGGAAGTTGGACTTTAAAATTTTGGGCTGCCAGAACTATATAAAACAAAACCCAGGCCAAAACTAAATTCATAGCAACCCCTGCAACAACTACTATGATTTTTTTAGAGACACTTTGATGGGCGAATGAGCGCTTGTTATCCAGAATTTCTTTGTCTACCTCATCCTCGCCCAAAAGCCTGACAAACCCGCCAAAAGGCAGCCAGTTTAAAGAGTAAATTGTCTCACCGATTTTTTTACCCCAAGCCCGGGGAGGAAGTCCAAATCCAAACTCCAAAACTTTAATGTTAAATTTCTTGGCAGCAATAAAATGTCCAGCTTCATGGATTAAGACTAAAATTAGGATGGTGATCAAAAAGACTAGGATAAACATAATTAAATCTCAAAACAGCACGCCCCTCCTTCGGCGGCCAAATCGCAAAACGCAAATTTGAGTAGAGCTCTCAAATTATACAGATTTAAGATTATATCTGACGAAGTTCGCCTTCTTTTGCCTTAACGTATTCATCTACCGCTGCAACCGATTCATCTATTAACTCCTGAAGGATTCTTTCTCTTCTATTAACTTCATCCTCGCCTATCTCCGCTTTTTTTAATTCCCAATCTTTTCTTAGATCCGCTCTTATCTGTCTCATTTCAATCTTTGCCGTCTCACCTTTTTGGTGAGCTAGTTTTACAAACTCTTCCCTTCTTTCTTCGGTTAAAGGAGGGATCGGCAGACGAACCGTTTGACCATCAACTGCAGGGTTAAGTCCAAGGTTTGCTTCCAGTATGGCTTTTTCAACATCCTTGACTACACCCGGATCCCAGACATGGACAGTCAAAAGTGAAGGCTGGGGGGCACTAATAGTACCTACCTCAACAAGCTTCATCCTGGCGCCATATGCCATTACCGGAATATCTTCTATTAAGGAAGGATTAGCCCGCCCGGCCCGGATATTAGCAAGTTCCCTTTGCAGGTGCACCAGTGCATTATCAACTCTTTGGTTAGCCTCAGTTAAGATAGGATCCATGGTAAATTAGTTACCTTACTTTTCTCCCAAAGCTATTCTTTGGCTTGCCTTTATAATCAATCAGACTTTCTGGCAAAGAACCATCTAAATCCCCTGTTCCTAAGAAATTTACATCAACAAATTGTCCCATTGAAGTTCGCTGTATCCAGGTCATAGCAGTTCGTCTGACTCTATGACCTTCTGCAGTTCTAACTACTACACTTAGCTTTCCATATCTTTTTCTACCAAAAGCTTCCGGAGCATCCCTTAATGAAAAAACAGAGTCTGCTGTTTCCCGTCTTGCAATAGTCATTAATTTTCTCCTAATGCTATTCTTTCAAATCTTCCTACTTGGATATTTTCTCCTAGTTTGCCAATAATCCCTTTGATGAAATCTTCCACCTTGATCGCTGGGTCTCTTATATAATCTTGTTTTAAAAGCTCATCTAAAGAATCGGGCTTCATTGAGGCAACCTGAAGAGCCAGTTCGTGCGCCAAATTTTTAAAATCCTCTGTTTTGGCAACAAAATCAGTTTCACAAAGAAGCTCCACCAAAACTCCAACTTTTCCATTATGAGAATAAGTCTCAATAACCCCTGCTTTAACTTCCCTCTCGGATTTAGAAGCGGCTTTATCAATCCCTTTTGACTTTAATATACTCTTTGCTTTATCAAATGCCTGTTCACCCTGAGCTTGTCGAAGGGCTTCTTCCAAAGCAGCGCGAACGTCAGCAATCCCTGCCCCGGTTTCCTCTCTTAATTTCTTAATTTGATCGATACTTATATTCATAATCTTTTAACCTAATAACACTTTTAAGTTTGTGATGGCTTTTTCTGCAATACTCAATCAAGTAACAGACTACTGGTTGTCGGAAAAAGCCAAAAAATTATTCCTCTACCCTTCCCGGTTTTCTTTCCGATTCTTCAACAACTGCTTTTTCAATAACCTCCTCTAAAACCGCCGTTTCTTCGGCGACTTTACTATCTAAAACATCCGCTACCCCCTCTGTCTTTTTTTTCTCTTCTTTTTTCAACTCTTCTTTTGCTAGCCTGTCTCCGGCCTCTTTCTTGCCGGCGCCATAAGCTTTAATTACAGTTTCACAGATCATCTTAATAGATTTGATGCCGTCATCATTTGCCGGCACCGGATAATCAAACCAGTTTGGATCCGAATTTGTATCACAAATTCCAAACATTTTTATTCCAACTTTAATAGCTTCTTTGACAGCGGTTTGGTCAGAGACAGCATCTATAATAAATATTGCATCTGGAATTTTTTCTAAATTTGTCGCTCCGCCAAGTTCGATTTCAAATTTATTAAGTTTTCTTGAGATAAGAAGCTGCTCTTTTTTGGTGTATCTTGAAAGTTCTCCTTTTTCCTGTTCTACTTTTAATTTATTTAATTTATCAAAGTTTTTTTTGATCTCTTCAAAGTTGGTAAAAAGTCCCCCCACCCAACGGACTGAAAGATAAGGGGCGTCAACTTCTTTGGCTAGAGATTCAATAATATCTCTGGCCTGTTTTTTTGTGCCCATGATCAGCATGACACCGCCGTTTTTTCCAAGCTCATAAGCTGCCTGGGAGGCTTCCTTAAGTTTTTCTTCGGTTTTAGCAAGATCAATAATATCTACCCCATCCCTTGCGCCATAAATAAACTGCCTCATTTTAGGGTGAGCACGCGAAACCTTGTGCCCAAAATGAGCACCGGCTGTAAGTAAATCCTGCATTGAAGGAACTGAAATTTGCATTTTCCTTTTACAACTCTAACACCAAGCATTCAGGAAAATATAGGTGCTAGATGATTGATTGGGGTAGTTTAACAGTTAGAATAAACAAAATCAACCGTCTGACTAAATTCTTCTTTCTCGCGAAAGCGGTAATCTCTCCCTGAGCCAGCTGACTACTTGTTCAATTCTAGATCTTGCGGGTTTTGTAACTTCTGTTTCTAAACTCAACTCTGTCAGGCGCTGAATAGGAGATGTAACCCTCACCTTTGGAAAATCCCCTTCAAATATTTCAGGCATCAATTCTGCATACCTGCCCTCCCTTAAAAGGCGCGCTTGTCTTCGAACATCTCTCTTGGAATAATAATTGGCTGCTGATCGACGATTATGTCCGGACATTTATTTTGTTAACTCTAAAAACTTTATCTGAAAGAGAGCTTTGCTCATCTTAAAAGTTTTAGGTTTTCCATCCTTTGTTCCTTCTGCTTCTTTTTTTCCGAGCTTAGCAATAGATTCATTTTGCTGCGAGGAAAAAGAAACTGCAGGCCTTATTCCTGGAAGTTTCATTTCTTTTTCAGAAACTTTTTTAGTAAATAGATGCTTATACTCCGGGAAAAAGACTGTAGCGTTAAAATCCCCTTCAACTTGCGTTACATATAATTTATCTGCCAGTGGCAAAGCCTGTTCAAAAATTTGCCCTCCACCAATGACAAAAATTTCACGATCGTGATACTTTTGTCCAAGCTTAAGACCTTCTTCCAAAGAGTGCACCACAATAATTCCTTCTGCTTTAAAATCAGGATCCCGGGTTATAACTATATTTGTTCTATTAGGCAAAGGTCTTCCAATGGATTCAAAAGTTTTTCTGCCCATGATAATTGGGTGGCCTGTGGTAATCTCTCTAAACCTTCTTAATTCATCTGGGATATGCCAAAGCAGCGTATTGCCTTTTCCGATACCTCTTTTGCTATCCATTGCCACAATAATGGAAATTTTGCCTTTACCCATTAGGAAGAATTTAAATTAAAGTTTTGGAAAATACAAGCTTTTAAAGTTAGGTAGATTCAATTGCCTGATAACCTCTGACGGTTAACGCAACGACCCTTTGTTCACCCCTAAATCCTTCCAGGAAGCTATCTGGAGTAAGAGGGATGCTGGTTGCGGCTCCATCCAATCCGCTGTACGGATCTACATAATGTCCTAATATCCCCTCTGGTTTTTTAGGATCCCCACTTAACCGTCCTACCTTGATTGTAGTCCTGCTTTCACCTGAAATTAGTGTAAGTCTTATTCCGGTAAATCCTTGAAAGTCTTGTAGCCAAAACCTGTCTCGTCCATTTGATCCAGTAGATGCGCGAAAGGTAACAGACGCATCAGCAGGTCTGGAAAATTTTAATTCCCCCACTCTTGCGCCGTTCTCCCCTGGTTTTACAACCTCTGCCAAAGGTACCCAATTTCCCAGTTGCAATGCAGGTTCTACTCTACCAATCATGCGGCGATCCTAGCATATAGTTTTATTGATTTCAACGTTGAATAAATTTTTATATTGTTTTAGTATTTTCTAGCTTTATGACTTCCTTTGATCAAAAATACCAAAAACTTTTAAAAGAAATCATGGAGGATGGAATTGAAGAGGTCAATGAACGGACAAAACATGCAGTAAAAGCATTACCCGGAAAAACTTTAGAGATTTATCCCGAGGATGGGTTTCCTATTTTAACCTTAAGAAAAATTCCAGTCAGAATATTTGTAGCAGAACAAGTTTGGTTTTTAATGGGAAGTAGAAGGCCTTCAGAATTTTTAAATAAATTCACCAAAATCTGGGATGATTTTACTAATGTGGATGGGGTTGTTTCCACAGCTTATGGTTACAGATGGAGGCATCATTTTGGTAGAGATCAGATTGGGCTTTTGATAAAAATGCTTGAGAAAGAACCGTCCTCCCGCCATGGAGTAATCTTAATGTGGGATCCTTCTAATGATGGATTATCCGCCACTTTTAAAAAAGCCAATATTCCCTGCCCCTATACTTTCACTGTAAATATTATCGGTGGTGCTTTGCACCTGCATCTTGTAGTCAGATCAAATGATATGATCTTAGGCTGTCCGCATGATGTAGCAGGATTTGCCTTACTCCAAAGAATTCTAGCTGCAAGATTAGGAGTCAAAGTTGGTAAGTATACCCACTCCATTTCTAATGCTCATATTTATGGAATTCATTATCAGGGGGCCAAAGAAATTATCAAAAGAAAAAATGATCATAAACCTATTGTTTTAGAAGGCAGAACAGACTGGTTTGAAAGAGCAGAAAAAGGAGATGACTTACTGGTTGAGGAGATTGTGAATCTTATCAATTCCCAGTATAATCCCATGGAGCCTATAAAGGGGCTACAGATAGTTATATGAATACAACAGGAATTTTAACTAAAAAACAGGTTTTAGAATATATTAAAGAAGGTAAGCTTAAATTCTCACCGGAAATTGATGCATTCCAGGTCCAGTCCCATTCAGTAGATTTAAGACTTGGTTATTCCTTTATGGTTCCAAGAAGATGGAGTTTAACGGAGAAAGGCCGGGAGGCATTTTTGGTGGATTACCTGGATGAGCGGGACAGGTTTGAGATTGTTGAGCTTGAGCATAAGCAGTTTTTTGATTTACTTCCCCAGGAATCAGTTGTTGCTACGACCTTAGAGTTAGTTTCCCTACCTGATGATTTAATGGCTGTTTTATACCCTAGATCCTCTATTAACAGGAAAGGTCTCTCAGTAGACCTATCAGGCATTATAGATGCCGGATATGAGGGCAGGTTACTAATTCCTATTACCAATAATACTTCTCATGTAATCAGGCTTTATCCTGGTGAAAGATTTTGTCAGCTGGTTTTCTATCCGCTGTCTCATCCGGTAAAAGTTAAACAGTCCAGATGGCATAAAAAAGATATTGTGATTGGCAGGCTTTCCGAAAAAAATAAAACCGAGGAAAGAATGATTGTCAAAGGGGACATTAAAGGATTAAAACAGAAATATTCTATTAACAAAGCTTCCTAACTGTCATCCTGAACGGAGTGAAGGATATAATCTTGTCATTCCGGACTTGATCCGGAATCTATAGTTATTGCGAAGCAAAAGCTTCAGCTTATATTCTTCGTTTCACTCAGAATGACAAATAACATAGGCTTCATTTTTAAAGACAATAACACAACCAATGTTCTAAAACAGCTTTGGCAGACCATTAATCAGCATGGAACAGAGTATAAAGGCCAAAGAGGCATAACTAAATCTATTAGAGGAGTAACTTTGGTGATTAACAATCCTTTGGATGACTCCAAAAATTACCCGTACTGGGGAAAAATTGAAGATGATTGGTATCAGGAGAATTTTGTCAGAAAGGAAACTAACTTGCCTCCAGAAGAAGAGGTGTCAAGCTATATCACCCGGAGGGTGGATTACGTTGACACCCTTTCTCCAAGAGCGATTTATCCTTACAAATATGCTTGGAGAAGTAGGTATTATGACTTGGGTTATGGTTACCTAAAAGCTGTAATAACAGCTTTAAAGAGTATCAAGTATCAAGTATCAAGTATCAAGCGAAAAGAAGATGTTCTGTCCTTAATACATAATACATACTACTTCCTACATCCTGAAGTTTTACTGGCAGTTTTGGCTTGGAAAGGTCCTAAGTTAATCAATTTTTATCTAAAAAATCCTAAAGTTTTAGATCAGGAACTGAAGTCTAATAGAACTGATACGCTTTTAAGGATCATTGGGGAGTTAAAGCAAAATCCCAATTCCAGAAGGGCAATTATCCCAAGTTTTACATATCCACAAATTGACCAGGCAGGACCTGCCAGTGGGGTTCCGGTCTACCAAACTTATCAGCTTTTTATCAATTTTGACAAAAAAGGCAAACCAAAATCTCTCACTTCATTCCATCTCCATAGATCATTTGATGCCAATGGAGGCATCCAGCTTGATATTAACCATGACAAAGATTGGGGACTCATTGCATCAAAGCAGTTAAAACTTCCATTGGAAAAAATAGTCATTTATGGAAATGATGTCGGAATTTATACTAATTCTGTTTCAAACCATATTACCCAAAAAACCACTATTAAGGATTGGCTTTTTTCTGTAACAGATGCTTATAACCCAAAAACTGAAGACATCGAACAAAGACTTTCTAAAGAAATTTACAAAAAGAAAATTGAATATACTTTAAAAAAAATTACTTAAGACTAAATTTTTCTTTTACAACTCCCCAAACTTCTTCAAATACTTCCATAATTGTTCCATTTCCATCTACTATTACCCAATTTCCATTAATATTCTCCTTGGTTAATTTTAAATATCCCTCTCTTCTTTTTTTGATAATATCTAAATCAGATTCATTATAGCCATGTTTTTCTCTATCTGAGCTTTTCATCCGCCTCATAATTTCTTCCTCAGAAACATCAATTAGGA
>CAYMTV010000024.1:2541-15575 GCA_964393525.1 uncultured Gammaproteobacteria bacterium | reverse complement strand
TTGTTTTTGCTCACCAACTTTGCCAGTTAAATCCAAAAGCATTTGTGACCTTTCGTTTTTAACAACAACTTGAGTTTCTAATTTTTTCTCAATTTCTAAAAGTTTTTCCTGGTATAAACTGAGATCTCTCTCAAAGTTTTTAGTTTTTTCAACTTCTTTTTCGCGATTTAGATACAATTTTTGCAAATCCGCTAAAGCCTCCTCGTGGGTTTTAACAGCCACTTCTGCTTGTTGGAGTTTGGAGTAACCTAGCTCAAATCTTTCCAGTTCTTGAGTCTGATTAGTGATGACTGAATACTCTTTTGTCTCTTCTTCTAATTTCTTTACCTCTAGTTCTTTTTCTTTAGCAAGTTTTACCTCTGGTAAGATAATACTTTTAAATTTTTCTATTTTTTGAGCACTTTCAACGAGCTTGGAACTGTTTTCTTTAATCTGGTTGATATTAGTAGAGATAATTTCCTTATTTAGCTCTTTCCCAATAGGTTGACCACAAGTCGGGCAGAGAGATTTACTTTCTAAAAGTTTTTTATTCTGCAGTTCTAGTTGTTCATTTTTAGTTTCAAATCCTTTAAGTTCTATCTCTAGCTTTGAAATTGCGCTTTTTCTTTTATCTTCCCTCTCATTAATAATTTTTTCTATTCCTACAAGTTCATCTTTGACTTGAATAAGCCTTGATCTTTTAATATCTAATTTTTGTTTTTCTTCTTTAAGTTCTTGGAGTTTTTGATAATTTTTCTCGATAAGTTCCTTTTTATCCAAAATTAATTGGTATTCACTTTTAGCTTTTTCTTTTAATTCAATTTGCAACTTTAAATCCATAAGCTCTTTTCTCAAAGACTCATACCTTTGTTTTGCCTCCAGCAAGGTTTTCACTGTTACCTCTAAAGTTTGTTTTTCATGTTCAATGATTTTTATTTGGGATTCAACTTCTTTTAATTCCTCCTTGGCTGATTTAACATCCTCTTGTAATTGGTTATAAGCTTTTTGCCTCTCCTCTTTTTGAGAAAGCTCGGCTTCAATCTCAAGCATTTGATACTCAAGTAAAGTCAGTTTAGTTTGAGATTCCTTAGCTTTTTCTTTTGCCTTTTCTTCTAGTTTGTCATAATGATCAAGTCCTAAAATGTCCGCCAAAATCCTTTTTCTATCAGTTGGTCCATGCAGGGTAAATTCGTCGGCATGTCCCTGGCGGATGAAAGATGAATTGGCAAAAGTCTCATAAGTTAAATGCAGAGTATCAATAATTTTTTGCTGGGTCGCTTTTATAGTCCCTTCTGTTAAATTGTGTGAATTGCTCCAAAGCTCTAAAGCTGTATTTCCGCCACCTTTTTTAATACGACGTCTTTTAACTGTAAATTCATGATCATCTAAGGCAAAGGTGAACTCAACAAACATCTCAGATTGACCAAGCCTAACCAATGCATCTGATGAGTCTCCGGCTCGGGATGATCCCCAAATACACCAGGTAATTGCATCTAAAAGAGAGGATTTCCCGGCGCCATTAAGTCCGGAAATTGCCGCTAGATGAAAGGAACTGAAGTCTAGTTCAGGTGTTTTTTCTCCGTAGCTTGTAAAGTTTGATAGTTTGAGATGGACCGGTACCATTTAACTTTCTAGCAGTTGTGATGCATATTCCTCAAGCTGTTTTTGTTTTTCTTTAGTATATTGTTTGGCTTCAAAGAATTTTCTTAAGGCATCTATGGGAGTAAGCTTTTCCACTTCTTCACCAGCTTCAAGTTTTGGTCTGTCTTTGCGTTCGACATTTCTGGAAATTCCGGCAATGAAGTTTGCATCGTTTAAAGCCTTTTTGACTTTATCCATCTCTATCTCTTTTTCGCAATCAGATGGAATATTAATAACGACCCTTACAACTTTGTCAGTGGTGTCATGTTTTTTAATTTCAGAAACAATAGTTTTAGTTGGATCCTCGTCAGTTCCTTTAAGATTAACAGTAATTGTTAAAAACTGCCGGCAGTTTGTTTTGATAAACTCAAAGCTTGCATTTTGATTATTATCAATGTTTACCAAACAGATTCCCTTGTCTTCTTTTTCCTCACCAAAATCAATTCTATGAGGGGAACCGGCATAAACAATTAAAGGTTTATCATTGGGTTTTGATAAAACCTGATGTTTGTGAATATGACCAAGCGCTACATATGAAAGTCTTCTGTCTTGAAGTAAAGAAAGGGGGATTGTAACATCATTTGCAATTGCCATACCTTTTTCTGAGCCATATTGAGCACCAATAACTTCAGAATGAGATAAAAAGATTGCTGGGAATTTAGGATCTAATTTGTCATAAAGGAAACGCAACTTTTCTCCTATGGTTTGATAATCATTTTTATGAAGCCAAGGTAAAGTTACAACTTGTAAACTTCCGGATTTAGTAGGAATTTCTAAAAGCTCAGGGGTACGGGAAACCCAAACATTATCTATTTCCAAGGCAGAATAAATGTCCAAAGAATTGGCTTTACCTAAAGCGTTAGGAGTGTCGTGATTTCCTACAACTAAAACAACCGGAATTTTTTTGGCCAAACGACTAATTCTTTCCCCGAAGCCTCTTTGCTGGGTAGGATTTGGGTCACGGGTTTTGTAAGCATCTCCGGCAAATACAACTGCATCGACGTCTTTAGAAAAAGCAGTCTCCACTATAAAGTCAAAGGTTTTAAAAAAGTCTAGCAATCTTGATGAGAGTCCAGTTTGGGGATCAAGCTTGGCATAGTTTTCCATACCGATATGAATATCAGAGAAGTGAAGTAACTTCATAAGGACTTATGATTTTAACATGAGGATCTAAAGGTGACCAGAACGTAATTGACTTTTCTTATGTTTTCCTTACCTGTTCTTTCTTTTTCTCTCACTATTTTAGCTTAGTATGCTTATACAGGTTTGGGGGTAGGTAAAAAATACCCGGAAGTAAATAGAGGACCTTACTCTTTTGAGTGTATATTTATATACCTGTCCATTAACTCCTGGGACCTACCCTACGACTGTTCTGCCCGTATGTTTAAAGCACTATTTAAAGATACTATTTTTTATCAGTTTTATGTTTTACTCACATCACCAATTGAGTGAAGAAAGGTAGGTGAGATTAAGTGGCAAGAAAAAATGATGGAAAAATGCCATTTAATGTGACTAGAGGACAAGTAGTGGCTCTAGGTGCAACAGGCTTAGCTTTGACAGCAGGCGCAATTGCTGCAGGGGTTGCTTTATCCAATAAAACTACTAGACGAAGACTTACCACAACCGCCCGAAAAGGATTAAGGGTCTTAAAAGAAGGAGCAAGAAGAATGCAAGCAGAATATCAAAGGTATCAGCCAGCAGCTTTAAGGATTACTAGAACCAGAACTGGGACCAAAAGAGGTAGAAAGCGCACAAAAAAAGCTACTAAAAACTAGCGTTTGTACCCTCAAACTAGCGTTTGTAAAACCAAAAATCATCAAGCTTTTTATATGGTTTCCAATTCTTAAAATGATATTTTTGGGTAATAACTATAGCTCCTTTTTTTAACTCTTCCTTAAGTTTTTTCTCAAGTTTTAAGACACCTTGGGTTAAAAGGTAAATGTAAACCACATCTGCTGGATAGTAATGTCTTTTAAAAATATCTCCATGGAAAAAGTCTGCATTTTTAAACACAATTCTCCAGGCTTTATATCTAGAATACCAAACCCTCAGCCAGGATTGTTCAACCCCGTTGGCCTGTGCCCCCAGGGAAGCAGCTGTCAGGACGACCCTTCCGTCCCCCGAACCCAGCTCATAAAATATTTTGCCCTTTTTAAGGCCGGCAGTTTTAAGGATTTTAGGAATCATATCCATTTGAGTTGGAACATATGGCGCATCTGACCCGGCAAACCAGGAGAGCCCTAAAAAACAAATGGGCAGTAATATCAGTAAAAGAAAAGTAGCTATATCCATCATTTTCCTAAAAGCTTAAGTAGAAACACCTTAAGTGAAGTGAATTTGTCTATTGAGGTAACCAGCCAGTACAGTGGATCATTAAATACCAAATCATAAGTTCCCAGATATTCTACAAGCTTTCCTCCATAGCCTTTTTTAAAATTATGGAAACCAAAGTAAGGATTGTTCCTATCCGGATCAGGAGTATTGGCAGCTCCCCACATATCAAAAGTTTTAAGGTTCATTTTTTTACCAAGTCTAATTGCTTCCCAAGCGACTAAATTATTGGCCATAACTTCTTTATATTCTGATGAAGAGCCACCATACTGATAATAGATAGTATCTTTAAAGTTTGATAGCATCCAAGCAGAGAGTAATTTGCCTTTGTAATAACCCATGACTATCTGAGCCATATTAGATTTTTTTAAAACCTCCCAATTTAATTTGTGGTATTTATAGTTGTGACTATGAAAGCCTTGTCTAAGGGCTGTCTCAAAATGAAGTTTGATATATTTTTCAAATGACTTATCATCTGATTCTGTCTCAATTTTAACTCCTTTTTTCTGGGCTAATTTAATGTTGTAACGAGTCTTAGGGTGCATATTTTGTAAAAGTTCCTCTTCAGACAAGTTTAAGTCAATTAAAAAGTTATACTTGGTAAACATCGGTTTAGGGGACGATTGGAATTTTGGATAAACTGAACATGGCCCAGTCACTAAAACATTTGGTTCCACTTTAATAAATGCACAATTGTGAATTCTGCCAATTTCTTCTAAAGCTTGCGCCATTTCTTTGTCTGGAAGTGGGCCCTTAGGTAAATAACCCACATACTGACTTGAGAAGGGGATCTTGTGCAGCGTTAATTGGAAGGCTATATAAAGTTTACCTTTTTTGTAGATTCCATATCTAAGAAGTGGAAGTCCAAGTTTTTTTCTAAACTCACCCCATTCCCAGGATTGAATAACATGGGTAACTAGACTGTTGTAAGCCTGCTTATCTTTCTCAGCTAAAGGATGTAAATCCATAAGAGACATTATATTCGAAGAACGAGACAAAGTCTCTTCTTTTAATAAATTCTTTTAAAGAATTATATTAGGGTATAGGGTACAGCGTCCAGCGTAGAGTTTTGTAGATAGTGGATTTTTAGAGGCTATTGTGATATATTCTGGACGAAATCTGTCCAAAAATTTTATGGACGAAAGAGCCAAGACACTTCTAGTATCAATTGTGGTCTTGATTGTCATACTGGCAATTATCTTTGGAGTTATCTTTTCAATAGTCAGAGTTATTCAAAACCGCAGAACCACAACTTTGAGCCAAAGCCCATCCCCCAAAGCTACCCAACGTTCAGCCTCACCTGTTGCAACTTCCGGGGAGACTGGTAGAGATTTTCAGCCCTCGGCTGAGACAGACTCAAAATTCAAAACTTATAAAGGAACATCAGTTGAGTTTAAGTATCCCAACAGCTGGGGTTTGCTTACCTGCAAAAACTCACAAAATATAGAGCTTGACCCAACCAACTCGCAAGATCAGTTAAACTTTAATTGTGATGTTGCCTTAAAACCCGTTACTGTAATTGTAGGTAGTAGTACTTGCGCCCAGGGTGAGACTGTTGATAAGGGGGGAGTTATGGCAAATAAAGTAGTCACAAAAACCCAGACAGGTACAAACTATAAGTGGTGCACTAAAACTACCCCGGCTTTGGAAATTACTCACCGGGTTTCATCAGACAAATCCCGGGCAACCAGCACTGAGGATTTTTCCGCGCAAATCGAAGAGCTCATTTCCACTATCCGCACAACTCAGCAGTCTTAAATTTTCTTTAAACTATTCTTTCCAAGTGATACTATAAATTTATGCAAAAAGGTTTTGCCCACCTTTTTTTAATCATCGCCGTACTTTTAATAGGAGGATTGGTGACTGTAGGTTTTTATATATTTAAAAACCAACAGAAGCTTCCCACAAATCAAGAAATCCAAAAAACATCCCAGCCAAGTCCGCTGGTTGAATCGAAAAAACTACCTGAATTTTTGGATCAAAATTTAGGTTTTAAATTTGCCTACCCAGAGAGTTTCAAAGTAGTGAAGGATTCTGAAGAGGAGTTTGATAAAAGAGGGATGGGGAATTATAGGAAAAATTTTACCAATTATATTGGTTATGAGCCGCCTAAATTTATAGATGCACTGGCAGTTTTCCATAAAAGCAGTAATATTGACTCCGCACCTTTTACTCTCTGGGTATTTGAAAACCCGGATAGTTTATCCCATGATAGTTGGTACAAAAAATACTGGTACTACCCGTTTGTCTGGGGCGATTTTACCAATAGGGCTGATGCGTATGCCCCGCTAAAAGACATTAAAGTTGATGAACATCCCGGAAAGTACGGAATTATTACTTACCGGCCAAATAATCCTAGATTTATCCATGTGGCTTTTGGGGATAAGATGTTTCTTTTTAAAACAATTAATGTTCCGGAGGGTATAGAGGGTCAAATTCTGGAAAGCTTTGATTTTTCAAAGTAGATAAATATCTATATATCTTGCTGTCCATCCGGCGGTGCGGGCATCATCAAAACCTAGATCGATTATATTTCCCTTGATGGCTCCACCAGTGTCTCCGGCTACAGCTACTCCGTAGCCTGGGATGTAAACCTGAGAGCGCATTTTTATAACTTTTGGATCAACTGCGATGACTCCTTTACCAGCTCTCATACCAATTGCTGTCCAGTCATTGCATCCTGGACACCTGGAATCATAATGTGTAGCATAAACCCGCATTTTCTTCCAGTAAGATATTTGTCCATCAGGTGTATCAAGCGTTTTCCAAACAATCTTTGTCCCGCGCAAAATTATTTTATCTTTGGGCTCTTCTGTTTTTACGGCAACTACTTCTTTATCAATTTGTTCACCATCATAAAAAGTCAGTTTATAGGTAGTTGTCTTTTTGCCATCCTCTCCCTCTTCCGTAACCCTTTCCTCACCTGCCTCTGTTTCAGGGTCATCTTTGTAAACTGTTTTTTTCTCAATAGTTGCTGACTCGGTGGATAATTTTTCTTCAAACCTGGATTCTGTTTTAATAGGTTGAGAGACTTCTAAAACTTCGGAAATTTGGGGTTTATAATCTTCTGATGTAGCGCCCAAAACATCAGATCCGGAAAGAGAAGAAAATAGAACCAAAACTGCTCCAATAATTTGGTCCATTTATTTTTAGATATTTAACCAGTCTTCATCATCTTTGTCAAAACTTATATCGTCATTAAAGTCATCCCTCAAAGTTAACAGTCTTTCTTCCGGATCAATTAATTTTGAGGCAAAGCGCTGATCTATTAAATTCTCTGGGATTGCAGCTAAAAAGCGTGAGACTAAATTATTAGATCTGGTTCCAAAATAAAGCCTGGATCTAGCATAAGTTATAAAAAGTTGGTTTTTAGCGCGAGTAATTCCGACATAAGCCAGTCTTCTTTCTTCTTCCATCTGATTTGGATCAAGCATGCTTCTGGAATGGGGGAATAACCCCTCCTCCATACCTACTATAAAAACAACTGGAAATTCCAATCCTTTTGCCGCGTGAATCGTCATTAAAGTTACAGCCTCTCTTTGTGACTCCTCCAGCTTTGAGTCAGGCATCTGGTTGTCTTGAATTAATGCTACGTTTTCTAAAAACTGGGTAAGATCGGAAAATTGCTCGGCTACGGACCTGAGCTCTTTTACATTTTCAATTCTGACTTTTCCTTGCTCTGTCCCATCATCTAGATATTCCAAATATTCAGTTTTTTCTAATATTAAATCCATTATTTCTAAAGTGGTTTGTCGCTTGACACCTTCATGCTCGGCCTTGTCATTCTCCCGCCAAGGCGGGATCATCCGGCCAGCTGCGCGTGAAGGTGTCTTCGCATCACCCTGCGTAAACTGACTTATTAAATCAAAAAATTTTTGAGCCCTGCCTTTACCGATTTTCTCTATTCTTTTTCTTGAGATGGAATCTTTAGGGTTTGCCATAAGCCTTAAATAGGAAAGTACATCTTTAATTTCTTTTCTTTCATAGAATTGAACCCCGCCGACTAACTTATACGGTAGCCCGGCTTTTAAGAAAACTTCCTCAAGAGCACGGGACTGGGCATTGGTTCTATATAAAACTGCAAAGGAATTTAAAGTTAACTTTTTGTCTTCTCTAATTAAACTATTAATTTGGTCCAGTAAAAATAGAGCTTCATCTATTTCAGAGCGGGCTTGGAAGATAGCGATTTTTGGCCCCTTTTTTTTATCTGTCCAAAGCTTTAAGATAGGATGAAGTTTGTTTTCAGAAATTACCGCTTGGGCTGCATCCAAAATAATTTGAGTGGATCTATAATTTTGCTCCAAATTAAAAACCTTAGCCTCAGGATAATCTTTTTTAAAATTAACTATATTTCTAAAATCCGCTCCCCTAAAGCCATAAATTGCTTGGCTCGCATCCCCAACTACACATAAATTCCTATACCTTTGAGCAAGCATTTTTATAAGTTGGTATTGGGCGGCATTAGTATCTTGGTACTCATCTACTAATATATATTGAAATTGCATTTGGTACCTTAAAAGAATTTGTGGATTGGTTTGGAAAAGAGAAATTGTATGCATAAGTAAGTCATCAAAATCCAAAGCTTGGTTTTGACGCAAGATCTTTTGATACTCAAGATAAACTTTAGCCACAGTTTCTTGGAAATAACCTCTAACATACTGCGGATACTCAAGTTCTGAAATAACTTCATTTTTGGCACCAGAGATAGTGTGTCTAACAGCCCCTGGGTTAATTTGTTTTACAGAAATATTTAATTTCTCCATGGCTTCTTTGACAACAGCCAAAGCATCTCCCTCATCATAGATGGAAAATCCCGGGGCAAGACCTATTGCAAAACCTTCTCGTCTTAAAATTTTTGAACAAATAGAGTGGAAAGTGCCCATAAGTGGGTGATGAGTTATGTGTGATGTGTTATGGGAGAGTAACTTCAAAATACGCTCTTTCATCTCACCACTGGCTTTATTAGTGAACGTGACCGTAAGAATATTTGCAGGATCAACTTTTTTTTCTCCAATTAAATAAGCAACCTTATATGTTAAAACCCGAGTTTTCCCAGAGCCTGCTCCTGCTAAAACTAAAATTGGCCCATCAGTTTGCTTTACAGCCTTTTGCTGGATGGGATTTAAATCTTGGAGAATATTGGGCATGGTGACGGATAGTTTAACACATTTTTTGCTTTCCTTTTGGTGAGTACTTTTTCTTAAAAATTTTTGTGTTAGAATATTTATCCAATGGTAAAGTTAATTGATTTTTGGGCTCCATGGTGTGGACCATGTAAGGTAATGGATCCGGTTTTGGATGAGATTAAAGAGGAGTTAAAAGGCAAGTTCGAGTTTGAAGCTGTAAATGTTGATGAAAATCCTCAGAAAACCTCTCAATATGGGGTTATGGGTATCCCTACATATGTTATAGAAAAAGATGGCAAAGAGGTTGCAAGGAAAATTGGTGTTACCCCTAAAGCTGATTTGGTTAAACTAATCACTTCTTAGTGGATCCTAGTTTTACTGATAAAGTTATTCAGATTATAAAGAGTATTCCTCATGGAAAAGTAACAAATTATGGAACTGTGGCTACTTTAGCAGGAGCGCCAAGAAGAGCACGAGAAGTAGGTTATATCCTGCACACTTTTACCAAAAAATATAACCTTCCCTGGCAAAGAGTTATTAATAGGGATGGTTATTTGTCTATCAGGGGTGGTGATGTAAACATGAAAGCTTTACAAAAGAAACTTTTAGAAGAGGAGGGTATAGAAGTCTCAAAAGATTTCATGGTAGACTTGGATAAGTATGGCTGGTTTGGGTAAAGATTTTTGGATAATAGCCAACTGGAAGTCTAATAAGAACCTTCTTGCTCGCGATGTGAAATATTTTATCGCTCGCTTCGAAGAACCTTGCCTTTTGCTTCGCAAAACGTAAAACTATGCATAATCATGGATAAAAAAACTTTGTGGTTAATTGCTAATTGGAAATCTAATAAAACTATTTCGGAGGCGCTAGAATGGATCTCTTCTGTTGGACCTAAAGTTGAGAGAAGAGATGATTTAAAGGTTGTGATTTGTCCGACATTTAGTGCTTTAAGCGAGGTTAAAAAAGCAGTCCAGGTTGGAAACTATCCTCTAATTGTTGGCTCCCAAGATTTATCACCATTTGACAGTGGGGCATATACCGGAGAAGAAGCAGCATCGATTTTGAAGCAGTTTATAGATATTGCTATTGTTGGCCACTCTGAAAGAAGAGAAAACTTTTCCGAAACCGATGAGATGGTTTCTAAAAAAGTAACTCAAGCGGTTGATGCGGATATAACCCCCCTGCTTTGTGTTCAGAGTGCTGAAACACCGGTGCCAGCTCAGTGTAAATTGACCGCTTATGAACCTGTTTTTGCAATCGGTACCGGAAATCCTGATACTCCGGCTAATGCAAACTCAGTTGCTGCTCAGTTAAAACAGATACACGGTCAAGACCTCGGTGTTTTATATGGAGGAAGCGTTAACAAAGACAACTGCAGAGCATTTTTAGAGGAGGACAACATCTCCGGACTATTAATCGGCAAAGCTTCTTTAGACGCAGAAGAATTTGTCAAAATAATCAGTGCGTGTTTAGAATAAGCTTCCTAATTTATTTCCAAACGGTATGAAGTTTATTAAGCAAGAGCCAAAATTTAAAAATTTAAATCTGCAAAATTTTCCTAAGAGAAGAAAAGATAAGGAAAAATATAAATGGTTATTAATTGTCATCACTGCTATTATCCTAGGAACTTTTGTCTGGTCACTTTTTACTACCAGCTCCTCTGTTTTTCAGTATGCTCTGCCAAATATTTTGGGCAATCCTTTAAAATCAACAGATGATCGGGTTAATGTCTTACTTTTAGGAAATGCCGGCGGTATGCATGACGGACCATATCTGACCGATTCAATAATAGTTGCTTCCTATCACCTAAAAGCAAACAATGTTACTTTAATTTCGATCCCCCGGGATTTATGGGTTGATTCAGCGAAGGCAAAAATAAACGCTTTATATGCCTTAAGACAGAAAAATGGTAACGCCTTAAAATATACGGAAGATAAAATTGATGATTTAATCGGCATACCGATCCATTATGGGGTGAGACTCGACTTTAGGGGTTTTGAAAAAGCTATAGATACAGTAGGAGGAGTAGAGGTAGATGTTTCAAAGACCTTTGATGACTATAACTATCCTCTTGCCGGCAAAGAAAACGATCTTTGCGGGCTTGTCGAAAAAGAAGTTGATTTAACAGCGGATCAGATAAAAGCGCTTAATGTTACCGAAGATAAACTAAACCCAATTTTACCTCAGCCGTCCGTTTTCCCCAAACCTTCACCCTCCGATCCCAACGCCCCTCGTAAGTTTCGGGTGTTGATTGATCCAGACAATAAAATTGCCACTGAAGCGTCGGCTTTCAAGTGTCGCTTTGAACACATCCATTTTGATCAAGGCAAAATTGTCATGGATGGGGCGACGGCTTTGAAATTTGTCAGATCCAGAATGGGAACAAATGGAGAAGGATCTGATTTTGCCCGTTCCAAAAGACAGCAGCTAGTGATTCAATCCTTCAGAGAAAAAGCCTTGTCACTTAAGACTTTAACTAATCCTAAAACAGTTGTTGATTTAATCGGGGCAATGGGGGAGAGTGTAGAGACCGATATTCCAATAGAAAGATTCGCTGATTTTTATGGTGTCAGTAGGAAGATTAAGGAAGTAAAAAATTTAGTACTGGGGGATTTGGGCAAAGGTAAATCCGTGCTTTACCCTCCTCCATCATCGGATTTTGGCGGGGCTTATGTTTTAATCCCGCCTGAAAATGATTTCTCTAAGATTCAAAACTTTATCAAGCAGGAGCTTAAAAAACAGGAAGAGGTTGCTCAAAAAAGTCGTAAATAACAATGAAACTTTTTTTAATTCATGGAAACGGGCTGGTCGGACAATCAAACAAAATCTCACAAATAAAAAAAAACTTTGACAGTCTTGCCATAGTTGAGATAAGCGGCAAAGAAACGGATTTTAAACAGGCTGTTTTGGACTTGTCAACACCGCAGCTTTTTTCAGACAACAGACTTATGGTACTTGATGGTTTTGATGAGGATGTTGATTTAGCATCTCTTCCCCCGGATGAATCATTAACAGTTGTTCTGCGCTTTACCAAACAGTTAAATTCTTCAAGTTTAATAATCAAATCAGCCCAAAAGCTTAAAGCAGAAATCTTACTTTTTTCCGAAGAGGAAGAAACCTCGATTTTTCCTTTTTTGGATGCTTTAGCAGAAAAAGCCCCTCAAGCCTTAAATCAGCTGGATAAGTTAATCGATGGATACGGCAGTCAGTATGTTTTAACCATGATGTTTTATCTTTTGCGAAGACAGGTTATAGGTTCTAAAAAACTGCCTCCGTTTATAATGCAGAAAATCGAACGGCAAAAAAGAAATTTTCCTAAGGAAAAAATAGAAAAGCTTTACAAATTTGGCCTGGAAACAGATTTTAAGATCAAATCAGGTTTAATGGAAGAAAGATTAGGACTGACATTGTTTGCAGATAAATTCTTAACAAACTAAAGATTTTGCTTTATTAGGTCAATATCTTTTTGGTCAACTATGCCATCTTTGTTAATGTCGGCTTCTAAAACTTTGGGACTTTTTCCTAAATTTTGTACTACAATTGATAAATCCAGTGAATTTACCCTGCCGTCTTTGTTTAAGTCGAAAGAGAGATTAGCTGGAACAGTTGGCTCTTCCTGACGGATTAAAGAAAACCTTTGATAGCTTCTGAGATTTATATTTTTCCCAAGGGACAGAAGAGATAATACTTGATCGTCAACCGGCAATGTTACATCAATTTTTGATTGTTCGCTGCCTCTATCTATAAAAAGAGTAGCATCGGTTTGAGAATTTAGAAGATAAAGGTCTGATAAGTCCTCGGTGTATAAGTTTTTGATCGGAATAATAAAATTGCCTGTAGGGTTAGTAAAGACAGCAAGTTTGGTTGCGCCATCGATTTTAAATAACACAACTGCTTCATCAACCGGTTTGGAGTCTTTCCCGATCACCGTCCCGATAACCGGTTTTTCTTCCCGAA
>CAYMTV010000024.1:0-2531 GCA_964393525.1 uncultured Gammaproteobacteria bacterium | reverse complement strand
CCCGAAAATCTTTGTCAAAAGCAGAAGTGGTTTTAAACTCCTGAAAATCTTTTGGGTAATGAAGATTGTTATTCCTAACTTTAAAGGAGTATTTGGTATTTGGTTTGAGATTTTTTAATGTGACAAAGTGGGTAAATCTTTTCTTAGGATCTTTACCATCCCGGTCATCAGGTAAAACTTCAATTGAGGAAGAATTTTCCTTCAGGAGAACATCGCCGAAAGCCTGCTCTTGGGTTTGCCAGATAATTGTTGAACTATTATCTGAGATATTTGCTACCTCAATTTTGAGCGGGGCAAAAACCACTTGCTGTTTTGTTAATAAATCCTCTCTAAAAAAATATAAAGCCACACCTAAACCTAAGGCAACCAAAAGAAGGAGCAGTCCTAAGAGTGTTGGTAACTTCATCTTGATTCCTCAGGTCTTTTAATCCCCAGATTTTTTAGCTGATTTAGTGTCGCCTGATCGAAATTAGGATTTATCGGATCAAGAAGTTTCTGAATCTTCGGATCAATCGGCTCACTTGGTTTAGCGTGAATGATCTCGGCTATGACCCAAATTAAAACAACCAGACAGGTGACTATAACTACAAATACAAATTCTTTTTTGTTCATAATTTTTAATGCTGAAAAAAGAAAGCTTTAGCATTAACCGTCATTGACAAGCCGCCTTGTTCGGTTTTACTTAAACCGACCGATTCAACTCTGATTAACCTTGGTAGCTTTGAAAGATCGGCTAAAAATCTCGCTAGTTTGGTAAATGATCCGTTAATATTGATTGTAAAATCAATTTCTTTTACCTTCGCATCCTTGGAAATTTCATTCGGTTGGCCCCGTAAAGCCACTGGTTGGACCTGCAAAGCTGAGATGGACGCTTCGTAATCCCCACTAATCTCGGCAAGTGTATTCATTAAGTTTGAAACTGCTGTAGAATCCGGGACTAACCCAATTAAATCCGTTTTAGTTTTGTCACTTATCTGTTCATAATTATTCTTGCCTAAGGAAAGATTTTCACCTTTGGTGATGATCTGATTTAAGAGATTTTTCTGTTCTTTGATGCTTTTTTGCAAGGAAACTATAGTTGAAAGAGTAGGTTTTATAGCAAACAAACTAAAGACTGTGATCATAATTAGGCTAAAAACCGTTGAAGAGTAGGTTTTGACAAACTTATTTCGAAAGATCGGTCTAATATATGTATAGTATCTAGAAAATTGTGGATTCATTTTTTTGACAAATTTGGTCGTAACTTTGGCATCTTCGATCGACTTTGACTGCCAAATTGTCGATTACGACCTTTATTGTTGATCCCTTCCTCGAATTTGAATTTATAATTCATTTAGTGGCTCCTGTAATTGAAAAAATAATTTGGCCTTGTTCATAACTTATGTTTGCCAGGTTGATATCCTTAAACTCAGATTCCTCTTTTAATCCGGCCAAAAATAGTGCCAGCATATTGTTTGATGGAGTCTGGCCACTGATTTTAAATGACAAACCAGTGCCTAATGGGGATTTTTCCATTCCAATTCCGGAGAGCTTTACTTCTTTAGGTGTTTGCTGGGCAATTTTTTCTAAAGTACTCTGCCAAGTCAAAGATGCAGCATAACTACTACCGATTAGAGAGATTCTTTGCTGGGTAAGCTTTATAATAGCCTCATCGCTTTTTAAACTTTCCAAATATGGGACTCGTTCTTTAATTTCCTCCTTGAGAGTTGCCAAGTCTGCATCAAGTTTAAACCTCATTGCAAAACAGGCTAGGACAATAATTTCTACAAAAACCACAATGAATCTACCATAGGAGATTAACCATCTAACAAACCTCACCAGAAATTTTTGCTGGGCTTCCTGAGGGTATAAAAGATTTAAGTTGATGCGCGAGCGGATTTTTTGGACAGTTGATTTGGACATCGGGAATTAAATACCTTGTAAAGTATATATTACGCCAGGAGCTTCTTTTAGATCAATCCGAGGAAAATTTTAAGGAGTGGCTTTTACGGAAACTGTCTTGGTTTTTGTTTTCGCCAGGATGAGATGACTTAATCTGCTTTTTAATCTGGAGGCTTTGTTAAGGTGGATATATTTGGTTTTGACTGCTTTATCTAAAGCCTGTGAGACTTTTTTAAGCAGGTCATCGGACGGGCTTCTTCGCATCTGCTTGATTAGACTTTTGATGTTTTCCTTAATTTCTTTATTATGCGCGGTTCTTTTTTTATCCTTGCGCATTTTTTTAATTGCACTTTTGATGATAGGCATAACCTTGGAATGTTAGCATAAACTTTGAGCCCCCGCAATAATACTAGAGTTTGATCAGATATAAGCTTATTTTTTAATTTTCAAGTCTGTTAAAAAAAATATCCATAAATTAGAATGAGATTAGAATGGTAAGAGCTTTAATTGCACTTTTATACACAAGGCAGGCTAACATATTATCCGGGGCAACTATCATTATGGTTGCAACCTTTGCCTCAAAGTTTTTGGGGTTAATCCGGGACAGGCTTTTGGTGCATAACTTTGATACCGCAACCACCTCAATTTTT
>CAYMTV010000023.1:0-16339 GCA_964393525.1 uncultured Gammaproteobacteria bacterium | reverse complement strand
CATACGGAATATGCAATTGCAGCATATTACATACTGATGCCATCTGAGGTTTCAACTAATTTAGCAAGATTTGACGGGATTAGGTTTGGAAATACGAGGGGAAAATTCGGTGCTGAGCCCAAAAGGAGAATAATGCTGGGAACTTATACATTATCTTCGGGATACTATGATGCCTATTATAAAAAAGCCGCACAAGTTCGGACTTTAATTAAAAAAGATTTTGATGAAGCCTTTTCTAAAGTTGACGTATTAGTTGGACCTGTGTCTCCGACGGTTGCCTGGAATATTGGGGAAAAAGTGGAAGACCCGCTGGCGATGTATTTGTCTGACATTTATACAGTACCAGCCAATTTAGCAGGGATTTGTGGACTCTCAGTTCCGGCAGGATTCTCAGAAAATATGCCTGTTGGCCTTCAAATTCTAGGTAAACAATATGATGAAGCAACTATCTTTAAGGTTGGCCATGCTTACGAACTAGCCACTAACTGGCGAAAGGAAAAACCAAATTTGCAAATGGCTAATAGCAGATAGCAAATAGTCAGTTAAAAATATGTTTAGATTTGAAAATTTAAAAATCTGGAAATTATCTATACAATATGGAAGGAAAGTATATCGGGTTACAAATGATTTTCCTAAAGAAGAACTCTTCGGTTTAAGTTCACAACTTAAGCGTGCTTCACTTTCTATATCTAGCAATATTGCCGAAGGTTCTGGAAGCTCAACCGTAAAAGATTTTAAGCGTTTTCTTGATATTGCAATAAAGTCAGTATTTGAAACAGTATCACAAATATTTTTTGCAATAGAAATGGAATATATTAAACAAGAAAAGATGGATGAATTATATAGTGAAGCGGAGATCTTAGTTAAAAAGATCCACAGTTTTAAGAAGGCATTAAATAGACCATCTGCCATAAGCAATTAGCAATATGCCAAATTATGAACCAGTGATTGGACTTGAGGTCCATGTTGAGTTAAATACAAAAACCAAGATGTTTTGCAGGTGCTCGGCGGATTACTTTGGTAAACCACCCAATACTAATACCTGCCCTATCTGTTTGGGCCTTCCAGGGGCCTTACCTTTTATTAATGAACAGGCAATTAACAAGTGTATACAAATTGGACTCGCCCTAAATTGTTCAATAAACAAAAAATCCTATTTTGAAAGAAAAAACTACTTTTACCCCGATTTACCCAAAGGTTATCAGATCTCACAGCTTATATTGCCTATTGCAGTAAAAGGTTGGATTGAAGTTGAGGATACAAACGGCAATATTTCAAAAATAAGAATAAACAGGGCTCACCAGGAAGAGGATACTGGTAAGTTAACCCATCAAGGCAATGAAACCCTTATTGACTTTAACCGCTCAGGTGTACCATTGGTAGAAATAGTAACCGAACCGGATTTTACCAATTCCTCTCAAATAAAATACTACGCCAAAAAGCTGCAGCAGATTTTTAGATATTTGAGAGTTTCCAATGCCGATATGGAAAAAGGTGATATGAGGCTGGAGGCTAATGTTTCTGTCCGCCCAGAAGGCCAAAAAGAACTCCCACCCTACAGGGTTGAGCTTAAAAACATCAACTCATTTAGGTTTATGGTTGCAGCAGTGGAATATGAGATTAAAAGGCAGATTGAATCTCATGAGAAAGGGGAAAAGTTAACTCAGGAAACCAGAGGTTGGAATGAGGATAAAAAAGAGACTTATCTCCAAAGGAGTAAGGAAGAGGCGCATGATTACAGGTATTTTCCTGAGCCAGACCTCCCTGAACTGGAAATTGAAGAGTCAAGAGTCAAGAGTCTAAAGTCTAGTATGCCTGAGTTACCACAAGTTAAAGCTAAGAGGTTTGAGCAGGAGTATGGTTTAAAACGAGCTGATGCCGTAATATTATCTGAAGACATTGGTTTCTCAGAAATTTTTGAAGAATTGGTGAAATTAGGTAAAAAAGAAGGAGTAGATGCTAAAACTATTGCAAATTACATTATTAACCAAAAGATAGATTTAGTTGATACTTCTGCTCAGCAAATTGTAGATGATATCAAATCCAAAACTTTTGGGATTATTGATGATGGAGCAGAACTGGAGAAAGTCGCTAAAGAAGTAATAGATGAAAATCCTGATTCAGTTACTTCCTATAAGAGTGGCAAAGAAAATGCCATTATGGCTTTGGTTGGTGGTGTAATGAGAAAAACCGCGGGAAAAGCCAATCCTCAGAAAGCTAAAGAGATTTTGCAAAGACTTCTTTTAAAAACTGAGTAAATAATATTTACTACTTGAAAAAAGATTTAAATTCTCCTTAAATTGTAATGTCACATTAAAGCAATGGTGTCGAGATGTTCCCCATTGCTGATGTTTCAAAAATATGTCCAACTTCGTTCATTTACATACCCACACAGAATACTCACTTCTGGATGGTCTTTCAAAAATTCCTAAACTTGTAAAAGCTGCAAAAGATCTGGGGATGGACGCATTAGCAATAACAGATCATGGCTCAATGTATGGAGCCATAGAGTTTTATAAAGCTTGCAAGGATGCAGGAATAAAACCCATTATTGGAGCAGAAGTTTATGTTGCCAGAAGGTCGCATAAAGATAAGGAAGCCAGAGTAGATTCCGAGCCATACCATTTAACTATTCTTGCCAAAAACTACCAGGGTTATTTAAATCTAATGAAACTTATATCTATTGGTCATCTGGAAGGGTTTTATTACAAACCAAGAGTAGATAAAAAACTTTTAAGGCAATTTAGTGAAGGCTTAATCTGTCTTTCCGGCTGTCCTGCCGGTGAATTTATAAAGGCACTGGATGGTAAAGGCGTTGAAAAGGCAGAAGCGGTGGCTATGGAATACTTAGAAATATTCGGCGAAGGAAATTATTACTTTGAATTGCAAAATCATTTCTACAGTGAGCTACTAAAAAATAGCAGTCTGGAGCAAGCTATCAGGCAGGATTTGGAAAATATGGCAAGAATCCAGGATCTGACATGGGAAGGAGCTGGGAAACTTTCAAAAAAATTGGGAATACCGGTTGTTGCAACAAATGATCTTCACTACGTCAAAGCAGAAGATGCGGAAGCTCAGGACTGTTTAATTTGTATCCAAACAGGCAAGGTTTTAACCGACCTGCAGCGTCTGAGGATGATTGATACACCAAACCTATATTTAAAATCCCAAGACGAGATGAAGGAGGCTTTTTATGATCTGCCTGAAGCTTTAGAAAATACGGTCAAAATTGCCGATAGCTGCAATCTGGAAATTCCTTTGGGGAGCCCAAAGTTTCCGATCTTTGATGTTCCCAACGGGAAACAGCCGATTGATCATTTGAAAGAACTCACTTTTGAGCGTGCTAAAGACAAAATGGAGATGACCGAAGAAAAAGTTCAAAGGCTTGAGTACGAACTTTCTGTCATAGAAAAGAAAAAATATGCTACTTACTTTTTGGTTGTTCAGGACTTTATGAACTGGGCGCACCAAAATGGTGTGATCACCAATACTAGAGGTTCAGCGGCAGGATCGCTGGTTTTATTTGCTTTAGGTGTAACTAACATTGATCCGATTCAGTACGGTTTGCCTTTTGAAAGGTTTTTAAACCCCCTTAGACCTTCTTTACCAGATATTGATGCGGATATGGCAGACGACAGACGGGATGATGTCATCCGTTATGTGATGGACAAATATGGTGAGGACAAAGTAGCCCACATTGTCACTTTTGGAACTATGATGGGCCGGGCAGCTATCCGGGACATCGGCCGGGTAATGGCAATCCCTTACGGAGAAGTGGACAGAATTGCCAAACTCGTACCTCCTCCACACCAGGGGTTTCATAAACCATTACAAGATGCGATCAAAGAAGTGCCTGAGCTGAATGACCTATACAAAAGCGATCCGCAGTATGAGCGAAGCTCTACTCAGGATGAACACGTTCATCCTTCGTATAAAAAACTTCTGGACTTGGCTATCAAAGTTGAAAGTACGGTCAGGCATGCCTCGGTTCATGCGGCAGGAGTTGTTATTGCTCCGGAGCCTTTAACCGATTTCAGCCCCCTTCAAAGAGAGTCAAATGGAGACAAGATTGTTACCCAGTACGATATGTTCTCGGTGGAAGAGGCAGGACTGGTTAAGATGGATTTTCTAGGTATAAGGAATCTATCAATCTTAGGAAGAGCAGTTGAGTATGTCAAAAGAAACAGGGGGGTTGAGGTTGATTTAAATAATATTCCGCTGGATGACAAAAAAGCATTTGAGCTGTTTGCCAAAGGTGAAACCATGGGTTTGTTTCAACTTGAGGGAGGAGGGATGACTAAGTGGCTGGTAGAGCTTAAGCCTACCAACATTTTTGACATCATGGCAATGATTGCTCTTTACCGGCCGGGTCCAATGGGTATTATCCCGGAGTATATTGACCGCAAGCATAATCCTAATAAAATCAGATACTTTGACCCAAGAATGAGAGGGTACCTTGAAAGGTCTTTGGGACTTCTGGTTTACCAGGATGATGTTTTACAAACTGCCATAGATTTGGCAGGTTACTCCTGGGAAGAGGTTGATAAATTTAGAAAGGCCATGGGTAAAAAGATCCCGGCCGAGATGGCAAAACAGCGGGATAAGTTTATCCACGGCTGCATCCAAAACGGAATGAACAAAGAAAAAGCCGAGGAGCTGTTTAAATTAATCGAGCCTTTTGCTGCCTATGGTTTTAATAAAGCCCATGCCGCATCCTATGCCATGATTGCCTACCAAACAGCTTATATGAAAGCAAATTTCCCGGTTGAATTTATGGCGGCTGTTATGACTGCAGAGTATGGTAACACCGAAAAAATTGCCCATGCCATTGAGGAGTGTAAAAGGATGGGGATTGTTGTTTTGCCGCCGGATATTAACTTCTCCGGAATTGGTTTTACATTGGAAAACTTAAAAGACCTTTCTGAAAAGGAATTAAGCCGACAGATTACCAATGTTGACTTGGGAGAGATAGAGCAGGGTATAAGATTTGGTTTGTCAGCTATCAAAAACGTTGGAATCTCAGCCATTGAATCGATTTTAAAAGCCCGAGAAAGTAAACCTTTTTCTTCTCTTTTTGATGTGTGCTCAAGGGTTGATACTAGATTGGTTAACAGAAAGACTTTGGAAAGTTTGATCAAAGCAGGTGCTTTAGATGACTTCGGCTCAAGAGCAGCGTTGCTATTGGCGCTTGATCAATGTCTTGAACAGTCGCACAAAAATGCCAAGCTTGCCCAGAATGGTCAGGTATCTCTTTTTGGAGAAGAAGAGGTGGGGCTTAATGCGAACGTTTCTTTACCTGATGTTGAAGAACTTTCCTTAGATAAGCTTTTGATATTTGAAAAAGACCTGCTGGGATTATATCTACATGAACCTCCTTACTTAGGAAGACTCAAACAGTTAACTGATTTTCTGAAATCTGGCATCTCAAATTTAACCGAAGGGGATATTGGAAAAAAACTCACCTTTGGTGGAGTAATAATAACTGTAAAAAAAGTTTTAACCAAAAAGAATGCCCAGGAAATGGCATTTGTAACTTTGTTTGATGGTACAAATGAGGTTGATTGTGTTGTTTTTCCAAAGCTTTTTTTAGAAACGAAGCAGTTTTTACTCAAAGAAGAGGTAGTTATCATTAAGGGCAAGGTGGATTTTAGAGAAGAAGAATTTTCAATAATTGCCGACTCAATCGAAGTTTTTGAGCCTATGAATGAGATAGTTCCGGAGGTAGAGGTGGAAATACCAAAACAAGCAGATAGCGAAATTCTTAAGCAAATTAATTTGACACTCAGAAAATACCCGGGAGATGCTGCAATTTCTATTCTAATCCCTTCCGGCTCGACTTTTAAAAAGATAAATCTGGCTTTTACGGTTAATCCTGGCTCGGAACTAATTTCTGGAATAGAGGAGCTTTTGGGGCCGAACTCGGTTCGGGTGAACTAATATTGATTTGACAACAAGATTAATATAAAATTCAATCTAAACTATGATTTCAGTTACATTCAAAGATAAAAACCTTCATATCGGTGATACAATCAGGGTTAAAAACACTATTGTTGAAGGAGATAAAACCAGAATCCAGGCATTTCAGGGAATTTTGATTGCCATGTCCGGCCGTGGAGAAAATAAAACCATAACCGTCCGCCATATAGGTCCTCAGGCAATAGGTGTTGAGCGCATCTGGCCTTTAAACGCAAGATCTATTGTTGATATTGAAGTAGTTAAACCTGCCAAAAAAGTCAGAAGAAGCAAACTCTATTATCTTCGAAACCTGACAGGTCGCCAGGCTACCAGAGTTTAGTATTAAGTAGCATGTTTTTTGTATTATGCTTTCTTGCTTAATACTTGATACATAATACATAATACTTCTGCCATGATCTTCGCTACTCCTGAAATTGAACACTCCCTTTGGCAAAATGGCTATGAACTAATCTGCGGTATTGATGAGGTAGGGAGAGGGTGTTTCGCCGGGCCGGTTGTGGCAGGGGCTGTAGTTTTTGCCAAAAACTGCCAAATTCCCGAGGGAATTGCTGACTCAAAACTATTAAAGCCTATGCAAAGGCTCAGATTAGCAAAGGCAATAAAAAAATCTGCTTTTTGCACTTCTGTCGCAGAAATAGGGGTAGATCTAATAAATAAAGTTGGTATTGGAAAAGCCACTCAAATGGCTTTCAGAAAGGCGATTAAGCTTTTAGAGATTAATCCTGATTTTGTTTTAATTGATGCTTTTTACATTAAGCATTTAAACCGCAAAAAACAAAAACCGGTTAAAGATGGTGATAAGCTTTCCGTCTCGATCGCTGCAGCTTCCATCGTAGCTAAAGTTTATCGGGATAATTTAATGAAGAAACTACATAAAAAATATCCGCAGTATGGTTTGGCAAAACACAAAGGTTATGGAACTAGACTGCATCAAGTGGCAATTAGAAGATATGGACTGTCCAGAATACATAGAACAAGTTTTAGTCTACAAAGATTTTTATCACCGGTTTGATAATCTAGTTTATCATACTAAATGAATAATAAAGTAACAGGAAACAAAGGAGAGGATTTAGCATGTCAGTATCTTCAAAATTTGGGGTACAAGATTTTGAAAAGGAATTTTTTAATCAGGGGTGGGGAAATAGATATAGTTGCCCGGGATGCGGATGTTTTAGTTTTTGTTGAGGTAAAAGCAAGATACAGTCATGAATATGGTTTGCCTATTGAATCAATTACCCATTGGAAACTAAAAGCCCTGCAAAAAACAGCTCTGTTTTACATCCAAAAGATAAATTGGGGCAACAGACCTTACAGGTTTGATTTGATCTCTATAGATTATGCAAATTCTAAAGATAATCCTGAGATTGAATTAATAAAAAATATTCTTTAGAGTACGCTATCCCGAGTGAAATTTGAGGGTTGACAATTATTTTTGGTTGTGTATATGCTGAAATTGTCCTCTGGATGCATACGAGAGGGCTGACTTAAGAAGTAGGCAATTCTAGATTAGCGCTTTTTAGGAAAAAGAATAATCCCCACAAGGGATTATTCTAAAAAAACGGATGAGGTTTTGCTCAGAAGGCATAACTTCATTCTGGTAAGTAACAAAAACCCACCTCGAGAAGGGGTGGGTTTTTCTTTACCGAATGGTTTCCCGCAAACCAACTCTTTCCTCAGAAATATAGTGTCCCAGGGGATGTTTATACCTCCCGGCTTGGTCTTTTTTTAGTAAATCTAACTGCTCCGGCTCAAGTTTAACATGTGCTCTGGTAGCCTGGCTGATGCTTACATAGCCGTCTAAATAAGTAACCATAGGAGGATCGCCGAAAAGGTCTTTTCTAGATTGTAGAGCAACCCTTCTTATTCTGATCCACCTTCCAGTACCCTTTTCGTCATTATCAGGGTTATCTCCTGCGACTATTTCCGGGTAGAGCACTCTGGTGCGATTCTCAAGCTGAATGCTTACACTAACATCACCTCTCGGGTCTGTGCTAATGAGCTCTTCTGCTTTTACTGATGGCTCTTTTCTGATTCTTAATTTGCTACCAGGAATCTGCAGGGTGATTAAAGCCGTACCGTTGTGGATTCCAAGTTCGTTGCTGGGTGAACAAGCAGCGGCTAAAGCTAAACCAGCAGGTACTAGCGGCGCAACCAGTGTTCTTCTTAATAATTCTCTTCTTGTAACAGGTTCACCTAGTCTCATAGTTTACAAATCTAGCATATGATATACAGTTTTTCAAGTTGGAGAGAAATTTTTTGTAATCCAGATTACATACAGATATCCCCTAAGGGGGGATATCATATCTCCATATTAGTATGACTGAGAAAAAACTAATCATCGCTTTTATAATTGGAACAGTACTTATTTTGGGTGGAGGGGTAATGGTTTTAAACAGCTCAACCCCCAAAAAAATCACCTCCTCCCAAAGCGTCAAAGTTGAAACTGGAGAAAGAAAATTTGACTGGGGACAAATTAACTATAATGGGCCAAAAGCTACAAAAATCTTTAAAATCAAAAATACCGGCACTGATGTTCTTAAACTGACCAGTGTTAAAACCTCATGTTCTTGTACATCGGCTCAACTTGTTATTGATGACCAAAGAAGCCCACTCTTTTCCATGCACAGCGTTTCGTCCTGGGTAGGCGAAGTCAAACCCGGTAAGGAAGCGTTACTTGAGGTAGTATTTGACCAGGCGTTTCATGGACCCTCCGGAGTAGGCCCGGTGGAAAGAATTATTTCAGTAGAAACCAATGATGCTCAAAATCCATACCTTGAGTTTAATTTAAAAGGGGTTGTAGTTAATGAAAAAAATAAGATTTAAAAAAATACTTAGAAGAGCAGTCCCGCTTTGGCTTGTTGTTGTAATTTTATTTGATGCCAGTTTGATAGTTGGAATTGGAGAATACCTCTTTCTAAAAAAAAAGTTTAATCAGGATATATTAGCTTTGAAAGAAGCTTCTAAATCCCCTGTTGAGTTTGTTCAAATCCTAAAGCAGCAAGTTATCCCTCAAAAAGGTTACACTACTTCTTTAAAATGGAAAAGCTTGGGTAAGGAGCTTGTTGGGATTGGCGCAATTGATAAGGAAAAATATCAGGAGATTTTTACCAGTGATTCCAACGGCGGTAAAGAAATGAAATACCTTGACGGCAGCTGGGACCATAATATTCACATTAATGAGCAAAATTCCAGGTTTATTGTTAATACTTTTTGGGCTTTAGGTTTAGTTAATAAAAGCAAGGTGATGGGTGAGATGCGGAAAGAAAACGGCGAGGATACGGCAAACTTTGCCTCGACCGGGGGTTGGATCTTAGGCTCAAAGGAGCCAATGGAGATTTACTCATCTGCCGAAATTATCAGTTTAACAGATGAACAACAAGAGCTGGTTAAAAGCATAGCTGAAAATGTCTACCGGCCTTGCTGTGGCAACTCAACTGCTTTTCCCGACTGCAACCACGGCATGGCAGCTTTGGGATATATTCAATTGGCTGTTAAAGAAGGTTTGCCCGAGAAACAAATTTATCGAGATTTACTGGCATTTAACTCATATTGGTTTCCCCAAAATTATGTTGAAATGGCAGCATTTTTTTCAAGAGAAAATACCAAATGGGATAAGGTAGATCCTAAACTGGCATTGTCTCAGGATTATTCTTCCGCTTCGGGGGTTCAAAGAATTAGACAAGAAATTTCAGATATGCCTGGATTCCAAGTTGAGGGTGGTGGAGGGTGTGGTGCATAACTTATGGGTGATGTACTTTTTCAAACATCTTTAATAGCTTCATTTGTGGCTGGGATGGTGGCGCTTTTTGCACCCTGCTGTATTACATTTTTGCTTCCGGCTTATTTAGGCAACGTCTTTAAGGAAAAAGAAAAAGTTTTATTTATGACTCTGGTTTTTGGAGCGGGCATTTTTGTTGTACTTTTGCCTGCGGTTTTAGGGGTGGCGATTATCTCCAAATTGTTATTTGATTTCCATGAATATGTTTATCTATTAGGAGCAGTCGCAATGATTGTGGTGGCAGGGATTTCATTTTTGGGACTGAAATTGCCTATGCCGCATTTGCCCGGGGCTGATACAGGCAAAACCGATGTATTGTCCATTTTTACCCTAGGAATCTTCTCAGGAATTACCAGCGCCTGCTGCGCCCCGGTTTTAATTGGGATTTTGACTTTGACTTTTCTTTCGCCAAGCTTTTTTGGCGCTTTAGCAATTGGGGCTATGTATGTTTTGGGAATGGTAACACCCTTACTTTTAATTGCCTTATTTTTGGACGGCAAAATGCCGGGAGCAAAGTTTCTTAGAAAATCTCTCTTTACTGTGAAATTATTTGGCAAGGAGTATGGAGTTTTAGTAAGCAACTTAATCGCCGCGGCGATCTTTTTCTTTACCGGGATTTTAATTTTTTATCTTACCCTAACCGGGCAGCTGGCAATGGATAATCTGGATTATTTTACTAAAATGATCCAAAACACAAGTAATGCTGTCACAGAGGTTGTAGGTAACAATTTAATCATTAACTGGCTTTTTGTAATAGGGGTTTTGTTTTTAATTTATAAATTAACCAAGCTTGCAACCAAAAAGAAATCCGATAATCATGATTGTTGTCAGTAAGGAGGTGAGAAAAAATGCTTAATTCAAAAGCTTTTGCCAATGCCGTAACTTTAGTCACCGCTGTTTTTTATGTTATTTGTCTAGCCATTTCGGTTGCAGCCCCGGAGTTTTTATTTGGTATTGGCAGGTCCTGGATGCACAGCATTAATTTGGAAGCCATAAAAGCTACAACGACTCCGTCGTTTCAAACATCAATTTGGGGACTCATCACAATCAGCGCAGTCACTTGGGTAACAACGTTTGCTACAATTGAGCTATATAACAGATTGGCAAAGAAGTGATAAGTTTTAGAAAAAGCTAATAAGGAGGTGAGGCAATTGTCGAAAGAAATTTTGTACGGGATTATTGGACTTTTAATAGGAGTTATGGTAACAGTGTTTGTTGCCCAAACTGCTGTTAATACTAACAATTCGGGGATGATGAGGATGATGGGAATGAGGGGAGGAAGCACTATGATGGGACAAAATCAGCTGCAAAATAACTTTAATAATGGGAGAATGGGAATGGGCTCCAGCATGCAGGATATGATGGGTTCACTCAAGGATAAAAGCGGTGATGAATTTGATAAAGTTTTTATTGAATCTATGATTATCCATCACCAGGGTGCAATAAATATGGCAGAGCAGGCAAAAGTTAATGCTTTTCATGATGAGCTCAAAAAAATGGCAGATGATATTATTTCTGCCCAAACTAAAGAGATTGAGACTATGAGGCAATGGCAAAAGAATTGGGGGTACTAATCTTTGACAAAAAGTAAAGGTGTTCCGGCATTTAGTTTTGATCTTCTGACTCCGTTTTATGATTTTTTCGTGGAACTTTTAGGCTATGGAAGCAAGCAAAGAGAAAAAGTTGTAAATTTATTAGATTTAAAACCCGGAGAAAATCTGTTGGATGTTGGTTGTGGAACCGGTTCTTTGCTGATAGCTACCAAAAAGATGTTTCCTAAAAATAGCGTGGTTGGGGTAGACATTGATGAGAAAATTTTAAAAATTGCCAAAAGTAAAATTAACAAAGAAAATTTAAATATAGAGCTTATTGAGAGCAGTGCAGATAACCTGCCATTTGGAAAAGAAAGCTTTGATGTAGTTGTAAGTACCTTAATATTTCACCATTTACCCAAGGAAGTCAAAATTGGAGCAATAAAAGAAATTCACAGGGTTTTAAAGAAAAAGGGCAGATTTTTATTGGTAGATTTTGGTAAGGCTGAAACCTGGCTGATTAAATCATTATTTGCAATTGAAGAATTTTTAAGGATCCCAGAAGCAAAAACAGCTAAAGATAATATTGAGGGCAAAATACCTGATTTTTTAGAAAAAGGCGGTTTTAAAAGCAGGGAAGTTGCTCCAAGAGATAGAGGTATCCAATTTCTTTTAGCAGAAAAACCATATGGAAGAAATATGGGATAAGACAAAAAGAATATTAGTTCAGCTAGCCCATTTTCAAAAGCGCAACAGGATTAAAAGGTATGGCCTTCCGTTAATTTTGGCAGTTGGGATATTTTCCCTGATTATTTTTCTCCCGGCAAATTTTATCGAGGTCATGCATAACGAAACCATTTCACTTTTTCTGCTTATTCTAATTGTAACAATCAGTTCCTGGTATGGAGGTTTGGGTCCCGGAGTGCTCGCAACAATTCTTACTGTCCCAACCAGTTATTTGATGCACCTTGAGATGGGATTACCTTTGGAAGGAGATCTGCTGGTTTCAATAGTTTATATATTTGTAGGATTTTCGATCAGCATTATCAGTGAAGCCAGATATGAAATGGAAAATCAGAAAGATGAGTTTATTAGTTTTGTCTCACATGAGCTAAAAAATCCGCTGGCTATAATTAAAGGGTTTGCAGAGCTCATTTCCCATAATGTTAAAACTCAAAAAAAAGAGCAGATTAGATCATATGGGGTTCAGATAAGTGCCCAGTCTAATAGGATTTTAGAACTTATCAATGATTTGCTTGATATCACCAAGATTGAAATTGGCAAGTTTACCTACAATGGTGAAATTTTCAATATTGATGATTTAGTAAAAGAAGTTATAGAACATCAAAGGTTGATTTCACCAGGTCGCACCATCCAACTTTTGGGGCATACAAAAAAAGTAATTTTGGCTGATAAGTTCAGAATTAGGCAAGTGCTAGTTAATTTGCTGACCAATGCCATCAAGTATTCACCTGATGATAAAAAAATTATTGTCAGGTTAAAAGAACAAAAAGGTTGGGTGCAAATAAGTGTTAAGGATTTTGGTATAGGAATAGAGAAAAATGAACAAGCACGTATCTTTGACAGGTATTACCGAACAAAAAATGTTCAAAAAAAGCGCTCTGAAGGACTGGGTCTTGGGTTATATATTACAAACCAAATAATCAAGCATCATCATGGAAAAATCTGGGTAAAATCAAAACTGGGAAAGGGAAGTACGTTTTTTGTGTCATTACCAATATATAAACCTATGGGTTGAATAACCCAAATTCTCCTGATATACTCGCAAAGTAAAATGAGCAAATTGGTAAGATTTAACAGCTTAACTATAATCCTTTTTTTGCTATTTGTTTTTGCACTGCTTGGAAGTTCTTATGTCGCAGGAAATAGGTCATTTTTAGAAAGAACGGAAAAGCCTAAACCCACACCCACAATCATCCCAACCTCAACTCCTGTTCCTAAATCAACTGTAGCAGGAATATCAATAGAAATAACCCCAAAACCTACATCCACAAATTCTCCTGTGCCTACCAATACCCCTACACTAACCCCTCAGGCAACTTCAACTCCCGCGCCTAACCAGACAAGCGGTCCTAAGATTGACTCGATTGATCCTAGTTCCGGAAACTGGCAGGAGACTATAATTATTAAAGGTTCCGGGTTCGGTAGTAACTCCGGGTCTGTCACATGGTTTAATCAAAATGGTCAAACTTCTGCCGGCTCGCCGATTGAAAGCTGGTCTGATACTGAGGTGAAAGCCAGAATTTCCGGAGCTTTAAGCAATTATGATTTCACAATAAGTGTTTATACTTCAGACGGTAAACAGAGTAATAAATATCCTTTTAAAGTTATGCAAGGACAACCATACATTGGCAGTATCTCTCCCCAAAATGCCACTTTGGGAAGTTCGATGACTTTGGATGGAGAAAAGTTTGGCTCAAGTAGTGGGAAAGTGGTATTTTACTCAAACTACCCAAATATTGCAGGTGAAGGTGAAATCACCTTTTGGTCAGAGACTAAAATAGAATTTAAATTGCCCAGTAGTTTGGAAAATGGCAAAGAGTATGCAGTAGCAGTAATTGCCTCCCAAGGAAATGCCTCAAGTTCAGTTAAGTTCTACACTGTAGGCAACTAGTTAATCACTCCCTAGTAATTTTTGATTGTAAATAAAGTCAGCTATCTCACGGCTGATGAAATAAACTCCGGAAGGGGAAGGATGAATGTTGTCACTGCTATCTATAAACTCAATATTTCCATCCCCGTCTTCATTTAGAGATTTATTATAAATATCAATAACCGGGATATTTTTTGTTCTGGCGTAGTCAATATGGTTTTTTAAATAAGCTTTGCGTTCCATCACCCATTCCAGCCTTTTTTCATCTGTCAGTTCTAATTGACCCAGGGCAAAGGTTTTGGAATTTGGTGAAATTGTCGAGACAAAAACAATTTTTGCCTTTGGGTTAGATTTTTTAATTTCTGAAGTTATCTTATCTAAGGCTTCGGTTTGCTTTTTTAAGCCTTCATTTAACGGGAATTGAGATAGAGGATTATTACCGAAAGATTCAATAAAAATAATATCAAACTCTATATCTAAAACCGGCCGGAATTTACGGCCATAGACAGTTTCTTTTACCAAGCGGTTGTAAACCGATAAAATATTGGTTGAACCAAATCCATAATTTAAAATCTCAAAAGTTTTATCAGGATAATAGTTTTGCAAATATTCCCGAAGTTCATCAAAATTCCCTAATTTTTCGGTCATCGAATCGCCCACAAACACAAAGGTGTAATCCTGGGGGTATTTAATCTTACCTTCGGCAGTTTCTTTGATAGCAGGGCTCACCCTCAAGATTTTAGGTTTGTTTTTTTGATAAATGGAGAGTAAAAAGAAGACTCCTGCGAGAAAAATTAGAAATAGAATGATTCCTAGGGCATTTTTAGGCATTAGTATTTCATTATGCCATAAAATTTATTCAACTACTTCTTCGCCTTCAAATACTACATCATTTGAAGAATTTGTTGGTTGAGAACCTGCGGACTCTGCTGAATTAGCCACTTCAGGGGATCCAAATGTAAAGTCCGCAAGTACTTTATCATAAACTTTGAGCCAAAAATCCTGCTCAACTAAAGGAACTTCAACAGTAAAAAGCACCCCTTGGTCTAAAGCTCCCAGATAAAGCCTGTCTGCAGTTTTGACTTCCAAAGCTTTTAGATTGCCAAGTTTCTTTTCAATAGGGGTATTGGATGAGGGGATTTGATTTTGCTTAAACCATTCACCAAGGCTTTTGAATTTACTGTCAGCAATTTTTAAGTTAACACTTCCGTCAACCTCTTTTGAAAAAAGTTGTAGATCTGCATAAGTACTTTGGTCTTCTATTTCAGTTTTTGAGATAGATAAATTGTCCGGGTAACTGAATGTAAACCCTGCAGGGTCTGCGTATTCTATAAAAGTTTGCGAAGGTTTGGCATTTTTGGGTGTAATGTTTATATTTGAGATTGGGTTTGCCAGATTGTTTTTTTGACTGGAGTAGATAAAAACTCCCCCAAGGGCCGATGCCGCCAAAATAGCAGCCAGTAATAAGGTTTTTTTGCTCACTAAACTCAGTATATTGAAAAGATGCCTAAAATGGTATCCTTAAATTGGATGAAAAAAATATTAGCTCTTCTGTTAATTACTTTTTCGTTTTTAATATTTGCTAAAGGGGGAGAGGCTAAAGTTTTACCTCAGGCGGGAAAAGCAGGGTCTAAAACAACTGTTAGATCTAGCGGGGGAACAACAATTGGGGTTTATCCTAAGCTGCGCTCGGATAGAAAGGCTTTAAATGTTAATTTTTCCAACTTGCAGAACGCGAAATCTGTCTCTTATCAACTGATATACAAAACATCAGCTCAGGAGGAGGCTGCTATGGGTGGGCTTAACCTAAAGGGGCAAAACTCCGAGTCTGCTGAGTTATTATTTGGCACTTGCTCCAAAAATGTCTGCAGGTATCACAGCGGAATTCGTGATGCTAGGCTTGAGGTTTCCTATACCTCCAAAACAGGCAGGAAATATCTAAAGAAATTCAAGATAAAGGTTTAAATTTTGTGATTCCTCCTTGGAAAAGTTGCATTTTGGCTTTATATAGGATATAGTTCCCTCACTCTAAGTAAGTTTTTAATACGTAAAAGACTCAATCTTCTAAGCATTAATTTCATAAAAAAGAGACGAAAAAGAAAAGGTGGTGAATATTTAAATGACAAAGTTATTTGTAGGCGGTTTAACATACGCCAAAACTAGCCAAGATCTTCAGACTATGTTTGAAGCCTTTGGTGCTGTGCAATCAGCTCAAGTTATCATGGACAAATTCACAAACCAAAGCAAAGGTTTTGGGTTTGTAGAGATGGCCAATGATGAGGAAGCACAAGCTGCTATAAAAGCACTTGACGGAACAGAACAAGACGGAAGACGTCTCGGTGTTTCAGTTGCCAGACCAAGAGAAGACAGGCCAAGAAATAGTGGTTTTGGTGGAGATAGAAATAGGTATTAAGTTATCTTTTCTTTAAAACCTAAAAA
>CAYMTV010000022.1:0-17758 GCA_964393525.1 uncultured Gammaproteobacteria bacterium | reverse complement strand
TAAAAGATTATTCTCCAAAAGTAGAAATTTTTTCTATAGACGAGGTGTTTTTGGAAATACCCATTCCTGTCATTCCCGCGAAAGCGGGAATCCAGTCAGCAAATAAAAACTCATGGATCCCGGATCATGGTTCGGCTTCGCTCACCACGGGGGTCCGGGATGACAATGCAGAAGAACTCTTGAATATAGCCACTAGTATTAAACAACGCATTCGCTCTGAGGTTGGGGATTGGATTACTTGTTCAATAGGGATTTCCTATAACAAAGTTATGGCTAAATTTGCAGGTTCTATCCAAAAACCGGACGGCCTTACCGGGATCTTTGATCCAGAGTCCGCAATGATGCTTTTGGACCAGGTAGAGCTGGATGAGATTTGTGGCATTGGTTTCAGGATAAAAAACAGACTTAATAACATGGGAGTTTTTAATTTTACCGACCTTAGAAAAGTTCCTTTAAAAAATTTACTGGCCTCTTTTAAAAGCTATGGCAAAGTTCTTCATAATTTTTCAAGAGGCTTAGGTAGCGCAGAAATTATTCCATTTTATGAAAAAGAGGAAGTTAAATCCGTGGGCCACAGACACACGATTGATCATGATACCGATGATCCAGGTGAAATCAAGCAAATCCTTCTAAAAATGTGTGAGCTAATAGCAAGGAGGCTTAGGGCTAAAAAATTGGTTGGCAAAACTGTTTACTGTTACTATAGATCAGCTTTACACCTTTCAGGTGCAAGGCTAAACTCAATATCACACATTGGAGGTGTAACATTTGAAGGTGAGGGAATGCAGATTACTATACCTTTTACAAATGATGGTTTAGAAATCTTCCAAGCAGGTTGGAGAATTTTTCAACAAATTTGGGATGGAAAAGAAATCCGGATGATTGGAGCTTCTGTTTCTAATTTAAGAGGGGAAAATCCTGAGAATTTATCACTTTTAGAAAATAATTTAAAACAAGAAAAAATTATCAAAGCTTTAGATAAAATAAATGACAGATATGGAGAATTTACTTTAAAAAGAGGGACCTTACTTAATACACCAAAGATTTATAGAAAACCCAATCCTTTTTTAGCAGACAGAAGATTTAAGCTTTAATAAATCCGAAGCACAAACATTTTGGCTGAGCGGAGTGAAACGTAGTCGAAGCCTTACCTTAATCTAATTTTTTCCAATCCCCTCTAATAAGTTTTAGTTTCTTTTCTCTAGTCCAACCTTGTATTTGTTTTTCTCTCAAACTTGCTTGTTCAAAATCTTCATATTCTTCTAAATAAGCAAGCTTTTTAACTGGGTGCTTCGCAGTATATTTTCCACCCAATCCAGATAGGTGTTGATCATATCTTAGTTCTGGCTTCCAGGTTCTCCCAGTATAAAAACTTCCATCCCTGCATTCCAAAATATAGACATACCATTTCCATTTAGAAGACATTAATTTTAATTTATGACTTCGACTTCGCTCAGTCAAGAATTAGTATCGGCTATACTTGCTCTTCTTATTTTACAAGATATAATTAATTAAGTTATGAAAGCAATAGTTACAGGGGGTGCTGGGTTTATTGGGTCTCATCTCTGCGATGCTTTAATTGCCAAAGGTTATGAAGTTATTGTAATTGATAATCTTTTAACAGGCTTCGAAGAAAATATTGCTCATTTGAAAGAAAATCCCAATTTTCAATTTCTGAACTTGGATGTTTCGAAAGAGTTACCTGAAGATTTAACAGCGGATTTTGTCTACCACATGGCCTCACCTGCTTCTCCCAACCAAAACTCTCCTAAAAGTTACCATGCCTTAGCCTTTGAAACCATGTCAGTTAATACCAATGGGACTTGGAATCTTTGTAAGTTTTCCCAAAAATGCAATGCAAAATTTTTATTTGCCTCTACCTCTGAGGTTTATGGTGATCCCCTAGAATCTCCCCAAAAAGAAAGTTATAAAGGTAATGTTTCTACCATTGGTCCAAGATCAGTTTATGATGAGTCAAAAAGGTTTGGTGAAACTATTACTTCAGCTTTTGTAAGAGCTAAAGGATTAGATGGAAGAATTATCCGGATTTTTAATACCTATGGACCAAGGATAGCTCTTAATGACGGTCGGGTTGTAGCAGAGTTTGTGAAAGCTGCCTTAAAAGGGGATACTATACCTATCTTTGGGGATGGAACCCAAACCAGATCTTTTTGCTATGTTGATGATTTGGTGGAGGGAATAATTCTAGCAATGGAGATCGAAGGCACAAAAGGAGAGGTATTTAATTTAGGAAATCCTGATGAGTTTAAAATTATGGAGTTTGCTCAAAAAGTAAAAGAAATGACAGATTCTGAGTCAGAAATTAAATCAGTTGCCCCGCTTCCAAAGGACGATCCAATGCAAAGATGCCCGGATATTGCCAAAGCCCGCGAAAAATTGGGCTGGGTACCAAAGATTAGTTTGGATGAGGGATTGGAAAAAATGATCGCGTACGTAAAGTCCAATCTAATCTAAACTAAGCTAAGCTTTTTCTTGCTCGTGGATTTTGGGGATGGTGGCGATGACTGAATCCGGGTTTAGGGAAATACTATCTATTCCCATCTTGACTAAAAATTGGGCAAATTCAGGATAATCGGATGGCGCTTGACCACAGATTCCAATATATTTACCTTTACTTTTGCAAACTTTTATAACAATCGCAATCATTTTTTTAACTGCCGGGTCATTTTCATTGGCAATACTTCTAATACGCTCATTCCCATCCCTGTCTATCCCTAAAGTAAGTTGGGTTAAATCATTACTCCCAATGCTCATCCCATCAAACACTTCTAAAAATCCCTCAGCATTTAAAACATTGGAAGGGATCTCGCACATTACATAATATAAGAGCCCAGGAGACGTTTTTTTGGATAAACCGGCCTTATCCATTACTTCTATAACCTTTTTTCCTTCCTCCGCAGTTCTGCAAAAGGGAACCATTACTACAATATTATCCAGTCCCATCTCGTTTCTTACCTTAAGCAAAGCTTTTACTTCAAGCTTAAAAGCTTCAATGAATGCAGGATGATAGTAGCGGGATGCTCCACGCCAGCCAATCATCGGGTTTTCCTCTTTTGGTTCATATAAATCACCGCCCAAAAGAGTCCGGTACTCATTAGTTTTAAAATCCGACAGTCTGACTATAACGTGATGCGGGTAAAACGCGGCACCAATTTTTGCAATTCCGTAGGCTAAATTATCAATATAAAACTGGACTTTATCTTTATAACCAACAGTTTTTTGATCAATCTTCTTTTTTAACGATAAGTCAAGTTTTTCATAATCTATTAGGGCATTTGGATGTATCCCAATCTCCGAGACAATAATAAATTCTTCTCTTGCCAAACCTACTCCCGAGTTTGGTAGGAAAGATTTCTCAAATGTTGTATCAGGAGTTGCTATATTTAGCATAATATGGGTTTTTGTCTTGGGAAGTTTTTTGGTATCAAACTCTAAAACTTTAAACTTTAATTCTCCTTCATAAATTAACCCCTCCGCGCCGGTTGTATCAATTGTTACCATTTGCCCGGTTTTAACTTTTTTAGTTGCATCCTCACATCCTACAATTGCCGGTATTCCAAGTTCCCGGGAAACGATAGCCGCGTGCGAAGTTCTGCCGCCTTTATCCGTCACCACTCCGGCAGCAATCTTAAAAATAGGTTCCCAGTTTGGGTCAGTAGACTCGGTAATTAAAATTTCTCCACTTTTAAACTCATCAATGTCTTTGACATTTAATATCACCCTAGCTTTTCCTGAAGCAATTGAGTTTCCAACAGATGCGCCTTTGGCTAAAACTTTACTTTCTTCTTTGAGCTGGTATTGTTTGACTATGGACAAGTCTTTTTCGGCATGGACTGTTTCGGGCCTGGCCTGAACAATAAAAAGCTCGCCAGACTCACCATCCTTTGCCCATTCACAATCCTGCGGTGTCCATTTGCCCAACTTTTTTGAATAATGGTTTTCAATCTCAACTGCCCAAAGCGCAAGCTGCAAGATTTCTTTATCAGTTAAAACAAACTGGGAAAACTCTTTTTCGGTAGTAGGAATAATTTTAGTAGGTTTATCCTCGCCATAGACCATCTTCCTATTTTTGACCCCGAGTTTTTTGGAAATTATTGGGCTAAAGTATTTGCGGTTTAGGAAATGCCCTCCGGACAGTCTTTTTAAATTGGGTTTAAAAACAATAAACTCATCCGGCGTTACCTCCCCTTGTACTACCATCTCCCCAAGCCCCCAGGAGCCGTTGATTAAAACTACATCCTTAAAGCCCGACTCAGTATCTAAAGAAAACATAACCCCCGAGCAAGCCAAATCCGAGCGGACCATTTTTTGTACACCAACAGAGAGCGCTACTTTTAAGTGGTCAAATCCCTTATCAACCCGATAGGAGATTGCCCGGTCGTTAAAAAGGGAAGCCATAGCATCTTTGATGGCCTGAAGCATTGCCTCATTGGTTCTGATGTTTAAGTAAGTTTCATGTTCGCCGGCAAAAGAAGCTCCCGGCAAGTCCTCAGCCGTTGCAGAAGAGCGGACGGCAAAGTCAGCATTTTCGCCGTATACTTTTCTCGCCTGGTTTAATGATTTTAAAATTTCTGCTTCTAATTCCTTGGGGAAGTCGGCGGAAGAGATTGCTTTTCTGATTTTGGAGCCTCTTAAAGCTAAGTCCTCCAAATCTTTAGTATCCAATCCTTTTAGGGTCTCTTTTATAAATAGATCAAGTTTGGCTTCCTTAAGAAAACGCCTATAGGCAGTGGCTGTTACAATAAACCCACCCGGAATCTTTACCCCTTTTGGGGCGAGTTCTTGAATCATCTCTCCTAAAGAGGCATTTTTCCCGCCAACCTCGGAAACATCCGCAATAGAAACCTCAGAAAGTTTAAGTGTCAATGGGGCAGAAGTCACGAATTTATGTTATCACAAAAAGTGCCAACAGAAATAATCTTAATTACAGTGTGGCGATTTTAATGGTATTGGTGGTCCCGGAGATTCCGGGTTTTGTGCCTGTAACGATGATTATTTTATCTCCTTTTTCAAAATCCTTTACCTGATGGAGCTTAACAAAAATAGAATCAACAAACTTATTAAAATCCCCTGTTGGTTCAATAATCATCGGATGCACACCCCAAACCAAAGCCATCTGGTGATAGGTTTTTTCCTCATGCACAACCGCAATTATCCAGGAGTTTGGTCTAAAAGCCGATAAAACCCTAGCGGTTTTGCCGGTTGTTGTACCAACAGCAATAGCTTTGGCCTTTAACCGATAAGAAAGTGAGGCAGCGGATGCAGTTATCGCATTATAATAAATCTCCTCCTCAGCTAAAGACTCCCAGTTAACTTTAATATAATGGACGTACTCCAAAGCGCTTTCTACAGAGACTATTACATTTCTCATGGTTTCTACGGCCTCAACAGGGTACTTACCGGAGGCAGATTCCGCAGAAAGCATAACCGCATCTACCTGGTCCATTACCGCGTTGGCAACGTCCGAAACTTCCGCTCGAGTTGGACGCGGGTTCTCTATCATTGATTCCAGCATTTGGGTGGCAATTACCACCGGTCTTCTGTACTGTCTGGCCAGGTGAATTATCTTTTTTTGCACAAGCGGTACTTCGGCTGCCGGGATCTCTATTGCCAGATCACCTCTGGCTACAATAACCGCATTAGTCTGTTTGATAATCTCCTCTAAATTTTCCACTGCCTCCTTTTTCTCAATCTTAACCATGATTTTGGCAGGAGAATTAAGCTTTTTAATGAGCTCCTTAGCCGGTTTTAAATCCTCGACCGTTTGGACAAAGGATAATGCTAAATAATCAACACCTTCGCTCAAGGCAAACTGTGCATCTTCATAATCTTTTTGGGTAAAAATTGCCTCATTCAGCTTGGTATCCGGTATGTTGATACCTTTATTTGAAGATATCTCTCCGAAATTGTGGGCCTCAGCAACAATTACCTTGTTTTTAACATCTGTTACTTTTAACTCAACTTGTCCATCATTTAAAAAAATCCTGTGTCCTTTTTTAATATAGAGAGACAAATCAAACTGGATAGGAATTTCATCTAAAGTAGGGTTTAGGGAAAGTTGAACAGTTTCACCTTTCTCAATCCGGCGGGTACCTTCAATCTTGCCAAGTCTCATTTTCGGGCCTGGTAAATCGGCAATAATGGCAATCGGCTGGTTTAAAGCCTTAGAAATTTTTCGAATAAGCCTTATTTGAGTAGCTTTTTCCTCATGAGTTCCATGGGATAAATTTAATCTGGCCACATCCATCCCGGCTTGTATTAAGCCTCTTAAGGTAGTCTCATCCCATGATGCAGGACCAATTGTGCAAACAATTTTTGTTTTCTTACGTAACATAAAGTTTGATTGTACTATTATAGGATAAATTCTGCAATATTTTACGGCTTTCGTTTCTGGTATTTATATTGTACAGCTCTAATGCATTATCATAAAGCCCGTTATATAATAAGCTTGTGAGTGATGTACCTTTTAAATTCAGTACAGAGCCTTATATAAAAAAAATTGAAAAACCTTGGGGCTATGAGCTGCACTGGACGCCCGATAATCTGCCTTATATGGGTAAGATAATCCATATCAAAGAGGGAAAAAGATTAAGTTTACAAATGCATGATAAAAAACAGGAAAGTTGGTTTTTAATTGCCGGCCGGGCCAAAGTTATCTGGGAAAATGACAAGGGCGAAATGGTGGAGACAGAGCTTGAGATTGGTAAAGGTTATAACCTGGCTTTGGGTCAAAAACATAGACTGGTAGGTATTACAGATTGTGATGTGGTTGAGGTATCAACTCCTGAGATCGGCAATACTTATAGATTGGAAGATGATTATGACCGCCCAACTGAAACCGAAGATATGCGTAAAGACCCCGACAGAGGTTGGAAAAAATAGGAAAAATTCAGATCCCCTGGAATAATCAACCCTCTTATGCTATACTATAAGTCTGCTTAAACGCAGCCTTTAACTGCGTTATGAGCTCTTAAATGTCTGAAAGACCAACCAGTCCACTGGCAAATACAATTACTTATTTTAATTTACGTCCTCACAAATATGCTGATGATGAATATCTTAGGCTTTTGGAACCTGCAAATGGCTTAGCCCAGGAAATTTTTCGCCTAAAACTTGCAACCAGGCTTCACCGGAATAGATATTTGCAACCCGTATCTGAGGTAGGCGAGATGAAACAGATGGCTGTTGATGTGACACGCGCCTTTAGAAGAAATAGGGTAGTACTGGATAATATGACAAGCCTGGTTGATGCTATCTTGGATCCCTCTCATCCATTGCTTACTTCTTATCGGGAAGTAAATCAAGCTGCTAAGCGGGCTGCCAGAAGATTTAGGTATAGTAGATATACTACCGAGCAAATCCAGGCGGTTGTCTTAACAGGGATACCTGAGGATGTTTTGCGGGCTATCCCCGAGAGTATGTATATGGTCAGGCATGATTTAAGAACTCCCATAACTGCTGTTGATGTGCGTGCACAAATAATCGCCAGAAGCTTATCGCCTGATACTATATTGGAAGGACACCTTGCATTAAGACGGGATTTAAGGGGATTGGACAGGTTATTATTTACCCTGGATGAGCGAATGTTAGGAGTTTACTTAAGATACCCTACTGTTTTAGATGCTTTGGAAATAATTGATGATACCTTTCCGGCTAACGGGAACCTGGATCTTTTAAATCAGTCCCGAAGGATATGGTTTCCTTATGTGACTTTAGAGCATGATCTACCGAAAAATGTTTTAGACAGAATACTCAGTACACCTGAGTCTGATTTAGCTGAGCTTTTGGCCACTATAAAACAAAATGCTTTTAGGGCTCGCGACGTACGAAACCGTGATCCGATGCGTTCTCAAGAGCCTATGGAAATCATGATCTCAACAAGATCCAATCCAGTGGTTGATGGGGTTGTTATTACAATTGCGGATAACCTAATTGGTTTTCCTCTTCACCTTTTAGGGGAGGAATTTGAACCGGGTGTTTCAGGATTTGGAGGTCTTGGAAAGGGTTTAGCGCATGCTGCCACAAATATAAAGAAGGCTGGAGGCAGTTTATTTAAAAGAAATGTAGAAGTTGGGGTAGGTGCTGTTCAAGAAATTGCCATCCCTTTTAGGCCGGGCAGATAGTTTTACCTGCATAGTGAATGAGTTGGGACATAAATACACCACCAGGGTTTAGGTGAAGGTGTAGGAGTAGGGCTGGGAGTAGGTGTTGGGGTAGGGGTGAGAGTTGGACTTGGTGTTGGAGTTGGGGTTGGAGAGGGTGTAGGGGATGGGGTAGGGGTTGGAGTTGGAGTGGACGTAGGGCTGGGCGATGGGGTAGGAGAAGGTGTGGGAGTAGCAGATGGGGTTGGAGTTGGGGTTGATACTTCGGCTACACAATCTACAGCTTTACAGGCATTAACCCTGCCTTTAGACCAATAAATTCCTGTGTTTGAAATTTTGTCCGCTGTCTCTTCTAATTTACTTCTTATCTGGCTGTTTGACCAATTTGGGTTTTTTGCTTTAATAAGTGCTGCCACCCCTGCAACATGGGGAGTTGCCATTGAGGTACCATTCCAAGTTTCATAACCTGAACCAGTTGTTGAAATTATTGAAACCCCAGGTGCTGCTACATCGACCCATGACCCCCAGTTAGAAAACCAGGCTTTATTATCATTTTGGTCAGTTGCTGCAACAGCTATGGATTCTGTGTAATATGCCGGGTAGAGTGCCCTTCTGCTATTGGAATTTCCGGCAGCTGCTGCAATTACAACTCCTTTTGAATTAGCATATTTAATGGCATTATTCAAAGTAGTAGATGAAGAGCTACCGCCTAAACTAAGATTTATTACTTCTGCTCCATTATCTGCAGCCCAGGTAACTCCATTTGCTATCCAGGAATAATACCCACTACCATTATTATCTAAAACTTTAACCGAAAAAAGCTTTGAATTGTAACCTACACCGGCAATCCCTAAGCTATTATTAGTTAAAGCTGAGGCAATCCCCGCAACATGTGTTCCATGCCCATCCCCATCAAAGTCAGAATCCGTTGTGAAATTAGCTCTTCTTACAACTTGACCGGTTAAGTCAGGATGATTTTGATCGATCCCGGTATCTAAAACAGCAATCTCCACATTAGGACTGCCAGACGCTACATCCCAAGCTTGGGGTGTTTGAATTTTAGCAAGGCCCCATTGCTGAGAGTATAAACTGTCATTTGGGATAGCCACTTTTGTGGCGATAAAATCCGGTTCAACATACTCAATCCGAAAATCACGGGCAATACTTGAGATAATCTCTCCTAAACTTTTGTCTTGGGCGGAAGTTACTACTTCTGCATCCAGTTTTGGTATTCTTTCTTCAAGATTTATGGCAAATTGCTTTTTTAATTGTTCCTTTGCTAAGGTAGAGGTTTGAGGTTTGAATTTAATAATAAATCTATTAGAAATATTGGGCGGGCTTGGAATTGGTGGAGGGCTGGGAATTGGGGGTGGTGTTGGAATATTAATAGGTGGTACATAAATTTGAGCAAAAACAGCTTTAAAATTTAAACTCAAGAAAATTAAAACTAAACTTAAGGAAAAAAGGATGTATTTGGGATAATTCATGAGTTAAATTATACCACTGCTAAGTAAGTGTTGAGTAAGAAGGTTTTGCGAATAACTTCGGAAGTTGATAAAATATACTCGTCTAACTCGAGTTTGCAACTCTCGTTAGGCGATTATGTACCCAAAATATTGATCAAAAGTTACAAATTGAAGCATTTTGGGTATAAGCATTACTGCTTCCGAAAAATAATGGGTTGGAAGGCGGGTATTTTTAAAGATTTAAATATTCGCCCCCATAGCTCAATGGATAGAGCAAATCGGTTCTAACGATTAGGTTGGGGGTTCGAGTCCCTCTGGGGGTGCTAATTTGACAAAGTGAGCTTTATGTGTTTAAACTATTTGGAATGAAATTATTCCTGCCGATTCTCCTCCTTTTAGTGTCCCTGGCAATTATTCCTGTGCTTGATGAATACTACTACCCGGTTTATGCACAGGATTCAGCTACAAGTTCTACCCGGCCAATAAAAGACAAACTGAAGCAAAGAAGAGATAATTTGCAAGAGGAAGCAGGGCAAAAAAGGGAGAATTTGGAGGCCCGTCTGGTAGCCAAACAGGACAGGTTAGAGGAAAAACTGACAAATAGAGAAGAAAGGATTGCTACAAAAACAGCGGCTTTAAAAAATAGGCTGAAGGCATTTAAGGATAAGCAAAAAGCTCAAAGGGTTGAAACTATCAATGAGAATTTGGAGGAAATTAACTCCAGAAGAACCCAAACTATGGGGAATCATTTGGATAAAATGATTCAGATTCTAAACCGGCTTGAAACAAGAGTTGAAACCTCCGCTTCGGAAGCAGATTTAACTGCTGTTACATCAGCGATCGCGGATGCAAGGAGCGCTATAGGAAAGGCTAAATCTGCTATTACTGCTCAGGCGGACAAGGATTATATAATTACCGTAAATAAGGAAGCTACTGTAAAAGAAGATGCTATGTTGCAAAGGGATAATCTTCATCAGGATTTAAAGGCGGTCCATGAGCTAGTGGTCACAGCTAGAAAAGCAGTATCAAATGCTATCTCAACTACCGTCTCAACTTTGAAAGGAGCATCTCAAACTAATGGACAATAACCAATCTAACCAACCTGCAACAGGCAATCAAAATCCTCCTTCTGATGGACCTTCAACTATGGCTAACCCTCCGCAAGGGTCTGTTGATCAAATTGTTGGGCAAGACCAACCTGCAAATCAAACCCAGGTTTCCGGTCCAAACTTCAATTTGGCAAATGCAACCGTGAGTGATGGTTCAAAAAAAAGCTCAAAATCCATGTTGATGATAGCAATAATTTTAGTTGTCGTTGTATTAGTAATTGGAGGATTTTTCCTGCTCTCAAGGTCCAATTCTAGCAAACAGACAGCTGATAAGTCGCAGCAGGCTAATGAGTTAAGTCAGCAGGCGGAGAGTTTGGGTCAGGAGTTTAATAATGAACTTGACTCGGTTGAGCTTGGTGAGGTGGAGGATGCTTTTTCAGAAGTTGATTCAGATTTGAATGCCCTCTAAATTCCTACTTTGTCTAAAACTTTAGTTGCACTAATATTACTGGGTTTACTGGGAGCAGGTGTATTACTTTTTATCGGCCAAAAAAATACCCAAGATAAACTTTCCTCTGCTCAAAATGCTCGCTCAAATTCTCCTAAGTCTCAGTCTGTCAAGGTTGGGAAGCCGGTAGAGTTTAATCTAAAACTGCCAGAGGGGTTTAAAATAGGAATTTTTGCCGAAGGATTGGATAACCCAAGGGATCTAGCAATTTCTGAAGGTGGAACTCTTTTAGTATCAATACCCTCCCGGGGTAAAGTTGTAGCACTGCCGGATAGAGACAACGACGGGGTTGCCGATGAAGTCAAAGAAGTGTTGGTTAGTCAACAAAGGCCACACGGTTTGGTATTTAATAAAGGGAAACTTTTTGTTGCAGAAGAAACTCAAGTCAGCTCTTATGACTGGGACGAACAAAAAGTTGAAGCCTTAAACAGAAAAAAAGTCTTTTCTTTACCAAAAGGAGACAGGCACTTTACCCGGACGATTGATTTTGACTCGCAGGGTAGAATGTATGTTTCGGTGGGGTCAACTTGCGATGTTTGTTTTGAGGGTGATCCTTTTTTGGCGGCGGTAGTTTCTCTTGAGCCGGGGAGAGTGACTCCCCGGGTTTTTGCCAAGGGTTTAAGAAATGCAACTTTTATTAAAGTAAAACCTGATACAGGGGAGCTTTGGGTAACTGAGATGGGCAGGGATTTTTTGGGGGATAACAAACCACCGGATGAAATTAACATTGTAAGAGAAGGTGGGGATTATGGTTGGCCAATTTGTTTTGGTAATAAAACCCATGACAACGAGTTTGACAAAAAAGTCTACATCAGAGATCCTTGCGAAGATACAGAAGCTCCGGTATATGAAATTCAAGCTCACTCCGCACCACTTGGACTAAATTTTATAAACTCATCGCAATTTCCAAAAGATTCCCAGGGAGATTTACTGGTTGCATATCACGGATCCTGGAATAGTACTGAGAAAGTGGGTTATAAAATAGTTAAGCTGGATTTAGAGGGTAGTAAAGTAGTAAAAGAGGAAGATTTTATAACCGGGTTTTTAAAAGCTGAAGAAGTTTTAGGAAGGCCGGTTGACCTGGAATTTGACCAACAAGGAAGTTTGTATATTAGTGACGACAAGAAAGGTACGGTGTATAAAGTTATTAAGCAGTAGAACTCATCCAAAATTTTGCAGAATGGAAAAAATAAAAGCCATTAAAAAAGAAGTCAAAAGTATTAAGATGCTTCTTTTACTTAAGTAATCAAAAGTGCCTTCAGTTACTTGAGTTTTTTGTTGTCTGAATGGGTACTGCAAAAAATTCTTAATCCTCTTCAAACTGGGCATTAAACAAAGGTTAACAGGGTTTGTAGATATTTGTCAACAAATTGGATTCTTACAGGTCTCTTGAGTTTATCTTGCTAAAGTTTAACTAAATATGAGTAACCTAAATTATCCAAAAAAGGGGGTGGGGGGGAATGGCAAGATATAGTAGAAGCGCCCAAAAAAGCGTGGGAGAAGCTATGCATAAGATGAAAAAAGGAAAGCTTAAATCCGGTAGGTCCGGAAAAACAGTAAAAGGGAGAAAGCAGGCAATAGCAATTGGATTGTCTGAAGCCAGAGAAAAAGGAGCAAGAGTGCCTTCTCCTGGATAACCCATAAAGCCCATTTTACAGGAGGTGAAATTTGTGGCAATAAGAAAACAAACAAGATCAACTAAGCAGAATATTAGTGAAGCGCATAAGAAATGGCGGTTAATGAGTTCACATCAACATGCCAAGTCCCAGCCGACTAAAGCTCATCAGGCAGCCTATATGCATAATGTTGGGAAAGCTCAAGCTGCAAGAAAAAAGCAATCAAAAGATGAAGAGCTTCAGGAAAATGTAACAGATATTGATACAGACAGTTTAGGAACCTAAAGATGCAAGCAAGCTTTCTCGAAATTGTTCTGCAACTTCTAAAGCCTGTATAAGTCGCCTGCCAAAGGGCTCATATGGATCATACGAATACCATGCAGCGGGATTAAGGCTTTTGCGTATGGAGCACTTCTATAGCGAAGCTAATTGAAAATACCTTAATTTTCAAGCATTAAATGCCCCGTATTTTAATGGAACTTTTCAATATTAAGTAAAACCTCTGCAACTTCCTTAGTCAAAGAGCCATAAACAGCATAATTTAACAGTTCGCCACTTTTCATTAGTCCAAATAATAGCAAAAGCAAATCTAAATATCAACTATAGGATAAGGATCTTTTACTAGAAATTTAAAGTTTATCTGGTAAAATATAGTAACTTGCGGGTGTAATTCAGTGTGAACAATAGCGCCACTGAATTATTTCTGCATGTATAAATTAGCGGGTGTAATTCAGTGGTAGAATGTCACTTTTCCAAAGTGAACGTCACGGGTTCGAGTCCCGTCACCCGCTCTTTAAACAAAATCCCACCTTCATTGTGGGTTTTTGTTTAAAAGGCAGTGTGTACGAGCGAAAACCTGCGATTTGCCCTCTATAATCTAGTTTTTCTCCACCCAAAGTGATACATCCAAATTAATGATTGTTCTGAGAAAGCAGGTTCGGCCCGCCATAGGCGGGGGGTGTATTGTCCCGTCACCCGCTCTTTAATCTTTCCACATCTCTATACCCAATATCAGTTCTGTAATGTAAATTATCTCCTTCAACAGATATTAATTTAATAGCTTCATAAGCATTTTTTCTAGCTTCTATTACATCTTTTCCTTGCCCAGCTATATAAAAGAGTCTACCGCCGGAAGCAGTGTACTTCCCTTCGACTCTTTTGATTCCCGCGCTATAAAATTTGATTCCAGGAAGTTTTAAGACATCTTCTATTCCATAAATCTGCTTTCCTTTAACTTGAGAGTAATCTCCAGGATACCCTTTAGAGGCTCCAGCCACGACAACCCTGGCTTTGTCATCCATCTCTACCTCAATATCCTCAATTCTTCCCTCATAAGCTTTCATATTAAGCTCAAATAAATCAGTTTTAAACCCAGGCAGGACGCATTGTACTTCCGGATCTCCCCATCTTGAGTTGAACTCAATTACAAAAACTTTTTCATCCACCACAATCCCACCTAAATATAAAATTCCTTTATAAGGTCTACTTTCTTTTTTTAATGCAGTGACTGCTTTAGAAATTATCTCAAGTGTTTGTCTTTTTAAGTCCTCTGTTAAAACCAAAGGGGGAGTGCTGCAACCCATTCCTCCGGTATTTGGTCCTTCATCCCCATCAAAAACTCTTTTATGGTCCTGGGCACTGGCTATAACCTTAAATTTAACTCCATCAGCTATAGCAAAGGTGGAAAACTCCTCACCCCTTAAAAATTGTTCAATTAAGTAGGTTTTTCCGGCTTCATTAAACTTTTTCATTTCCAAAATTGCCTTTAAAGCCTCCTCACTACTGTCTGCAACAATTACACCCTTCCCCTCTGCCAATCCTGAGGCCTTAATTACCCAAGGCTGGTCGGGTTTAGAATTGATGAAAGCAGTACCTTCAAGTTCTGAGTTGCAAATTATAAATTCAGGGGAGGGTATAGTATATTTTTTCATAAGATCTCTGGCCCAGGCTTTATCCCACTCGATCTGTCCGGCGAGCTTGCTCGGTCCAATAGCTTTAATTCGATTTTTTTCCAGTTCATCTACCAATCCTGCAGCAACTGCATTATCCTGATTAACATCCACCAAATCTACCTTTTCCTTTCTACAAATTTGGATAATTTCCGAGACTGAAGTAGTTTTTAAGTGTGTATAAATTTGAACAGGTTTTTGGGTATTGATTCCTACTAGATCATTTCCAGGGATTGCTAAGATTTTGGAAACATGGGGGCTTTGAGCATATTTATCTACTAGTGCAGCACACCTTCCCCCTGCATCTATTACAGCTACCGTTTTACCATTCATGCAAAACAATATTGTCAAAAAAGCCGCCTAAATACAAGTCCATATTGATAAAAGGCGTAAGTTAGATTAACATTATGAACCTATAGTCTCTAATAAGATTACAGGATATTTATGACTGAGTATAAATTAAGAATTCCACCTGAGCTGTCAACTACTGAAAGAAAGCTACCAAAAAAACAGATAAGAAAACTAAAAGGAGTTTTTGGAAGCGAGTTGAAGCAAATAGAAAAATGCGCAGTTGCTAGGGCAACTAATTTTGAATGGGATAGATGGTTAATTTATGTAGAAAAGTACGGAGAGCGCTCTTTAGAAACTTACCATGACCCAATAATAATGGAAAAGATCATTAAGGCTAGAAGATCGGCAAGGAGATGGAGAATGTCTCAATATATCAATTGGTTAAACTCAAGAAGAACGGATTTAGGAAGAAGTATTTCAAATCACCATCTTGAAGATATAACTTTCAGTTAGGCAAATCATGCAAAAGATTGTAGACTCTTTTTAACTCTTCCATTGAAACCTGTTTAGCCTTCTGAAAAGTTAAATCATCTTCCTGATCCATTGGTATTAAGTGAATATGTGTATGGGGGACTTCAAGTCCTGCAACCATAATCCCAATCTTTCCGGTTTTAGGCTTGATGGCTTTTTCTAATTTCTTGGCAATTGGTTTACTAAAAATTAAAATTTTACTTAAAATTTCATCCTCTGTCTCAAAAATATATTCTGAGTGCTTCTTAGGAATGACCAGTGTATGGCCGGGATTGATCGGAGCAATCGAAAGGAATGCTAGAAACTGCCCATCCTCAGCAACTTTAAAAGAAGGGATTTCGTTATTTATAATCTTACAAAAAATGCAGTTGGCCATGGTCAAAAATGTCCAAAAAATTATCCATTTAAATATTTTTTGGTAGTTGCGCTGCTATTTTGAATATTTTTCTTTAAATGAGAAATATCCGCCAGTAATCTGTCCAAATCCTCTTCGATGCTTTGCAAGCTGGCTTTGGTTTTTTTCTCTTCCTCTTCTTCTTTTTTGTCTTCTTCTTGAATATCCTCAATATCTTCGGAAAGATCATCAACGTCTTCTCCCAGCTCCTTAACATCTTCCTGAATATCTTCAATATCCTCCCCAAAATCTTCAAGGCTTTGGGTATTTCTATTAACAGTCATCTGAATAAATAAGGCCAGGTAGATTGCCTCAAGGGAAACAGCTGTTGTGAGTATTAGCATAATGGTATCAATTGCTATGCCAACAATATTTAAAAGAAAAATTGCTATAAACAAAAAGGTGTGGATAATTATAGATTGAGGAGTACCAACCCACTGAGTAGCCCGGTAGGAGAGCTTAGCTAAGCTGTTGATGCGGTTTTTGCCATTTAAAACCACTCCGCTTTTTTTGGCTACAGCGGCATAAGTTATCTTATGTAATTTTTTTAATTCCAGCTTAGCCATAATATCTCCTAATCTGAATCGTGTCGGGGTGAGAGGAAAACACACCCCCTTCGACTCGTCACTTCGTTCCTCACTCAGGGCTGAACTAGATCAAAGATCTGATTAAATTCCCATACCACCCACTATAAACTTAAGAACCTGATATAAAATATCAGAACCTTAAGTTTGTCGGGGTGAGAGGAATTGAACCTCCTACTTCTCGCTCCCAAAGCGAGCGTTCTACCGATGAACTACACCCCGTAATTTTTTAATACTAAAGCTTTCAATTTTTTTCCGACACCAGATTTTAAAAATTTTTCCCTTAATTGTGCGTCTTGTTTGCATACATAAGATTCATAATAAAGCAATTTAAAGGGACCATTACTTTTAGTCCAATTGTTAGAGCCAATATTGTGTTGCTCCAATCTTTTATTCACATCAATAGATGTAAACCCAACATACGACTTATTGTTAAACTCACTTCTTAAAAGATACACAAAATACATTTTTACCTGTTCTGCCGATGTCAGCCAAAGGCTGATCGTCCTCTGGACGAAACTAGTCCCCGGTACTTCGCCTTTAAAAAAAGCTGGATGAGACTTTTCTCTATTCCAACTTATTGTTAATTGTAACTCACAAATGCAAGAAAAAGCTAGATTAAAGATTAAAACCTATATTTATGCTAAAATAAGCCTATATATGACTGTTGAAACCGGAGCTAGAGTTAGAATGGAAAGACCCCCTATGTGGGGAGGTAGAAATATAGTCCTCCAGGGTCGTTTATTACTTCAAGAATTTGACCGCCGCAAAACAGATATTCCAGAAATTACCCAGGGAATGTTAGGTAACTTTAATGATCGAGACTACACACTTTTCCAAAACTATTCTTTAAACGAAAGGACAGAATACTGGCGGGGTAAAGAAGGAGGTAATTTTGCTGCTCAGAAAAATAGATGGGTGACTGAGATGAAACAAGCTTTTGATGCTAAAAAGAACTTCTTCGAAAGTGATCCAGAAGGTAAAGAATGGACTAATTTTTATAAATTTTTTGGTATTTATAATGCTGCTAATTTCCAAATTGAAGACGCAGAAAGATTATATACCACATTTCTAACAAGTCGTGAAGCTAAGGAGGGAGTAAAGAGATTTGTCGCTCAATCATTGTATGCGACTAGAAATGAAGGTGACGACACAGCCAACTATGAAAAGCTTAAAGATCGCCTAAGTGCAATTAAATGGTTAGCTGGAATCTTTGGAGCAAATTCAAGCACTATATTAACAGAGCT
>CAYMTV010000021.1:5144-19496 GCA_964393525.1 uncultured Gammaproteobacteria bacterium | reverse complement strand
GTAAACTTCCGGAAGCTCCAAGGCCCGGACAATCAGGAGACCTAGGGCAACAGATCCAGGGTGCTAAAGCACCGGCAGAACCCCCCACAACAGAACCTCCCGAAAGAAGAATACCTTCCGGATTCGGCTACTCTAACCCAGCTTATGAGGCTCAAGCCGCAGCTTATAGAAAAAGATTTGAGAGGGTTCCCTTATCTACAGCTGTTAAAGCTGCCTCAGAAGTGCAGATGAATTTAAACGCTGGAGAACTTGCAGCTATAAATCCTGCTACGCTTACCGCAAGAGAGGCCATTCACTGGCGCGAAGAGATGTTATGGAGGACTCCTGATTATAATAATCTGGATGCGGCAAATCGGGCGTTACTTGACCAGATTGATACTAGGCTTGAAAACTTAGTTGATCAGGCCAAACTAAAAACCAGATTCCGCTCTCTTGAGGCTGAGATAGGCCGGGTTTATGCAGAAATCGATGCAGGAAGACGTGGTGGTATGCGAGGTCCTGAAGCAAGCACATACGGAGGACGGTCGCCTGATGTTGCTAGACGAGAGGGATTTAAAGCAATCATGGAGGAAGTTCGATTCAGGGAAGAGCAGATTGCAGATACAGACCCGGAATTAATTGGAGCCTTGGGGTATGTTGTTAAAAGAGCTTTTGGAAGGATACAAGATAGTATAACTGGTGAAACGAGATTGGATTATCGGGAAGATCCAGGAGGCCCTCTGGATACTGATCCGGCCATCATAGGGCGAAGGAGAAGTGTAGAAAGAGAATGGGAATGGAGCTTAAAAGAAGCAGAGGAAAGAGCATCTTGGGAGGCACAGGATAGATTAGCCACTGGCAGGTTTTTTGGCAGATATTCCTCTTACTATTTAACTTTTGATTATGCCACTACCTTACCCGAGCTACGAAAAGGGGTAGAACAGTGGCTGGAAAGCCATGAAACCGGAGGCGAGGTTAAGTATCAGGTTATTCTAAGGGATTTAGAGCTTTTGCATACTTTAATCATGGATCGAGGTCAGGCATTGGGAATGACCAAAGATGAAGCAGAGGGGTTTGTGGAAGAGCTTGAACAAAGAGCCTTCTCACTTTTGGGTAGTGACTTTGCTAAAAAAGTCCCTCTTGATAGCATGGAGGGGTTTAAAAATATCGCCGAGCAATGGGTTTATCCCCATAGGAGAAGACTAAGGCGCGGAGTCAGGGCTTATGAAGCGAAAATGGCGCTCTCGGCAGACCTTCTGCATCACGGGGTACACCGCGATGGAACAGAATATGTTGAGTATTACCGGCCGGATAAACAGACTTTTGTGCAGATTATGGATAAGTCAGAATTTTTCAGAAGGCAGGAAGAAGTCAAAAGAAAGCAACTCTCCAGAATGGCAAGGATGGAGCTTAGGCAGAAAGATGACGTTTGGCGCACAAGGATGGTGTCAATTTTAATCAATAGACCACATATAGCTCAAACTTTAATCCCAAATCCTGCTGAAAGAGATCCTGCGCTTTTAAGAAATTTAGGTAGACATTCCTGGAGACTTGAGACAATAGAAGCCCAGTATATAATGGCTGATTTAATAGCTCAGGCTCAAAATCCAAATCCAAATGCTTTAGTTTACCCGAATCTGCAACAAGCCAGCGTTCAGCTATACTTAGGTGGGCTTCTTCAGAGACTTCAGGAGGGGAGAGGTTTAACTCGCGAGCAAGGACAGCTTTACGAAGCTTTTCAAACAGGGTTGAAAAACCAGTTAATTGGAGCGTTTAATGTCGGACCAGGGGCTATTGCTAATGCTGAAGCTAGAGCGCTGGCAACTGCTTACGGGCTTGAAAGGTTTTTCGATGAATATGCTTTTGAAGAACAGGTTGATCCGGTTGATGCTAAATTCCGACGTCCAGGCAATACCGGAGGGAGAGCCGCATTGCAAGGACCGCAGGATCTAGCTTGGTTTGAACTTGGCCAATGGATGGTAATAAGAAGAATGGGTCCTGAGACTATCGATTTAGTTGGGAGGGACCAGTTGCCTGAAGAGCGGCTGGAACTTTGGACCGAGAAAGCTTATGACCGGCGGTTAAGAGAGGGGTTAGATCTAATACTTAGTTACCAGACTGCTCCGCCTCCCGGACAACAAAATCAGGGTATTGATCAAGCCCGAGCTCAAGAACTTCAAACAGATTTTGCGACTGCCTGGCCTAATGTAGCAGTAACCCCGTTTGAAATTATGAAGAGATTAGCTGCTTTAAGAAGAGGTGCTGCTTTTACTCTAACCGAAGAAAAATTATTTAAAGATCTTCTCGTAGATGCTCTAAACAGAGAAACCCGGGGAGGAGTAAGGCCTCTTACGCAGACAGATATTGAAAATCCAAATGCCAGACGAGCTGATAAACAACAGCTAACGAGGTTAAGACAAGCACAGGATATGCTGCTTGGAGAACTGATGCTGATTAAATACGAGCATGCTGGACTTAGGAGGTTGCGCAATGTATGGGTGGGAGATGAGTTAAACAGGAATGTTCAGCCTAATGCCCAAGTGGCCCTGATGCGAAAAGTCGTTCCAAGCTTTGATGAGGCAGATAAGTCATTTAGATTCTGTGAAGATACCTTAAATCTAACAGGTATTGCTACCCAATATGGTCAGCCCGTACTTAGATTGGATAATGCACCTGCAAACGCTCCGGTGCGTAAAGATGGGGTGAGAAAAGGTTGCGATTTAGTACCGGTGGAGGAAACAGAAAGACTGGTAGCCTGGTATATGAAAAACAATGAGCAGCAGGTAGTTATAACTGTTAATGGTAAACAAAGATCGTTGATGCACCCCCATAATCCCCAGCAACCGCTAAGATGGAAAGACCTACACTATTGGAATCTTAGACTGACTTATCTTAAAACCTTTCTGGATTTTTCCTTATTAGGTGATAAGGATAGGTTTCATCCAACAATTTTCACCGAACAGGAGATTTTGAATCTCTGTTTAACAGATCAAGAAAGAAGACAAGCTAGGGAGGATTTAGAGGACAAGAATGTTAAGGACAAAGAGGATATGTACCGCGCAAGAAGAGAAAGAGCGGTTTTGTATACTCAGAGAGTGGGAGCTTTAATGCGTGCCTACGAACAGGAAGCAGATACGGTCTTAACCCAGCTTGATACTCAGGGGGTTGGAACAAGTTTTGCCTGGCCTACGGCTCAAGGTGCACCTCAACCTCCTCCCCGTTCTTTTGAGTCTATTAAAAGGGATAGAGATTTGGTGCCTGTGATTAATTTTGGAATTGCAGAAGTTGCCCAGACAGGTGCGGATTATTTTTTCAGTGAAGAATTGGGCCTCGCTGCTCACGATCCTAACCACCCCTATTATCACACCTATGGTGCTAAAGCCAGAAGAGTTTTAGAGGATAGGTATGGAGGTCCATTGGCGCAAACCAGAACCGAAGAGGGAGGGGCTTATGAAGACATCTATAAAAGAATGGAGTCGGAAAGAAGGGAGTATGTCGGATTAATGTCAATCGTTTGGAGACATTTCTATGATCCTCAAGCTACTACGTCCCAAAGGGTTGAGATGGGACTTTATACTCAGCCATATGGATTAAAAAGAGTGCATTACTGGTTGCCTTTTTTCAATTACGACAAGGGCTTAATGCATTATGGGCGAGAGATTTTGCCGTTTATTGACTCCCAAGTAAGAGGTCTAGCTTTGGATCATGGATATGACGGATTGATGGATTACTTAGGAGGAGCTGTGGAGGGGAATGATCCAAGGGTATTTTTAGGTTGGGATGGTCAGATGCCTGATGGGAGTTCATGGGTGGATGATCAGGATGCAGGAAGACATTTAAAAAGAGAATTGGCAGCTGATGCAGGAAGAGCTAATTTTTTTGGTAGGGCAATTAAGACTCCACAAGGAGAAAGAAAGACCAGGGTTTTTCACAAATGGATAAACAATATTTATAGGAATTTTTCCAAGTACTACTCTAAAGTTACCGATATTCCCTACGTCATTACGGACAGTACCGATAAAACCGAGGCGCTTCTGGGAGCCTTTTTTGATGCCAATGAAAGAGTGTTTACTGCAGCTGAAACCTGGGATTTTTTACAGGATAGAACCATGCTTAAAGAAAGTGAAGTCTTTGCTTATACCTGGTTTATCCTACATGCTTGGAAGTATGCTATAGAAGTAGCAAGTCAGGACAGACGGTATTCCGGAGCTAAACCTTATTTGGAGGCTTATTATGCTCTCTTGCCTTACAGATCGCGTCATGTTAGAAATCCCACAGACCCTGTTACTTGGAGAGATGCTCCTAATGTCATGCAAGCAGCCTATGGAGAAAGAGTCTTCTAAAAGTTTTCCAAGCTTTGATAATATTTACCTACTATTTTTCTTAAGCCCATCTCTTAACTGCTATCTCTTCAGTTTCAGATGGTATTGTTTCCCCGTGATGTCCTCTGTATCCTTCGGCCCAATCACTAATTACTTGTCTCGCTGAGCTACCGATTGCAGTGCCACTTTCTCTTTGCTTTCTTGTTATGTCACCAAGAATACCCCCTCCATGCTCCTTTTTACCAAAGAGCTTATCTTTATAGGAGCCAATATCGCCAGAAACTTTGCCTAATTTTTCATTAAATTGATCAGAATATTTTCTACCATCATTAATACTCCCCTGGACTGCCCTGCCTATTAGATCTCCACCGGCGCCGGGCTTACCAATAGCTTTGCATATTATATCAGGCACAGCAGGAGTTGCCAATAACGCGCCAAAAGCCACCAATGCTCTTAAAGCGCCCACATTAAATCCTCCAAAAAGGGGTAAAGAGTACTGGTTGGCAAATAGATCAACCCCTCCTGAGCTTCCGGGTAAGTGGGTAGAGCCAAGCATATACCCTGCAAAATAAATCACTGCTCCAACAGCCGGAAAACATAAAACATTACATAGAAGATTTCTCATCCAGTTTATGGCAATTCCCTGTCTGCCAGGGATAGCAGATACTAAAAGATGGAATGGGCCGGTGATGGTGTAAAAGATTATTGAAAGATAACAATTAATAAGTCGCAATAAAAGTTTTCCCATTGCCATAAGTACTGCAAATACAGCAATAAACATTATAGTGAAGGATACTACAAAAGGTGGATTTAAAAAACCATAGGCTAAGAATAACGGAGGGAGTACAACTGAGCCAAAGATTTTGCCTATTGTAGAACAACCAGTAAATGCTGCAACAGCCCCCGCAGCAGTAAAAGCCCCTGGGATAGCACAGGCGGTTCCGGCAATAATCTGGGATAGGGGTGGTCCAAAAGTAGCGGCAAACTGATAAGCAGCTAGACCCACAAATGTTCGTATCGCAAATTCTGCAGAAAAAGCCGGAGCTCCAAAAGGATTTAAAACCGGACCACTAGTACCTCTTATGCCATCCCAAGCTGTATCTAAGGCAGCATTTATATCTGCCCGAGAAAGCGCTCCAGCAAAAGGAGCAAATAAACTAAAAACATTTTTGGTTTCTAATGCTTGGGTTAAAGTGTTAGGTTGAGGTTTTTGTTGGGCAATCTGGAAATAATACCCAACCATATCTGTTCCTACAAAAGCAATATCAGTAATTAAGGCTGCCAGGAAATAGCTGAAAGTAATTAAGATAAGCCCGATTATTAAGCTGGGGATTGCAGCTTGGATGGAAATAACGGTTTGCGGATTGATTTTATGTCGTAGCATGACCATTAAGCCAACAATTATGAAGATTATGATCATAAAAAGGTAAGCGATATTTCGGCTTAGTTGCCAAAGCTCTAAGACAGGATTTAAGATTCTACTTCCAGATCCTCCAACCTGAGCATTCGCTTCTTTAACAATTCCTAGCTCTTTACCAACAGATGCCAGGTAATCTCCTATGATTAGAGGAGGGTTAGTGTACATCCCTGTTAAAAGTGAGCCTCCTGCTCCAATTAACCCACCTGAGGTATCAATTGAAGACAGCATTGGGGTAGTGGAAATTTTTCCTTGCAGATCCTGACTTAATGAGTATTCAATGCATGGTTGGTTAATGACAGATCTGCCGGCTGCGATACAGCTTAAAGCATGCATGATATTAACTAAGGTTAGATTGGCATAAGTGGGTGATTGAGGTGGAATATAGGAAGGAAGCGGATTTTGGGCAGGTAGAGGGGTAGGAGCAGCCTGAGCATTGCTTTGGGCAAAGGCTGGAAAAACAGCCAGAAAAAAGACTAAGGTTGATAAAATTAAGCTTAAAAAAGCTTTATAAATTCGGGCAGGCATTTAAGTAGGGTATAGGGTTTAGCGTTTAGGGTATAGTTTAGAAGACCAAAGAATACTCTTCATCTTCAACTAAACGCTATACGCTGCTATTTCTATACGCTTATATTTAGAGTAAAACAAAACAGCTAAACAATGCAACCTGGTTAAGGTTTACTGGTAATAAACGATAGCTTTTCTATGACTGGATCAGTAACCTCCATTATAGGAGATGTAAAACCTTGATCCCTTAAGATTTCAAAAGCTTTTGATGGGTAATGACCTGGAACTGTTTTACAGTAGCCCCCGGCAATTACTACCTTTAATTTAGGAAATTCTTTCAAGGAAGACAAAGCTATCAGGTCGGTATTTCCTGTTTGAGGATGAGATCCGATATTTAAAAAAATAACTTCTATATCCTCTTTATCAATAATTCTTAATAGCTGATTGATATTGCGAATATCATGTTTAATAAATTTTAGACTTTCTAATTCAAAACCATTGAATTTTAAATTAGAAAAAAGAAGCTCTTGATATTTTGGATTGACCTCAACAGCTGTCACTTTTCTTGCACCTTTTTTAAATGCGAGGATAGTCAATATTCCTTCGGCGCATCCTAAATCAAGAATATGTTTGTCGGTAAGATCTACTGTATCAATAGCATGTAGCGTTAAGGCAGTATATTTTAGATTTAACGGGTGATTAAAGAATCCTTCAAGTCTATCCAAAAAGAATAAATTCTCTTGTAAGATGTTGTTTAAAGGAAATTCAAGTAGATCAAGAATTCTATGATCCAAGATAATTTTATTACCAACTCTTAGGTAAACCTGTTTTAATCCACCATCAACATTTAAATCTCCATAGTAATCGACCCTAGCTTCGAAGGGGACCCTTTCTCCTTTAGGACCTATGAGAGTTTCTTCAAAATCAAATCCTGGGATAAATTTTTCTAAACCGAGGTTCTTTTTAATAGAACTTGCTATTTTATCAATATAAAGGGAGATATCTTGTTTTGAATGATAGTTGGTCATCTTATTTAAAGGTTAAGCAAATTGAGATTATTTATCAACCTTTTTTGACATTTTTTTGACTGATTTTGTATAATTTTTACCCTGGAAGGATAATTTTATGAGAGCAGAAAGACATATCCATGGAGTTAGCGCAATAGATCCAATACCCGGTCGGGTGATTCCGATTAGGCCGGGCATTGCCATAGGCTCACCAAGTACAGCGGAAGTTCCAATCTCAATTGAAAGCCGAAGAGAAGGTTCCAAATTACCCAAAGGTTCGCAAAGGTTATTTGAGAAGGTAAAAGCAATCATATCCAAAGCAAAACCCGTCAAAACCAACGGTATGGGAGCGGCTTTCTGGTCGATCATCAAAAGATCCCTGGAAAAACAACAAAAATGTATCTGTGGAACCCATGCATTAGGGGCTAAATGTCCTTTTGCACCTGTTTATGACGAGAAAAAGAACTTGAGAAATCTGCAAAAAAGAGGAAAAAGAGGAGTAGGGGTATTAGCTGAAGCAGCCTAAATTTACCTGTTAAACGGACAAAAAGTTGGAGCTCCGGGAAAACCAAGGCAAAATTGCGAAGAAACCGGTGCGCCGGTAAAAGATTCAATCGCCCGCAAAAATATCCAGGCTAAAGCCAAAAACACTATTCCCATTAAAGCCCAGGTTACCTGCTGCCAAACCTGTTGCAGGGTTTTTGGGTCTCCGGCAGCAGTGATAAATTTAATTCCTGCCCAGATAAGCATATAGGCGGTGGCAAAAAAAGCTAAAGAAACCGAGATATTAAAAAACCTGACCAGCATTTCCTGAAGCTGCAAAACTCCTGCAGCGCTTGGACCAAGATGGTTGGCCGCAAGCCATGCACCATAAACAAACTGAGACATATTATCAGATTAGCATTAAGTAAGAATTCAGGTCAAATCTTAACGTGGGCCTGGAGCTGCATTGACAGGCAAGCAGTTGCCGGTTGTCGGATCAAGCTTACCTCCGCCCGGGCAGGCATCTAAGGAGGGGATAAACTGCAGCCTTAAGATATCAATATTTAGGATTTGTCCCACGATGACCACTATTAAGAATGCCAAAGCCAGAATTGCCAGGCCAACTAAAGCTGCCACAATAGTTTTTCTGGCAGCACCAACAGCGTCTTTATCTCCTCCAGAGGTAATCCATTTAAAGGCTCCAATAACCAGGAAAAATAATACTGCAATTGCTGCAGCAACAAAGATAATAGTTAAAGCATTGGATAAAATGGTGCCAATTCCGGCAGCCGGGTTAATGCCTACAGCAGGGGGGCCCACTTGAACTGGAACTCTGATACCGCCTTGAGGGACAGGCTGGACCGGTTGGTTTTGTTGAGCAAAGATTAAACCTGCAGAAACGAGGTAACCTAGGGTTGCAAAAACGCTAGCAGCTTTTTTTATCATTAAAGTTATCTTTTCACCTTTTTTAGATCTTGTCAAGTTTTCCTTCAACGGATCTGTTCCCCTAAGGGAAGTAAGTCAAAGGGCGCAAGAGGGTTAAGTTTTACTATATTGCCAAAGATAAAGATGATTAAATAGGCTAAAGCCAGAAGTGCTAGGCCGATTAAAGCCTGAACAATCCTTTTTCTGGCTGACGCTACTTTCTCTTTGTCGCCACCGGAAACTATCCACTCAAATGCTCCCCATAAAAACATAAAAATTACGGCTATTGCCCCAAAAACCATGATTATGGTAGTGGCGTTGGAAATAATTTTCCCAATATCTTCATTGGCTGCAATTCCGTGTGACTGGGTTTTCCCAAGTTCAATAATATCCGTTTTGGGATTAATTGGTGTTATTTGAGCTAAAAAATTTAATGGGCTCATTATTTAAGGGTTTTGGTTTCCTAAGCCGCGTATTTGAAGCGGTTGGAAGATATTAAATCCGGCAAGTGTAGAAACTACCCTAAGTATGACAAAGGAAAGCGCTAAAAGTAAAAGTCCAACTAAGGCTTGAGTCATTCTTTTTCTGGCTGACGCTACTTTCTCTTTGTCTCCACCGGAAAGTATCCACTCCACAGCTCCCCAAAGAAACATGATTAAAGTCCCAATTGCTCCTATAGCAAAAAAGATATAAACCAAATTCTTAACAATTATAGTTACTGTTCCTTCCGCGCTTTGGGTTTTTGGATTAACTGGTACTCCTGCACCTGATGGCTGTTGGATATTGAATGTATTATGGCTTGCTGAGAAAGCGGGGTTTACTAATGAAAGCTGAAAAAGGAAAATCAAAAAGATCAAAATCAGTTTTAGCATCATTTATCTCCCAAAAACGGAATTACCAAATCCCCTAATAGGTCAAAGCTGGTAATTTGGCCTAAGGCTCCTAAAATCACAAAGGTTAAAGAGATTAAGACTAAACCGACTATCGCGCTGATAATCTTTTTTCTGGCTGAGGCTACCTTCTCCTTATCTCCACCTGAGAATATCCAGTCAATAGTACCCCAAAGAAACATTATTAAAACCGCAATAGCCGCAATAGTAAAAGCGAGTCTAATACCGTTTCTGACAACTGTACCAAACAAAGGGCCAACATTTTCTTTTCCAACCTGAACCCCAAAACCGGAGGGTTGAGGAAAGCCGATTGGTTTTGGCTGGGCAAAAACCTCTTTTATCATATTATAAGTTTAAGTCCGGTCACTTGTTCAATTACCCTAAAGATGACAAAGGAAAGCGATAAAAGAATAAGTCCGATGATTGCCCAATTGATTTTTTGCCTGGCTTTAGCAACTTTTTCTTTGTCGCCCATTGAGATGATCATGTCAATTGCTCCCCAAAGAAACATTATGACAAAAGCAATCCCGCCAAAGATGAAAAATAATGCAGCAAAGTTTTTAAAATAAGTATTTAACCCATCGGTGCCGGTGCCGATTGCTTTAACCGGAGCTGGAGGGTCTATAGTGCCAAATATTTGATCAAAATTCATGGTCCAATAATTTTAAAGCCCTTTAATCCCAGGGCTTCCGGTAGGTACTGTAATATTAAGAATAATACAATCAAAAGAGACAGTCCAATTAAAGTGTGATTAATCTTATTTCTGGCTGCAGCAACCTTCTCTTTATCCCCTCCGGAGATTATTAAATCAAACGCCGCCCAAAGAAACCAGAACATGAATATAACTCCGGCCAAAGCCAGGGCCGGCGTAACTAAGTAGCTGATTCCCTGGCCCAAGGTGTCGATTCCGCCAAAAGAATATTCTTCTGACAAATTGATTGGTGCTGCATAAACAGGGTTCATGGTGGTGTTATTTGTCTAATTTGTACCGGTGTTCCTTTTGAGGTAGTAAGTGGGAAAATGGTCTGGACGTATTGAGAGATAAAAAAGGAGCCAATTAGCAGTATAAACCCTAATATTGACCAGGTAATTTTGGATCGGGCTTTGGCCAAATCCTCTTTCAGGCCTCTGGCAGTAATGTATTGAAATACCCCCCAAGTTAAGTAGGCAAACATTAAAAACCCGCCGACGTAGAAAAATATGGTAAATATTTGGCTTAGGACATAGCCTAAGGTTGTTTGATCGGTTGCTCCCTGCTGGGAAAATCTAAACCCAGGCGGGTTGTTGATGTTGTTGAATGTGGGAAGGCTTAAAGCAATCTTCATGATAATTTAAAGTTCAAAATTCAAAAATCAAAAGTCAAAAATACAAGTAAAAAGTCAAAACTTATATAAACGCAATTCTATGCTTATTCTTCAACTTTAAAACTCCTGCTGCAATCATATTAGCAATTTCCGAAACCTCATTAAGTAAATTATCAATAATTTGCTTGTCAGCCAAGTGGGAATCTTTTAAAAGACTAAGCCAGTATTTTGTTTCATTAGCACTTTTAAGAGCTATCTCATAAAACTTTTTAAATTCTAATCGGGAACTAGAGGCTCTAGCCTCAGTGAGATTGGCCCCAATAGAAGTAGCGGAGCGGATTAGCTGATCCATAATTATCCAGACCGCGCGTTTGTTAGGTAGATGATCAGCTAAATTGATTATGTCCAAACTAAACTGATAACACCTTTGTCTCAAATCACTTTTAAATTTTAAACTGTAATTTTGCATTTTGACCTTTGACTTTTAACTTAGCCAGAAAGTCCCGGTATTCCCAGTATATCAACACCAATCAATTCAAGTAAAAGTACGGAAAATAGAATAAACAAAAGCCCGATAAAAGCATTTAAAAACTGATCCCAGGCTTTTTTAATATTATCCGGATTACCCTCGGAAAAGATATATCTTACAGAGGCCAGGATCATTAAAAGTAGAGCGAGCCCCCCTGAGGCTAAAGTCCCATATCTTATAACCCCATTGACAAAAGCTTGCGGTTCGGTAGGAACACAACCAATTGCAGTCATCACCCCTTTTCCGTTAGCAATCAAAGCTCCAGTCTCCGGATCACAAGACTCTCCACCTCCGCGGCTGTTCTGAGTTAACGGCTTTTGTTGGGTTTGTGCTGCTATGGTTACATCTGGAGCGATTACAGCTATAACCTTGACAGTCCCAACACCCCTGTTAGCACTACCTTCTTCAGTCACGATAAAACTAATGTCGCCTTCAGGAACAGCTTTCGGAATAATTCCAGTACGGGAACAGCTATTTGTACTAGATGTACAATGTTTCACTCCGGGTAAAGCTATATGGCTAGGAAAATTCGTATCTACTAAATAATCCGCATTAAAATTAGCAGGAGACCAAGTTATAGTGACTTCATTATCAACATCATTATTAAACGGTCCAGGCGGATCTATAGAAACTTTTAACGTTTCATTTAGCTGCTCAGACGTTGGGTTTCCCACAGTATATCCTTTTAAAGTAATTATTGATTTGCCATCTGCTGAAAGTAAACCAGCTTCAAATTTTTGATCCACACGATATCCAGGTCGTGTAATTTTCATAGTCCAAGTTTGCTCAGACGGGTCAACTACTCTGCATCCGTGATTTGGGTTATTTCTTAAGCTAGCATTAAAAACAGAATTTTGTCCTCCAAAAGTGCATCCTTTATCTCCTACAATAAAAACTATAGTCTCTGGAGTTCGGGTATATCCAAGGCTTCCTTGACCAGCAATTGTGTTGAAAAAAATATATCCCCCAAATCCTTTACCGCTCACTGTATAGGTAATTTTGTCTCCTTGTTGTATTGAGGAAGGTTCTACCAAAATTGAAGCTGTACCAGTAATTGTAGGGACATTTGGGGGAGGAGGTTGTTTGGCCTCTATTTTGTAACAAGCGTATCTTACGGATGAATCTATCCCAGAATCACTATAACAAGTGTCGGGTGGGCAAGATTCAATATCTCCCTTTTCAGCTAGGGGTTTTACACCTTTTATAGCATTAATATCGCAAGCTGGATGTTGAGCCAAAGCTCTGGGGGTAAAAATGATAGCATTAATGAATATTAGAAACAAGGGAAAAAAATTTAATACCTTGGGCATTAATCCCAGATTAGCACAAATTGGTTATTGGTTGGAAGTTCATGGTTCATGGTAAAATTTGGGATATGCTGCTCAGACAAGTCAAAAATCAAAAGTCAAAATGCAAAATTACAATTCAAAATTCAAAACTGATTAAACTTTTAAGCTTTTTATTTGTATTTTTGACCTTTAACTTTTACGTTTTAACTTTTCCCATTCATGCTGATGAGGTAGAGGTTTTGCAAAAGCAAATAGATGAGCTTAATAAAGCCAGAGAGCTTTCGGTAGCTGCCACCAAACCCTTGGAAGGACAGTTTGAATCCTTAAAAAGGCAGCTTGCCCAGATCCAGGTTAACTTAACTGCCCTGTCTTATAAGATCCAGGAAAAGGAAAAAGATTTAAACATTAGAACAGAAAAAGTTGCGATTCAACAGGCACTTTTGGAACACAGGGTCCGCTCGTACTATATCCGCTCATTTTTAACTTCACCTTTGATTGTTCTTTTGTCTTCGCAAAATTCAGCCGGGCTTTTTAGGGAGCTATTTTTACGCCAGGCAGCCACCAAAGAAGACCAGAAGATAATAACTTCTGTGACCTCCGAGATGCTGGACCTTTTAACTCAAAAAGACAAGCTGCAAAAAGATAAGGTGACCCTGGCTTCTCTTCAAGTACAAGTTGATGCTAATGCCCAATTTTTGGGTGGTGAGATTAAAAAGGCTCAAGATTATCAAAAAGATTTAACCGGAAAGATTGCCGAACTGACAGCCAAGCAGCAGGCAATTTTGTCTGCCAAATCCGGAACATTTACTACCTCTGTTGGAGATGTACCACTAGCTGATGATGCCAATGCCCGGCCAAACTTTGACCCGGGTTTTTCGCCAGCTTTTGCAGCTTTTTCTTTTGGCGCATATACTCACAGAAACGGCATGAGCCAGTACGGCGCCAAGGGCAGAGCAGAGGCTGGACAATCAGCAGAGGATATTTTAAAAGCCTATTACCCCGGAGCTAGCTTAAATAAAGGTTATTCAGTTCCCGCAACAATCAATGTTACAGGTTTTGGAAGCAGAGCATTTGAGGATGAGTACATGAAGCGGATTTATGAGATGCCCAATTCTTTCCCTAAGGAAGCCTTAAAAGCCCAGGCTATAGCTGCCAGGACTTATGCGGTGCGCTCCGGGGGCTCAATCTGCGCTAGCGAATCATGTCAGGTCTATAAAGATTCCAACAAGGGCGGGGCATGGGAGGAGGCAGTAAATGAAACCCGCGGCTGGGTTTTAGAAGGCGGGTCAAACGCCCAGTATTCTTCAACAACCGGAGGGTATGGCAATAACTCGGGATGGGATACCAAATGCGGGAATAGAACCTGTTGGACGCCGGATGCTTACGAAAAAATTGCCGGTTCGCCCTGGTTTTATAAAGGTTGGTATAAAGACCGCTCAGGTTCTTCCTGCGGCAGGTCACACCCCTGGTTAAACAGTGAGGAGATGTCGGATATTTTAAACTCTTTTATAGTTTATCAGTCGGGTGACTCAAAAGATAGAGTTTCTCCAGTTGATACCTCATGTTGGAGTGGTAATCCATTTTCAATCTCAGAGATGAGGAGCAAAGCCAATGAACATGGGGGAGCAGTTACCTCAATTTCTTCTGTCTCGGTTGTTTATTCCGATAATGGAACAACTGCCAATATATCCTTCTCAACCA
>CAYMTV010000021.1:0-5134 GCA_964393525.1 uncultured Gammaproteobacteria bacterium | reverse complement strand
CCCTGGTTATATTTCAATTAAATCCCCGCTGTTTAATATGGAGAAAAAATAATTCAAAACTCAAAAGTCAAGGGTCAAAAATGCAGGTAAAAAGTTAAAGGTAACAAAACTTTTTACTTTTAACTTGTAATTTTGAATTTTACCTTTTGAATTTTGACTTTAATTAGGCTATTATCGCCTCATCATGCACTTCCGGTTTTTTCCTGCAACTATTATCAAGCCTGAGAATATTAAATTTGAAAACCAGGAGGCAGATGAGCATATTGAACTGTTCATGCGGGAACATTGGATAACAAATGTACCCTGGGTAACAATTTCCATTTTGGCTTTTATTCTCCCCTTAATACTGGTTCAAGTAACATCTTTTGTGGGACTACAGTTTGTTTTCAACGCTCCTTTGCAACTTATCTTAGGCGGGCTTATTATTTACTACTTATTAATCATTGCCTATATTATTGAAAGTTTTTTATTTTGGTACTTTAATGTTGAAATTGTCACCAACAAACATTTAATAGATGTAATGTTTCACTCACTTTTATCAAGACAGATAGTAGAGATAGGACTAGAAGATATTGAGAATATTTCTCGCAGTGCCGGGGGTATAATAGACTCCCTATTTAACTTCGGAGATGTTTTAATTCAAACTGCTGCCAATGAACAGAATATTGAATTTTCCAATGTCTCAAATCCTGATTTTGTAGTTGATAAGATTCAAGATTTAATAGAAGCTCGTAAACTATTCTTTGAAGAGGGAACCTAATGTTAACAAATATCTTTGATTTGTCTTTTTTAATTTCAAATGGTTTGTCTTTAGTATTTAAGGTCGGATTTGTAGCATTTGCCCTGCTATATTTTATCTTTAGTTTGATTGTTATTAGGCAGGTTAATATCATGACTGAAGCAGTAGCAACAGAAGGAGCGCCAGTTCTTAAAGCTTTGGCCATAATCCATACCGGTCTTGCCTTAGGGGTTTTAATTCTTTTTATTGGATTTTTCTGAATCCAAGAGCCTTTGGCTCATTGGCTTCTTTTAGGACTATGGTAAAAGTTACAAAAGCAATTGGCGGAAACACCGACTTTGTAACTGCCCAGGCCTTCGCTTATACAAAGATTGGTTTAATCTCCCGGGAAAAAGATAGGACCGGAGTTTTAGCAGCAACAATTTCTGCATCAGGCGAGGATATTTTTACCAAAGTTCGGACAGTGGGACTTGCGTTGGAAGATTTTTTTGAAGGAACCGAAGGAGGTATATCCGAGAGATTAAAATCCTCTTTAGAATTTCTTAAAAAAGAGCTATCCTCGGGTCCGCTTGAGATAAATATTCTTTTGGTACTCTGGCAGGAAAATGTTTTGCACCTTTTGGGCCATGGCAGAAACATGGCCTACTTAGAAAGAGCGGGCAAACTGGCAAATTTAACAGAGAGCAACACAGAGGAACAGGTTATCTCAGGCTTTGTAAAACCAGCAGATAAACTGCTTTTGATTAATGGCAGGATTGTAGCAGAGCAAGAAGAGTTAAAACCCGCCAAAATCATCGGTTGGGATAATGAGTTTATTCAAAAACTTTTTTTGGTTCCGGAAGAAGATCTGGAGGATGAAATTGAAAATTACTTAAACCAAACCGGTCATGTTGAGCCGGTCGCAGTAATTCGGATTGAAAGCGAGCTTCAGGTTGAAGACGAACAGGATAAGGCTGCAGATTTTGCAGCAGTCTCAAGTTTAGAAACTGGAAGCGCTTCAACCGGACAGGGTCTTTTTGGCAATTTAACACATATTCTTTTTTCTTCCTTGGTAAGGCTTTTAAAAAGTAAAAGAATAAGATTTGGCATCATTGCTTTCTTGCTTTTAGGAACTGCTTTTTTAGGAATTAACTTTTTTTTAAAAAACAGTCGCGAAAAAAATGAAGGACAGTTTCGGGAGCTAATAATCTCTGCCAGACAGAAGTACGATGAAGCCCAAAACCTAAAAGATTCCGATCCGCAAAAAGCTAAATTAAGCTTTGATGAGGCAAAAAACAAGCTAGGTCAAGCATTAAGTTTAAAGCCGAATGATTCGGAGGCAGCCGCCTTAAAAAAACAACTTGAAGAAAATAGTAATCTAATTTTAAAAGTCTCGAAAATTACCAACTGGCCAATTTTTATCAGTTTGGATTTGATAAAAAAGGATTTTTCTACAAGCAGGATTTCTTATTCTTTGGGAAAAGTCCTATTTCTGGATGAGGCTAAAAAAACTTTGATTTCCTTAGATCTTGCCAAAAAAACCAACCAGATTTTGGCAGGGCCCCAGCAGCTTGGGCAAGCAACTAAAGCTTCGTTAAATGGGGACATAGCTTTTGTCTATTCTTTAGATAAAGGGGTTGTTAAAGTTGATCTTTTAAATGAAAAAGTAACCCAAATTATCAAACCTGATTCCGAATGGGGGAAGATTGAAGATGTTTATGCTTTTTCCTCAAATGTTTATCTTCTTGACTCTATTAAAAACCAAATTTGGAAATATGTTCCTATTGAGACTGGTTATTCAAATAAAACAACTTATTTAAGGGGTGATCAAAAGATAGATTTTGCGGGCAGTAAAAAACTTTTAATAGATTATTCTGTTTGGGTTTTTAAGACCGGACCAGAGATTTTAAAGTTTACCGGCGGAGCTTCAGATTATTTTGATATTGGCGGTGTGGACAAAAGAGTAGAAGAGGCTACAAGCTTTTTTGTGCCCGAGGGAGAAGATAAGTTTTACCTGCTAGATCCAAAAAACTCCAGGTTGCTAATTCTAAAAAAGAACGGTCAGTACCTAAGTCAGCTTGAGGGAGACAAATTTAAGACAGCCTCGGACTTTGTGGTGGATGAAGAGAGTAAGAAGCTGTATTTGTTAGAAAAAAACAAAATATACGCTATCGAGCTAAAGTAGTACAATAATATTATTGCGAAGCAATAATTATTCTTCGAGCGAAGTCGAGAAGTTACCTTAAAACTATGATAATTTTTCTCTTGTACTTTTGACCGCAAAAGTACCAAAACTCGCTCGCTGAAAGTCGACCTACTCGTCAGAAATTTATTTATCGGAGGAAAGTCTTCCCCCTCCTCGTCAAGCGAGGACATCCCCCTGATATAAATTTCTTCCTCGTTTAACGGTCTTTATTTGAGCGAAGCGAAAAGAGCTTTGCTCATTTCAAAGCTCGCATTCTTAATATGAAGATATTTAACAGAAAGGCAAAACATGATTACCATATTTTGGAAACCGTGGAAGCCGGGATAGTCTTGTCCGGCCAGGAGGTCAAATCAGTCCGTTTGGGCAAGGTAGATTTATCGGAAAGCTTCGGAAAAATCCAAAATGGAGAAGTTTTCTTAAAAAATGCTTATATCTATCCCTACCAGCAAACCCAAGGGTATGATCCAAGACAGGATAGGAAACTGCTTCTTCACAAACAGCAGATTAGCTCTTTAAGTGGAAAAATATCCAAAGCCGCAACTACCTTAGTCCCCTTAAGTCTTTACAGCAAAAGGAATTTTATTAAAGTTGAGCTGGCAGTAGCTGCTTCCAAGAAAAAATTTGATAAAAGAAGGGCAATTAAAGCCAAAGATGAGCAAAGAAGAATAGAGCAGGAGTTAGCTTGAATTTTAGGCTCAAATGTGGTAATATACCAAGTTACGGGGACGTATTGATTCGACGAAGTAGCACTTTAAAAACCGCAAGCCGAGTAGGAAACATTATCTCGTAAACTATTTGTTTCAATCTCAAACGGCAACGAAAGTACCGTTGATGATGTGGCGCTCGAACGCGTCTCCTTTGGAGATGTGATCGCTGAGGTCCCAGCTTTCCTTTTTGGAGAGCAAAGACCACTTGCTTTCGCAAGGGCCTAATCGTCTGCTTTAGAGTCTTTTCTTCCTGATGGAAGCCTAAGGTAAATACTCAGTCAGGATGCTTGAGTTTGGGTGTTGGTTGATCTTCAAACTCATTAAGACAACTCAATCAGATATTGGATTCCTGCTAATCGGTTACAGCCAATATCTAAATATTGATTAGCTAAGCTTGTAGAAGTTTTTGTTGTTCTATTTCAGACCCGAGCTCAAACTCGGCGTCTCCACCATTAAAACTCCACTTCGGTGGAGTTTTTGTCTATTGTAATAAGATAAACGATACACGATGAACCTTCTGGATCTTCTTTTCCCTAAAAGGTGTGTTAATTGCCATAAAGTTGGGAGCTATTTTTGTGAAAGCTGCATTAAAGATATAAAACAAACTGATTTGGTTTGTCCTTTTTGTGAAAGAGCCTCGCTGGGTGGGCTAGTGCACCCGGTTTGTAGAAGAAAATTTGGGCTTGATGGTCTTTGGAGTCTGGGGATATACCAGCCTCCTTTGAGGGTTGCAATCCAAAAAATTAAATATAAATGGGTTAAAGAGCTGGCAGAAGTTTTAATAAATATAACTTTGGAGTACTGGGCTACCCGGGGAACAATTCTTTTAGATCAAATAAAAAAAGAACAGGGTAAAAACTGGCTGGTGGTTCCTGTTCCATTGCACTGGAGCAGGAAAAACTGGCGGGGATTTAATCAAGCAGAGCTTTTAGGGAAATTATTAGCAGATAAAATGGGTTTAAAATATTTAGAAATTTTAAAAAGAATTAAAAAAACTAAACCTCAAGTGCGCCTTACAGCTTATGAAAGAAAAGAAAACATTAAAGGAGCCTTTGTTCTAACCAAAAACCCAAAACCAATAACTAATGAAGCAAGCTTCTTGTTTCGCAATAACATTGTCTTAATTGATGATGTTTGGACCACAGGATCAACTTTAAAAGAGTGCTGCTACATATTAAAACGAGGAGGAGCAAAGGTTGTTTGGGCGCTGACCTTGGCTAGATAACCCCCAGCTGTCATCCTGAGCGTAGCGAAGGATCTCTAGATTTGTTAAAATTAGCCTTTGAGGTGGGTTGTCCGAGTGGTTTAAGGAGATGGTTTGCTAAACCATTGGCACGAAAGTGTCACACAGGTTCGAATCCTGTACCCACCGCACTTCGACAAGTCAAGACAGTGAGTGAAATCGAACTGCTCAGTGTAAACCAGGAGAGGTCGCTTAGTGGACTAGAGCGGCGGTCTTGAAAACCGCTAAGGGCGCAAGCTCTTCGTGGGTTCGAATCCCAC
>CAYMTV010000020.1:0-19611 GCA_964393525.1 uncultured Gammaproteobacteria bacterium | reverse complement strand
ATTTAAGAACTTAAACGGAAATAAAATGACTTTTAATAAGGTCAGGAAGAGTCTTTTTTCAAATACGATAAATTTTTTAAATAAACGGTAGCAAAAGATCAGGACATCCCGAATAGTCTTTGCGGCCTGTCTGATTGTTGCAACATATATTTTAGGCTGCAGTTTAATAATCTGCCAAACAGTTAAGTGACCTTCTTTCCGGTTAAAAGTAATTTCACCTGAAACCGGACCCTTTTTTCTAAATTTAAGCATATTTGATTTTTTGGTTTTAACCCCGCTAATTCTAATCAATAAGCTTATAGTTGTAAAGGATAATTTGAGGACTAATGTTTTAAATAGCGAACCTAGCTTAATTAAACCCCAAGGGAGTACAAGAAGAGAAGAAAGAAGTGTATTGTTGGTGGCAGAGGTTGCTCTCTTCTTGCGCACAAGTATAATTTCCTTATTTTACATGGTTTGCACTTCCTTTAAAATTGTTTTTCTTGGGAAACTCGAACTCATTGTAGCAATTTTATGCTTAAAAAAAAGTAGTATTTTATGGATCAAACATAGTCAAATACTATGTAATGTAGAAAGAAGTGGTATTTTAGGATTATTTCTTTAGTTGGTGGGCAATAGAGGGAAGAGCTTCAATTTGCTTTAATCTTTTTTCATGGTCCTCAGTGGTTTCCTCTATCCCATCCGCAAACTCCAGAATCTTATCTGCTTTTTGATCCAATTCATCTACTTTAGTTGCAAGTTTTTTAAGGTCCTCTTTAGTTGCAAGTTTTTTAAGGTCCTCTTTAGTTGCAAGTTTTTTAAGGTCCTCTTTAGTTGCAAGAGTCTGAGTGAAATTTGCAGCCAATTTGACTATATCTTTGTCTGTTAACATTAATAAAAGTATATGGAATTTTCCAAATTAAATCAATTAAACAGATTTAGCCTGACACCTTCGAGGTGGAAAGCTGCAGCGGAGGTGGAAAGCTTTAAGCCAATTGGCGTTCTTGGGGTATTAAGTAGTTAATATTTAAAGACCAATTGCTCTAGAGTGCTTAGGATATCTGGCGTTTGTGGTGTGTTCACATAAAGCTTTTGGTCCATCATGCTTGTAGCATAAAACTTCCTCTACTTTAACAGTATGTCCAAGTAATCTTAAAAGTGAATGAGGGATACCATTTTGTTTGATTATCTCCGAGTAAACATAGGCTGAAGGTCTGGGGGTGCGTTTTTGGGTTTTGTAATCCACCTCAATCAGTCCAAACCTTGGATCAAATCCCTCATGCCACTCAAAGTTATCTATCAGAGACCAAAAGAAAAACCCTTTGACCTTAACCCCGGATTGGATTGCCCGGAAAACTTCCTGAAGGTAATGGATGAGAAACCGGCTTCTTCTGTCATCATTTGACGAAGCAATTCCGCACTCGGTGATATAGATAGGTATATGGTCTGACAGATCAGCCAGCACATCAAAGATCCCTTCCGGATAAACTTCCCAACCCAAGTCGGATATCTCCCGGGATTGTTCTTGGGCGTTAACAATTTCCGGAATGATGCCATCTGTCTGGTTAAAACGGTGATGAAAATAATAATTTAAGCCCAAAAAGTCATGAGTTTTTCCGGTTAGGAAGTAAAACAGGTGGTTTGTAAAAATATCACTTACTTCAACCGAAAGCTGTTCTAAAAAGGAATGTTTATGATAAGGTTCAAAAGACTGAACATTGTGGGCTATGCCTACTTTAGATCCGGGAACTAGCTGATGAATTTTTTGGTAGGCTTTGATATGCCCTTGCGCCAGGTTCCAGGTTACCCTGGAAGCTTTAAATTTGGAATTTTTCTGAGGCGGCCAGATTCCTGAGATGTATGCCATATAAGCATAAACGCTTGGTTCATTTAAAGTAACCCAAAAATCCACAAAGGGTTCTATTTCAGGAACAATAGTTTTAACAAAACTCTCAAAGTACCCAGAAGCTTTAGGATTTTCCCAACCTCCAATATCGGAAAGCCACTTAGGAAGCGTAAAATGCCAGAGGGTTAAAAAAACCTTAAAGCCCCGTTTTTTTAGCGCGCTTAAAACCTTTTTGTAGTGATAAACCTCCTCCCAGTCAAAAACCCCCTCTAAAGGCTCAATCCTGGCCCATTCAATGCTAATCCTGTGGGCATTCTGGTTTAAACTTTTGGCCAAATCAAAATCCTCCTCATATTTATGATATTGGTCGGCTGCCTGGCCGGATCTTAAGTTTTTTGGTCTTTCCTGTTCCCAGGCCCACCAGTCGGAATTTATATTATTTCCCTCTACCTGGTGAGCACTTGTAGCAGCCCCCCACAAAAAACCTTCTGGAAAAATTAAGGGATGGTGATCGTGGTTTTCTTTTATAGTCATTGAGGCTGGAGAACAAAAAGCGAACCTCCGCTTTCCGATGAACAAATGGGCTGACCAGTGCAGTTAAAATAGGTCTTTTGGGAACAAGCCTCCCCGTCGGATTGATTTTCCAACCGCGCGGTTAAAATATAATATTGTCCATCGGCAATCGGACAGGTTCCACCGCTTAGCTTGGGTGTTTGGTATAAATAACCATAAGAATCCGGGTTTGACTGCGAATAGTTATTCTTTAATGGATCGGTTGGTAATTCATTGATATAGTTTCTGTCTAAGGGAGTTTGGGTAGCCTGGCATCCTGCGGCATCGATGTCACTGATCCAAGGTTGGTTTGAAGAACTGGTTTGGCCGGTGAAGGAGCAGGGATAACGATTATTTTTTTGGTAATAGACCTCCAAAGCCGTAGCGATTGATCTTAAATCATTTTTTCTTTTGGTATCTCTGGCCAGGCTTTGAAATTTGGCATAAGATAAAAGTCCAACCGAAGAGACGATTGCGATAATTGAGATAGCTACTAAAAGCTCAATTAAGGTAAACCCTTTTTTATTTTCAGCGTGCGAAAACCGAGTTCTCTCAGAACCTGGATGAAGCCGCTGGAAAGAACCTTCTTGAGGAAGATGGTGACGGATGCAATTGGTAAAGCAAATTGTGTGTATTTCTCTGGGTGGTTCATTTATCTGTTTAAAATAATCAAAAAAGAAATCTTTCACTATACTAAGCATACTATGTTGAATGTATTTTAGACAACACCGAGCAAAGTTTAACTTTATGTGATTTAATTATTACTAGAGATGGCAAAAATACTTATTATTGTTTTTGCAGTTATTTTGCTTTCAACAGGTAGCGCTTTCTTTTTCTACTTTAGGAGTAACCAGGCTCCAAAACTTCCTGTTGTAGATCTTTTATCTCAGGTGCCTGTTACCAGCCTGCCCCCGCCCGCAACGCCATCAGCTTCTGCCGCTTCCGGTCTGGTATCACCTGCTAAAAGTGGGATTGTTGCCCAAAATACCTCCAGAGGAGCAGAGGAAAAAGTCAATTTACTGGAAACTAAACTTTCAGTTTTGCAAAAGCGGATTGAAGCGCTTGAAGCCAGAACCCCGTCCACAACAACCCAAACCACTACAACAACAAGCAGTTCAACTGCCAAACCTCCACTTTATATTCCACTTGGGTCCGGGGGAAGTTTTACTGACCGAGTTTATGCCAATTTTGGAGGATACATTGTTAATATTGATCCCGGAAATTATTCCGGGTATACTAGTATGCAGCTGGAGGTTTCTATGAGGCTTAACCAACCCGGAGAAAAGGTTAAAGCAAGACTTTTTAACTCCACTGAAGCTTTAGCTATTTCTACCTCAGAAGTTTCTACAACTTCAGCCTCCTATATTCTGCTTACCTCAGGTAACTTTACCCTTCCATCCGGTAGTAAAACTTACCAACTACAGGTTATGTCTACAGATGGGGTAGAGACCTTTGTTCAAACCGCCAGGATAAAGGTAAATTACTAGGCAAAAAAATAAGCCAGAAGCTCCTTCCTTCTGAAGCGAGCAAAGCTCTTTTCGCTTTGCTCAAATGAACTCTCTTCCCACAAAGATAAAAGAATTAAATATTTGATTAAGCTTTCCTGAAAACTAAAGGAGGTAAAAGCGGGGCAGTGGCAATTTGAGCTTGGGCTTCAGGAGTAAAGTGTAAAGTTAATCCATAAACATCCCACTCGGTATTTCTGGAAGCTTGTGCACTTATTCCCGGTAATGTTGTATTTAAATCTTCACTAAAGCCAAAACCAAACTGATGTTCTTGAGCTTTTTTAAGTAAATCAGCCCTTAATATATCAGGAGCTACCTCCACCCCAATTGCTTCAATTAACCTTTCAATGTTATCCCAGGGATGAGCAATAAAATGCAGGCCATTTTGAATTCTTGCTTCTTCTTGGTTCCTTGCTAAGTCTTTTGCAGCCTCAGCTTGTTCACGGGTTAGACGCTCATAAATTTCCCGAGCCATATTTTTAATTCCAGGATAATGTCTAATCCCTTCAATTTGTTTTACAAACAATCTTCCAAGGGAAGTTTCTAAAATAGCATCAAAAGAAAGTCCTGATTTTTCCGCCTGGTCAATCTCATGGGCTGTTTCTGCCAATCCAGGAATTAGTCTGCTATAAACCAAATTATCTAACTCATCATCTAATTGTCCTAATAGAACTCTGGTATGGCCTATGGTTATAACTCTAGCTTGTAGATCATCATCTGCTTTTTTAGGTCTTTCTATAAATACCTCTCTGGTTATTGCTGCTTCATCCACACCTTTGCCTGCAACAACTCTTCCGGCAATTTCTGCATCTAACTGATCCCTCCATTCTTCCTGCTTGTAACGAAGTGCAAATCGGTTTGATCTTACTTCATGCGTTAGTTTGCCTGGCGCCATTGATATTGGTTCTCCGGTTTCGCTTCTAGCCTCAGCTCTAAGAGTGGTTTGAAGAGTTGCTAATCTGAAATCAAGCGCTCTAGAGGGGTTTGTTAAAGACCTTTCTAACCATTGCTTTTGCCTTTGTTCAGCCAGTTTAACAATAACTACAGTAGATTGAGTAATCCGACTGGGATCATAATGCCTATCTGGAGATGTTAGCAGACCTAATACACCAATGGTTCTAAATCCTTCTCTTTCTGATGGATTCCTAGCTGCTAAATCAGCATCTTCTTTAATAGATCTTAAATCGGTAGAAGGTAATATACCTGTAGGCTTAAATGCCGGATTCATAAATTGGATAATATTAAGTTATGGGTTAAAAGTCAACAATAGTAGTTAGTTATTGATTCCTAAGAAATCTAAGAGGTTTTTGAATCTTAGGCTTAAATTGCGGCGGACTTCGTTTTCTTTTCCTAAAAACAGGCTTTTTAGAACTTTAGTAAGCCTTTCAGTTTGAGTAGCTGCCTGCCTTTCCATGCCAAACTTTTCAGCTGCCTCAAGATTTAGGATTGAATTAATAAGTCCCAAATGAGTAAAGGCCTGAGGGAAATTCCCTAAATGGGCTTTTGCATGGGGATCAAATTCCTCAGCATACAGTCCCAAAGGGGTTGCATCATGAATAATTTTATCCAGCCAGACTTTAGCTTCGGCTGTTCTGCCAAGTAAGGACAGATTATCAATCAGCCAAAAAGTAGACAGGAAAAAAGTACCTTCACCCGTCTTTAATTTATCCGATTCATCCGAAGTTCTTAAGACAAACCAGTCTACAACTAACTGCTTCATAACCTGGTCTATGGTAGAGAGTACTTTCGGATCATCAGCCGGCAGAAATCCCATGATTGAGACATTAAGCAAGCTTGCATCAATAATTTTTGAGCCGTAAGTGTCTACAAAAGCCCCGATACTCTTGTTAAAACCATTTTCTAAAAGATCCTCTTTAATTTGTTCTTTAGTTTTTTCCCAGTAACTTAAATCAACTCCGATATTTAACTTTTTTGCAAGTTTGATTCCTCTGTCAATACCTACCCAACACATCAATTTTGAGTAAGTATGATGTGCATCTTCCCCGCGGCCCTCCCAGATCCCGGCATCTTTTTCCTTCCAGTGCGTAGCGCAGTAGTCAGTTAGTCTTTTAATAAAGCCTTTCATTTCTTCATTTAACCTTCCGCCTCCATTTTCATATAAACTGATAGCTGTTAAAACTTCACCAAAAATATCAAATTGTTTTTGGTGGGCCGCGCCATTACCAATCCTCACTGGTTTTGAACCCATGTAACCGTCCAGGTGCTTCAATTCTATTTCCTCAAGCTTCTCATCTCCGTAAATCCCATACATAATCTTGGGCATTTCCTCCTGTCTTAAACAGACATTCTCCAGCCACTGGATAAACCTCTCGGCTTCTTTCAAAAACCCAAGGCCAATGAAGGCATAGACTGTAAATGATGCATCTCTAAGCCAGGTGTAACGGTAGTCCCAGTTAAGAGATCCTCCGATTTTTTCCGGCAGCGAGGTGGTTGCAGCGGCGGTTATTGCACCGGTTGGTTCAAATAACAAAAGCTTTAAAGTAAGGACCGATCTTTGGATAACCGGCAGGTATGGTCCGTTATAGCTGCATTTTGAAATCCACCATTCCCAGTACTCCTCGGTTTCTTTATAAATCCGGTGAAAATCATCTTTGGAAATGGTAGGAATTTCCTCATCTTTTTGATGGAGTGACAAACCGAAAAATATATCCTCATCTTCTTTGAGTTCAAAGTTGATGGTAATAGTGTCCCCCTTAATAGAAGCTTTGTATTTGGTGTACAAAACCATTTTGTAGAGAGAATCTTCAATATAAATTTGACCCTTTTTTTGCTGAATCTTTCCCTTTTTGCGCGCCCAATCCGGAGTGGCTTTTAAAGTTAAAGTCATTTTTTGGTTGCCTTTTAAAGCTTTAACTTTCCTGACAATTTTTAAGCCAAATTTTGGGATGTCATCACTTCTATCCTGCTCAATATTGATCGGCATAAAGTCTGTTACCACCACATTGCCAAACTGGTTAAAAAAGAAGGTTTTTAAAATGTTGGTTTGATTAGGGTTATCAGGGTCTCCTTTTGTGCTTTTTTTGTAGCGCTGGTTAGTTTGGTAAAAGCCCTCGCTTGGGGCAATCTTAAAAAATCCGCCCTTTTTATCATCGAGCATTGAGCAAAAGGAAGCCGCCGAATCAAAATTAGGCAAACAGCAAAAGTCAATTGACCCGTCATCTGAAATAAGCGCGCAAGATCTGCAGTTTCCAATAATTCCGTACTCTGAAATGGGTTTGTACATTACTTATATCATACTAAATTGTCAGAATGGTGTCTGGAATTTTTTTTGAAAGAGAGGTAATATCTGAATTTAGGGCTTTTAGTTTATGACGACAGAAGAATTTGTTCCCAATCTTTTTCCGGGATTATCCGCTGTTAAAAGAAAAATTGCCTCACTAAACATTCCGCCTGCATCTTACCTCGTGGTCTGGACCGATAAAGATCATTTGCACATCATGGAGCTTGGGGCAGAAAGCAAGATCAGCCATGAAAAAATTAAGCAGGAGAGAAATTTCCCTAAAATGGTTATCTCCTGGATCCAAAAAAGATACCGGGTAAAAAACATTAAATTTATAGCAGCAGAAGTTGTGGCTGATAAATGGCACAAAAGTTTAATCTCCGACCTTTGGCTAAAAGAGGATATTGTGCCTTATTTTATTGAGAAAGCTGATGCCAAAAAAAGCCGTCCCAAAGAAGATTATGTTAAGGATCTGGCCTCAAGGTTTAACACCGAAAATATCATCAGGATGCGGCTTCTAGATAAAAATGAGGTTGAGATTGCAGAACTGGTTACTTTGGATGATTACAAAGCGGTAACCCACCCGGATGAGTTTGAGCTTTTATTAAAGCTGGCGAAGAGGTTTAAGGGCAAAAGGATGGTTTTTATAAATGCCACACCGCAGGGAGGGGGAGTGGCACTAATGCGCCATGCTCTAATCAGGCTTTACAGGTTACTTGGGGTAGATGCCAGATGGCATGTGCTATATGCGCTGAAAGAGGCTTTTGATATTACCAAAACTAAGTTTCATAATGTTTTGCAGGCTGTGGCAGATCAGGAGACGATTCTTACGCAGGAGGATAAAGATCTTTACAATAACTGGACTGCCGAAAACGCCGACAGATTGAAAGATGTCATAAAGGGCGCGGATGTAGTAATCATTGATGATCCCCAGCCTGCAGGTTTAGTTCCCTTTATTAAGAAATTTTCTCCCAGGTCTAAGATAATTTACCGCTCACACATCCAAATTGAGGCTCACCTGGCAGATAAAATTGGAACCCCACAGCACAATACCTGGCAATTTATTTGGCAATCTATTAAAGACATGGACTTTTTCCTCTCCCACCCGATGAAACAGTTTGTCCCCAAAGATGTTCCGGTTGCTAAGCTTGCGATGATGGGTGCAACAACTGATGCTTTGGATGGATTAAATAAGCCTTTAAGTCCATATAAGCTGGATTATTATCATAAGCTGTTTGATAAGATCCTGATTGAGTCCCAGCAGGAACCTTTGGACATGACCCGGCCCTATATTATCCAGGTAGCCCGCTTTGATCCTTCCAAGGGTATCCCGGATGTCATCGAATCTTACTATCTTTTGCGCAAAAAGTTAAAAAATGGGAACCTGCCCCAGCTTGTGATTGTCGGACACGGCTCAATTGATGATCCGGATGGGGTGCCAATTTATAATTTGACCATGAGTTTACTCCGCAGTGACAGGTATGCCCCGATTGCCAAGGATATAAAAGTGGCCCGCCTTCCGGCAATTGATCAGATCTTAAATGCACTTCTTAGGGAGGCCAAAGTCGCACTTCAGCTGTCCCACAAAGAAGGGTTTGAGGTTAAGGTCTCAGAGGCATTGATGGTGGGGACGCCGGTTGTAGCCTACAAAGCCGGGGGAATTCCGCTGCAAATCAAAGACGGGATTTCAGGCTACTTGGTTGAAGTGGGAAATACCAGGGAGGTGGCAGATAAGCTCTATAAACTGTTTACCGATGATGAAGCTTACCACAATTTGAGAAGGGGAGCGATAGAGAATGTTAATCCGGAAACAACCACAATCAGTAATGCCATAAACTGGTTATTTTTGGCAGGTGAGCTTGTTAAAAAGGGCAAGCTTTTGGGTAATGGAAAAACAGTTAAACAGTTAATAAAAGAAAACGGGCTAGAGGTTTAGGCACGGGCGCCAGGATAATACACCCCCTTCGATCCTTCGACTCAACTTCGACAAGCTCAGTTTCGCTCAGGACTCAGGGCCGAACCAAATCAAAGATTTTAGTTCTCCCTTTCGACACCCGCAACTTTAGAACCTTCGAGTAAACTCAAAGAACCTAAAGTTGGCACGGGCGCCAGGATTCGAACCTGGAAAGAAGGTTTTGGAGACCTTCGTGATACCGTTTCACCACGCCCGTATTAACTAGAGGTATAGTATAAAGTATTTGGAAAAAAGGTTCAAAAAGTGCACAAAAGTTTCGGTCGAACATCAATGCCGATTTTTTCAATTGCCGCTTTGAAACAAAGACCGTTAAACAAGGAAGAAATTTATATCAGGGGGATGTCCTCACTTTAGATGAGGAGGGGGGAGACTTTCCCCCGATAAATAAATTTCTGACGAGTAGGTCGACTTTCAGCGGCAAGAGTTTGGGCGTCTTTGCGGTCAAAGACGCAAAATGAAAAATTAGTGCGTACTCATTACGGCTAAAAGTGTCAAGAAAAAAGAGAAGATTACTTTAACTTGAACCCATTGTGCAGGGTGGTTTTTCTACAATGTTTGCAGTATTTTTTAATACTGATTTTGTCTTTGGTAATATTAGTATTTTTTTGGGTTACATAATTTCTGGACTTGCACTCACTGCATTCTAACCCAATATTTTGTCTAGCATATTTTTTGGCCAATCGGAACAAGCCTCCTTTCTTGTAGTAGCGAAGCTACATAAAAGCTTGTGAGATCTACTTGGCTATCGGCGGAGCCGGAGACAAGGGCATTAAGAGATTTGACAAACAAAGAAAAGATTGCTAGCATTTTGTCAGTAACGCAAGAGTAAAAAGCAGTTTGAATATAAAAGAGCGTGTAGCCCCGTCAAAATAAATTTTGATGGGAAACGAGGAGAAGGGTCTTAGATTCTAAGACGATCGGAACTTTTTTAAAAAAGAAAGTAGTATTTGCGGAAACCTTCAGGTTGTTGTTACCGACCTAAAGAATTTCTTTAAAACCTTAAAGTATAAGAAACAAAGAGAAATTCGTGTAACTGCTGTTTTTATCCTCTTGTATTATTTCCACTGGAGAATAATTTATGTGTGGAATTTTTGGTTACACCGGGAAGAGAAAAAAAACTCCAGAACTTGTTTTGGAGGCTTTGAAGCAGCTTGAATATCGTGGCTATGACTCTTGGGGGGTGGGTGTACTTGTTGGGAACAAGTTTGCCATAGATAAACATGCCGGAAAAATTGGTAATGCAACCGTAAATCTTCCAGACAGCTCCTTTGCCTTTGGTCATACCAGGTGGGCAACTCATGGTGGTGTGACAGATAAAAATGCTCATCCTCACCTTGATTGTACAAAGACTATTGCGGTTGTTCACAATGGAATCATCGAAAATTATCAAGAAATAAGAAAAAAGTTGTCAGATAAGCACAAAATTATTTCAGAAACCGATACTGAAATTATGGCGCATCTGATTGAGGAATACAGAGAAAAATATGACACGATTGAAGCTACCCGGTTGGCCTTTTTGGAGTGTAAAGGTTTATCCGCTTTTTTGATCGCCGATGCAAAAAGTGAAATGTTGATTGCGGTTAAAACAGGCTCCCCCTTGGTTGTAGGCGTGGGCCAAAGTGAAAATATTGTTGGTTCAGATGCTAACTGTTTGCTGTCGATCACCAGAGATGTTGTTTTTCTTGAAAACAACCAACTTGCCATCCTTACAAAAGATAAAGTCAATTTTCTTGATGTAAAAAGCGGCAAAGAAATTACTCCCCAAGTGCAAAGGATTTCCTGGAAGGAAGTTAAAGCTGAAAAAGGAAATTTTCCGCACTTTCTACTTAAAGAAATCTATGAGCAGCCACAAGTTATTGAGAATATAGCTCTAAATTTTGATTATCAAGCTCGAGATTTCGCCTTACTGATCAAAAATGCGGTTGGCACTTTTATGTTAGGTTGTGGTAGTGCCTCCTATGCAGCCCTGGCAGGTACATATTTATTCTCAAGAATCGCCTCAAGACATGTGAACTTTACCGTAGGATCTGAGTTTTTATATCTGGAAGATTACTTAACTCCCAAAAGTTTACTTATCCCAATCTCTCAAAGCGGAGAAACCATCGACATTGTTGAACCTGTGGAAAAAGCCAGAAAAAAAGGTACTCGAATTGCCAGTATTACCAACGTCTTGGGTTCAACTCTTTATCGAAAATCTGATTTTAAAATTCTTATGGGTGCCGGAGTGGAGAAAGCCGTGATAGGGACTAAGAGTTTTACAGCGATGGTTTCAATCCTTTTACTCATTGCCTACGCTTTGGTTGGAAAGCAACAGGATGGCAAAAAATTACTCTTGAAGGCGGCTAAAAGTATTAAAAATCTTTTAACTGATCCGTATCTTAAATTGATTGATCAAACTGCCGAGCTACTCAAAAATAAAGAGCATATTTATGTTTTAGGAAGGGGTGTATCATATGCTGCGGCTTTGGAGACTACCCTTAAGCTAAAAGAGACAAGTTATATTCATGCTGAGGGTTTTGCAGGAGGAGAACTGAAACATGGGGTGATGGCCCTAATTGAGCAAGGGACTCCCTGTATCGTCATTGCACCTAATGATGAAACCTATCCTGAAATTATTTCTAATGCTTTAGAAGTGAAATCCAGAGGGGCTTTTGTTATCGGGGTTGGTCCAAAAAATAATGAAGCTTTTGATGTGTTTTTCAAAACTGATGATTGTGGGGATGCAACTATTATCCCGCAGGTAGTCATTGCCCAACTTCTAGCTTATAAACTGGCGCTTTTAAAAGGAATCTCCGATCCGGATAAACCAAGGAACTTAGCAAAAAGCGTAACAGTTAAATAAAAGATTCTTATTCTTTCAAACGAAAAACCACGGATTCTAATCCGTGGATGAAGTTTGCTTCGCCGACAGGGAAATCTCGCCGAAGGCGGGCAAGAAGAGAAACTACGGGCGAAGCGAAGCGGAGTCCGTAGAGGCTCATTTGGGAAATAAACCATAGTTTTGAGCTAAAGCTGCGATTCCCTTTTGTCCTTCTCCGGCTTTTTCAAAAATAGCAACTGATTCTTCGGCTGGTGATGTTTTCCTTTTTATTCTAGAAATAAAAGTTTTGAGATACTGTTCTTCACCTAAACCACGTTTAATTAACCCTTTCTTACTCAGTTCAATTACTTTTTCTAATACTTCTATAACAGAAATATTGTCTATCTTAGAATCCAGCGGTGCATAATCAACAACTGAAAATAGCTTTTTCCAAAAATCATATGGAAATTTATCAACAACATATTTAGTTGTTTCACTTAAGTTTGTAAGTAAACCTAAATATAGAGCAAGTGTGGCAAACTCTTCGCCTTTAGGCGGACAACTATCGCTTCTAACTTCAATATAAAGCTTCTGCAAATTTTCTGTTAACCACTTTTCAAAAACCGCTTCTCCTTCAGAAAATGCTACACCAAATTGATTTAAGGTAGCCTCCGGTGAAAAATTGAAACGGAATCTGGAAATATAAGCCTGTCTTTGAAGCTTTTCTAAATTAATTAGTTCAGCTTGATCGACTACTATTTGTTTGCCGGTAATTGCTGTAGCCCGCCATCCGCCCGGAGGAGGAGTTTTCCAAAAAGAATAAAAGCTGGGGTCTTCAAATACCCGATAAGGAAGACCGTCATCAAAAAAAAGGGTTAGCATGCGAAAACTCATTAGATAAGAAAAATAACTGTGCCAACTGGTAATTTCCTTGTCCGGCATACCAACTCGGTCAAGATCATCCGGGTAAGGACTATTCAGAAAAAGATTTTTCCATGCCCATGGCCGAATAGTCAGCATCTTATTTGCGCTATATGTTCCGGCTGAAATTGCCCCTAGACGAATAAGAAAGAAAGTTATGCTTGTTAGTCGAATAATTACTCTCAAAAAAGGAATTGCTTCTTGAACAGAGATATCTAAAGAAGGGTTATTACCTAAAACCCAGGCAAACCAATAATGATCCATACCTCTTTGACGGAGATGGGAATACTCCCAACGCCAATAGGTATGAAAAAGGGTGTAATATTGTCTGGTAGGTTTTGTAACAGGTGACGCTTCTGTATACCAGATAAATAACCCCTCTTCACCAAGAATTGGTAGGACGCTTGCATCAAGTAATTTTTGTTCTTTCTCAAGGCTCGCTATATTATCTTGAGGAGGTAGGGTTGTTTCAAAAATACCTGTAGTGACATCTGAACTACATGTCCAAAAATTAGCGTCATCAACCTCTCCTTTCCTATTTTTTTTGACTCTCAAAACGACACCAGTTGTGGCATCATAAATTGGCTCCCAGCCAGCTTTCATTAATTTATGCATAAATGACTGGAAAGAAAAAGGCGTACATGATCCATAGGGGCTGCCCAGTGGTGGATATTGTTTAAGATGGGGAAGATAGACAAGTGCTCGTTCAAGTTCAATACTAATAATTCTTTTGATCATCTCTTACTTCGTCCCGATTCCTACAATGGCAAGCCTTGACATCTCTGCAAAAAAAACATTTCCAGTTTTGTAAAAACTGACGGAAACTTTCCAGTTCTCCTGTGCTGCATCAATCGATGAATAGTCATAGATAATATTTTTTTTAATCAGACCATGAACTCTTTTGTGAGATAATTTGGTAATCTTCCCGTTATTTTTAAGTTTTTCAAGGCCATACATATTAATTACATAGGACATCAGTTTCATATAGGCTCCTTCCTCACTCGTATCTGAAGTAATAAATGGGTCATACATATGAATAATTTGGATATCTCTAAATCCAGATTTCTCTAAATAAGTTTGTATCTGCTTTTTGGTTAAATGTGGATATTTATGACCTGTTAGTGAATATTTATCTACAACATCATTAAACCACTTTGCCTGTGTTGAACCTTCCTCAAAGTCATGAAGCACTATTTTCCCCTTTGGTTTTAAAACCCGATAGGCTTCCTGACAAGAACGGAGTAGTTCTTTTCGTGGAATATGATGGGTTCCGTAAGCAATAACTACTCCATCAAAACTGTTATTTTTTAAAAATAAATGACTAGCAGGTTCTCTGATTGCAGGTAAACCATACTCTAAGGCACTTGCGATCATATCTCCTGCGATATCACTCGTTAGAATTATGGGAGGGGTTTTCTTTACCCCTTTGTATGTTGATGAGATTGCCCGAATTAAAGTGCCATCTCCACCTAGAACATCAAGTATTCTAAATGTGTCTGGTAGTTTGTGTGGATCTTTTACTTGGGTTATGTATTCTATTATCTGAAGAATTCCGGTTAGCCTAACTGTTATATTTGTTTGAGATTGCCTGTATGAATCTCCCCGGCCGCCTTTTTCTGCACCTTCAAAGTCAACAGAATTTTTATTCATCTCCCGGATTATTTTTGAAACTTTTTTATTATCAAATTGTAATGTTGTAAAATATTTGGGAGAGATACCTTCAATCCTTTCCAGATAAGAGGAAAAACTCATACCGGGTAAATAATTGAGTAAGTTAGTCTGTTTCATCTTTTATTAAAGAAAGTCCTTCCACGCTTCGATTTTGGATAAAAATTTCAAGCCAAAGAGTTATAACTAACACCCCAAAAAGTAGATCACTATAGATGGTGCGGGTTTTTTTATCCAACTTACCGCTTTTATAATCCTTATACATTTTTTCAACAGTTTTACTATTTACAAAACCATACTGGTCTAAAATTTTGGGAGTTAGAATTGTCTCTAAATTTGAGGGTAAGTAATCAAGCCAGGTTGAAATTGGTCCTGAAAATGGGTGTTTCTTACGCCAAATTATAGAGTCAGGTAAAAGCTTGGTTTTTTCCATGGCTTTACGCAAAATATACTTTTCTATACCATGGGCATATTTTAATTGGGGTGAAACGCGGAAGGCAAAGTCAATAATTTTGCTGTCCAAATAAGGTGCCCTACATTCAACTGGACAGGCCATGCTAGTCCTGTCAACTATAACCAGCATAAAGCCCTCTAATCGTAACTTCATCTCCAAAAGAAGCATGGCATTTTCATGAGATGTCCCTTTAGTTAATTTTTCCAAATCACGCACTCGACTTAACGGATCAATATCTGAAATTGATCCTCCTTCAAGTAACATATCCCTCCCCTTCAGATTAAAACAATTGTCATCATCCCAGGCAACGTACCTATCAAGTAGAGATAACTTTGGATTTGCAAGATCCGAGTGAATCTTTTCATTAACAATTGGGTATGATTTTGCATAGGCTGCTTGGGTCTGACTATCCAGAGTAGGCCATTTTTGGATGATGCCATCCATAATCAATCTTCCCGAGTATCCTCCAAATAACTCATCACTACCTTCTCCGGTTAAGAGAACTCTGACATCCTCATGTCTGGATTTTTGATAGCATTGAAGTGAAGGGATAGTCATGCCGGCTGAAATTGGTTCTCCCATCGCTGCAACTACAGAGGGGAGAAGACTAATATCGTCAGTTGTTGATTCAATCCAATGGTGCTTTGTTTTGACATTTTTCACAACCTGTTTGATCGCATCCAAATCTTCTGGATCATCCTTTACATGCACACTAAAAGAATGGAAAGGGGTATCCTTAAGGTGATGTTTTGAAAGGGCGGTTATAGAAGAAGAATCAAGCCCGCCGCTTAGTGAGGATCCTTGTTGGTTTTGTTTATCCACTTCTGTTCTTAATTTTACTGAATTTAACAATAGATCTTCTAATTCATTAATTGCTTTCTCCTCAGATGTCAGCGTCGGCTGCTTCATATTCGGTTTCCAGTATGATTTTTGGGAAATTCTCCAGCTATCATAATCCAAACTCAACGAGGTAGCCGGCTCAAGTCTTTTTACACTTTTAAGAATTGTATTTGTGTGAGGAACAAATCTGAAGGTAAAAAACTCAGCAACAGATTGTGGGTCAACTGTTTTATCGACAAGACCGCTTGCCATGAGTCCTTTTATATTTGAGGAGAAGAGAAAAGACTGAGGGCTCAAGGAGTAGTACAAAGGTTTTTCTCCAACCCTATCTCGGGTCAAAATTAATTTATGGTGTTTTAAATCAAGAAGGGAGATTGCATACATACCTTCCAATTTTTTTGGATAATCAGAACCATATTCTTCATATAGGTGCGGTATAATTTCTCCATCACAATTGCTTTTTATTAGATGGCCCCGATCTTTGAGCCATTTTCTTAGATCTTTCCAATTATAAATTTCTCCGTTAAAGAAACATATTATACTTTTATCTTCGTTATAAAAAGGTTGCTCACCTTTATCTAGATCATTAATTACAAAGCGGTTATAGCCAATGGCGATACTAGGAGAGGAATAAAACTCGCTTCTTGAATCAGGTCCTCTGTGTATTGATTCGTCTAGGATCCGTGTCAAGACATTGGCGTTGACAGAGCCAATTGCGTCCCTCGATATATATCCTCCAATACTACACATATTTTAAAGCTGAATCAGCTTTTTAGAAACTAAGTAGTTTTATGTATATTAAATCAAGGACTCTTTGTCAAGTTACGCTTCACAAAGAGAGCTAAAAGTTATAAGATAGAAGGGTAAATTATTATACTAATTGGAGAGTTTACTATCAGGTTTTATCTCGATAAAATCCCGACTGTAAAGTCGTGGGTTTTCCAGAGTCGGACGAAGTCCGATCGAGAGAAGATACCCCGATCGTTAGATCGTGGGTAGATTCATATAGAGTAGATTCGAACATTGAGGTGACTGAGAAAGCAAAAAAAATTATTTACTATGATGGAAAATTTATGCCTCAAGAAAAGGCCAGGATTCCTGTGACTACCCATGCTTTGCACTATGGTACAGGATGTTTTGAAGGGATTAGAGCATATTTCTCGGAAAAAGAAAAAGCCCTTTTTGTCTTCAGGTTACAAGATCATTTTAAAAGATTTCAAAACTCTTGCAAACTGTTATTTATAGATTTAGGTTTATCAATTGAGGAGCTTTCGGAGATTACAATACAACTTTTAAAAAAGAATTTTACTGAAACGGATATCTATATCAGACCATTGGCTTTTAAATCAGATCCTGCTATTGGAAATTTTAGCTTAACAGCACTACGGAACAGTTTGGTAATTTATACTATTCCTTTGGGGAGATATTTAAATACAGAGATAGGTATTAAAGCAAAGATTAGTTCTTGGGACAGAGTTTCAGATAATACGATTCCTCCAAGAGCAAAAATAACCGGGGCTTACGTTAACACCTCTCTTGCTAAAACCGAAGCTTTACTCTTAGGGTATGATGAGGCATTATTAATGGACAGGCACGGCCATCTGGTTGAGGGCGGTGCTGAGAATTTATTCATAGTTAAGGATAATGTTGTGATAACGCCTCCGTCTTCGGATGATATTTTACTTGGAATCACTAGGCAAACAATTATTCAGATTTGTGAAGAGCAGCTTCATCTTAAAGTAGTTGAAAGAAGTATTGATAGAGCAGAAATTTATACAACAGATGAAGTTTTTTTAGTTGGAACTGGAGCCGAAGTTTCCCCTGTCATTAAGGTTGATTTTATACCGATAGGAGATGGTAAAGTTGGTCAGGTTACCGGACAAGTTAAAAAATTATATTTTGATATTGTCCACGGCAAAAATCCTAAATATGTTAGTTGGCTGACTAAAGTTAAAGCCTAAGGAGTAACCTGAATAGGTTGGCCGGACTGGTCCGATTAATAAGTGGAAAAAGGATCTGTAAAAGTTATTACTTTTTTTTCTTCGCGTGACTCTTCCTGGATTTTACGTTTCTTTTCACCTGCAATTGATTTTGAGGCAGTTCCTGCAAAATAATTAAAAGATTACTTTAATTTAAACTCATTGTGCAGGGTGGTTTTTCTGCAAGATTTGCAGTACTTTTTAATACTTATTTTATCTTTAGTAATGTTCGTATTTTTTTGAGTTACGTAGTTTCTTGATTTGCATTCACTGCACTCAAGCCCAATATTTTGTCTAGCATCTTTTTTGGCCATCGGAGCAAACTTCTCCTTTCTAGACGCGAAGCGTCATAAATGTTTGCGAGATCGCTTGCGAATTGTGGAACAATTCGACAAGGGCAAGAAAGAATTTTACCTGATGTTCAATCCTTTTTGCAAGCATAAAAGGAGCCGAAGACGGGAATCGAACCCGTGACCTCATTCTTACCAAGAACGTGCTCTACCACTGAGCCACTTCGGCGCGTTTCTGATTGTACCAAATTTGAATTTCTTGAACCAGATCCTCTGAAGTGCTAAATTTAAGCCATGAAATTTTCCTTAACTCAAAAAAAGTTAAAAGATATTGAGCAATTTCACAATAATGCCTGGAGAGAGCAGGATAATGAATATTTTGGCAAGAAATTTTATTGGAAACACGAAGAATATACGCTTGCCTTAAAGGAGAAGAAAACTGTTTTGGGCGTGATTAAATTTGCTATCGATGAAGATGTAGTGTTCGTTTCAAGCTTAATAGTGGATAAAAGTTATCGAGGAGAGGGAGTTGGTAAAAAGTTAATGGAAGAAATGGAAAAGTTTGCTAAAGAAAATGGTTGTCATAAAGTTCATCTATATACCGGCAAGGGTTGGCCTACAGAAAAATTCTACAAACGTTTAGGATATGAAAAAACCTCAGAACTAAAAAAGCATTATCTTAAAAGGGATTTTGTTGAGTACTCAAAATTTCTCAGTTAGATATTGGCTTACACAATTCTTACCCAAACTAGCATTAAATCTAATTATTAATTGTGTAAATTAAATTTATCCAAAATCAGAGGAGGTGAGCGAAAAATGAAAGATAAAAAGCTGGCGATGGACCATCTTAAAAATCACCACACTTACCCTGCAACCAAGCAAGAATTAGCTGAAGCTTGTCAAAATATGTCAGAGTTTTCCGAAGAAGATAAGAAGTGGTTTATAGATAATCTGCCGGAGAAAACCTACAATAATGCCGAAGAGGTCATGATGGCTTTAGGCTGGAGAAAAGAGGATATGGAAGAAGGCACCCACATGCAGATGTAAATTAGGTTATTGACTAGGCAGGCGAAAAGTACTAAACATAATTAAGATATTTCCTTGCTGCCCAATAAGGAGGTGAGGAAAATTGTGGAACAAAAAACAATAATTTGGGTTATTGGTGCTTTAATTGTGGGTGTAATAGTTGGGTATACGGTTAAACCAGCGGTGGCTCCATTGTCGCAAAATACAGCTTCTCCTGCTCCGGCTGAAGTTACCAAGGCCAGTGAAGGTTTTAGCTTGCATATTGATGCTGAAAAACACTTCCCGGGTGATAATAGTAAGATTGCTCATCACTTCTGTAAACAAGTAAAAGGTGGGATGTTTGAGTGCCAGCTTTATGATTCAGATGATAAAGATGCTCTCTTAGTTGGAGTAGAAACAGTAGTTTCAACAGATACTTGGAAAACTTTTGATGCAACAGAACAAGCAATGTGGCACTATCATAAGGAAGAAATTCCTAAGATTAATGCTAAATTGCCGGATTTATCAGAGGAAGAAGCAGCCAAAGTTGTAGAAA
>CAYMTV010000019.1:0-20212 GCA_964393525.1 uncultured Gammaproteobacteria bacterium | reverse complement strand
ATCTTACTTTTAACCCCTTGAATAAATCTGAATATCTACCTTGTTCTGGGCTTTTTGATTCAGAGCCTGTAGGAGCTGTAGGGGTTATATCTTTAGGACTTGGAGCTGGTGCAGGTTTTTCTCCACCCATATCTTAAATATAACAAAAATTCAAATCCTAACTCAAGCTGCTAAGACAGTTTGATAACCATAGCGCTTAACTAATCCTCCGCATTTTTCACAGGAACTTAAGCAGGCATTAAAATGCCCACATTTAGAGCATTCTCCCTCTTTTTTAGGGTTTTTTAGTTCCTGACTTAAACCTGTTAGCAACTTTCCTCCTCTTGTAAAAACATTAAAAAGTGAGCCTCCCATAAGCTCTGCTAAAGAATCACCATCTCCCCAACCCCCGCAAAAACCCCCGCTTGGAGCCCTGAATCTTTCCAGCATCCCAACATCTATGACCTCAACTCTTTGACCAGTAAAACCACTTTGCGCATACCCCCCATTTTGACGATCAAAAGTAGCGTATGGTTTTTGCTTTATATCTAAAGCAAATTCAAAAGCTACTTCCAAAAACTTCGGTTTTACAAGTTTTTGGATCTCTTCTACACCCTTTCCTTGTCTCATTAAATCCAGTAAAAAATCAGCTACTTTTCTGGCTGGCCCTGCCTTAACTTTTTCAACTAAATCAAAGTCGTATAATGAGATAACTGCATTAACAGGTAAACCAAATATCTCATCCGTATCTTCTTTAACCTTTTTAGCTTTTGCTAGCTGCCTTAAGACCTCATCATCAGAAGTACCTAACGAAAGCTCAACTACCGTAGACATCAACCTATCCAGTAGCGGTCTTTTATCCCCGCCTCCCTCCAATGTCTCAATTGAGCTTACGAATGGCCCTTCAAACTCCTTATTTTTATAGGTCGTTTCCGTTGCTTTATAAAATTTGCCTTGTGTATTTTCAAGAAAATATTTATAAGATGTCGCCTTAACATCACTTTTTATCGCATGGACTACTGCTAGCCTGGCACCTGTATCCGGATGATTAATAAGTCTTAAAACATAAGTATAGCCATACTCTCCGTTATTGTCCCTAATGACTTTTTCCTCCCAATCTTCTGCGATTAAACTGTCCCATAGAAGAGTTCTGCTATCGTTTCTTTCTTCCTGGCTGTCTTGCGCTACCAGCTGCTCAACCAGATTCACTACATTTATATCCAATTTTCTTCTCCAATTGGTTAAAGTTTTAGTTATACTCTTTCTTAACCATCTGTGTTCAGGGCATACCAAAATAGGCTGATCTGTTTCCGGATCGGTTTCCACAAAATAAACATTTTCAGTGGGTGTGAGAGTCAGTTTAGCTTGGGAGATCGGATCAAAGATTGGCTTGCCTAAAACTGTTTCATTAGGGACTTTTTCTTGTAGTACAGCTACTGCATCAAACCACATGGCTTTATGGGTCTGTTGCTCGGCCAAATCTCTTGCTTCATCTTCTCCAAAACCCAATGTTGTTGCCCGATTATGGACTTGATGATAAAGATCAAAATAAAAAGCTTGATTCCAAATAACTGGATTAATTGATTGTGGTACTTGCTCTAATGGCTTTAAGGCTAGAGAACCAACTACTGGAAATTGCCCGGCTCTTATATTCTGCTCTCTTTTTTGAAGAAACCTACTTCTATCTAAATCAAATCTTGCTTCAACTTGCGACATTTTCTTTGCTCGAGAATGAAGAGTAGAACCAAGCAGTCCGATTATTACGGTTGCGGCACAATAATGGAGTTACACCATTTTCCCTTGATCCAGGCTTACCCCGGAAACTAGACTGATCTAGTTTTCTACCTTTTATTTAAGGAATAGATAATAGCGTTTAGCGTTAAGTTTCACAAGCTACAAGATATTGTGTCGGTTGATGATCCATTTTGAGGCTCTAGACACGAAATTTTTCACGATGTACGCTATGCGTACAAATGGAAGAACATCCGGTCCCTCAAAACGTGACAGATTTTGAATTCCACCTGGTGGGAGACATGACTTTAAAGCAATTTGGGTATTTGGCCGGAGGCATGGTGACCGCTTATATTATTTTTGTTACTTTGTCTAAATCCTTACCGCTTGTAGCTTATCCTTTAGTTGCCTTTTTTGCCCTTTCCGGAACTGCTTTTGCCTTCTTGCCAATACAGCAAAGACCGCTTGAGCACTGGCTGGCAGCTTTTTTAAAAGCAGTCTTCCAGCCTACCCAGATGCAGTATAAATCAGAAGTTATCAGAAAAGACGACCCTTTTTTTAGAAAAAGACTTGAGATATACCTTACCTCTTTACATAATGCTCCCATGATACAGACCCAGCCAACTTCAGCATTTACAACATTAAGTGAAGCAAAAGCTGTTCCCCTTCCCCAGGCTCCAACCGCTCCTGCAATAACCCAAGCTCCAACTCTCCAACCCCAACTAACATCCAGTCCTGCACCCAAAACAGGCGGACCTAAACCGCTGATTCAGATCCCAATCCCCTCTCTAAAACCCTCCCCGACCCCCCAAGCTAGCCTTAAGCCTGTACCGCCAAATCCGCTACCAAATCCGGATGAGCTTAGAAAAACCGTGGATTTGGCAAAGCAGGCCCAGATTCTTCAAACAAAGATTTTGGAAACCGAAAGGGAGCTGGAGCGGATTAAAGCCGAAGCCGCGGCCCCCGGAGCCGACCCTAAATCTTACACTCAAAAATTCCAGAACGTTTTAACCGGCTTTCAAAGGTTAAACCAGGAGGCTCAAGGAGTCTCCCAGAAACTGGCCGAAGTCTCAAAAATTCCAGCTCCAATCCCTCTTGCTCCTCCGGTTAAAGCCAAAAGCATACCAACACTTACACTCACATCAACTCCAAACATTATTAACGGAATCGTTACCGATGCTATGGGCAATTATATTGAAGGGGCTATAGTGGTCGCCCATGATAAACAAAACCTGCCGGTCAGGGCCTTAAAAACAAATAAACTTGGGCAGTGTATTGATGCCACTCCTTTACAAAACGGCTCTTATACTCTAATTACAGAGAAGGAGGGTTTGCTGTTTGATGTTGTTGAACTTACACTTGACGATCAAGTCTTAAAACCGGTTGTAATTTCTGCCAAAAAACCGGAAAGGAGCATTGCGTAGTGGCCTCAACCCAGGAATTTATACCTGTTTCAGAAGTAAAAGAGGATTTAATTATTTTAAAGGATGGAAGCTATGTTCTGGTTTTGCAAACCTCGGCTGTTAATTTTGATCTATTATCGGAAAATGAGCAACTGGCTATAATCGGTTCTTTCGCCGGGCTTTTAAATTCCCTGTCTTTCCCAATCCAGATTGTTATAAGAAGCAAGCAGCTTGATATCTCAAGTTATGTTGATCTTTTGGTCGAAGCCGGCAAAAAACAGCCAAATCCCCTGCTGCGGGATATGATGGAGCGTTACCGGGTTTTTGTAGAAACGATAATTCGGGAAAATGAGGTTTTAGACAAACAGTTTTATGTTGTTTTATCGGTTTCCTCCCTGGAGCTTGGGGTAGGCAGTGATCCCAAAAAGCGGATTCAAAAAGCTCAAACCTTACTATTTCCAAGAAGGGACCACATCATAAAGCAGCTTTCTCGGACCGGGCTTAAAGCCGAACAAGTTCCAACCGAAAAACTGATAAATCTTTTATACGATATTTATAACGAGAATCCGATTGCTCTGGTGGATAAAAAGAGCGAAGAAAACTTGGAGCAGCCCCAAGCTACAGCGCCCAAACCGCAAACGCCTATGGTCGACAATCCGCCTCAGATTCAGCCGGTAAACCCCCCTGCCTCTCTACCCCAGCAGGCAGCCTATGCCCCACAAACAGTAAGCCTACAATCCCAAGCTTCCGGTTATCCAAAAGCCCCAACCTCCGGCTATGAGGCGGAGCCTCGAAGCTTTGCTTCTAAAGCGCCTTTTGTTGTAGAAGAACTGCCGGATGAGATGGGAGCAGCAGCATGAACTTTTTAAATAAAAAACCGGTAGAAGACAAAAACCCGGGAGGAGACCAAAGGCTTTCTTTAATAGATACGATCGCTCCTTCTAAAATAGAGGTCGATTTTACTTATCTTAAGATTAACGAGCGTTTCTACCGTTCATTTTTTGTCTCAAGTTACCCTCGGTATGTTTCTCCAAACTGGCTTGAGCCTTTAATTAATTTTGACCACACCTTAAATATCTCCATGTTTATCTATCCTTCAGAGTCAAATACTGTTTTAGACAACCTTAAGAAAAAAATTGCCGAGATGGAAGCAACTATTCAAACAGATATCGAACGCGGACGGGCAGTCAATCCGGCTGTCCAGGTTGCCCTGGATGATGCCAAGGGCTTGCAGGAGCAGCTGGTAAAAGGGGCTGAGCGGTTTTTTCGATTAGCCCTTTACACAACTGTCAGCGCCAAAGACAAAGAGGAGTTAAATAATGTCTCAAAACTGGTTGATTCAACTTTAGGATCTATCTCAATTGGCGCCAAACAAACTGCCCTGCAGATGCCGGATGCCTATCTTTCAACTAATCCTTTGGGGGAAGACTTACTTAGGCTTAACCACAATATGGATACCACATCACTCGCAACCACCTTCCCATTTACCACCTCGGAACTCACAGCCAATGAAGGAATTATGTATGGCATGAACCAGCATAACGGAAGTTTAATTATATTTGACAGGTTCACTTTAGAAAACGCAAACTCCGTTGTCTTCGCAAAATCAGGTGCTGGCAAGTCATATTTCGTCAAACTTGAGGCCTTGCGTTCTTTAATGTTTGGCGCCCAGGTTATTGTGATAGATCCTGAACACGAGTATAAAGCTTTAGCCGAGGCAGTTGGCGGACAGTTTATTAATTTTTCCTCTGATTCACCGGTTAAAATCAACCCGTTTGACCTGTCAAGCATTGCCCATGAAAATGAAAATGAGCTTGGAAGAAAAATTTTAACCTTAACCGGCTTTTTAAAGCTTGTTTTAGGTAATTTAGATGCTGGGCAATCGGCTATTTTAGACCGAAGCTTAACTACAACTTACCGGCTTAAAGGCATCACTTCTGACCCAAAAACCCAAAAACTTACCCCACCTTTGATGGAAGACCTTTATAAAGTTTTAATCGGGATGGAGGATCCTCATGCTCAAGAGCTGGCTTTTAGGCTGGAGAGGTTTATTAAAGGCTCTTTGGCAGGAATCTTTTCTGCTCAATCAAACATAAGTCTGGATGGCCAAATGATAGTTTTTACGGTCCGCGATCTAGCAGACCAGTTAAGACCACTTGCTATGTATTTGATTTTGGATTATATCTGGACCCAAATTAGAAGCTCTTTAAAAAGACGGCTTTTGGTGGTAGATGAGGCCTGGTATATGATGCAAAATAAGGATTCTGCCGAGTTTTTAGTCGGGATGGCCAAAAGAGCCAGGAAATATTATTTAGGAGTTACCACTATTACTCAGGATGTTGAGGATTTCTTAGCCGGTGAACACGGTAAGGAGATTATCTCAAATTCCTCCATCCAGGTCCTTTTTAAACAAAGCCCGTCGGCAATAGATCGAGTAGCAGAAATCTTTAACTTATCCGAAGGAGAAAAAAGACTGCTTTTATCCGCCGGTATTGGTCAAGGATTGTTTTTTGCCGGACCCACTCATGTGGCAATGCAGGCGGTAGCCTCTCCCGAAGAACATGAGCTTATAACTTCAAACCCCCAGGAACTTCTTGGTAGGGAATAGGACTTAGTTGAGTTAGGACTTAGGACTTAGTTAGAATAAAGTAACTAGGTCCTAACTCAATTAATAACTAGGTCCTTTTTAAAATGGCTGCCCCTAAGGAATTTTCTGACTTAATTCGCCTATCGAGTAATGATGACGCATATTTAAAAAGATTTGTCGGAACTTACCGAAATAGAGTTCGGACCTATATTGAATCTTTTCCTAATTACATCCCTGAGGATATCAGAGGGGAAAAAACAGCTCAATTTAGAAATGACTACTATCCGGCTTACAATGCAGTCAGATCGGTTACTGCATCTCCTGAAGAGGTAACTCAAGCTATTCAGGCGCTTTTTAACAAAATCAGGGCTGATACCCAGTTTTGGCAAAGATTAACAATTCCGGACAAATCAGTTGCAATAGAGGCAAAGGAAGCAAAAAAACCGACTTTACCCGAAGAACCTCCCAAACCCCCGACCCCTGCTCCACCCAAACCGCCTCCCAAAGAGACAAAGAAAAAAACCGAGGAGGAAGAAGAAACAGATGAAGAAAATAGGGAAGGAGAGGAGAAAAAACCGAAAGACACCAAAAAACCGGTTCAGCCGGAACAACCTCAAACTCCACTCAGTCCTCCTTTAGAGCAGCCGACTCCTATCCGGATACCGTTAAGACAAAGATTGGCAGTTCCATTTTCAAGGCTTGTAAACTCCGAGACAGGAAGAAGAACCAGAGGAGTTCTGTCAACAGTCGGCTTGTCAGCGGGAAATTTCATCAACAGAATCTCCCCCCCCATTGCAACGAATTCAACGATTATTGGTGGAATTACCGGTTTTGCTGCTGCTGTAGGCTCTGGAAATCCTGGCGCTGCAGGTGCGAGCACTGCCATAGGAGGAGCTATTGGTAATATCGCCGGACAAGTTTTAGCCAGAAATCCGGGAATCACCAGCTCTGGAGCCCGAGGCGTTGGAGGTTTTTTTAGAGGGAATGGGGGGCTTGGCTCAAATAGATTTTCGTTTCCTCAGCTTCCTGGTGGCAAAAAAAAGCGGACTTTACTTCTGCGTCTTCTGCTTGGATTCGCAGCTATTACTGCAGTTGTTCTTATTTTCTTCCCGGATCTTTTGAATTTCGGTCAGAAGAAAGAACCATTGGTAATTGAAAAAATGCCTTTAAAAGGGAGCGTGGAAAATGGTCAAAAGATCGATTATCTCATATTGGTTAAAAACAATAACCCCTCAAAGGCAGATTCCCAGCTTTCTGATGTAATCCCCAAAGACACAGAGTATATAGCTGGCTCCGCAACCGGTGGACCGGTTGAGGAAAAAAATCAGTCCGGAAAAGTAATTAAGCTGGTTTGGCAGCTTAAAGAATTTCAGCCAGGAGAAACCAGGCAGTTTACTTTTAGCGTAATCCCTTTAAAGAAAGATACCTGGATAGAAAATCAGGCTGAAGGCAAAGTAGCCTCACTTGTCGGCTTACCGGCGCCACCCGGAGGCAAGCAGGTTGACCCCCAAAGCGTTTCAGGGATCAATGATTTCAATACATTGATGCGCGGCCAAGGCAGAAATATTGCGGTTTTGGGTAGTGAAGACGAGTTTGTCTCAAAAGTCAGCAATAACGGATCACAATATGTAACGGGCAAAGAGGAGTATTTAAGAAAAGTTTATAAAAAAGCCGTTTCAAGGAACGTCAATCCCTTGGCGGTATTAGTTCACTGGGGAACAGAAACCGGTTTTAGCTTGGATTTGCAAAACAAAGCTTTTAGCTGTCCGGTTGGTGTTGCCACCAGCTTTGATGAGCAGGTTTCCTGTTCCTCAAATACCTTTGACAACTGGATGCGCTACTTTGAGCAAAATAACACCGATGGAAAACTCGCCCTAAATGACAAATGTATCTATGATGATCCTTATATCTTTGCTACTGAAAAATATGGGCCTACTTGTGTGGTATATGATGGAAACGATCATTATTTATCTAACTTTGTTAAGTTTTATAAACAATTCTTAGGAGCAAAATGAGCAAATGAAAAACCTACCAACAAATCCTAAAACCTTAATATTAATAATCCTGATAGTTTTAATTTCTGTAGCTTTGATGGTGCTTTCTTTTAAAGGCTCCCCACCAAAAACAACTACTCAGCCCTCTCCCTATCCTAAGGAAGCTTCCTTAGAAAGGCCATTTGAGATTGATTTTAATAGCGATCCTATCGTAGGCGAAATCACTCCGCCAAAAGATACTATTCTACTCCCCGGGCAGATACTTACTATAGAAATTTCGATTGAAACAACCCAACCAGAATCTTTGGAGATTAATATCAGGTCAAAAGACGTTATTAAAGAAAATCAGGACTTATCTTTAGAAGAATTTGATAAAAGTTTTGATTTTGCCAGTAAAAAACTGGCAGTAAGGTTAAAATCTCCTATTAAACCGCTTCATCAGTACAATATCAACATCAGACAAGGCAATAAGGAGCTTCTTAATCTAACTTATTTCAGCGACAAAGTTCTGCCTCAAATTCAACCTAAGATCAATCTTGAGCTATATCAGTACCTTCCCTACGAAACCGACTCTTACACCCTAAATTATGTCCAGCTTAGAAATACTTATGTTTTCAGCTTTAACTATAACCCGAACTCCAAAAAAACCCTGGATCAGCAGTTTGAAGAAGCCAAACAAGATGCTATCGAATTTATTGAAAGCAAGGGCATTAACGTAAATGATATTCCAATTGAGTGGAACTACCATTAATTTTATGAAATATCTTATATCTTTAATCATACTCATCACATCTTTATTTCTTCTCCCGCAAGTTTCCGCGGCAAAAAAACCTCTAATAAATCTTGCTCAAAATACTAGAACTACTCAAACAATTATTGGCTCGGAGAAAACTAATTTAACGGAATGCAAGTTTACCCGGAGTGATCAAGTTGGAAATGAAAATCTGCCTTTTGCAAGTCACAGGCTTTTAAGCTATTTTTGGGAGGCCTCCCAAAAAACTGGCATCCCGGTTGGGGTTTTAGGAGGAATTGCCAGAATCGAATCCACTACGGATCAATACTCTATCTCAAATTATAGTAATCAGGATATAGAGTACATCGAACAAAGTGACATTCCGGAAACTGTATTGACTGCTAACAATGCTACATCTGAAATAGCCAAGATAAAGAACCTAAAAATCCCCAGTAGCAATAAGGCTGTATGTCCTGTTAGCTCAAATAATGCTCTAGGTATTATGCAAATTCAGCCACCGGGAACAAACGGCCATGACGCCAAAGCAGTTAATCAAGGAGCTTCACTCCTGGAAGGTGATAAGAACGCGACAAACCTTACTCTTAAAGATTACTGCAACCCCAGAACAAGCATTATTATGTCCGCAGGCTTTATTTTAAATAAACAGGGGACTACAAAATGGACCCCTGGATGGACAAATAACAAGGATTTTATAACCAGAGTTGCCAGAAGCTACTACGGAGGCCTCATCTATGGCGGCCAAGACCAATATAGTTATGGTGATGACCTTTGGAATAGTGTGCTAAGTTGCAGAGATCCTATTTTTGATATCTCTCCTATAACCCAAACCCAACAGTCCTCTTCCCCCTACTGTAAAGCTCCTGATTTTAGTGAATATACCCAAAAATATGGCTTTAACAGCACTAATGGAAAAGACTATAGCTATCCTAATCCCACAGTTGAAAAATATAAACAAGACTTTATCAATGCCAAAGAAAAAGCCATTAAACACGCGCCCAAGTTTGGGGTAGATCCGGTTTTGGCTGTCTGGTGGGTATTTTATGAAACCGGCAACCCAAATTCCTATAACTGGAGTAATTGTGCTGATACGGTCAAAGGCAATGTTGATTATAACTGTCCTTCAACAGATAGCGGCAAATGGCAGCTTGGATATGGCCAACAGTTTGCAACCTACAGAAGCGACCCCAATGATCCAAAAAAAGGACTTTTAGCAGCTTTTAGTGACATATATGGTGATGTTAATAATAAGGTAAAAACTAAAGAGGTCGGACAAGATGTATTAAACAGTGCTGGACAAACCCGCACCTTTCCTGATAAATCCATTCAAGAGTTGGTCAATGAATGGGTACAATATGATGATCCTGATGCCAGATACTGGATGTCTGTACTAATGCGAGATCCCGACATTAGCATGTACCTACTTTCTTCAGCCCTGGCCGGATATGACAGCCAAAATCCAATATTAAAAGACAGGGCAGCCGGTTGGTCTTCCTACTATAAATCAAGCTGGCAGGCTACATCGAATTTAATGAATGATGTAATTATTGCCTGGAACTCAACTCCTTGTGTAGCAGGTACTCCGGTTACTGCACCATCCGTAAACCCTATTGGAAAAATCTATAAAAGCAAACGTGTTTGCGTGAGAGTAGGTAATCCGCTTTTTCCCAGCCCTTGCGATACTGAAATCCCTTCAGAAGGACAACCCCCTGCTGAGCCTGGCAAACCCGGCGCAAAACCTGTTGCCCCGACTGTTGAAGAATCTGAACTAAGGGAAAAAATCATTTTAGAATTTGGAATAAGAATGGACGGATTTTCAGCCCAGTACTTAAAGTGGGCTTGGGAAAAATTCTGGGATATTAAAAATACCAGATTCAATGAGCTGGTTCGCGGAGCAGGCATAGTTGCTACCACTCCTGCTAATACCCAACAAGTAGGCTGTAGGGGAGGAACAAGCGTACTTTTAGGCCAATTTGGGGATGAAAACACCTGGAAGCAAGTCCTGATCCATGAGCTTGGACATGTTGTCAGAAACTGTAACCCCCAAAACCGGATTCAATGGATTGAGCATGAAAGAGCTTTAACCCAAGAAGGCGGGGTTAGTGATTATGGTAATAAAGCCAAAAGCTGTACCGGGTCTGATAACGGATCCGAGGACTATGCTGAGATGATAGCTTATTATTTAAACCCGGGAAATGCCGTATCCACAGTCACATGTTTCCCCCCGCAATTTCCTAATATGAAGCAAGACTTTCCTTTGCATTACAATATAGCCAGAGAGGTTTTAGGAGATTACTGATGTTAAATGAATTTATTTTAAAGGCTCCAAAGAGAATACTAATATTAATAACTGTCCTTATTGTTGTCTTTCTGGCTTTGGTGTTTCTGGCATTTAAAAAGCCTGCTGAAGAAACACTTCCTGTTAAAAGCTTTAACCCGCTTGAAAAAACTCAGGTAGGCAAGACCAGGGAGTCAGATATAGAAGTACAATTTAGTCCAGCCAAAAAATTCATTGCCACACGAAGCGGAGAAATGGTTTTTGAACTAGAATCCATAAGCCCCTTAAGACCCGATGAAATCAGAGCAAAAGAAGGCCTTGTTATATTCGAGAGAATCAGACTACCTGAGAACCCTTCTCAGATAGGCTACTCAACAATATCTTCCTTCAAAGTCCAGTTTGGACAACCGGAAAAAACTATTAAAGGCTCAAAATTCTATGGACCTTTATTTGAAACTTTAATCTATTCCTCAAAAGGAGTAACTATCATTGGTAACCCTTTTACAGATGAGATCTTTGAGGTCCAGAGGTATACCCCTACATCAATTGAAGATTATATTAACCGCTATGGTGAGGACATCGAAGAAGGCGTCACGGTAAAGGAGGCTCCGCCGGAATAGTCTTTGTCCGTTATTTGTATTAAAATAACTTATGATCAATTTATCTTTAAAACAAAAAATTATTGTAGCAGTTTTGGCTTTGGGGGTAATTTTAATTGTGATTTTCCAGGGTGGGTTATCTAACAAGACCAATTTGGAAAAATCCCCAATAAAAAATGATCAGACACAAATTACCAACGAAAACCCAAGGCTGATATCCACCAATCCGGATCCTTTAAATAACGCTGTTATTTTACCTACTCAAACCATAGAACTTACTTTTAACCAGCCAATTGAAAACCGGGGGGAATTAAAATTTGATATTGTCCCTAAGATAGAGGTAAATGTTGAGCTGTCTTCGGATAAAAAAACCGCCAGAATTATCCCTATAAAGCCATACGGGCTTGGCCAAAGATATGAGATTTTTATTAAAACCGATACCAAATTTGATGGCGGTAAAAAACTGGAGAGCCAGCTTCAGTTCGGCTTTAATACTATAGTGTACCGAGGTGTATAGATGAGTAAAACATCAACCTTTTTTCTTGTTTTAACCTCACTTCTTATCGGCTCTTCCCTATCTTTGATTTTTGCTCCCCTTTTATCCAGCCTACTTCCTTTTTCGCTGTTTTCTTTAGACATTCCCGGGATGAGCAAAGATCTGATTGACAAAAAAACATTTGATCTTTTAGATTTTTTCCTAACCTTTTTCTTTAGCCTGATAATATTTATCAGTAATTTATGGCTTTTGAAAAACAGAGCCAGACATTCTTTTCTTACTATAGCCTTGGGACTTCTAACATTTTCTTCCTTCATAGTTTTTCTGCAAACCCGGTTTATCAATTACTCCAAAACTAATACATTAATACTGATCCTGTTGCTTTTTGCCTTATTCCACCTGATTGTCCGTTTTAAAAGGCTTTTTCCGATCTCGTTTTCCGATTTAATAGCTGCTGCTCAAAAAAATTATGGTCTAAACTTTTATAACGGTTTTTTTCTGGGGTTTTTTCTGCTTTTACTGAACAATCGGTCCGGAATGGCTTTTCCCCTTATTTCATTGCTGATATTTTTTATAACTCCTATTGTTTTTCTTGCAATCTCAAGCCTTATTCCTGCCAAATTTAATAAATTCCCCGGCTTTTTAATTCCCATAGCGCTATTTTTCCCGACAGATACTTTCAAGCTTTCTTTTCTAGGGCTTTTAATAATCGTCGGCTGGGTCGCGCTTCTGACGCTTAAAAAAAACATTACAGGAAAAATATTATTAAGGTTTGTTTATCCTGCGTTGCTTGTTACTTTGATTGCCTATAATCCCGGGTTTTTCATTGGTAAGGTAGATAGTGTTGAGGAGGGGTTTTTCCTAAGTTGGATTGAGAGATTAAATTACGGACAGGTTTTATATAAAGATGTCGCAGTCTACCACACCCCACTTATTGTCTGGGGAATGTACCTGTTTTCCAAAATCTTAGGGTTTACAATTTATAACGAAAGGCTGTTTCTTCATCTGCTGCAAATATCCGGATTTGTAGTTTATCTTTTTTTTGTAAAAAAGTTTATCAAAAACCCGGTTAATATCGCTTTGACGCTTCTTGCTTTCATCGCACTTGCCTCAACCAGCATTGTTAGGAATAATGTTGAAATCAGGCTTGGAATAGGCCTTCTTGGACTGTTGTTTCTTTTTAATTTCCTAAGTTCCAGTAAAAAATACTGGCTTATGTTAGCCGGCGCAGGAGCTGGAATCGGGCTTCTTACAAGTCCTGAAGTAGGTATTTCTGTTTTAGTAACTACAATAGTGTTTTTAAATATTTTTACTAAACCTGCCTCTTTTGGCAAAGACAGACTAACCTTGAATCTGTTTTACCTGGGGGGTCTGGCTACAATACTGGTGCCCTTCATGCTTTATCTAATAATTACAAACTCTCTTAACCCTTTTTTTGATCAAATTCTTTTTTACGCTGATGCCTTTTCAAAAGGGTATTTTAACAGCCCGATTGAGCGAACCGTGGTTTTGGATTTTTTCCACTGGCACATTTTAAACCAGTATGTCTCCTCAAATGCCTTCCTTTGGGAGTTTGCGAAACTCATTGTGTTTGGTAGTTTAATATATCTTGCAAGTAAGTTTTTGGTAAATCGCTCAGGCTTTTCCGACCGCGATAGAAACTTGCTAATTTCCCTCCTTTTTGGGCTGATTCTATTTAGAGGCGCCCTAGGCAGATCTGATTTTTACCATCTTTTATTTATTCTTCCTTTGGTAGTAGTTTTTTTGATGTTTTTCCTGGAAAAATTGCAGAGCGTAAACAAAGCTATCTACCTTACTCTGGTTGTGGTTTTGCTGTTTTATGCCTTAAGGCCTCAAATAAATGCCGTCTTCTTGGAAGATCAATTATTCAAATACCAAACATATGGAAACCCCAAAGGGGGATATGGAGCTTTTACCTTTCCAAGAGGTAAAGGGATTCTAACTCCGGCTCCGGAGGAAGTGATCCCTTTAAATTCACTGGCTAAGGATATTCAAACTCAAACAAGCCTAAGCGATTTTATTTTTGCCTACCCCTGGATGCCTGAACTTTATTTCTATACCCAAAGAAAAAATGCTACCTCTTTTGATACCCCTTATGCATTTTTCGGGGAAAAATACCAAAGACAAATGATAGAAGAACTAAGAAGGAATAGACCTAAATTTATAATCTACAATCCGGATATGCGCTTTGGCGGGATGTCACCAGATAGCTTAAAATTAGTAGACAAATATATCAAAGAAAACTACACCTTTTTTTCATCTCAGGGACAAAATCAAATCTTAAAGCCCAACTAACTCTTAGCTTAGCCTAATTGGCATCACCACGTAGTCCAAACCTTCCTGCCCGACGGGCTTGATTAAGGCCGGAGAAAGGTTGCCGGAGAATTCAATGCTTATCTGTGAGGTCGGTATTGCAGATAAAGCGTCTGTTAAGAATTTATTGTTAAATGCAATCGTGATTTCTTCACCTTCCACCTGCGCCTCTACTTCGGCCTCTTGTCCCCCAATCTCTTTTGTTTCAGACCTAAGCTTAATCGTATCTTTTCCGGTTTCGATTTTTACAATATTTGAGGCGTCTTTTGCAAAAACAGAAGCAAGTTTAACGGCTTTTAACAGTTCCATCCGATCTACTACTGTTCGATTCTGAAAAGACTTTGGAATTATCTTTTCCCAGGCCGGAAACTGTCCCTCTATCAGCCTGGATGAAACTTGGGCTTGGCCGATTTTAAATATAACCTGATTTTGATTCTCCGAGGTTGAAAGTTCGACCTTATCACCTTCCTTGCCCAATTCCTCGGAAATCAGCCTGACAACTTCCTCAAACGTCCGCCTTGGGATAAGTGCGCTAAACTTCACTTCCTCGGATGACTCAAGGTTAGCGGTTTTATGCGCCAGCCTAAAACCATCAGTTGCCACAAGCTCCAACAAACCTTCCTTAATCTGGGTTAAAATTCCGGTCAATACCGGCCTACCTTCGTCATTGGCTGCAGCAAAAGTCACTTCCGGTAAACCTGTCTTTAAAACGTCCCCTAAAATAAAAACTCCTTTTTCAGAAGAAAGCGGAATTGGCGGAAACTCGTTTGCTCCAATCCCATTAATTTTGGCGTTAAACTTTTTAGCGGACACTTTAATTTGCTCACCCTGAGATTCGACTTCTAGTTCTTCTTCCGCGAGAGACGAGACAACTTCCAGAAAAACTCTTGCCGGCACAGTTATTTCGCCTTCCTCTAAAACTTTGGCGTTAACACTTTTTACTACCCCGATTTCAAGATTGGTAGCCGACAATTTAATCTTTCCATTTCCGGTTTGGAGCAAGATATTTGCCAAAACCGGCAGATTTTTCCCTCCGGTAGACCTGGCTACTGCTTGTAAGGCGGGTAACAGGTCTTGTTGTAGTATGGATATTTTCATTAAGATTCTTTCCGGGCAGTAATGAATTTGTCGATTTCCTCTTCGGTCACTTTTATCAACCTGAAATTAACTCTTCCATGGGCTATTAGGTTTTTAATGTGTTTTTCCTCATCTGTCAAGATATAGGCTGTACCGGATTTAACTTCGATAAAATCGATCCGCTCGTTATTTTTTATTCCAATAAAATCAACGGGAAAGCCTAAGGGGATAATCCGGTCGTAATCATACCTTAACTCTGCATAGGTTAAAAGCTCTGCCATCTTGCCTTTTTGAGGGTTTATTGAGCCTTGAATGGTTTGTAATACCTTTAAAGGCAGTCCATCAACTTGCCTGTAGAGATCTATAAAATCTTGAGGGATATCCCCTATCTTTGGTTTTGACTGAAGTCTGCCAATAAGGTAAGCAATAAAAAGACCAAGTATAATAAATCCAACTACAATCCAGTTTAGTTCCATCGCAAAAGAGTTTAACTATTATACTACTTGTCCACATTTTAGAAAGATTAATTCATATAATTATTTAAATTAGTAGTTCTATTTATAGAGAAAGTGGATTTGTTGAAAAAGTAAAAAATTTTGGTTTAACTTTCGGGATGGTTTCGTGTTGAAAACAAACAAGTTATTGTTGAAAAGTTAGTGGATAAGTTGTGGATAACTGGTGGATAATTAAGAAGTGAGTTGTTGTCTAACCTCAATTACTAGGCGTTGAACCTCTCTATCTCTTGAGATAGCAGCCTTAATTTTTTCTATCCCATGCAAAACCGTTGTATGGTCTCTTCCCCCAAGAACCTGACCGATTTTTTCCATAGGGATCCTGCACTCCTGATACATTAAATACATCGCGATTTGCCTTGGCAGTACAAGTTCTTTTTGGCGTCTTGGACCGATCAGATCTGACAGTTTTAAATTAAAGTAGTTGTTTATAGCAGATAAAACCTTTTTATAATCCAGTAGTTGTCTTTTAGGAGACTGCTGGGCGCCTAAGATTTTTTGAACCAGTTCTATGCTTGGGGGCTGGTTTGAAAGCTTACTCATTTGGAGAAGCTGGACAAGTTTTCCCTCAAGCTCTCTGGTATTTGAGGGGACAGCTTCAGCGATAAGCTTAAGGATGTCCTCCTTAACTGTTTCACCTTTTTCCTTAAGCTTAGCCCTTAAAATAGCTACTCTGGTGTCAAAATCCGGGAGCTGAACATCAACCATTAAACCGCCTTGGAAACGGGAAAGCAGGCGGCTCTCGAGTTTTTGGATTTCAGCGGGAGGTCTGTCCGAGGTAAATATTAGCTGGGAGTTTTTAGAGTGAAGATCGTTATAGGCATGAAAAAACTCCTCCTGGGTTGAATCTTTGCCGGATATAAATTGGATGTCATCTATTAAAAGTATGTCACAGGAGCGGTATTTTTGCCTGAAAGCTCCTGTGGTTTTGGTTTGGATTGAATCAACAAAGTCATTCATAAATCTTTCAGACGGAGCATAAATGATCTTTAAATAAGGATTTTTGTTAATTAATGAATTGCCGATTGCCTGCATTAGGTGTGTTTTCCCAACGCCTGAGGGTCCATATATAAATAGCGGGTTATATGAAGTTCCCGGATTTTGGACAACTGCCTGAGATGCTGCATAAGCTAAGTTGTTGGTTAACCCTACAACAAAATTTTCTAATGTATATTTTGAATTCAGAGTGGTTTGCAATAAAGGGCTTTTTGTATCACCTAGGTGGAACAGGTCTTCCTCTTGCTCAGCAGGAGGTGTTTTTAGGCCTAAAGACGAATCAATGATGTAATTTATCTTTAGATTTTTCCCCAAAGCTTTTGCCACAGAATCCGTAAGGAGCTTCTCGTACCTGTTTATTAATTGGCCCTTAATAAAAGCTGAGGGAACTGCTATCTCCAGGAGGTGATCGTCAAGACTGCTTAATTTGCTTTGGGAAAACCAGACTCTAAAATTATATCCTGAAACCTGTTCTTTAATTAAACTTAATATCTTTTGCCAAGCTTTTTCAGAATCCATAGAAAGATGCAGGGGTGTTAGAGGATATTAGTGGATAACTTGTACACAGTAAAGATGTTGAAACTGTTAATTAGTGTATCAAGTTTGAAAACTTTAGTTTTGCAATTTATTTTAAGAATGGGTATACTTTGGCTATGAGTACCAAAAGAACGTATCAGCCAAAGAAGTTAAAAAGAGTTAGAAAGCACGGATTCTTAACCAGAATGAAGACTGCGGGTGGAAAAAAGGTTTTAAAAAGAAGAAGAGAGACAGGCAGAGTAAGGCTTTCTATTTGATGCTCCCAAAATCCCGAAGACTGAATTTAAAGAAGAGTTTTAAATGGGTGGCATCAGGCAAGAAGAAAGAAAGCGCCTTTTTTAAAGTCTTTTTTAAAAGCGGCACTAACACAAAACCACTTATAGGGGTAGCAATTTCAGGTAGTTTATATAAAAAAGCTCATGAAAGAAATCAGGCAAGAAGAGCAGCTTATCAGGCAATCTTGAGTATCTACCCGAGCTTGCCAAAAAATCTCAATTTAGTTATCATGCCTAAAGCGGGAATTTTGGATAAAACTACTGACTTGCTCGCCCAAGATTTAAAAAATGTCCAAACTGGCTTTACTAATAATTAATTTTTACCAAAGGTATCTTTCTTTTGACCGCGGAGTATTCGGGGTCTTTTCGATTGGCGGAGCATGCCGTTATCCTGTAAGCTGCTCCGAATATACCAAAAAAGCCATAATTGAGCACGGTTTTCTTAAAGGAAGTTTAATGGGGATAAGGAGAATTATTTCATGCCGGTGATTGGGGATTTGTTTAATACTTTATTTTTCCAGCCAACCGTAAATCTTTTGGTTCTTATCATAAGGTCTCTTGAGCAGCTGTCAATTCCCGGCGCTTTTGGACTGTCAATTATAATCCTCACATTTTTGATTAGGCTTGTTCTTTGGCCATTAATGGGTTCCCAGTTAAAATCCGCCAAAAAGATCTCCGATTTAAAACCTAAACTGGATGAGTTAAAGCTCAAACACAAAGATGACAAAACCGCTCTCTATCAGGCACAGATGAGTTTATATAAAGAGCATGGAGTTAATCCTGCCGGGGGGTGCTTGCCTACTCTTTTGCAAATCCCCTTTTTTATTGCGATTTATCAGGTTATTAGCAGCCTGTTTGCCGGATCCCAAGGGATAACAAGAGTAAATGAGGCGCTTTATAACGCGGCTTGGCATCTTAAGGTCCAACCTGATCCAATTTTTTTAGGCTTAAATATTGCCGATAAACCGATTGATTTTGGCAGAATCGGAATGTTTGTTTTGATTGTTCCAATCCTCACAGTTGTTTTGCAATTTATCCAATCCCGAATGATGATGCCAAAGCCGGTTAAGCCCTATCCTTCAGATTCCCCCAAGGAGAAAAAGGAAAAAGCTCAGGCAGAAGATATGCAAACAGCCATGCAGAGTCAGATGATGGTTTTGATGCCGATTATGATCGGATATTTTGCCTTAATTTTACCCATTGGGGTCTCCTTATTTTATCTAAGCCTAACTATAATGGGAATCATTCAGCAGTATTTTGTATCCGGTTGGGGTGGGCTTGCCCCCTGGGTTGAGAAATTGGGCTTGAAAAAATAATATTCATATGTCAAAATCCGTAAAGATAAATATAAGGACCTTTTCGTATTGTGTCAGTTAGATATTTTGACACAATACTCAAAGAATCTTGCCTTTTTAAATCGTAAGGATTTTATATTTTAAGGAGGATTTAAAAACGTGGAAGCAAAAGTATCAGAAGTTTTAGAAAATATATTAGGTTTTTTGGCTCTTGAGGGCTCGTTTGAAACCGAAGAATCGGAAGATGGAGTTTTTGTTTCAATTGAGACTCAGGATGCCGGCAGGCTAATCGGTGCTCAAGGACAAACCCTGGCCGCTCTCCAGCTTTTGGTAAACCAGATAGTGTCAAGACAGGTTGAGGAGAGCAAAAGGGTGATCATTGATGTTGCCAACTGGCGCAAAGGCAGAGAAGAGGAGTTAGCGCACCAGGCAAGAGAATGGGCCCAGAAAGTAATTGATCAAAAAGAGCCGATGGAGCTTACTCCCATGCCTTCCTGGCAAAGAAGAATTGTCCATATGACTATCCAAGGCACACCGGGAGTTAAATCCGAAAGTACAGGCGAAGGGATCGATCGACGTATCGTCATTTCACCTGAGCAAAACTCCAAGTAGCATAAATTAAGCAGTTCATGGTATAAGTTTTCGCATGAACCTGCTTAAAAAGTTATTCCTTAAAGCTCGCCTAGAAGAAAGAATTTTTTTTCTTTGCTTAATTTTTTTACCCACCCAACTTGGAAAACATTTCTGGCCGGAATTTTCCTATATCCATTCACTAAAAATTGATTACCTGTCTCCCACCTTCTACTTTTGGAATTTTTTGGTAGTAGTCCTTTTTTTAATCTGGTCTTTTAAAAGACCAAAAATTAATGGTAAAGCGCTACTAATCCTTTTGCTTTTTTTTCTAACCCAGGCGCTTTCATTATTTAATGCCAATAACCTGGGGGGTGGACTGGTGCGGATGGAGCAGTTTTTGGTTGCAGGTTTTTTTGGTCTTTATATCTCAAGCCATAAGCTGGAAGACATTAAGAGCGCGTTAAGACAGGGTTTTTTGATTGCCCTTTTTATGGAATCTTCCATTGCAATTGCCCAATTTATTTTAAACAGATCGGTTGAACTTTGGATTTTAGGTGAAAGAAGTTTTTCCATTTCAACTCCATCGATTGCCAATTTCAACTGGTATGGTCAAATATTTTTAAGACCATACGCCACCTTTCCTCACCCCAATGTTTTGGGGGCTTTTATTGTAATAGTTATTCCGTTGCTACTATTATTTTCAAAAAATAAGCAAACTCAAACGGATAAAATTTTTTTAAATTTGACCATAATTTTAGGGGCGTTTAGTGCAATCCTAAGCTTTTCTAGAAGTGC
>CAYMTV010000018.1:0-21133 GCA_964393525.1 uncultured Gammaproteobacteria bacterium | reverse complement strand
TTAGGTGAAACCTTTGATGAGTTAGGGGCTTCGGAATATTTTAGATATTTAGGTGATAAAATTGGAAATTCTGTTCCAAAAGTTGATGCTTCTAAAAATTATAAACTTTATAAAAATTATTCTAAGGCGGTAGAGAAGGGGTTAATATCTTCTGGGATTGGAGTAAATCTTGGAGGTTTGGGGGTAGCACTTGCTAAATCTTCCACGGCAGGAAATTTAGGATTTTCTGTTTTATTAAAAAATCTTCCTGGAAAAGTTTCTAGGGATGAATTTGCTCTTTACTCTGAATCACAGGGAAGAATTTTAATAACAATAGATCCAAATAAAAGAGGGGAATTTGAGAAGATTATGCTCGGAAATGCATTTTCAGAAATTGGTAAGGTAAGAAGTGATAATAAAATAAAGGTTGATGGATTAAAGGGGAAAGAAATAGTGGATACAACAATTGATAAGGTATTAAAAAGTCACAAAAGGAGGTTTAAAGAATGGTAGATGTTTTTGTCATTCCGAATGTAATGAGGAATCTCTCAATTAATTTGAGTAACATTAAACCAACTGACATGAAGTCAGAGATCCTTCTCCCGCCCAGGGCGGGATCAGGATGACATAAAGGGAGATAGTAAACATGGTAAAACCTAAAGTATTAGTATTTTCTGGTTATGGATTAAATGGGGAAGAAGAATTGAAAACCGCTTTTGAGCTTTCAGGTGGGGATACAGAAATTGTCCATATAAATGATTTAATTAGCGGTGTTAAAAAATTGGATGACTACCAAATTTTATCTTTCCCAGCAGGATTTTCCTACGGGGATGATACTGGTTCAGGTAATGCTTATGCCAATAGAATGAGAAATCATTTATGGGGAGAAATTGAAAAATTTATCAAAAAAGACAAGTTAATAATTGCTATGTGTAATGGGTTTCAGATTCTAGTTCATTTAGGACTTTTACCGGCAATAGATAAAAAATATGGCAGTCGTCAGGCAGCGTTAATGCCCAATAAAAATGCCAGATTTATGAATAGATGGGTAGATTTAAAAGTAGAAGGAATGAAGACTCCTTGGTTGAAAGATATAGAATCTTTCCCAACAGCCATTGCTCATGGAGAAGGTAGATTTTATGCAGACCCAAAAACTTTAAAAAGATTAAATGAAAATAAACAAGTTGTTTTAAGGTATTTTGAAGGAGAGATTTATGATTATCAAAAGATGGATCCTAACCCTAATGGATCCATAGAAGATATAGCAGGAATTGTAGATGAAACAGGAAAAATCTTGGGACTCATGCCGCACCCTGAAAGAGGAATGTTATTTACCCAGTTGCCTCACTGGACACTTTTGGCAGAAAAACTAAAAAGAGAAGGAAAAGAAATTCCTCGCCTTGCACCTGGAATTCAAATTTACCAAAATGGAGTTGAGTATTTTAAATAAGATGGACATTGTAATTGTAGATTTTGGTTCACAAACAACACATTTAATAGGTAGAAGAATTAGGGAGCTTGGCGCGGAAAGCAAAATTTCGGAACCAGAGAGTGCTTTAAAAGAAATAAAAACCTTAAATCCAAAAGGAATAATTTTATCTGGAGGTCCTGCATCAGTATATGAGAAGAATTCTCCAACTGTTTCTAAAGAAATTTTTGAGATGGGAATTCCAATCCTTGGGATCTGCTATGGACAACAATTAATAGCGTATCTTTTAGGAGGGGATGTTCGTCAGGGAAAGATTAAAGAGTATGGACCAGCGATCTTGGAAGAAAAACTAGAATGGGTTTCAGAGTCACAACTATTAAAAAGAATAGAACCAGGGATTACTGTTTGGATGTCTCATGGAGATAATGTGATATCTCCACCAGAAGGTTTCCGAGTAGTCGCAAGTACAAAAACCATTGCTTGTGCTGTTATAGAAGACCGAAAAAGAAAAATATATGGGATACAGTTTCATCCAGAAGTTGTACATACACAATCTGGCGATGTTTTATTAGAAACATTTATTAAAATATGTGGTCTAAGCATAAAGAAAAAAAAGATTAACAAAGAGTTCGTTGAAAACTTAGTTAAAGACGTCAAAGATTCAATCGGAGATAAAAAAGCAATTTGTGCAACTTCCGGAGGGGTAGATTCATCTGTCGCTGCTCTCTTAGTACATAAAGCAATTGGTAAAAACTTGACATCAATCTATGTTGATTCAGGTTTAATGCGGGAAGGAGAGACCAAGCAACTAAAAGAAATTTTTGCTAGTCACTTTCAAATGAACGTGGATATTGTTGACGCTAAAAAAGAATTCTTAAATGCTTTAAAAGGTATTACAGACCCCGAGAAAAAAAGAAAAGTAATTGGAAAAACTTTCATAGAAGTTTTTGAAAAAGAAGCAAAAAAAATGAACAAGTTCTTTCCTTCGGAAAATGGAGTTAGATTTTTAGTCCAGGGAACAATTTATCCGGATGTTATTGAATCCAAAGGCAGCAAACACTCAGAAAAAATAAAATCCCATCATAATGTCGCCGGTTTGCCCAAGAATTTGAACTTAATCTTAATTGAGCCGTTAAGACAATTTTATAAAGATGAGGTAAGAAAGATTGGGGATATTTTAGATTTACCAAAATCTATCACCAGGAGGCAACCATTTCCCGGACCGGGGATGGCAGTAAGAATAATCGGCGAAGTTACAGAAAAAAAATTAGAGATACTTAGAAAAGCAGACAAGATTGTTCAAGAAGAAATGAACAAGTTCTTTGCTACGCAAACTGAAAAGGCGAAGGAATTAGAGAAAAGTATTTGGCAGTACTTTGCAATATTAACCGGGGTTTGGACAACAGGGGTAAGGGGGGACGCCAAAGTTTATGGAGAAACCATTGCATTAAGAGCTATTGAAGCAGAAGATGCAATGAGTGCTGCTTGGGCAAAATTACCTTACGCGGTTTTAGATAACATTTCGGTCAGAATTGTTACAGAAGTGAGGGAGGTAAACAGAGTAGTCTACGATATCTCCAATAAACCTCCTGCCACAATGGAGTGGGAATAGCTAAAGGTATTTACACAAAATGTCTTAGAATTAAAACTGAAAGAGCAAGACTGCAAATTACCGGAACCGTTATATTCACCGCCAAAAATGCTTTTAAACTATATGCTAAGTCTAGTCCGATCTTCGTTGTTTCTTTTAAAACAGCCTGTCTGTATAGCCAGTTAAAATAAAAGACGGTAACAGATAAAAACAGGCAGGCTAAGTAAAAGATTATTTCAAGTTCTTTAATAAGATTAACACCCCTCTCTTTTAGAGAAAATACTAATCATGGTAAACGTCCTCATGAAACCTTGGTATATTATTATCCCTTGGTAAAAACCATACTGGTGCATTATGCATCATTTCTTCAAGCTCTTTACTGAGTATCGTCTCAGTCGATCTTGGGTCTTTGATATTTCTTAGAATAAATCTTTCCTCGTGTGAGGGCCTATCAAATTCGATGACGACGTTCCCCATGTCGAAAAACTTATGAATAACACTTGGCATTTCTACATCAATCTCTGTCGTTCTTACCTGATCCAAAAGCACATCATAAATCCGATCCTGAAAAAAGGGGATTACCTTGACTTCCAGTATTTTTCGGTTGGTAAGTATATAAAAGTGGAAATAATAGTCAACAAGAATTTTTGTTAACAATACGAACAAAATAGCTATCACCACCAAAGCAAGCCCAATAAACAAAAACGGTGAACTAAAAAGCTGAACAGAGACAAAATATAAGAGCAAAATAGCCAAAATTGCAGTAAAAGTAGTTAATATTATAGGTCCTAAAAGCACAAAAGGGTGTTTTCTTTTAGCTATAATCAATTTTTCCTCAGGAAATGAGAGGTAATGATTGATCTCTTCCTTGGTTAGATCGGTAATTGACTTTTCCATTTGCACCCCCTTCTGCTGCGCCTATATCCAAAATACAACAATTTGCCCCGTTTACCAAATATTTTGGTTGCATAATCATTTAACAAAGATTATACATCCTAAACTTATATTCTAAAAAAGATGTCATCAAATAGTAAGAGTATTTTAAGAAATTAAACTTGGGATTGCTTGACATGATGTGGACATCTCTACGGGCTAAAATATTCCTCTCTTGCAGGACCGGTAGAAACAAGGGCAATTTTTACCCCCAGAAAATCTTCAATAAAGGCTAGGTATTTCTTGGCGGATTTTGGCAGGTTCTTGTAAGATTTTATTCCGGTTAATTCTTCTTCCCACCCGAGGAAAGTTTCATATACAGGTTCTACATCGACAAGCTCCAAATAGCCACATTCACTATAGGAAACTTTTTTACCTTTAATGCGGTAACCGACAGCCACTTTGATTTCTTTTAATCCGGATAAAACGTCCGCTTTGGTTATTGCCAGTTTATTTACTCCACAAATTTCTACAGCAAAGCGCACAGCTTCTAAATCTAACCACCCAACCCTTCTTGGTCTGCCTGTTGTTGTTCCGAACTCTGCGCCTTTCTCTTGAATTTTTTTGCCAACTTCATCTTTAAGTTCTGTGGGGAGAGGACCTTCGCCCACTCTTGAGGTGTAAGCTTTTACCACACCCCATATATCTTTAATTTTATTAATAGAAACGCCAGATCCGGTATTAACCGCTCCAGATATTACATTTGAACCGGTGGAATATGGATATAATCCAAAGTCCAGATCAAGCATCACACCATGGGCTCCCTCCATGATTATGTTTTTTCCTCTATCAGCTGCAGTTTTTAAAAGAGTATAGGTATCAAAGACAAAAGGAGCAATGATCTCTCTTAGCTTCCTGAATTTTTCCAGTTCTTTTTTAATATCAACAGGTTTAACATTAAAAGTCTTTAAGATCTCATTTTTAATCTTTGTTTGGAATTTAAATTTTTGCTCAAAGACTTTCCAGTTTAACAATTCATAGACCCTTATTCCATTATATGAGACTTTGTCTGCCAGGCAGGGTCCTATGCCTCTTTTAGTTGTACCCAATTTATCTTTACCTCGTGCGTTTTCATAAGCCTCATCCAAAGCTTTATGGTAAGGTATGATGATATGGCATTTTGGGGAAATAAAAAGTTTACCTTTTGGGTTTATCCCGTTATCTTTTAATAGTTGAATTTCTTCCTCTAATACTTCTAGATCTAAAATAACACCATTTCCTATAACTGCAGTGCAGTTTTTATGAAGTACACCTGAAGGAATGAGGTGGAATGCATACTTTTTGCCATTTGCTATAACAGTATGTCCTGCATTATTACCTCCATGAAACCTTACTGCAAAATCTGCTTTCTCTGAAAGAAGATCTACAATTTTCCCCTTACCTTCATCGCCCCACTGCGTACCCAGAATTAATGAAACCATATAAGAATAGCTACATACTACTTTGAATTTAACAATTATTCAAGTTTGCTTTTTTAAACCCATAGTGTTAGAATAGGTTCCCAGAGCGTAGTTTGCAATTGATAAGCTACTTTAGCTTTGGTATGATGCTAAGATGAAGGGAAACGATACAAGCAATAAATACACAATTGCTACACTCGGTTCTCATTCAGCGCTGCAAATCCTCAAAGGTGCCAAAGACGAAGGTTTCAAAACTCTAGTAATCACAACCGATAGAGCAGACTTTTACAAAAGATTCAAATTCATAGATGAAATTTTAACTGTTAAAAATTATTCAGAAATCAAAAAGATTGAAAAAGTTCTCCTTGAAAAAAATGCCATTTTAATTCCTCACGGCTCCTTTGTAGCTTATTTAGATAATGAGAAAACAAAGGATTTAAAGGTCCCATATTTTGGCAATAAGTCTGTTTTGGATTGGGAAGGAGACAGAAGTTTACAAAGAAAATGGCTTAAGAGCGCAGGTATTAATGTCCCGCGCCAGTTTACGGAAATGGAAGATATTACTTATCCGGTGATTGTTAAAACTTATGGTGCAGCTGGAGGAAAGGGCTATTTTTATGCCAGGGACAAAGCAGATTTCCAACGAAAAGTTAAAAACTTAGGAACCGATCAATTTATCATCCAAGAATACGTAATTGGCGTCACTCTTTATATTCATTATTTTTACTCTCCGCTTACTAATGAGATTGAAGTTATTTCAATGGACAGAAGATATGAAACTAATGTTGATTCTTTAGGCAGAATTCCCCTGCATGGACAGCAGGGTTTGGACATAGAACCATCATATGTTGTAGTTGGAAATCAGCCTTTAATTTTAAGAGAGTCACTTTTACCAGAAGCATACGATATGGGAGAAAGGGTGATTAAAGCCTCCAAAGAATTAATTGATAAAAAAGGGTTATATGGTCCATTTTGTTTAGAGACAGTAATTACTGAGGATCAACAATTTTTTGTTATTGAAATCTCCTGTAGGATTGTTGCCGGGACATCTTTATATCCTCACGGTTCTCCTTACTCCTGGCTTAACTATGATGAGCCAATGAGTACAGGAAGACGTATAGCCCGCGAGATTAAAAATGCTATAAAGGAAGATAAGCTTGGATTAATCTTAGAGTAAGTGAAGTGTCATTCTGAACGTAGTGAAGAATCTCTCACGAATGTGAGAAACAATGTAACTGAAACAATGGATTCGACAAGCTCACTACAGGGTTCAGAGATCCTTCGTTTCACTCAGGATTACAATTATGGACATTAAGGATTACACTAAAAATAATGTAACTATAGCTGTTCTTGGATCCCACTCTGCTTTGGATGTTTGCAGAGGTGCTAAGGATGAGGGGTTTAAAACTTTAGTAATTGTTGAAAAAGGCAGGGGTAAAACTTACACAAAGTATTTTGCAACCAATGATACTTTGGGGTGTGTGGATGAAGTTATCCAGCTTGAGAAATTTTCTGATTTGTTAAACGAGGATATCCAGCAAAATTTAATTTCCAGGAACTCAATTTTTATTCCTCATAGGTCCTTTGAAGTTTATATTAATGATTACGACGCCATAGAAAATAAATTTAAAGTGCCAATGTTTGGAAACAGAAAACTGTTAAGAACCGAGGAAAGGACGGAAGAATTTAATCAATATACACTTTTAGAAAAAGCGGGTATTAGATATCCGAAACAATTTGATAAACCAAAGGAAATAGACAGATTAGTAATTGTCAAAGTTCCTGAAAAAGAAAGAGGTTTTGAAAGAGCGTTCTTCTTAGCCAGTTCTGATGAAAATTATAAAAAAGAATCTGAAAGATTGATAAGAGATGGGAAAATTACAGAGGAAGCATTAAAAAATGCTGTAATCGAGGAATTTATTTTAGGAGTACAAGTTAATTTTAATTTTTTCTATGATCCTTTGGAAAAAAGACTTGAACTTTTAGGCACTGATACCAGAAGACAAACTAATTTAGAAGGATTTACAAAGGTACCATTTTTACGCAATAGCGAATTTTTGGTACCAACCGATATTAAGTATGAGGAAGCTGGACATATTGCTGTAACAGTTTTGGAGAGTATGCTTGAAAAAGCTTTTGAGATAGGAGAGGAATTTGTAAAAGCTTCACAGGAGATGAGTCCTCCCGGAGTAATTGGCCCATTTGGATTACAAAGTATGATAATTCCTGGTCCTCCTAAAAAAGATATTATTGTTTTTGATGTTTCTCCAAGAATGCCGGGCTCTCCTGGGATTGCTTCTACCCCATATTCAGGATATCTTTTTGGAAAGAGTGTTTCTGCTGGGAGAAGAGTTGCTATGGAAATAAAACAAGCTTTAGAGGAAAATAGATTGGAGGAGATAATAAGTTAGTTATTTATATGTCTAAACAAGATTTTACAATATATCAGTCGCCATTTTCCTGGCGATATCGTTCCGCAGCGATGAGACAAATATTTTCCGAGGAATATAAATATAGACTGTGGAGAAAAATTTGGGTGGAGATGGCCAGGGCCCAACATAAAAGAGGTTTAGTCTCTGATGAAGAGTTAAAAGATTTAGAAGCCAATGAAAGTAATTTAGATATAAAAAGGGCTTGGGAAATTGAGAAGGATATAAAACATGATGTGGTTGCAGCAATAAAAGAATTTGCCGAAAAAGCAAAAGTTGGAGGAGGAAAGATTCATCTCGGAGCAACCTCGATGGATATTGTTGATAATGCTGATGGCATAAGAGCAAAAGAGGCTTTGGGGGTAATTGAAAAAAGATTGGTAGATCTTTTGAAAGTCTTCTCTGAAAAGATTGAAAAATATGCTGATTTTCCGGCAATTGCTTATACTCATTTACAACCTGCAGAACCCACAACTTTGGGGTATAGATTTGCCCTTTATGCACAAGATTTAAAATGGGATTTAAAAATTTTAAAGGAACTCAAGACAAGAATTAGAAGTAAAGGTTTTAAAGGAGCAGTTGGAACTGGAGCGAGTTTCAAAAAGTTAATGGGTGATAGTTATGGAGACTTTGAAAATGAGGTAATGGAGGGTTTGGGGCTTAGAAATGTATTAATTTCAGGACAAACAACACCTAGAAAAATGGATTATTTTGTGGCATTTGTTTTATCATCTATCGCCCAATCTCTTCATAAATTCGCCTTTGATTTACGGATTTTACAATCTCCAAATTTTGGAGAATTGCAGGAGTCTTTTTCAGATAAACAAGTAGGTTCATCTGCCATGCCCTTTAAGAAAAACCCCATTAAGTCCGAACAGATATGTTCGCTTTCCAGGCTTGTGATGGATTTGGCAAATACCGCAGCATCAAATGCAGCCCTGTCACTTTTAGAAAGAACATTAGATGACAGCGCCAATCGGAGGGTTTATATCCCCGAGATGTTTTTGGCAGTTGATGAAATAGTTTCTTCTGCAAAAAAAATTGTTGAGGGATTAATTATTAACGAGCCAAAAATCCAGGAGAACTTAGAAAGATATGCGCCATTTGCTGCAACTGAAGAAATAATTTTGGAGGCCGTTAAAAAGGGAGCAGACAGACAGGAGATGCATGAAGTATTAAGACAAATATCTATGGAAGCTTGGCCATTGGTTTCAGTTGGAGAGGAAAATCCAATGCCGGAATTACTTTCAGTAAACGAAAAGATTTTGGAATATCTATCTAAAGAAGAAATTAAAAAGATGATAAATCCGGAAAACCATTTAGGAACAGCTCCAAAGAGGGCATTAGAATTAGTGAATGAAATTAAAAAAGAGATTGACAAAGAAGATTAAGTCAGATTAAATGAAAGACATGGAAAAACCTTTAGTTGGAATAATAATGGGATCTGATTCTGATTTGCCTGTTTTAAAAGAAGCAGCAGAGGTTTTGGAAGAATTTAATGTCCCATTTGAAATAAATGTTTATTCTGCACACAGATCTCCTAAAGAAACTCAAAAATATGTAGAAACTGCAAAAGATAAGGGACTCAAAGTTATTATTGCAGCAGCAGGAGGTGCAGCCCATTTGGCAGGAGTAACTGCAGCCCATACCACTTTGCCGGTTATTGGAGTACCAGTAATGTCCAAATCTTTAGAAGGATTGGATTCACTTTTATCTACAGTCCAAATGCCTCCAGGGATTCCTGTTGCCACAGTTGGGATTAATGCTGCCAAAAATGCTGGATTACTCGCAGTCCAAATTTTAGCCCTCTCCAATGCAGGTTTGGAAAAACAATTTGAAGAATACAAAAAAAATTTAGCATCTGGAGTACTTAAGAAAAATGAAAAAATCGGGAAGCTGGGCTATAAGAATTATTTAGAAGAAATAAAAAAATAATTCTTCTTTTTGCTTGGGCAAAAAGTAAAGATTATCTAAAAGAGACAAGTAAATGAGTATGAAACCTGGAGATTTTGAAAGACTTATGGGAAATATGGAGAGATATGTTCAGAGAAGAGGAGTAGTTACTGAACGAAAAGCAGCAGTTCTGGGAACTGGTGAAGACGGATATGGGATATTATTTCAAGAATTTGCGACACCTTTGGAAGCAAGATTTTTCGGTGGACTTTTAGCGAGTGATAGAAGCCAGCTGGCTAAAGCCTTGAAAAGATTTCCTAACCAATTACCATTTTTTGAAAGAAGGTTGGGGAGAAGATAATATCGATGGTCTCCAAGAAATTAATTTTAAATGCAATTGCACATCCTTTTAAAGGTATAAATATCCCTAATTTAGGAACAAAACATCAGGGGAAAGTTAGGGATACATTTATACTGCCAGACAAGAGAATTATTGTTACAACTGACAGGCAGTCAGCTTTTGATAGGGTTTTAGGAGTTATTCCTTATAAAGGTTCAGTTTTAAACCAGCTATCTGCTTTCTGGTTTGAGAAAACTTCTGATATTATTCAAAACCATGTTTTAGCAGTCCCCGACCCAAATGTTATGATTGTAAAATCTGCCAAACTGATTCCAATTGAGATGGTTGTCAGAGGTTATATAACTGGGGTAACAGATACCTCAATATGGGGAAGCTATGAGAAAGGCGAAAGGGTAATTTATGGAATAAAGTTTCCGGATGGACTTAAAAAAAACCAAAAACTTCCTGAGTCAGTTATCACTCCAACAACCAAAGCAGAAGCAGGACATGATGAAAGGCTAACAGAAGAAGAAATTTTGGAAAAAAGGATTGTTCCAGAAAAACTTTGGAAAGAAATGAAAAATGCAGCACTTAAAGTTTTTGAAAGGGGACAAAAAATCTGTGATAAAGCCGGGATAATTTTAGCAGATACAAAATATGAGTTCGGGTTAATTAATGGGGAATTAACTTTAATAGATGAAGTACATACCCCGGATTCCTCAAGATACTGGACAAAAGCTACCTATAAAGAAAGACTTAAAAAAGGATTGGAACCAGAAAGCTTTGATAAAGAAGTTTTAAGAATGTGGTTTAAAGAAAGGGGATATAAAGGGGAAGGGAAGCCCCCTAAAATGCCGGATGAATTTTTACTAAAAATGAGCACTCTTTATCAAAAAATTCATGAGTTAGTTACAGGAAAAACTTTTAAAGGAGATCCATATCCAATAGAAAAAAGAATTAAAGAAAATATCAAAAAATATCTGCACAATTAATCGCGGCCGCGACTCAATGTCCCAAAAATATATTATAGATTCTAAAAAGATAAAAGCACTGCTTTTTGACTGGGATGGAACTTTGGTTGATACGGAAATTCTCCAAAACGAGGCATATTCTAGATTCTTTGCACCACTTGGAATTAAATATTTGAGCGTTGAGGAACATATTTATAAATTAGGAGGCAGAGGTTCTAGATCAGTTTATGAAGAATTTGTAGGTGTTGTCTCTGATGAAGAATATGAAAAATTTAGATTAAAAAGGAGAGAGCATTATTTGGATGTTGTTAATGAGAAGGGGGTAAAAATTATTAATGGAGTTTTGCATCTGATAACAAGCGCAAAAAAATTTAACATGAAAATAGGAATTGTCACAGGAGGTTCCAAAGATACGCTGAATAAAATTTTTAAGAGAGTAAAGGAATTACCCTTAAAATTATTTGATACAGTTATTTACTATGGAGATTATAAAAACACTAAACCACACCCTGAACCATATTTACTCGGGGCAAAAAACCTAAATATAAAACCTGAACAATGCTTAGTTTTTGAGGATTCACCAAATGGAATTAGATCTGCTACTAAAGCAGGGATGGATTATTTTGCAATCACGCATAACTTACCTGCAGATAAATTTAAGGAAACAGATCCAAAAGCAAAAACCATTAAAGATTTTACCCAAATTAAAATAAAATAAACTGGTACCAAAAATTTGCAATTGCTAATAAATGGTACTTATTTATTCTGATCCATCTGGTATTTTTGAATAGCCAAAATTGACCATCCAGTTGTATTTGCTATTGCTCCAATCATAGATCCCCAAAGTTCTAAAGTTGCATAGCTTAATGCAAAAAAGGTTAATATTATAGCCGTCATAAGGCTTGTTAGAAATGCAGGTTTGTCGTTACCTTTTATCGAAGGAATTAAAGCGATGACAAATATAAATTGTCCAATTGTGAAAACCAAATCCTGCCAGGACATTTAGCGCACTCCCAAGGATTCTGAAGAAAAAGTAATATTAAGAGGTTTTATGACAACCTGTTTTTGGCCTTCCTCAACTACTCCTGCATTCCATGAGTTGAAGCCATGTTTTTTAGCAATATCCTGGGCTTTTTCTATATCTTCTTTTGGCAGCAATACCGCAAACCCTACACCCATATTAAAGGTAGCATACATTTCCTCATCTGAAAGACCTGATTTTTCCTGAATAAATTTGAAAACTTGGGGTATGGGGGGTCTTTGGGTAATGATATAACTGAATTCTTGTCTTGCCCTCATTAATTTTCTAAATCCATGTCCTGTAATATTAACCATATAATGAATATCAACTTCCTCTTCAAATAAATCCTGCACAACTTTTGCATAAAGATGGGTGGGTTTAAGTAGAGCCTCACCAAAAGATTCTCCATTGTCTAATTTCGTTGCAAAACCATCCGGGAGTTTTTCTGCAATAGTCCTTGTTAGAGTTAAGCCATTGGCATGAATTCCACTGCTTTCAATTAGGATTATGGAATCTCCTATCTGAATTTTATCTCCTAAAATAAGTCTACTTTTTGGTTTAATTTCTCCAACTGCAGATCCTGCAAGTTCAATTGTTTCCGGGTTAACAATACCTTTTAATGTTGGAGTTTCGCCTCCACCCCAAACAACACCTGCCATATTACATGCTTTAACCCAGCCTTCTATAAGAGCATTATTTCTTGATTTATCATTAAACCAGTCAGAATTTCCGACTGCAAAATAGGCATTTAGGACTTGTGGTTTTGCACCAACTACAATTAAATCGTTGATTATCATTGCAACAGTATCTTGAGCAATCGCCCCGTAGTATGTTTTACCAGTAATTTTAGACACTTCATCTGCAACTAGATTTTTAGTTCCCAATCCTTCTATTACGAAGGCTCTATAAGAGTCCTCCTCTTCCCAAACAAAAGCTGATTCACCCCTGGAATCTTCTAGAACTTGACCACTGGATAGATTTTTGGATGTTTCTTTGGCTTTTTCCTGAGCCAGCTTCTTTACAGGATCCATGATTTCATATTTGACTCCTGCTGCCGAGTATGAATTTTCATCTGATGACATACCAACTAATATACCATATGAGAGGCCATGTTATAATATTCACCCCATGAGCTCTATCCAGCCACCCACAACTTTACTGATTCTTGTTTTAGTAATTGCCGGGGTTTTAATGGTTCAAAAGACTGGAATTAATTCAAAGAAAGTAACAGTTAACAAATCCATGACATCATCTAAAACTCAATCACCTTCCGCTACTGCTGTTCCCACATCAACGCCGCTGCCATCCAAAAGCCCAACTGCTAGCCCAAGCCAAATATCAAACACCGGATCAAGCTCTGTCAATATCAATATCTCTCAGGAGAGCTCCGATGGAAATGCCAATAAATCTAATATTAATATTGGGAATTTTGTCTACCCAAATTCCACAAGCTTAGGGAGTGGAGTTTATGAAAGTAATGACTCACCCAATATCATAACCGATTGGTATAAAGAAAAAATTAAATCTTTAGGGATGAGTACTACCTCTTTTGTCCAAACTTCTGCAAATGACAATGTTTTAAATAAATTGGTAGGGTCTGATGGAAAAGGGGAAATCAGGGTTGAAATCTCAAGGCCTGCCGATAATTCAAAGACTACAATAAAACTAAATCCTTAACTAGATCCTTCCCCTTCGACTAAGCTAATGATAGTAAATAGCGGGTTGACAGTGGGGTTAATCTTAGGTAATATCGCTTTTACTTAACACTGCCTCATTAGAGGCTTTTTTTAACTTATGAGTAAGAGCGAAACTTTAACTTTTAAAAAACCTTTCAATTTTCTTTTAGCAGCTTTTGAGTATGCAGCAAATTCTTTAGGTAATGGATTGTCGGATTTGAGCACCTCTACCAAGAAAAGAAAGATACCAACCAATAAGATTTTTTTGGCGGCATTAGTCTTATTAGTTGTTCTTGGGCTTTTTTATTGGGTTAAGACTTTTGTTTCCGGTATTAACCGCCCAACTCCTACAGAAGAGAAAACTACCATAGCCCCGGCCAGAAGTACCCATCAAGTAAACAAAAGCTTTGATTTTCCTTTAAGAGATGAGAAGGGGGAAGAAGTCAGCAAGATTAAGTTTATAGTTGAGAATGCAGAGCTTAGGGATGAGATTGTGGTTAAAGGACAGCGGGCTTCATCCGTATCCGGCAGAGTATTTCTGGTTATCAACCTTAAGATCACGAACTCCTTTAAAAAAACCGTTCAGATTAATACAAGGGATTACCTAAGACTGACTGTCAACAATAATGACAAGGAATTTTTGGCTCCGGAAATCCACAACGACCCGGTAGAAGCTCAAGCAATTTCAACCAAATATACCCGGGTAGCATTTGCCATAAATGAGTCCGATAAGAACTTAAAGCTTAGAATTGGAGACCCGGACAAAGAAGAAAAAACAGTTGTAGACCTGAAGCTTTAACGCTTTTAATCTCGGGAACTTATTTAAACAAATAAAAGCTTGTACTGGACTTTTCTGCACAAGGGAATATTTAAATAGATTACGGTTTTCAGAAAACGTCCAAAACCATTATGGATGATAAAAAGAAGGTAGTTGAAGAACTGGTAGAAATCCTCTCAAAAGCCTCGCAAAATAAAATCTACGGCAGTGTTGAGGTCTACTTTGAGGCAGGTAGCATTACTCAGATAACCCAAAGAATTATTAATAAGGTTAGTAATAAGACTAATTCAAAACAGACTCAACCGAAGCAACCAATACCCTCTAATATTTCCATAAAAGCTTAAAGTTATCATAAGTTAGTATAAAACTATATTTATATCAGAGTGTACTTTTAGCATTACCTTTTTCTTACTTTATCTTTATTTGTCTCTAATTATCAGAACCTACCATAAATGGTTACTGAAGAAACTTCTTCAATAATTAATACTATTATGTCTTGTGGTTTAGAATCCCCCCAATCTCATAACTGCAAGTTACACGCAGTTTCACTGCGTGATAAAAACAACTACTTGACACAACTGCCTAAATTAAATAATATCAAAATCAGATTAGATAGTCCGACCGCAAACGGAGGCTATTTCATCATTTAGCATTTTTTATGCCTAAATGGTGGAAGGGCCTCCGTTTTTTTGGTTGAAATTTTGACCAAAAGCAGACGGACCGGGCCCGCATAGGGCGGGCGAAAGAAGTGCGCTCGAAGCTTCGAGCGAATTTCACTAAAGGAAGGGGGTGAAAATAATATGACTTTTCAAAAAAGGATTGCTTCTGCAATTGCAACCGGTGCCTTAGTTTTTAACTTGGCCACCCCGGCTTTTGCAGCAACCGAAATTACAATTAACGGCAATGCACAAAACACCACCAATACAGCCAATTTAACTGTTGTTAGCACTAATGCTGTTGTCCAAAATAACACAGCTAACGTGACTAATATTGTTAATTCAACCAGCAACACTGGTGGAAACTCAGCTAATGGCAACAATGGCGGAAATGTGACTGTCACAACCGGCAATGCTAAAGATACCGTGAACGTTACAAATAATTTGAATAAAAATGTAGCAACGGTAGATTGTTGCCCGGCTAATGGCAATACCACAGTTACTATTAGCAACAACGGTCAAAACTCAACCAACAATGTTGGCGCAGCCATTGTCTCAAACAATACTATTGTCCAAAATAATAAAGCTCATGTGGACAATATAGTTACAGTAAATAGTACCACCGGCAATAACAATGCTAATGGTAACAACGGCGGATCTGTCACGGTTTCAACCGGCAGCGCCAATGTAACAGCAACTGTTACAACTGTTGCTAACTCAAATGCAGCCAAAATTGGTGGCCCTGGTAGTGGAGCGGGTGGTTCTTTGAATCTAACCGTTACCGGAAATGGTCAAAACAGCACCAACAACTTAAATGCTGCTGTTGTTAGTACCAATACTGTCAACCAGACTAACCTTGCTGATATCTTAAATATTGTCGTTGCTGATGCTTCAACCGGAGGTAACAATGCCAATGGCAATAATGGAGGCGACGTCACAATAACAACCGGCAATGCCACAGTAGATAAAAGCATCTTAAATGCTGTTAACTTCAACTGGGCATCTTTGGATTGTGGATGCTTGTTAGGTAAAGTTGATGTCAAAGTCGGCGGTAACGCTCAAGACTCAACCAATGCCATCAATGCAGCTTTAGTTGGGACACAATTGGCCTTCCAGACAAATGCAGCATGGTTGCTGAATTTGGATGTAGTAAATGCTGATACAGGCAATAATGCCTCAAACGGCAATAATGTTGGAGGCGCAGGCGACCCGACAATTCATACTGGTAACAGTAGTACAGTTGATAGCGTCACTAACTCTGGCAATGTCAACGTAGTCGGCGGACCCGCACCCTCACCTTTTCCAATCCCGGTCGGTCCAGGTGGTAGTTTTACTTTCACCATAAATTGGGCAGGATTTTGGGCTTGGGTTTTAGGAGTGGGAGTTTAGTTTAAAGATAGCAGGATGCTGCTTGCTAGCACTTCGGCAGCAGCATCCGGTTATCAAAGGGAGAAAAATGTTTAAAGAAAAAATTAAAAAAGCACTTTCAATACTAACAATACTGACATTACTGCTTGTTAAAACCGTACCTGCTTTTGCAGAGGAGCTGCCAACTCCCCCTCCTGTACCAACACCCTTGCCAATTCCGGAAAATAATACCGTAATTCCAACTCCGCCTCCGGTCCCAAGCGCAAATATTTCAATCCCTACACCCCTTCCTATACCAACACCCTTGCCAATTCCAACACCCAATTCTACCCTAAATACTCCAAGTCCTACACCAACCCCAAAGCCTTCTTCTTCCGGCGACACCTCAAGTCCAAATCCAACTCCCACACCGACACCTACTCCCACACCTACTCTTGCTCCTGAAGCCTCCACTCAAACACAGGCAGCAACAGGAGATCAGACCGGGGGACAATCCCAAAACGGCCAAAGCGGGGATACAACAATTAACAGTGGAGATGCAACCAATACTGCCAAAGTTGTTACAACTGGTAGCACCAATGCCGCCTCGGGCGCAACAGTAAGTAATGGAGGTGGAGGAGCCAGTGTTGTCAATTCGGCTAACGGTCAGGATTCGACAAACAATGGATCGGCGACCATTGTTCATAATAACTCCAATACCCAAAATAATGGAGCAGCGGTGACCTCAAGTGCTAATCAATCGACCGATACCGGCAGCAACTCGATAAATGCCAATAATAATGGAGATTCAACAATCAATTCCGGCCAGGCTAATACCTCTGGAACCGTTATTACAGCGGTCAATACAAATGTTGACGGGGTAGCTGTTTCCGAGTTTAATGTCAATGATGATCATACCGGTGATATTATCTTAAAATTTGATGACAACTGCACCCAGGGTTGTAATGGTGCGGATGCAACAGCCGAAAATAATAAAAATGGTCAAAATTCCAAAAACAGTGCCAATTCAAACATCGTAAATAACAATAGTGATTTTCAAAACAATGACGCCTCGGTGGGAAGCGACCTGACGCTTGCTGCAAACTCCGGCAACAACACAACCAATGGAAACAATAACGGTGACAATACGATTACAACCTATGGTGCCAATGTTTCGGCCAATGTTTTGACATTTGCCAACAATAACGTTGCCGGAAATGTTGTATTTGGGGTGGTTAATATATTCGGTAACTTAGTTGGGGATATAATTTTGCCGGACAGTGAAGTTGCCTCGGATAACTGTAGCTCAAATTGCTCCGGTTCAGATGTTAAAGCCGGCAATTCAAAAAATGGCCAAAATTCCAAAAATACCGCCAACGCCAGCTCTACCAACAACGACAGCACTTTCCAAAATAACGATGCCTCAATCAGCAACAATCTTTTACTTGATGCCCAAACCGGAAACAATGCCAACAATGGTAACAATAACAGCAATGGGACTGTTACAACGGGAAGCGCCTCAACCGATGCCAATGTTATCAATGTTGCCAACTCCAATATCGAAAATGATGGGACTATGTGGTTGGTTATTATTAATCAGGCAGGTAAATGGATTGGAAAGTTAATTGGTGCACCGGAAGGCTCAAATATGGCAGGGTCTGAGGGAACGGAGTTTGTAGTAGATGAAAACGGTGAGATTACTGTTTCCAATAACGGTAACGGACAGAATTCTACTAACAATGCTAATGCCAATGTTACCAACAATAATACAAATAACCAAAACAATACTGCCAAAATCGAAAATAATTTAAAACTGTCTGCCAATACCGGAGGTAATACCTCAAACGGCAATAACGGCGGGAATAATACCATCAAAACCGGGGATGCCAAAATAATTGCCAACTTAGTAAACTTTGTAAACAACAACATTAAAGGCAAGGGTAAGCTTGTGGTGACAGTTGTGAATGTTTTTGGAAGCTGGATGGGGGATTTTATTACCCCCGGTCATAAAAAAGAAGACAAGCTTGCCCAGGGGAGTCCAACACCCACACCTCTCCCTCAGGGCTCCACAACTCAAAATCCGCAAAACAGCCCGGCGCCGCAATCTTCTACTACGCCTTCCCCAAGTAGTAGTACGAGTGCGTCTTCCGGAAGTTCAACCGTGACTGTTACCACAGGAAGTTTTGGGGGCGGTAATGGATCTGACGGAGGATCTATAGCCGGAGTATTTACTCAAAACTTTGCAGCTTTCGCCGGGTTCAAAACCCAGGCAGGGGATAATTCTGCAGATATTTCGTTAGTAGGCGGCCAGAGGAGCAAGGTTATTGAAATTAATCTGGCCTGGTTAGTATTAATTGTGCCGCCTCTTTTGGGGCTTGCCGCATTTAAAAGCCGGAAGTTTTTCTTAAGAAAGCCTAAAGTAGTTTAGCTTCTGCCCGAACCTTTGTGTTTTTCTTACCTGCCCCTGTCCTGATTTTAAAGTAAGTAATTTAGAATCGCTAAAAGGCGTAGTCAATGAAAAAAAGTTTTAAAAATCTACTTGTTTTAATTGCCATATTTACCCAGGTTGGTTCAGGGTTAATTGGGCCTGCATTGGCTGATGAAATTTCAGTTGAAGGTAACGGTAATAATTCAAAAAACGAAGTTAATATCTCAATTACCCGGCAAACTGAAGTTGTCCAGACAAATGAAGCCAAGGTTGAAAACAATACTAATGCAACCGCAAACACTGGAGGAAATTCTGCTGATTCCAACAATGGCGGCAATACAACAGTCACTACCGGTGACAGCCAGACTCAAACCAACACCACCAATAATTTAAATACCTCTTCGGTGGATATTGCCTGCTGTCCCCAGGGAAATACAACGGTAACAGTTTCGGGAAATGGTCAAAATACTACCAATAATGTTTCCGTCAATACAACCACAAACACGACAATTACTGTTACCCAAAACTCAACTATTACCAATAACATTACTATCAATGCTAACACGGGCAATAACAGCGCCAGTGGAAATAGCGGGGGAAGTACTAGTATTTCAACCGGCAATATCAATGTGGGTGTTGAAGTTAAAAATAAGTCCAATATCTCACAAGTCAGCGCACCTGCTGGAGGTGGTGGAGGGGGAGTTTTGGTTAAGGTAGCAAATAATGCCCAAAATTCAACCAATAATGTTTTGCTGGCGGTGAACAATAATACTAATGTTGTTGTTTTAAACAATAGCTTACTTTCTAATGTTTTAAGCCTTAATTTAAATACCGGGGGCAATAAGGCAGATGGCAACAATTGGGGGGATGTAACAATTAAAACCGGTAATATCTGGCTGCGGATTTTGATTGATAATTTGTTAAATATTTCTGTTGTGGATATTCCTTGTTGTCCTCTGCCAAGCCCTTCTCCATCTGTTAGCCCCTCCCCCTCTATCAGTCCATCACCGTCGCCATCGGGCAGTCCGTCACCAACCCCAACACCTACACCTCCCCCTGGCCCACCTGAGGAGAAAAAAGGTGACGGTGGAGGAAACGGTGGAGGGGGAGCCGGTGGCCCGGGTGGTGGTGGTGGTGGTGGGGAAGTTTTAGGTGCGGTTATGCCGGTTACAGGAAATAATGTCTTGATGGGACTTACATTGGCTGGATTACTAATGCTTATGGCAGGACTTTATTTAAGATTTGGAAAAACTTATCAAAAGCCTGCATATACCTTGCGCTTTAGGTATAATACGCTGCGGTTAAACGAAATAATGCTTTCGGGTTAACCTTCAAGAATATGAGCATTAAAAGGAAGAAAAAGAAGATTGCCTCAGCAGTAGGCAATTTTTTAATAGTTGGAGGTATTCTATTGCTGAGTTTTATTTACCTGCCCTTTTTAAATCTTTATTTAAACCCGCCAAAAATAAAAGTTGAAGTTGGCGATGGGTTTTATTTAACAATCCCCAAAATCTCCGCCCAGGCAGAAGTTTTTGCTCAGGTTGATCCCTTTAATCAGCCTGAATACAGAGAAGTTTTAAAAAAGGGTATAGCCCATGCCAAAGGTACCAAGCTTCCGGGAGAGGGAGGGACTGTATTTTTGTTTGCCCACTCCTCGGATTCACCATTTAATATTACTCGCTACAACACAATTTTTTTAAGGCTTGGGGAGCTTGAGAGTGGAGATGAGGTTATCATTAATAAAGATAAAAAAAAGTATATATATAAGGTAGTTGAGAAAAAGGAGATTATGCCCTGGGATGTTAGTTACCTTAAGGATACAAAAAAAGACCAATTAATCTTGCAAACTTGTACACCAATAGGAACAGCCTTCAAAAGGCTCCTGGTTTTTGCCAGACCAATTTAATTCAAAAAAAGAACCACCCTGATATTTAAAATGCAGGGTGGTTCTTGCACTCAGTTGTTTGAGCCTCCACCAACTGTCACATTAGTGGTTGAGTTTGAGTTACCCGTTGTTATGTTGTTATTCCCGTTATTGTTACCACTTGAGTTATTAAAGCCTGTCCTGGCCCAGGAGAAAATTACCCCTCCAACACTGGTATTGTTGGTCTGATTTTTAACCTTATTCCCCCAATTTTTGGTAACATTGGCAGTGTTGGTACTGTTTTGGGCATTATTTTTGATGGTCACATTTGTAGTAGTATTGCAACCACAACTACTCCAGGTGGCATTATTGCTGCTGCCTAAAACAGTCACCGATGT
>CAYMTV010000017.1:0-21338 GCA_964393525.1 uncultured Gammaproteobacteria bacterium | reverse complement strand
ATCTCTTGAGTCTTTACCTTTAATTTTTTTAGGAATAAGTCTGACAGTCCCACAAAAAACCAGGGGTTTTCCTTTATATGATTTATCAAAATATAAAAACCCTTGTGGCGTTGGAATCCCAGATTGATTCCCCCCGGCATTCACTCCAGCAATCACTCCTTCCATAATCCTCCTTGGTGAAAGCATTGGAGAAGTTTTATTCGAAGAAGAACTTTGTTCATTGGGTCCACGATAGATTAGTTTTTCATCGTCTGGATCTGCAAACATAAAACCATAAGTATTAAAAATTGGTTTTGCCCCAAGTCCAAAACCCAGCGCATCTCTATTTACTCCAACAATTCCAGTGATTGAGCCTCCAAATGGATCTAGTGCTGAAGGAGAGTTGTGTGTTTCTACTTTATGAGTTACAAAATATTCATCATCAAATTCAATTGCACCAGAATTATCGTTAAACACTTTACCGATAAAATTTGCAGTTTCCGACTCTTGACTCTTGACTCTTGCCACCTTCTCTGTAGCTCCTCTGATAAATGTTTTAAAAAGCCCATCTTTTACCTCATCCAAAGGATCTGCAAAAATTGTGTGTTTACAATGTTCAGACCAGGTTTGGGCCAAAGTTTCTAGCTCAACATCAGTTGGATTTCTACCTTGCTTTTTAAAATAAGCCTGAATTGTTTTCATATAGTCTAAAGACAAAGCTAGAGGCCCACGCCTTATTCCAGATGGATCTAAAATTCCCATCTTCCCAATTTCAATAAGCTCATGATCAGAAACATTCAAATCAACCTCTAAAACCTTCTTACTTGGATTAAGAGAAACTTTAGGTACTATTAAATCCATTCCCTCTTCATTCATATATTTTTTATAATCTTTATAATGAATCCTCTGAATTAAAGTATTAGCCAATGCTTCGCCAATACTTTGACCTTCCTTAACAGAAACTTTTCCTGAAATTAAGTTAAGTTGAGAGGAGTAAACATTTTCTTCCACAGAAAATTTAACTTTCAGAAGATCTTCTATAAGCTGTTTTGTGGTATTGGCAATATTATCTGTGACTCCGGGAAGAAAACCTATTTCAACAGCAAGATTGAACTTTTCGTCATCGCGAGGAGCGGAAGCTCCGTGGCGATCTTGTTTTAACGAGATTGCTTCTCCACTTCGTGGTCTCGCAATGACATTTTTCTCCGAAATTCTGATTATATAATATTGAGTAACAGGATTAGCTAGTCTTTCGGCAATTTCCTCTAATTGCTTTGCTGAAAAATCCTTTTCAATTGTATACACATCAACATAAACTAGCTCCTTTATTCTTCCCTTATATCCTGAGCTTTCAATTTGTTTTATCTTAGCAGTCGCTCGGCTATCGTAAACTTTTGTATATACTTCAATTCTTGCTACCAAGGGAACTCACCTCCTGATGCTTTAATACCATAGCTTAAAACATGCCCAACTCTTTTTAAAGCATTAATAATAACTCTTTTCTCGGCCTCCTTAATTTTCTTTTTAAACTCCTCAAAACTTCTGCCGTTAATTCTTACCTCTTCTTTTATTATCACAGGCCCCAAGCCATTTTGAAATTCAGGCAAGAGTTGAAAAACACTTACCCCCCCCACAGGCAGCTTTTTTTTAAAAGCATACTTGATAGGGTCATTTTTTAGGATCACCGGAATTTCTCCTCTTGATGTTCTTGCAGTATATTTTGAATAATTGCTCACCAAAGAGGGGACAAATTGCAAGATTGTGATATCCATCTTTTTAAAATTCTTTAATTCCTCTTCAGTCAATTTCTTGTCTGAATTAAAAATAAGTAAAACATCCGGATCTAACTGCCGGGCCTTTTTTAAAATATTTTCACTGCCAAAAGTAAAATCTATTTGCAAATTAAAACCGGCCAATTGACCGGTTAAAGCTTGGCGGTTGTTTTTTGTCCTAGAAACAACCATGACTTTAGTTGAGCCGCGAGTTTTTTGCCTGGTGGGAAATACCTCCTGGGCATCCCTGACAGGGTGCCTGCCACCAAACGGATAGGCATAGAAATCTTTAACCTCTCCCTTCATTGCTCTACAAGTATCCTCCAAAGGCAAATAGGTTAACTGATCTACCTTAATAAGCTGTTTCATTTTTTCTTCTATTACTTCGATTGGTCTATGTTCATATTTTGAGGCTGGTAATTCTTTTTTAGTATGCATGGCAATTCCCAGGTCACATTGGTTAACTACCGGCGGAGAAGCAAAAGCTGCATAAACTTCAGAGGCCCCGGCCTGTCTTAATCCTTGGACTATTTTTGGGCTGGTAGTAAATCTGATTGCACTATCATCAACAAAAACAACTTTCTTGCCATAAACTTCATCCGGAATTACATTGTGTTTCCCTGCAACTGCCTTAGTTCTAAGTTCTTGCCCCGGGCTGATAAAAGTTCTCCCGAAATAGCCGCTGGTTACGACTGCATCCACTAAGGGAATTCCTAATTCTTCCGCTGCTCCTTTGGCTGCAAAATAACCGGAGTTAAAAATTGGGACCACTATATCCGGCTTAATCCCTTTTTGTTTCAGCCTCTTTGCTAAAACCCTGCCGCATTTTTCCCTTAAAGCTTTAATTCTTTTGCCGTTAATAAAACTATCAGGGCGGGAAAAATATATATGCTCCAACAAACAAAGCTGCTGTCTTTTGGGACTACCATAAAAATAAGATGTCAAATTGCCATTGGGGTCGATTTTGATAATTTCTCCATTTTTAATATCCCTGATAAAATTTGCCCCTACAACATCCAGCGCTACGGATTCAGACGCAATAATCCAACCCTCCTCAAGCTCTCCCAAGCACAATGGCCTTATTCCCCAAGGATCCCTTATGCCATAAATGCAACCATCTTCTGTTAAAACTACCAAACTAAATGCGCCTTTAATTTTTGGCAAAACATTGATAAAAGTTTCCTCCCAGGACTTGTATTTTGGCCTTTGCTCAGCCAGTAATGCCGCCATCAAAGCTGTATCAGATTCCGCATGCGGGTGGTTTTTGACTTGAGATTTTAACCATGAAACATCCGGAATATTTCCGTTATGTCCTAAAGCAATCCGGAATTTTTTAGACTTTTGAGAAATTGGGTGGGCGTTCATTAAAGATGAACCGCCGGTTGTGGAATACCTGTTGTGAGCAATCGCAGCGTTTGAGGGACCCAGGCTTTTAATCAAGTTATCCGTTAAAACCTCGGAGATAAGCCCCATCCCGATATGAACTTTGATATAACCGTTTTTCCCAAATACCCGGAGCCTCTTTTTAAAGCCTGAAGGTTCACAATAAATTGCAATCCCGGATGATTCCTGTCCCCTGTGTTGAAGTGCAATTGAAGCGCGCCTGACAAGCTGTGGAGCAAAAGAAGTTTGTGTAAAGACCGCAGCAATCCCGCATTTTTCTTTTAGGTTCTTAATGTCAGGTTCACTAGAGTCTTTAATACTCATAACTCATTATACCCAAACTAAACCCAAATTTCAATGGAGAATTTAAAAACCCAAATTTGAGAATTGTTAACAACTTAACAAATCGAGTATAAAAAAGCAATATTTTTAACAAATGCGGAATTATAATGGCACCATTTTTTCGCATATGCGTATTTTTGGTACCAAAACTTTAGCCTAACAACCGTTCGGCTGAGCCGCTCGGCCTGAGCTCGCTGTCGAAGGGCTCACGGCCGAAGCCCGAGGTTGGCAAGTCAAACTTGCCAGCCGAGTTTGACTCGGTGGAATTGCATTGACAAGTGAGGATATTTTAATAATGCCAGAAGACGCGTTCGTGGGTAAAGACCATGGGGATGCCTGCTTTGTTGGCTGCATCTATTGAATCCTGATCTTGAATTGATCCTCCGGGTTGGACTATAGCTCCTATTTTATATTTGGCAGCCTCTTTGACTGAATCCTCAAATGGGAAAAAAGCATCGGAAGCAAGTATTGCACCCTCGGTATTTTTTTCCGAAGCCAGTTCAAGTGCAAGTTTAGTCGCTCTAAATCTGGAAGTTTGACCGGTGCCTATCCCCCTTGTCATCGATAATTCGCGATCTATAACAATTACCGCATTTGACCTGATTCTTCTAATCATCTTCCAGGCCAATTTCATTTGTTTTAATTGTGCCTCTGTTGGTTTAATTTTAGTTACCACTTCCCAACTAGCATACCCACTCTCAAAGTCCCAATCCTGGGTCTGTCTGACAAATCCACCTATTACTTCTTTATAGGAAATCCCCTTTGGGCTGGGTTTTTTTAAGTCGCCGAAGATATAAATCCCCATACTTTTTCGGATATTGCGAACCCGCTCCAAAGCATTATCCTCAATTGCCGGTACAGCCAGAATATCAAACTGGCCGTGATAATCTTCTTTAAATGACATAATTATTTCAACTCCGTCTTGAGTTAGGGGTTTGTTTAAGACAACAACCCCCCCAAAAGCAGATTCAGGATCTGCCTCAACTGCCCGCTCAAAAGCCTCTGAAATAGTCTTACCCAAAGCAATTCCGCAAGGAGCATTGTGCTTTATTACAACAGCAGATGGCTCATCAAATAACCTGATAGATTCCATCCCAGCATTAATATCGGTAATATTGATGCTCGATAAATCCCTGCCTCCAACTTTAATTAAATTTCTTAAAGGTGAAGGTACACTGGGCCGAAGATACAAAGCGGCCTGCTGGTGTGGATTATCCCCATAGCGAAGTTTTATAATTTTTTCAAGCGGGACGGATAAAAATTCCGGGAAAATATTTTCGGTTTGTTTGCGAAAATAAGTTGCAACTTGCGAATCATAAAATGATAAATACTCAAAAGTTTTCTGGGCAAATTCTTCGCGGGTTTCTTTTGTAATTTCCCCTTTTGCAAGCAACTCACCCACAAATTGATAATCTTCCAGGTAGCAAACCGGTAGAACAAATTTAAAATTTTTGGCAGCTGCCCGAAGCATCGTAGGACCCCCTACATCAATACTTTCTATAATTTCATCTTCCGTGGACTTTTTATTTTGAACAGTCTCCCGAAAAGGGTAAAGATTACAAACAACAATATCTATTGGGAGAATTCCTAATTCTTCTGCCTCCCTTAAGTGCTTTTGGTTGTCTCTATTAAACAAAATTCCACTTTCTATCTGAAAGCTAATGGTTTTGATCCTACCATCAAAACTTTCAGGATTTTTAGTTATTTCTTGTATGGGGATTATTTCAATACCTGATTTTTGCAAGGCTTCTGCGGTACCGCCTGTGGAGATAATTTTGTAGCCTAAATCCACCAATTTCTTGGCAAATTCCACAATGCCTGTTTTGTCATAAACGCTAATTAAAGCGTAACTCGCATCCATGCAAACTTACATATGATACAAATTCAAAATTCAAAATGCAAAAGTCAAAAATAAAAATTAGCGGACTTCGTAGTTGAGAGTAGCATTAATCACAACTTCCAACGACCCGGGTTCAATCGAAGTATCATAACTTCCGTCTTCTACTACATCCATTCTTGCCTCTCCACCATATCCATAAAAAGGTGGGGCATTTGAGCTTTCATAATAATTTACAACCTTACCCAGTCTAATACCCGCAGCTTTTGCAGCATCTTTGGCTTTCTTCCTGGCATCTTCGACCGCCTTCATCCTGGCCTCATTCTCGGCTTTGGATCTGTCATCCACCTCAAAGCTCACTCCTCCGATCTGATTTGCTCCGGTTTCTGTTGCAGTGTCAATTATTTCATTCACTTTATCTAAATTCCTAACTTTAATTCGAAGGCTTGCATTTGCATTGTAGCTGGTGATTTTCGAATTCTCCGGTGCGCCGGGGCTTACCGAAATTTCCCTAACAGCATCTTTTAGTTTAGATGCTACCTCAGATTTAGAGGATGGTATAGCTTCTTCCGCAGAAAGAGGTATGGGTTTACCGAAGTCATAATTTGGATAAACATTGTAGTTTTCTGTTTTAATATCTTTTTCTTCCACGCCTAATTCTTTAACCGCTTCTGTCACCCCATTAATCACAATATTTATTTTTTCCTGAGCTTCCTTGACTGTTGGAGCATTAGCATCTACCCCAACATTTATTACTGCTACATCGGGCTTAACAGTTACCCTTCCCTCCCCGGACATGGTAAAAATGTCATTCCCTCCGGTGTTAATAACTTTAAAAGGTAACGGCCCGACTAACCTGGAAAAAGCAAACAGGGAAACTAAAACAATCAATAATTTAATTGTAAAAGAAAGATAGGGCTGAAAATTGTTTAACGCAGGAGGCATTATAGTTAGTATACCATATTATTGGATTTTGAATTCTGAAAAGTTTTTAAGGTCGCCTTCTGCAATCTTAAGCTCCTCTACCCTTGCAAGCTCAGGTCCCTCCTTGCACCATGCGGTAAATTCTTTTAAAGACTTTTCTTCCCCTTCTGCTTCAATGTAAACAGATCCATCAGCTTCATTTTTGGCAAAGCCATAAATTCCAAACTCTTCAGCTTTTTTAGAAGCATTTGCCCTGTAAAAAACTCCCTGGACCAAACCGCGGACATAAATCTTGAGATGTTTGATCATTGGGCTTTGGGCTTTGTCCACTTTTGATAAATTTGTACAACTGTAAAAAGCCAAATCATCCCCAATAAATAAGACCCTAGGGTATCGGAAAACCAGTGTGCCCCCAAATAGATTCTGGATAGTCCCATTAAAATTAAAAACAGCATTAAAACAGAAATTAAAATGGTTCTTAAATTGCCTTTTTTAAGTTTAGTAAAGGTTAAGAATAATAGGAATCCATAAAGCCCCATCGAGGTTAAGACATGACCTGAAGGGAAACTGTAGCCATTTTCAATATGACCGATTTGCAAAATTAAATTGGGGTCAGGTCTCGACCTTGCAACTAATTCTTTTAAAACAGTTGTTAAAACGGCTGCGCCAAAGACCGATAAAAAAAGTATTATTCCCTCGCGCCAAAGCCTGAAAAGTCCAAAAAGCACAACTAAAATTACCAGGATTAAACTTGCCGGCTTGATGTCACCAACAAGTGTCATAAATTTCATCAAAAAATCAAACCCAAAAAAAATTTGAAAACTTTGAAAAAATTTAGTGAGCGGAGGATCAAAGAAAAAGTAAGGAGTGTTTTTGGCAAAAAACGCCAAAATCGCAAAACTTACAAAAACAAAAAAAAGTATTATCTTTGGCATAATTAATTTTTTTCATTATATACTGACCTTTATAAACGCAGCAATCGTTACTAATCTCACATCCCACTCTTACAAACTAAATTTATACTATGGGAGTATGAAGATATATCTTCAGGCACAAAAAGGAATTATCTCTTTAATCCTTTTAGGGATAGTTTCGTTTCTGGCGTTTATTCCGATACTAACTTACTTATATTTTGCCCAGGATATTACTACAAAAGATCGGATTATGAACCGGTCAAATACTGGAGTAGTATTACTCGACAGACACAACCAACCCTTTTTTAAGTTTTACCAAGCTAGAACCTCCGATTATGTACCTTTAGATAAAATCCCAATGCAGTTGCGGCAAACGATTATTGTCGGAGAAGATAAAGATTTCTATAAACATCCCGGATTTTCTTTGAAGGCTATTGCCGGAGCAATTTTAGCCGATGTCAAAAAGGGTAAACTGGCTTACGGGGGATCGACCATCACCCAGCAACTGGTAAAAAATTCCCTACTTTCTTCCAAAAAAAACTTTTTAAGAAAGTACCAGGAAATAATTTTAGCATCTGAAATTGAAAGGCGGTTTACTAAGGATGAGATTTTAGAAATGTATTTAAACTCAGCCTACTTTGGTGAAGGAGCATTTGGGGTTTCCGATGCTTCCCGGGTATATTTTGGCAAAAATGTTGAAAGGTTAAATCTAGCTGAAGTCTCTCTTCTTTCAGCAATGCTGCCTGCGCCTTCAAAGTATTCCCCCTTCAACGGTAATATTGATGCTTTAAAAAACCGGCAGTCATATGTTTTAGATGAAATGGTTGAAGAAGGATATATAAATAAGGCGGAGAGGGTTCAGGCGGAAAACCTGACTTTAACTTTTAATGGTGACAAAGAGCTTTTTGATTATAAGGCTCCTCATTTTGCTCTTTTTGTCAAAGCACTTTTGGAAAAGGAGTATGGTGAAGAAAAAATCGCCCGTTCCGGATATAAAATAACAACTACTCTTGATTTACCAAAGCAGGAGTTTGCAGAAACTGTAGTTGCAACCCAAGTAGCCCGGCTTTCGGCAAATAGAGTTAGCAATGGCGCTGCTGTAGTTTTAAATACCAAAACCGGAGAGATCTTAGCGATGGTTGGAAGTTATAATTGGAACGATAAAAAGTTTGGCAAGCTAAATATTGTTACAACCCCCAGACAGTCCGGCTCTGCCTTCAAACCCGTTGTATATTCAAAAGCCTTAGAAGAGGGAATCATTACCCCGGGAACGATTTTACAAGATAAACCCCAAACTTTTCCGGCAACCGGCGACTATAATTCTTTTGACTATAAGGAATGTTTAAGAAACGGTGGTAAAGGGTTCGGTTGCTATAGTCCTAAAAACTATGATGGTCGCTTTAGAGGTCAGGTTTTCCCCAGAAGAGCCCTGGCAAATTCCTTAAACGTTCCATCGGTTGAAGTCATGTCAAAAGTAGGCGTATACCAAGCCATAAGCCAGGCTCAGAAGTTAGGGATCACAACTTTGAAGGATCCTTCAAGTTATGGATTATCTTTAGTATTAGGTGCAGGAGAAGTTAAGCTTTTGGAACTTGCTTCAGCCTATTCTGTCTTTGGAAACCAGGGTAATCTGGTAGAACCTGCGGCAATTTTGGAAATTAAGGATAAATACGATAAAACTATTTATTCTTACAAGCCAAAACCAAAATTGGTTTTAAGCAAAGAAGTGGCTTTTTTAATTTCCTTATTTTTATCTGATGCCAAAGCAAGGGCTGAAATCTTTGGCAATGCATTAAATACTGGGGTCCAGGCAGCGGTTAAAACCGGAACCACCGAAAATTATAAAGATGCACTAACTTTGGGTTATACGGATGAGTTTACGGTTGGGGTCTGGGTTGGAAACAATGACAATGTTTCAATGGATCAGATTGCAGGATCACTTGGGGCAGCGCCCATTTTTAAAAGTTTAATCGAGAAGTTTTCCGAAGGTAAACCGCCGGTAAACTTTGAGCCACCTCCTGGAGTTATCAAAATTTCTATCTGTAAAGAAAATGGCTTTAGATTAAAAGGAGAAGCAACCTCATCAGCTTTTTTTGAGTATTTCATTAAAGGCTCCGAACCAACAAGATATTGTGTTATTCAAAAACCCATTCCTCCTCCGGCAGACAAAAAAGATCAGACCCCTACTTCCATCCCCCAGATTATTGAAATCAGTAAAGAAGATATGGAGATAATTATTAAAACCGAAGAGAGGTTTGAAAAAAGAAATAAGCTTCCGCGGGCTTAGAGTCTGCGGTATTCTGTGATTTTAAGCTTAAACCGCTTCGCAGCTTATTGGCCGCGGAAGCTTTAACCTTTGCTTCGCCTACATCACCCAGACTAAAGTCCGGGGTTTTTGCGAAGCGGTTATATCGCAGATAAACCGCGATTAGCCGCTTTTGGCGAAGCGGTTATAATGGCGGAGGAAAAGATAAAGATTAAGATTTTGCATTTAATCTTTGCAAGGCCAAAACATAAGCTGCAGTTCTTAAAGATATTTTTTTCTCCCGATGGATTTTCCAGACTTCTTCAAAAGCATTAACCATTTTCTCTTTTAGCATTTCCCTCACTTTTTTGATATTCCAATTTTTGCTTTTCATATTTTGCAGCCATTCAAAATAGGAAACAGTTACTCCTCCTGCATTTGCCAAAACATCAGGAACTACTATAACCCCATTTTTGTTTAGTATTTCATCAGCCGAAGCATCGGTTGGACCATTGGCCATCTCCAGTATAATTTTAGCTTTTACTCTTCCAGCATTTTCCTCTGTTAACATATTTTCCAAAGCAGCCGGGATTATGATATCAACCGGGAGCTCTAAAAGTTCCTCATTAGTAATTTGTTTTAAATCCGGAAGGATTTCGCCGATTGATTTTCCATTCCTTTTCCCTTGAATAACTTTTGCAATATCTATCCCCTTACCTTCGCTAAAAACTCCGCCTTGAGAATCAGAAAGAGCAATGACTTGATACCCGTTTTTAAAAAGCAGGCTTGCAAGGAATGAGCCGACATTGCCAAACCCCTGGATTGCAACTTGAAGGGGTTTTTGCAAATTAAGCTTTCTGATAAGTTCTTCCAAAATGATAAAACCTCCAAGTCCGGTTGCCTCTTCCCTGCCTTCGGAGCCGCCTTTTCCAATAGGCTTTCCGGTAACCACTGCCGGAGTAGGTTTACCAACCAGCTTAGAATATTCATCAGCGATCCAGTCCATAATAGCCCCATTGGTATTTACATCCGGCGCAGGCACATCTAACTTTGGACCAATGTTTGGCGCAAGCAGTTTTGCAAATGCCCGGGTTAACCTTTCAAGTTCTCCTTGGGAAAGTTTTTTCGGATCAATCTCAATTCCGCCTTTGCCTCCGCCAAACGGCACATCAACAACCGCGTTTTTGATCATCATCCAAAAAGATAAAGCCTTGACTTCATTAATATCCACCCGAGGGTGATATCTTAAACCGCCTTTGTATGGCCCCAACCAGTTGTTGTACTGCACCCTATAACCATTAACCACCTGAAACTCACCTTTATCATCCTTAAAGGCGATACTTAAATTAATTGTTCTGTCTGGTTGCTTTAAAATCTTTAATAAATTTTTATCAACCTGGGCGTATTCAAAAGCCTGATGAAGATGCCGGAGGGCTGACTCAAAGGGGTTATTCATATTAAAAAGCGTAGACTAAAAAACCTAAGCCTGCTTGACAAAAAACGGATAAATAACAGAAATTATTTGACTAAAATACTTTCAAATGAACTAACTGATTTAAAAGGTCCTATAAGCTGCAGGTTGTATTTTGCAGTTTTGAATAATTCCCCTGCTACTTTTTTGACATCTTCTGCACTCACTGCATCAATTTTTTTTAGGATTTCATCAAATGTCTCAAGCTCCCGATCCAACACAAATTTAACTCCAAAGTGTTCTGCCAAAAAATTGGTGGATTCGCTTCTTAATGCCAGTCTTCCTCTAATCATCTCTTTGGCTTTTTTAAGTTCGTCATCCGTTACTTTCTCAGTGACTGTTCTTTCAAGTTCGGTTTTGATCACTTCCAATCCTTCCTCAGCTTTTTCAAGTTTTAAACCTGCGTATGCTGCAAAAATCCCGGTATCAATATACGGATCATGGCCGGCTGAAACATGATATGCTAAACCCCTTCTTTCTCTTACTTGAATGAACAACCTGGAAGACATTCCCTCCCCTAAGATTACCCCTAAAACTCTGGCAGCATGACGCCTATCATCGTATCGATCAAACCCTTCCACACCTAAAACCAGATTTGCCTGGTCGGTTTTTTTATGGAAATTATTAACCTTAGGTTTGCTTTGTTTCAATTTTTTGAAGGGTTCAAATTTACGCTGAGATCTTTCTGGAAGGTTGGAGAAATATTCTAAAGCGATTTTTTCAATATTCTTTGGGATCTTCCCTGCGTAAACTAAGGCCATATTTTTTGGGGAATATAGGGAATCAACATATTTAACAAAGTCTTCCCGCTTTATGCCGTTAATAGTATTTTCATCTCCTCCAACGTCCCAACCTAAAGGCTGATCCCCAAACTGGAGAGTCTCATACAAATCAGCTACATAACGGGCAGGGTTATCACGATACATCCTAAGTTCCTCAATAATTACCCCCTTTTCTCTTTCGACCTCTTCTTCAGCAAGCAGAGATTCCTTAAGCATTGAGGAAATTACATCCGAAGCAAGCTCTATATGTTTAGCAGAAGATTTAATCCAGTAAAAGGTGTACTCCTTATTGGTTGCTGCATTATTTACAGCTCCTATGCCATCTACAATATTGGCAATTATTTCTGCGGTAGGATACTTTCTTGAACCCTTAAAAAACATATGCTCTAAAAAGTGTGAGATGCCATTAATTTTTTTGGTTTCGTATCTCGAACCTGCTCCAACGGCCACTAAAGTTGTAACAGAATCTAAAGCAGGAATTGGAATGGTAATTAAAGTTAGGCCAGTTTTGAGCGTTTTAAGATGATACATGGCGAGAAGAATAACAAATTAATTTTTAATTTTCAATTTGAAATTTTCAATGAATTTTAAATATTTAAATTTTCAAATTTCAAAAACTTTTTGATAATGCCCCAGTAAAATCGAAACAGATTCTTCGATCGTTTTATCTGAAGTATCAACTACTACTGCTCCCTCAGGAATTCTCATTGGGGAGGCTTCCCTTTCCGAGTCTTGTTTATCTCGCTCAAGCATTTGGTTTAAAACTTCTTCATAAGTAATTTCAGGTTTAACTTTTTTAAGCTGATCAAAGCGTCTTTGCGCTCTAACCTCTGTAGAAGCTGTAATAAAAAACTTTAATTTTGCTTCGGGGAAAATTTCCGAACCAATATCCCTTCCGGTCATGACAGTATCTTTTTTTAAACCTATTTTTCTTTGCTGCTCTTTTGCAACACTCCTCACTTCTTTGTGTGCCGCAACTATAGGAACAATAGCTGTTACCTCCGGTGAGTGCAAAAGCGGGGTTACTTCTTCTTCGTTAAGAAAGATGTGTTGCCTGTGGTCATTAGGTTCAAATCTCATGTTGAGTTTCTCAAATACCTCAACAACTTTGGAAGAATCATGCGGGTTTATATTATTCCTTAGGCAAACTAAGCTTCCCGCTCTATAAATTGCACCTGTATCAATAAATTGGTAACCGATTTTTTGGGAAAAGTAGTACCCTACTGAAGATTTGCCAGAAGATGTAGGACCATCAATAGTGATTACATTAGACACTAAAAGGGAATTATATCGTGACAAGTGACAAGTGACAAGTGACAAGAAAGATTACGCTGCTTTGACTTTTGATCCTTCGGGAGTATCTTCTATTTCAAAACCTAGTTTTTTAATTTCCTTCCTTAACTGATCTGATTTCTCAAAATCGCCCTGTTTTCTTACCTCTTCTCTTTGTTCCACCAATCTCATTACCTCTTCAGGAATTTCAACTTTCTTGCCTAAATATTGATCCAATTTTAATCCTAAAACTTTATCCATTATAAGTAAGCTTTGGGCTTTAGCATGGGTTGGGTAATCGGACTTTACCATCTCCCACATAACAGCCAAAGCTTGCGGGGTATTTAAATCATTGTTTAAAACATTTATAAAATCTTTTTCAAAACCGGCACAGCCAATCTTCGGCTCCTCCCAACCTCTCATCTCCTCCCTTAAATTATTCAAAGCATTTTGCGCACCTTTTAGCGCCTCCCAGGTAAAGTTTAGTTCATCCCTGTAATGGGTTTGCAAAAACAGATATCTTAGGGCAAGCGGATCAAATCCTTTCTCCTTTACATCTTCAATCCGGTAAAAATTTTTAGCGCTCTTCGCCATCTTTTCTTTGTTAACATTTAAAAAGTTGTGGTGCACCCAAAATCTGACAAATTCCTCACCGGTTGCTCCCTCGGATTGGGCAATCTCATTTGTGTGATGCACCGGGATATGGTCAATTCCACCGGTATGGATATCTAAAGTATTTCCAAGGTATTGCATGCTCATTGCCGAGCACTCAATATGCCAACCCGGAAACCCTTCGCCCCAAGGAGAGGGCCATCTCATAGCATGCTCCTCAAACTTCCCCACCGTAAAAAACCAGAGCGCGAAGTCAACCGGGTTTTTCTTTTTAGGATCAACTTTAACTTCTTCTCTTACCCCAACCTCTTTTTCTTCCAATCTCTGGCCGGAAAGCTTGGTGTAATTTGGAAACTTCGATACATCGAAGTAAACTGCCTCATCTGTAATATAGGTAAATCCGTTTCCCTCAAGTTTTTCGATTAACTTAATCTGCTCTCTCACATGCTCCGTAGCCCGGGGAATGATGTCAGCCGGAATAATGTTAACCTCTAAAATGGAATCCATAAAATACTTTTCAAAAAATTTTGCCACTTCCCAGACTGTTTGACTCATGGCTTTAGCTCCTTTTTCCAGTTTGTCCTCACCGGTATCTGCATCAGATGTTAGGTGTCCCACATCAGTAATGTTCATAACATGTTTTACTTCAAATCCGTTTGCCAAAAGAACTCTCTTTAAAATGTCATCTCCTGTGTACTTTTTGAGATGTCCGATATGGGTATAGTCATAAACCGTTGGACCACAGGTATACATGGTAACTTTTGGCGGTTTTAGAGGTTTAAACTCCTCAACTTTACGGGTAAGGGTGTTGAATAATTTAAGCATGGATTGATTGTAGTGATTTAAGATTTATGATTCAAGATTTAAGAATGAAAAAAATATTCTAGTAGCGAGCGATGTGGGTGCAATCAAAAAATGTGGTGCAGTCAGTCGTGTGGCGACTGACTGCACCACAAGTGAGCAAGTTTGTACCGTGCGAACGGTTTTTTGTGCACCTACGAGCAAGCTCTCTTAGTTCTAAAACCCACCTCTTTTTCTCTCTATTGCACTCTGTTTATACTTCATCTCTGTCATTTGCTGTTCACGTTTTTGCACCTCAAACTGTTTAATCTGCTTTTTTTCCTGATCCTTCTGTTGCTCTTCCTGCTTTTTTTGCTGCTCTACCTGCTGTTTTTTTTGTAAAGACTGCTTTTCTTGAGACTGCAATTGTTGAATAAATTGCACTACATTCCTTTTCCTTTTATCCTCTTCAGCTTTTTTCTGCTGATACTCAGGAGTCTGATCTAGGGGGGTTTGAGGCTGTTGGGGCGGATTTTGGGTTTGCTGCTGGGGGTTTTTGTTTAGGACCTGGCTTGCACCCTCTTCTACTTGTTTTTGAAACTCATCCCTGACTGGTTCTGCCACTGCCTCACCGACATCTTTAACAAACCCTTTTAACCCACCACCATTTGCCATGTTTTAAGAATAGCAGAAATGAGAAGTTAATTGCAGTCTTAATACTTTACTCATATAATCAGCTAAGTCGTATGGCACAATTCAAAGAAACATCAGCAGGTTTTGGTTGGAGAGCTGTATTTGGCAAACAAGCAGAAAGAGTAGTAAACATTGTACAAACTGACCCAACTGTTTTAGATGAATTAAATTACGGTGAGTTGATTATCTTAGCAGAAAGAGCAGATCAAACTCCACCAACACCGCGGAAAATGCTAGCAGAACAATTTGGTGTGAGTGTAGAATCTATTCTCCAATGGGAAAAACGGGCAATGAGAAAATTATTAAGAGGCTTAGCCATACATTTTTTAGATCATCCTGACAAACCTCCATGGATATCAGAAATTGATGCTTTAAGGGCATCTACTAGAACAACTTATAATTTATTTAGAAAAGGAATTACCCGTGTCGATCAGCTTGATAGTGAAACTTTATATTTCTGGCATTTTACACAAAAACAGTTAAAAGAAATACACCAAGGATTAGGATTTATCTCTGGATTTAGAGCCCAAAGAGGCTAATATTCTTTTCTGCCTTCTAGCGCCCGATTTAAAGTTGTTTCATCGGCATATTCCAAATCTCCACCAACAGGTAAACCTCTGGCAATTCTAGTGACTTTCACCCCCAAGGGCCTAATTAATCTATCTATGTACATTGCAGTTGCCTCGCCTTCCATAGTCGGATTAGTTGCTAAAATTATCTCCTTGACGATTCCATCTTTTAATCTCGGTAGAAGTTCCCTAATATGCAATTCATCAGGGCCGATATTTTCTAAAGGAGAGATTGCTCCATGAAGCACATGATAAAGACCTTTATAATTTGCTCTTTCCAAAGCCAATACATCCAAAGGATCTTCTACCACTGCTACAACCTCTTTAGATCTTGTTGGATCAGTATCTATTTCACAAGGGTCATGCTCTGAAATATTAAAACAAATAGAACAGAGGACAGTTTTTTCCTTTAAAGCCATTGCTGCCTCAGATAAAGCTTTAGCCTCTTCTTTTGGTGCATGAAGTAAATAGTAAGTTAACCTTTGAGCAGTTTTAGGTCCAATACCCGGAAGCCTTTCAAAAGCCTCTATTAAATCTCTTACAACTTTGGGGATGGTGGCCATAACAAATAGGATATTAGCAGGAAACTGGAAGAAATACTATGAATTTATTGTTTGGGTAAATCAGGTTTTGACTCTAAAAATGCATCAATTAGATGACCTTCCCATATAATCATCGGTAATGAATGCGGTCCCAATTTGGGAGCTTCTTGGGTTTCTGCTTCTCCCGACCCTACAGTAGGAATATAGGTAACTGCCGGATCAGCTGTTGCTACTTTACCTTCGTCATTTGTTACCATTCTAACCGAAACATCAAATAGTGTTTCAACGGGTAAAATCCCTGCTTCGTGCATTATAACTTCCCCATCTTCTCTTCTTTCAAGGCTTATATGGTTTCCCGGACGCAATGGACGGCCCCTCATAATGACAATCGCTGGGGCATTCCTCAATTTTAAAGATTCCAGATATTCTCGCTCCGTAAGTTCACCGGATTTAAATCTCGCCTGAGCTGATCTTATTTCTCTACCAAATTGCAGATTTTGCGCTGAACGTTTAAAAGCTTCCTGTCTTAAAAAACGACTAAAATCAGGAGGTTGTTCCGCCATCAATCCTACATTCCAGGGATACCCATTCCGCCCATCAAACCTTTCATCTCTTCCGCAGCAACTTTTTGAGTTTGTTTTAATGCCTCATTTACAGCTTCAGTGATTTTTCCATGATCCATCTCTCCAGAAATTGAAACTACTTTCTGATCGCCAGTCATAACAACAGTTACCCCTTTATGTTCAACTGTAATTTTTATTCCGGCAAGTTTTTTTTGCACTTCCATTGCCTGGTCGCGCATTTTTTTAAGGTCCCCCAGCTGTTTTAGATTATCCATGAAACCCATATAAAAAGTATTATATTGCGTCATTGCGAGGAGCGCAAGCGACGTGGCAATCTAGTGAACACGTCCCTTTTTTGAAGGTAGAGATTCCTCTCCTTCGGCTAACGCTCAGGATCGGACTGACGGAGGGGTTGACCATTTTTTTATTGCTTGTCTTTTTGCTTCTTCCAAACTTTTTTCCTCCCCTTCTTTAATGACTCTTTCATCTCTTTTAATCGGTTTTATTTTTTGAGAGAGCGATATTCTTTTCCAAAAAACTCTTAATAGTTCTCTTTCCGCAACTTTGACTCTTTGCTGAAGTATCCGTGGTGTATCAGCCGGATAAACTTCCACCTCTCTTCTTGCTACAACCTCACCTTTATCAAAGTCTTTTGTTACAAAGTGTAAGTTAATCTCGGTTTTAAAGGGTCTTAGGACGTTATTAAAAAAATGAATTGCTGCAGCATGCACCACTAAATCATTCATCTTTGCTCCGCCAAAATCCGCGTAAGGGGCATCAAGTGGTCCAGGATGAGAATTAATAATCCTACCTTCATATTCGGTTAAGACATTCTCAGGGGTATAAACAGTCCAACCATTTTGGGAAATGAAATTAATTTTGTGATCTTTTAATATTTTAAGTAGCGCCTTACCAAATTCTTCTCTTGACTGATATCTAGACCGGTCTAAAACAATCACTTTTAAATTTTTATTTTTTAATCTAATAAAATTTTCAACTCTTTTAATAATTCCTGCTTCCGGATTGCTGACTACTACCAAAGAAGCTATGTCAAAAATTGCCTCTCCGGTTGAGCCTTCACCGGATGCCAATATTGCTAGTTTAAATTCTTTATCCACTCTATCCATAATATAAAATCCTTCATTGCACAAACGATATGCACGTGCACAAAAGTTGCGCTAATTTCGGTGTTGCTTATTACTAATTGCCGCTTCGATAATATTTTCCGTTAAAGATATCACTGTCATTGGTCCTGTTCCTCCTGACTTTGGAGTATACATTCTGGCTTTTTTATAACACTCCTCATTAAAATCTCCAAGTCCCACATCAATTAAAACAACTTCTTCTTTAATATCTTCAGGTTTTATTAAATTTTTTACCCCTGTGGCGGAAATCACTACATCAGCATTTTTTATATCTTCCAAGTTTGTTTCGGGCAGCTTTTTATCAACTTTTATCACAACGGCTCCTTTGTTGGTAAGCTCAAAGACAATTGCCTGCCCTACCTCTCCTTCTGATCCCACAACTGCAAAGATATTTCTTTCATAATTTAAATCTAAGTACTCAAGAATTCTTATAACACCTCTGGCTGTTGCAGGGATAAAATTTGACTGGGTAGGATTTAGCCCATCAATGTCTTTTTTGGGATCTATTAAATTTAGAAGTTCATTTTTATGGTGATCTTTTAGAAATTCCTTAGGTAAAGGCAGCTGGATCATAATCCCCAAAATATCAGGATCCCCATTTAACTTCTTTATTTTATTTGCAACGATTTCAAAATCCGCATCTGAAGGATACTTTAATGGCTGAAAATCAATCCCTAAATCTTTGGCTTTTTTTTGTTTCATCTCGGTATAAAGAAGGGATGCAGGATCATCACCTATTAGGAAACTTACAACTTTAGGAGTAAATTTTAACTTGCCAAGTTTTTCTCTTAACTGTCTCTTAATTTTACTTGCAATTAGTTTCCCATTGATTGCTTGAGCCATTACAGAAAGATTATATATTAAAACTTTTATGAGGTCACGAGTCTAGTCCGGGAACCGGGTATTTGCTGGCAAAGTTTGCCACTTCTTTTTTGATTTTTAAAAGATTCTTATTTTCTGAAAGTTTCTGTTTGACCTCTTTTATAAATGCGGGTCTTTTGTCTTTTTCCTCGGGCGTATCAAGCCCTTTTATCTCTTGAAGGATTTTTGCTATCCACTTGCCAATTTTAATCATCTCACCCTCTTTCATTCCTCTTGAAGTTAAAGCCGGAGTTCCAAGTCTTATCCCCGATGGATAAAATGGAGAAAAAGGCTCATTTGGGATAGTATTTTTATTAACTGTAATATTTGCTACCTCCAAAGCATGCTGCGCCTGATAACCCGTCCCTCTCCCAAGATAGGTTAAATCAATCAGCATTAAATGGTTCTCGCTTCCACTACCCACAAGTTTTACCCCCTCATCTTTTAAACTTTGAGCTAAAGCTTTGGAATTTTTAACGATTTGGGAAGCATATTTTTTAAACGCTGGCGTCAAAGCCTCTTCCAAACTGACTGCTATTGCGGCTGTTTGATGGTTGTGTGGTCCTCCTTGAGTACCCGGGAAAACTGCTTTCTCCAGTTTTTTAGCAAGATCCGGATCTTTTTTTAATCCCTTAGCTGTTATTAAAATCATCGCTCCTCTGGGGCCTCTTAAGGTTTTATGGGTTGTGGTTGTGACAATATCAACATAAGGCACAGGAGATGGGTGCATTCCTCCAACAATTAATCCTGCAATATGAGCGATATCTGCAGCCAAATAAGCCCCAACTTTTTTGGCAATGTCGGAAAACTTTTTAAAATCTATAATATAAGGGTAAGCTGTTGCCCCAACCCAAATTAATTTAGGTTTAGCTTTTACAATCACTTTCTCTATCTCTTTATAATTAAACCTTCCATCAGAACCCACACCGTATTGAACCGCGTTAAATAACTTTCCGGTGAAAGAGGCTGGAGCTCCATGAGTTAGATGGCCTCCCATAGGTAGCGCTTGGCCGCAAACTGTATCCCCTGCTTCAAGCAATCCTAAATAAACTGCAAAATTCGCTGGAGAACCAGAGTATGGTTGAACAATAGCATGTTTTGTTTTGAATAATTTGTTTGCTAAATCCTGACAGTACCGCTCAATCTGATCAATGACTTCATTCCCCCCGTAATATCTTGCACCGGGAAAACCTTCTGAATATTTGTTAGTTAAAATAGAACCATAAGCTTCTAAAACTTCTTTGGAAACATAATTTTCCGATGGAATCATCTCTAAGCCGGTTTTTTGTTTGATACCCTCAAGCTCAATGAGTTTAAATACTTTGGAAAGATTAGAGTGGTCTTTGCTCTTCATTAAAATTGGCAGCTCAAACAAGATACCTAAAATGAAGCTTTTTTGTCAAGGATTTTAAAACCCGACGGGGACTGATTTATTAATATTCTCGCCATTTTTATATTTACCGGTAACTGTCAGCACTCCATTTCTTAAATTGGTATGCTTGCTACAGACATTTCCTGAACATGTTCCCAAAAAGATTTTTTCGATTTTGATATTAAGATTCCCCGGATTAATGCTTCCGACTACTCCCTGAGGGACACCGCTTGATTCATAAGTCAGGGTGTAATTTAGGGTACTGACGCTTTTTAAATTAACAAATATAACATTAACTGTATTTGCAAAGGGACGGAAAAAGGGAAATACTAATAATTTTAGTTGAATATATGGATGATTTAAAACACTAGGTTTTGCCAAAACTTCTGAGGGGAATACAGTAAAGATTAGTATAAGCAATATCGTTACTAAAATTTTCATGATCTAAATTGTGGATCCTATCAGGAAGTTACACTCAAGTCAACTAGTTTAGGGTATCAGAATTAAATATCTCCGCCGCAACCCTGATAATCTCATCATCTTCCGCTACTTCAACGTTGGCAAGTTCCTCAACCTTTACCGGTTTAACTCCGAGTCTGCATTTGACTTTTGCCTGTTTTCCCAAAACATCAGTTAAAACCGACTCAAGTAAATTCCTGGATTTTGGAGCCTCCATAATCCGTTGATGGAATGAATATGGCACTTCAAACAAAACTACTCCATCTTCACAACTTAGTACTTTAACCTGTCTTAACATTGCTTCCAGGGAAAAGTTATAGGGCTTAACTGTTTCAAGAATATAAGTCCACTTGTCTAAAATAGTTGCCATATCGGAGGAGATAGCATCATCCTTAGGGGTTTGTTTCTTTTCGTCGCTTTGGGGACCCGGAGCAGTCTGGGGCGAAGAGGGATTAGGAACTACAACCAGTTCTCGAGATTCTTGATTCTTGATTCTTGATTCTTGATTCTCTTCTGTGCAGCTTTCAACCACCGCAACTTCCAGTGGTAGCGAAGGAATACTCGAGGTTTTCATTTTTTCCAGTGCCCGGTTAAAGAGCTCAAGTACATTAATCAGGCGGGCTGATGAAAATTTTTCCGCGACAGTGATCATTAAATTAAATTTATCTTCATCATATAAATCCTTAACAGAATTTATAGCTTTGTGTTTGATTAAAAGCATTGAGCGAAGTATATCCATTGTTGAATTAATAAACTCTTTTATATTGATCCCCTCTTCTGTTTGAGATTCGACAATCTGAAGTGCTTTAGCCGAATCCTTT
>CAYMTV010000016.1:0-23012 GCA_964393525.1 uncultured Gammaproteobacteria bacterium | reverse complement strand
GAACCATGCCCTCTCTGTGCAGTTATTGCAAGAGAAGCTCGGGGTCATATTATCAGGGAAACAAAAAGAACAGCTACAATAGTTGCTTTGGAAGGACACTTACTACTTCTACCCAAGATGCATCTTACTCCAAATGAGGTCGAGAGATTTCCAGCTACTGGGCGTGAGCTAGGCGAAGAACAATTTAGAACATTAGCCCGACTGGAGCAAAACGGTATAGAAGGAGTAAATATGCAGTTAAATTTTGGAGCACTAGCCGGACAGAAAGTTCTCCATACACACATTCATTTCTTTATCAGAGAACCTGGAGATACCTTAGGGTGGTTCCCAGTGGGACTTCGTCATAAAAGACGAAGCGTTAGAAATCAATTAGCAGAAGGCTTCAGAAAAATGCTTAGTGGTTAAGTTTGAGCAAGCACTAAACCGGCTCTAAAGCTCGCTTCCGGCACTGAAGTCTGAACTGGAAATAAAGCTCTTTGTCTAACCGGGTAAATCTGTCTTACAACTCCTAGGAATCTTGGATCTAATTGCTCTTCTCCATCGATGAATTCAAAACCTCTTTTGATTCCTTTGACCTGGTGTTTACTCAAGGTTGATAATGCCAAGTGTGGCATCGCCTCATGTTCTAACTGCGCCCATAAACCGTCATGATCATACAATGGCTGTCCACAACCTGCCATATACCATAAAACTAAATCATAATCTGATTCTTTAACAGCTGGCACAGATCTAATAATAACACCTGCTCTTCCAATAGGATCGATTTCCCGATCTATCCTACCTAATTTGGCCTTTGTCACCCTATCTAAGGCTAACCCCTCAGTTCTTGCCTCGATTGCGTTTTTCTCTTCATCCTTAATCCGGGTCGTTACTTCTTCTCTATCATTTCTTATTAACCTATACATTTCATCTTTCTCCTGACAGGATATGGATCCAACAACAGCTATATCAATGTTAGAAGGGTCAGGATGTCCAGGTCTTTTTACTAAATTTCTTGCAACTGATCCATATAAAACCACAGCAAACCTTTGAACCCCTATCTCACGAGCAGCATTTTGTATAGATCCAGTCAAATCTAAAGCTCTATCATAGAGTGTTTCCCTCCAGTCATGATCTACCTGAGTCATAAACCTTTGCCCTATTTCTTCCTGTGGATATCTTCTTCTTAGAGTACGATCGTTTTGGATTGCAATAATCCAATATTTTGATTCCCAAGAAAGAGGTACAATTGCTGGTCTCTCACATGTTTGAGAGCATCTGTGTATATTATGTTCATGCATTTTTGACTGCGCCAAAACCTGAGGTGGCAACTCTACCCTCACACCTCTTGCTGGGATGTATATACTTCTTGATGTTGCTTCTAGCATATTTTTCTCCTTCTTATAAAAAAACCGCCTGTTAAGAAAGGCGGCTGTCTTGACGTTTAAGTTTTAAAGGAAATTTAGTCTTTAAACTCCTTTACGCCAAGACAAGCGCCGCTCCATTTACAAAGAGCAAGGCGCAAATTAAATTTAATATTATTTATACTAATTTCCATATATTTTAAGTCTAGCAAGTATTAAAAATGCTTGTCAACCCCTTTTTGTCAGGATTTTGTTTATTACTATAAGATTATACTAAGAATAAGATCTATTGTCAATTTATTATGGGATATTATTTAAATACTGCCCTATTAATCCGGGAGTTCTGGCAACTATAAACACTGCTATTCCAACTTCAGGCTTTAATCCAAAACCACACAAAACTGCGGCAATTGCCCCATCTATATTTATAGGTAAATCCTTGCCAGATTGAGCCCTGAGTTCTGCCTTAAGTTCTCTAATCATTTTGACATATTCTTCCCCTACCCCATGTTCTATAGCTGTCTCCATAATCAGCTCTGCTCTTGGGTCTTTATCCTTATAAACTCTATGCCCTAACCCAGGTAATCTTTTACCCTCTTTCAAATACTCTTCCACCAAACTTTGAATTTTTAACTTTGAATTTTTAACTTGATATAGGATCTCCATCAATGGTTCCCCCGCTCCCCCATGTCTCTCATTAATTTGGAGAATTCCGGCAGCTAGAGCCTCAGACATTGTTTTTCCCTCTTTAGCTGCTTTGATAGTTTCGACTGCGGAAGGAGCATTTGGACCATGATCGATCGATAAATTTAATATCAAATCCAAAAGCTTTGTTTCTGCCTCAGTTGGCTCCCTTTCTGTTAAAAGTTCAAAAACCATCTCTGTAAAAGTTTTAGATTTAGAAACCTCTAAATGATCCTTCTCTCCAAACAGAGCTGGCTTTGTTTCATCATTATCTTGGTGTGTAATTGTGCGTGCCATATTTGTTATGTGTAATGCGAAATGGGTAATGTGAATCTTCTCATCTCACATCTCTCATCACTCATTACTAATTGCTGATTTTAACAAATCAGCAATTTGATCAAAATTATCAGCCACTAAAACCCCGGATTCCCTCAAAACCTTCCTTTTGTAGTCAGGTTTACCCCTTTCACCTTCAATTATAGCTCCTGCATGGCCAAATTCCACATCTGATGGTAACTTCAAGGTAAATTCTCCACCAATAAATGCTACCACCGGCTTTTTAATCTTTCCTTCTTTAACAAGTTTTCCTACCCTTTCTTCATAGGTTCCGCCTAGTTCTCCAAAAATAACTGATGCTTTTGTTTGAGGATCTTCCTCAAGGTCTAATAAAAAGTCTGCAAAATCAGTATTGGCAATCCTGTCTCCCCCAATCCCAACTGCCCAGGAAACTCCTAAACCATGATTTTTAAGATGTAACCCGATTTCAGAAGACATCCCGCCTGATTTGGAAATCACCGCAATTTCTCCTTCAACAAAGGACCTATAGGGCTCGGATCCACCAATTGATCCAACTTTAATTTTTAGCTTAGGATTTATTAGTCCGACCGAGCTTGGACCGATTACTTCAACACCTTTGGATTTGGCTAAGGCATAAATATAAGCCGAGTCCTGGGTTGGAACCTTCTCGGTAAATATTAAAATCCTAGGGATACTAGCTTCAATTGCCTCAACTGCTGCGCCTTTAACAAATAACGGTGGTACATAAATTACTGAGATATCAACTTTTCCCACTTTATCTAAAGCTTCTTTAACTAAATTAAAGATTGGCACACCCAAAAGCTCCTGTCCACCCTTTCCAGGAGTTACCCCTGCCACCGCTTTAGTGCCATAGTCAAGCATTCCGGGCAGTGCAATCGAGCCTTGTGATCCGGTAATTCCTTGCCCTAAAACTTTAGCCCCTGTTTTTAATAGTCTACTCACGTTTTTTCCTTTCTTTATACTCCTTGGCAAGTTTGGCAATTACTTTGGCAGACTCGGAGATTGAGGTTTCCTCCCCATATAAATGCAGATCAAAATCTTTCACTTCCCTTAACATCTCAAAAGCCTTTTTATCATTCGGCCCAGCTCTTCTTATGACAATTGGAAAATCCAGTTTTTTGCCTAAATTTTTCTCAACTTGTCTTAATCCATCAATAAACCCGGAAAGTGTTTCATAAATATCAGTAAAATTAGCCAAAGCACCAACAATCCAAAGCCCATTTAGACCAGGCTTTGATAAAACAATAGTAGTTAGCTTTTCAACTTTTTCTTTAGGCGGGTTTCCCGAATACTCGGTATAGTTGGCCGGTTTACCTCCAACTTTGGTTAAAGCATCCATAGCCGTAATTGAGGCACCTCCACCGGATGCCAGAATTGCAATATCTCCCTCAAGGTCAAAATAGGTTGATCCGGCAGTTCCCCGATAATCTCCATCATCGATTTTTTTGGCCTCAAGTTCTCTTTGGGTGCTGGTATGTCCGGGAACAGCCCGCGGAGGAAAGTTCCATCCCTGTCCTGGTTCCACTGAGACTTCGGCGAGCTCAGTCGAGTCGTCACCACGAAGTGAGCTTGTCGAAGGATCATCCTTGTGCCTGCCTGAGGCAGTATCATCTAATTTTACTTTGGCATCTAAAGCATACCATTTATCATCATCTACCTTGACCAGCGGGTTAATCTCTAAAAGAAGCATGTCCTGTTCAAAGAAAAGGACAATCAGTTTATTTAAAAGATCCATTTTTAATCCATATTCTTTGGCGATGCTGATTAAATTCTTTTCCGGTCTGGTTGGATCAATGGGATAAGTCTTTGCTCCTCTTTCTTCTATGCCTGTTCCTCCGCTTTGGGAAATAGAAAGTACAGGCCCCCTAATCTCTGTATCATAAGAAATAGACAGATAATATTCCGATTCAAAGTCAACTAGTTCCTCAACTAAAATCTTTCCGACTTGCTCTTTATTAATAGTTTTTCCAAATAATTCTTTTATACTGTTCACTGCCCCCAGCTTAGTGTCCACTATTATTATTCCTCCGGCATCGGCTCTCTTGCCTGATAAAACTTGAGCTTTTAAGACAGCCGGTCCGGAAAAAGTAATATCCTGGTCTTTTGATTCAACAAGCTCGGCTCTTGGAATTTTGATTCCTGCGTCGGCTAACAATTTTTTACCTTCGTACTCGTATAGAATCATAAAAGTTTTAAGTATAATCCAACTTGGGTCAAGGCGGCGATTGTCTGGCCGTCTGTAATTTCACCAGATTTTATCATTTCTAAAGATTTTTTAAAGGGGACTTTTTTAACTTCTAAAATTCCTTCCTCTTTTTGGGTATGCTCTTCAGTTTCAATCAAACCCCTGGCTAAGAAAACATTTGAAATTTCATTGGCAATTCCCTTCATAGTCTGGAAATCCCCAACCTTTTGCCAAGTATCGGCAATAAGTCCTGTCTCCTCCTGGAGCTCTTTTTTTGCAGCTTCCAGAGGATCCATATCATCCGATCTGCCTCCTGGAACCTCCCAAGAAAACCTGTCTGTCGGATAGCGGTACTGCAAAACCAAATAAACTTCTTGTTTGTAAGTTAATGCAACTGCAAAAACCGCTTGAGGAATCTCCAGCACAAAATAATCACTTTTGGAGTTATTGGGTTTGACTACGAAGTCCTGTCTGATATTAAACCAGGGATTTTTGTGAACAATTTTCTGATTAAGTTTTTTCCAGGTCTTTTTGAGCTGAAACGGCCCTCTAGGTTTAAAATCCTCCATTTTAGAAGTGGCAACGGCTGGGATCGGACCAGCGACCTAAGCTTTATGAGGGCTCCGCTCTACCACTGAGCTACGTTGCCGTATGGCAAATTTTAACAAAAAGTGAGCTTATTTGAAAGCAAATTACCTATGGATGCGGCTGTGAATCAGCTTTGCCAAAATAATAAAACCCATATTAAGTATTAGGGGGATTGCTAAAATCATATCCGCCCTAAATATATAATCCCTATAAGAATTCTCTATCAAATTGGAAAATATTCTAAAAGGTTCTCTAAAACCTAAAAAGTAAATTGAAAGAACAATCCCTAAAAGTAAAACACTAATTCCCAAACTTCCTTCCAAATCTTTTTTTGAAGAAAACATGGTGTTGCCTATGACAAAAATGACATAAATTATTAAAGCCCAGTACAGGGAAGACAATCCAATATCACCTTGTAGGTTATTGATGCTATAAAAAACTAATCCAGAAATTGTTAGAAAACCAAACAGAACAGGGGCTACTCCAATCAGCATCCTTCTCAAGGGATCTGTTTTACCTATCTCAGCGCTACCCAACTTTACTCCTCCCTCATGCACTTCCGGAATAAACTCTATCTCACCTGTTGGTACAAGTAATACTCCTGCAGAAACTACATGTGCCAGCTCATGAACAATAGTCCCAGGCAAAAAAATAAAGGCCAAAAAATGTACAACTACTTCCCTACTTTTGGTAATTTTGAAAATAATCTTTGCGATTGAATTAATCAGTATCTTTGAAGAGATAAAAAGTACTAACAGTTCTACCAGCAGTAGGATCAAATAAACCATCCTATCTTATTTTATCTAAAACTCTTAATTTTATCTAAAACCCACTCTTACTCAAATCCGCCGTTTTTTCTGATTTTTTCCTCAGTATCTTTTAAATTGGATAAAACCCTTTGTCTGCTGTAGGTTGTGCTGGTCTTGATCATGTATTTTGAATAAGTTGCCCATTCTTTAGGGGATATTTTATCCGTTACTTTAATGATTCCTCCTTCTAAAAGTCCACCCTTCCAGCTGATGACTTTAACTGCCAATCTATGCCAGGATTCACGCTCCTCGTGTTTTTCCTGATAGGCAAGCCTGGAATTTATGTGATTAGGTTTGGTTGGTATTTTCAAAATTTAGCTCTTTAATGAAAGGATAGAATTCAATTTAAACTTAAGTGCTTAGCATTAAGGAGTAGACTTAAGTATATCAGCTTGGCTGTTTTATTTCAAATTAAGTTGCGGGGGTTACAAGATATTAGAAATTGCATGAGCGTATTATATCAAAAGTTCTAATGATGCAACCCTGTGGTTAAAAATTGACGCTCAAAACTAATTCTAGAATTCTAATTTTCTTTTGTCTACTCCAACTTTTTATTTGCCTTTCTCTTTTAAGGGCCTCTGATTTAGTGGGTAATTGTTCTTGGTAAACTAATTTTATTGGTTTATGTGATCTAGTATAATGACCGCCTTTGCCATTTTTGTGGTCAGAAAATCGATTATCAATATTGTTTGAATAGCCTGTATACAAACTTCCATCTTCACAGAGGAGGATATAGACAAACCACATGATTTATTTGTAGCACTTCAGTAAATTCAGTACTAGCACTTCGGCAGGCTCGGTGCACTTCGACTCTAGCTAGATTACCACAAAAAACTCGCTCCTTGGCTAGTGTTTACACTGAGTGAGCCCCGAATTTATTGAAATGCGGTTCGACAAGCTCACCGCCGATTCGCCTCAAGTGCCTGCCGTGAGCAAGCCTGAGTGCAGCGGGGAAAATTCTTAGTTCGGTCCTTCGACTCTCCCTCGTTTCACTCGGGATCGCTCAGGACATTTTTCCTTCCGCTTCGCGGAGTCGAAATGTTGCGGGGGTTGGATAATACACCCCCTTCGGCTCTGGTTCGACTACGCTCACCATCGCTCAGGGCCGAACCTGCTTCCTAAGAAGAAAACATTAGTAGTAAGATAAACTTTTAGTCAGATAAAACTCCAGCGCAATTTGCAAATCGCAGGCTCAATCCTCCCTCCCAGAATACCAAAAATCCGACCCAAACGGATCGGATTTTTGCTAGTTGCGGGGGTTGGATTCGAACCAACGACCTCGAGATTATGAGCCTCGCGAGCTACCACTGCTCTACCCCGCGTCGTCGGGATAGCCTCAAATGTTAACTTTTCAGATAAATCTGAAAGAGTTAACAATATCCGACATCCCTCCTCTCCAAAAATCAAAAATTTTTGGGAAAGATTTTGGAAGCAAAGCAAAAGCAATTATACTTCAGTGCACAAATAACTTCAACCAGCCCTGCCAGCTGGACAGCTTTGGTTCTATTGGAACAGTGTTCTCTGCTAAAACCTTTGATATCGCCGCGTTGGGTACAATCACAATTGTTTCATCGGGTTTTGTCATATTAAGCTTATTTCTGGCAATTTCCTCGATATATTTTTCGGTTTTAACCTCAGTTAAGCGTTTTTGGAGCCTTTTATTCTCTTTTTGAAGCTTTGACAGTTCTTCAATCGCGCTGTCAAACCTTCTACTGCTATTTAAAGCCTCCCCTATTTGCCTGATAAGGCCTATTAACACCAAACTCAAGATTAATATACCTAAAATCACAGTTATTTTTCTAAGCATATAGTTTTAGTTTACATACGTGTTTCACGCCTGAACAAATCAAGATCCTTATGATTATTCCGCTTGACTTTTTTATCCTCCCCGTATATTATATAGGTCATAATCATGATTAATCTGCGTGATGCGCATCAGCAATTTATCGGCCACCTTAAGGGAAAATCAAGGGCTTCTGCTACTATCTTAGCCTATGGCAAAGATATTGAGCAACTTGTCAACCATCTAAGTTCAAACGGCAAAGAAGAGGCAGAACAGGTTGCCCTAGAGGATTTGCAAATCTTTATGAATAAGCTTGCCCAGGAGGGTTATACTGCCAAGTCCATTTCCAGAAAAACCAACTCAACCAAAACCTTTTTCAAGTTTTTAAAGACCTCAAATTTAATTCAAGATGATCCTGCGAGAGCCTTAGAACATCCCAAATTTGAAAATAAGCCCCCAAGAATCCTGTCTGAGCTTGAATATAGGGCTTTAAGAGATGCGGCTCGCGGAGATGCCAGAATTTTTGCCATTATCGAACTTTTTTTGCAAACCGGAATCAGGATTGGAGAACTGGCCAAACTCGAACTTGATGATCTGGAGTTGGATTCGCCAAACCCAACCTTAACTATTAAACCCTCAGAAGGCGCTGTAGCTAGAGCTATTCCCTTAAATAAATCCGCGGTTGAGGCTGTTAAAAGGTATCTTGAGGTAAGACCTCAAACTCCAAACAAAGCTCTTTTTGTAACAAAAACCGGCAAACCCCTGCTGATAAGAAATATCCGGACAGCAATTGACAGATACTTTAGGCTGGCAGGCATTAAAGATGCCAAAGTCAATGATCTTAGGCACACTTGGATTGCCCATCATCTTGAGGCAGGCACTTCCCTTCTGTTAATCTCAAAGCTGGCAGGCCATAAAAGAGTTTCAACTACAGAGAGATACTTACAATTTATTCAAGGCAAAAACTCTGAATCCAAAGTCACTCTAGACGAACTTTAAACCGGGCCACAATTATTTTAAACAGAGTAAACTAAAGTGCCTGGTTTGGTAGGTTTTTCAACTTTTAGGCCAAAAGAATCTCCTTTTTTAACAGATTCAACACTTTGATGATCGACCTGGAGTGATTCTACTTTCTGAGAAAACTCTTCGGTATTTGCTATTTTAAATTTGATTTCATCACCTACTTTTAAACCACCAGAATCAAGGTCGATAATGGCAACGCCGAGTTTATCGTAGTAGTGAATAACTTTACCAATTGGATTATCCAAAATCCTCACCTCCTTTTAGGGAGTTTGGCGGTGGAGCCGCTTGTACTCGAACCCTCAACTGGGTCTTACATAGTGCGCGAACCTGGATTCGAACCAGGAACCAGTTGTGTATAAGACAACTGCTCTACCGTTGAGCTATTCGCGCAAGTTTTAGGCGTTAATTGTACCAAAAAACCTCCTTTTTTGCCTCTATAATGAAGTCATAATTTTGCTCTTTGGGCGATTTCTGCCTCTACCATGGCTTTGTCTTTTCCATAAGTCAGTCTTGAAAGCTCTTTTATTGCCCGTCCCACATCTTGTCGCATCATGGCGTACCAGGCCTTCATATCTTTGGTCACATTCAAGGAAAACGGCGGCACCGGTTCTCCTTTAACCTGGGTCTTAACATATAGGGTATTGGCCTCAACGTTAACTAAATCCTGTTCATTAAAAACCGGGGCCATCTCATGCTGCAGAAAATTGGCATCTGTGACACCCACCCTAAATGTCATAACAGTTCCTACATTTCCAAAAATGGCATTTTTAATATTTTCATCAATCTGACCGATAAACTGGTTTGCCACAATCAAGTTTAGCCTGTATTTTCTGGCCTCAGAAAGAATCGAGGCAAAAGAATCGGTGGCAAAGTTTTGAAACTCATCCACATAAAGGTAAAAGTCCCGCCTTTGGGCCTCCGGCATGTCCGCCCGGCTCATTGCTGCTGCCAGAATCCTTGGGACTAAAATAAGCCCTAAAAAGTTTGAATTATCCTCCCCCATTTTCCCCTTGGACAAATTCACTATTAATATTTTTCCCTGATCCATAATCTGTCTTAAACTGAACGATGATTTGGATTGACCGATTATGTTTCGAAGCATCATCACCGAGACAAACTTTCCAAATTTAGAAACAAAGTAATCTAAAGTTTCAGATTTGTGGAAATCCGTGGTCTGGGCAATTTGATCCGTCCAGTAGCGACGAACCATTGGATCCGTAACATAGGGCAAGACTTCCCTAACGTAGTTTGGATCTTGAAGGCTGCGGACTACCTCAATTAGGGTTCCGCCGGGAAGGGACATCACAGTCAGCAAAACATTTCTGGCAGCATGCTCAAGACGGGGACCAATAATACCGGTATGGTTTGGATCATAAAGCTTATAAAGCATTCCAATAATTGATTCAACGATAAAGTATTTTTGATCCTCGGACATATATTCAAGCATATTCATCCCAAAAGGCCGTTCGGTATCCGCCGGATCCCAAAAGATTACGTCCTGAGCCCTGGATGGAGGGACTAAATTCACCAGTTCCTCTGCAGCATCACCATGAGGGTCTATAAAAGCAATTCCTTTACCGGCTAAAACATCCTGCATCGCAAGTGAAAGTAAAAATTGCGATTTACCGGTACCGGTCCTTCCGATAATGTACATGTGCCGTTGCCTGTCAGCCTCGGAGATATAAATCGGCCTTTCGGTTCCCCGAAAGATTGATTTACCCAAGTAAAGCCCCGAGGTCGGGATCTTCTCCGAAGCCGGAGCAAGCCTGGCCGGAAGCCAGGATATATGGGGTGTTTCGACTGATTTATTGGGAAAATGATAAACCGAGGCCAGCTCATCCACTGTTAGCACTGACGGTTTGTCAAACCGTGGCATATACCGGTAGATAAAATCCTTAATAAACCCTTTTTCCGAGCGGATATTCAATCCTGTAAAACCGTTATATGGACCGGAAAATTGTTCAAAAGCACTTTTAATATTTGCCAAATGAGCCTTGGCAGCTTCTTTAGAGGTGGATGAAGTAACTATCCTAATAATAGTATAAAATCCGGTTTTGGAAAGTTTTCCCTCTACCGCCTCCAGTTGTTTCTGGTCGGGTGGAGGTTTTGGTTTATCCCCTGTTCCCGGGTCCCGTTCTTTTTTCAAAAAGTTCTTACCGGGATTTTTCCAGGAGTCATCGGCCGGCGCAATCAGCATCTGAACAACCGCCCCTTCCCCCGGCTGCATCTTCGCCAAAGCTGAGGTTAAAGAAGAAAGCGGGTCTGTTGGTAGCTCTTTATAAGTTTTTAAGGGAAAATGGTTGGAGTTTTTTAATTTGTACATGGTATAAGCTACCTGGCCTGTTTCGGAGAAGATGTTGTATTCAGGGACTTCTTTGACTGCCGCATCCGGATATGCCCCGTTAATCTGTTTTTCTACTAAATCCTGATACTTTTTGTGGCATGAGACAAAAAAACGGATAGATTCGGGTAAGGCTACAATTTCAAAAGAGATATGCGGCTGGGGAACTAAAAAATTTAACCACTTAAACCAGCCTCCGGGGGTTTTGATCGAAGAAAAAGCACTAAAAAGTTGTTCTGCCGCATCAATTTTTACCTCATTTGCTCTGGGAACTGTTACCTGCAAAAGCACAAATTGCAGAGAATCCTTTTCCCGATTGCGGTACTTATACCAACCTATAAGGTAAGGAGCAAAGATTAAAATTAGTCCGACCAAAACACCCAAAAAAACAATTAACAAAAAGATAACCAACATTATGGTTGTAAGATCAGGACTTCCTGCTGTAGTTTGTGGCACTGCTGTCACTTCCACGTTTTTAAAACTTCCTTTCTTTTATTACTAAATGCCTTGTTTAATACGCCCTTTTCTCCGAAAAGCAAAAAGGCAAGACTTCGACGATGAGCCCTTCGGCAGTGAGCTCAGGGCCGAACTGCTCAGTCGAATCGGTTCTGCGAGCGCGAGGTATAATATTCCACACCGAAGCGCGAAGCAGGTCCTTATTACTTCTTGACTAGCTGCACTCCTTCCCCGAATTTTTTCTTCATCCAGGCAACCTTGTCTTTTAAAAAATTCGCCGCCGGCGCGGTTCGCGGCTTGCCTTGAAGCCCTTCCATCACATCCATCAGTTCTGAATCATTGAAGCTTTTTGCCGGTTCCGGTTGTTTTTTATCAACCTGGGTTAAGGGATGCTCAAATTGAGGAAGGGGATTTTTACTTGCGGCTGGAACTAAGCTGGAAGGGTCAATATTATTATTGGTAGCATTTTGTAACTGAGTCGCTATTTGATTGATATGTTGTTTTTCTACCTCCTCAGTATGTTGCATCTGGACTGGCGAAGCCGCAGGAACCGGTGGAGATTGAACTGGTTGAGCAGGGTCTGTAACCATAACTGTATTATACGTAATCCTATGTCTAAATCTAAAGCCCTACAAAAATAAGACCACCTTACCTTTTATCTGACGCGTATTAATCCAGCCAAAATCCCTGCTATCTGTTTTATTATCTCCTGCCACTTTTAAACTATCTCCATTGATTTTTTCAATTCTTTTTAGAATCGTCTTTGAGCTTTTACTGTCTTTAAATACAACAATTTCTCCTATCCTCGGCTTTGTATAAAGATACGGTATGGCGCTTACTAAAACAGACTGACCATCATAAATAGCAGGTTCCATACTATGACCCGACACTTTAAAGTTGGATAAAAGAAGCATTAGCGGTAAGTTACTATTTCACCTTCGGTTGGGTAAAGTGATTTTACTTTAATCGGCTCAACCCCTTTGGTTTTATAGAAGATCTCGGCAATTTTTTGGACACTCTCTAAGAGTTCTTGAGAGACTTGCAAATCGATATTTTGTCTTACCTTTGAGGCAAGTTTCAAAGTTTTAAAAATTAAATCATGTAAATTGGGATAATCTTTTAGATGTTCTTCTTTAAAATAGTCTGCCCATAAAACTCGCACTTCTGCTTTTAATATTTCTGCATGTTCTTCTTTGACTTTAGTAAGACGCGAAATTTGAGAAATAATCCTCTTTCTTTCATCAAAGGGAGGTTCCTCGCTGCTTGGTTTTAAATCATTTAGCATACTCACCATTCTGATAATAGTATGGGCAGCCATTTGCATATTGTGCGGATCATAAATCCCACAAGGAATATCACAATGGGCATAAACTGTTTTGGATGGAATGAGCTTTAGAAGATGTTTAAACATTAGACAAAATATACCACTTTTTAAGAAAAATTCTAGTAAGAGAATCGTAAATCTACTGTTAGTGTTGCTGGTACTGATCTCTCTATATATAATTGACTTTATACACCACATATGGTATGGTGTATAAATGAATAGATACCAAATATACTTAAACCCAAAGTCTGTTGATATTTTAGATAGCCTTGCGAGACTTACTAATATTTCACGCTCCCAGATTATTAGAGATGCAATAGATAAGATGGCTAAGGAGTATGAAAAACTATTAGTTAAAAGAGCGAGGATGAAAAATAATCCCCTTTTAAAGATGGCTGGTTTTGCCAAAGGAGGAAAACCTGGAATTTCAAGAAATGTTAACAAAATCTATCCCAAGGATTAAGGGTGTATAAAGTTTTTATAGATACTTCAGCTTGGATGGCATATTATCTTTCTGATGAACCAGATCATATTCGTATTAAAAATCTAATAAAGAGATTTATTAAGGAACGGACAGTAATTGTCACCTCAAATGATATTATTGATGAAACAGTTACCAATTTTATTTACCTAAATCCTAAAGTAGCTAATAAGTTTATTGAGTTTGTTATTAAAAGTATAGAAACAAAGTGGCTAACCCAGCTTTGGGTAGATGAAGAGATTCAAATAGAAGCTTTTGAAATCGTACAAAAATTTTCCGGACATAAACTATCTATGAGTGATGCTACGACAGTTGTCCTAAAGAAAAAATATAATTTAGAATCTATTATTTCCTTAGATTCAGATTTTAAAAAGGTAGGAATTTCTACCTTACCTTAATTTTCTGTTGGAAGTCTTAGGTGTTCTAAATACTCCTCTACCTCAAGTGCAGCTTTGCAGCCGGCGCCAGCGGCCGTAACTGCTTGACGGTATTTAAAATCAGATACATCTCCAGCGACAAATATCCCTTCAATTGAAGTGAAAACCTCATCATGAACTCTGATGTAACCTTTCTCATCTAATTCAATCTGTCCTTTTAAAAACTCTGTATTTGGTTTGTGACCTATGGCTATAAATACTCCATCTATTGCCTTTTCACTAATCTCTCCGGTTTGAACATTTTTCAATTTTACTCCTGTAACTTTATCTTCCCCCAAAACCTCTTCTATAACTGTGTCCCAGATAAAATCCACATTTGGTTTTGAACGGACCATTTGTTCTAAAGCAGCTTGGGCCCGGAGTTTGTCTCTTCTATGGACTACAGTTACATGACTTACGACCTTAGATAGGTGCTGAGCCTCCCTCATAGCTGTATCCCCTCCGCCAACAACAATCACATTTTTACCTTTAAAAAACAGTGCGTCACAAACGGCACAGGCCGACACTCCTTTTCCTCTTAATCTTTGTTCACTTTCAAGTCCTAACCACATCGCTGAAGCACCGGTTGCTAAAATAACTGTCTGGGTATTAACTTCTTGAGATTCAGTTTTGATAGTAAAAGGTCTGCTTTTGAAATCAACCGATAAAACATCTTCATTGATAAATCTGGTATTAAACCTCTCGGCCTGCTTACGCATTTTGATCATCAGATCAGGTCCTTGAATGCCTTCGTGAAAGCCTGGAAAATCATCGACATCAGTTGTTAAAGTCAGTTGTCCACCTGCTTCCCTGCCAGCAACAACTAAAGGATTTAAAGCGCCTCTTGCCCCATAAATTGCTGCAGTTAACCCTGCAGGACCAGAACCTATAATAACCAGTCTCTCTACTTGCGAATCTTCCATTAAGATTTAAAGGGTATCAAAAGAATATCCAGTACACAAGTACTGTAAGAAAAGTAACGACGCTTATTGAGTATCTACCTGGTTGTGGCAGCCGGTGTGGCTGTTTTCCCTCTTGCTCCTGACCTTGTTGCCTCCCTTGGGCTGGCAGCCGGTGTGGCTGTTGGACTCGCCGTGGAGGTTGGAGTTAAAGTTGGTGTGGCTTCTACTGTAGGTTGGGGCGTTGGGCTAGGCGTTGGTGAAGCCGTGTATCTACCACGAAGCCAGACTAAATATGCTGCCAGAAGAACAATGATTAGGATAATTACAACAATAGTAACGTTTCTACTCATTTAATTCACCACCTTCTGGCAGATATGTTTTATCAATACCCAAGTATATGATCAGATATTTTTTTTGGCAATACCTCTTTTCTTACCTCTTGACTGCAAAATCTAAGTTCCTTAAAGTTAGATACTTGCTCTTGTGGTTGCTTTGCAATCGCAAGTGGATCTGTTAATTTATTTTCTAAATAAAACAGATTAAGATCATGCTGGACTTTTCGGCAACCGAATCTATTTAAACAGTTCGAAGGTCGACCGAAAATGTCCAAAAATATATGGGCCGGCCTAAAAAATATGATAATTTTGGTTTTAAAAATTATTTCAAGCTAATAAGTAGCTTCTTTTTACATCCGAAATCTTATCCAAGTTTGATTATAAGATATCCTAAGGTTGAAAACGGGCTATTTTTTTTACTTATAAACTTAAGCTTAGGACTGGTTGTAAAAACTTTGGGAGATATTTTTTTCTACAAATCGGCATTGGTAGTTTTCTTAACTGTTACCGAGATGGTTTTTTGGCTTCCGGTAATATTTATACTTTTTCTTATTATTGGGACGTTACTGCACTTGATAGCAAAGGCTTTAAAAGGCAGAGCCAATCTTTTGGAAAGCATCAAGACTCTAGCATTTTGCAGTCCGGTGCTAATATTTTTTTGGATCCCTTTTATAAGAATTTTTTTGTTTGCTTTTTTGGTCTACTGCCTGATATTAAGTTTTCAAAGGATTCATCAATATTCTTTGGCCAAGGCGATCTTTAATATTTTGGCCCCATTTTTGCTCTTTGGTTTGCTTATTACAATGTTGGGGATTTCAAATCCGGTTTTTTTTGCTGCTTAATCTTTAAGAAGTTTTAATAAAACCTCTTGGGCAACTTTAATGGTCTTTTTACTGCCTTTTCTCATAGGATTTATCTCACAGGAGTCGACAGACAGATTTTGATTATTTTCTCTAATGATGTTTATCAAAAACACAACGTCTTCCCACATCCATTTGCCATCTTCGGCAATTCCGGTTGCAGGAGCAACTGACCTATGAAAAATATCCACATCAAAGTTTATATGGATATGCTGATATTTTTTAAGAAAACCTATTAGTTCTTCTCTGATTTGTTCCCTCTTATTTAAAAATTCCTCTCTTTTGATGTTTCTTATATTATTTTTCTTATAAAACGCAGGTTCATCTCCGTCTAAAACCTGATCACCAATGGTCAGCACTTGCTCAAAGCCGATTTTTGGCTGTGCAATACTCTCAACTTCCGGAATATCAAATTTTTCCAAGAGAGCCCTCATATACATCCCATGAAAGTTTTTGCTGGGGCTATTTTTGTAAGAGTTCATCTCCCCGTGTGAGTCAAACTGGATATAACCTACACTCTTACTGTCAACCCTTTCAAAAACTGCTAGAAGAGAGGCCAAGGTAACACTATTATCCCCTCCTATGACAACCTGGATCTGATCCTTTTTTAAGTTTGCGTTTATGAACTGTTTAAATTCAGTTAATTCCTTTGCTAAAATCTGATAATACTTATCCAAACCAATTTCTTCCGGTTTTGAAAAAACATACTCGGAGATTTCCACAAGCTTTGTATGAGGCACAAATTCTAATTCTTTTTCTTTAGTAAAGTTACTCAAAAAAATACCATCTAAAATAAAATCAGGAGCTTCTTCTACTCCAATATTAAATTCCTTTTGTCTAATAGGAGGATTTATGAGACCAATTCTTGAGATAGCTTTAAAAAAATGTGGAGTCTTCATGCGTGGAAAACCTCAGCCATCATGCACCTGGCACTGCCTCCTCCAACTGTTTCGATCGTCGGGATTTCAACTGCAATAATCTGGCCAAATTTTTCTAGCCTTCCCTTTTGTATAGAAGTAAAACCGTCATAAGCCGATTTGGACATGATAATTTTTGACTCTCCGGATTTTGATAAAACTTGCAGAACATTTCCACAGAATTTATACATCTGCTCAATTGTAATTGAAATAATTTCTTTTTCTAGATTTTTAAGTTGGCTCTCCACTTCTCTTCTTTCTGTCTTATCTTTTATTGACGCAAGACAGACAATTGCAAAATCCCTACCCAGATTCATCGTCACATTTGTGTGATATATCGGAAAGCTTTCTGCGTCATAAGCGCGGAAAAATATTCCCTCATAACCCATCAAAGAGCACCATTTGTCAAATTCTTTTTTGGTTGTTCTGGGAGATTCCATGGCAAAAACATGGTTGTGTTCACGGTCCAAAACCAAACTTCCTGTGCCTTCAAGGAAATTTCCATCCCGCTCATCCTGCGACAGATCGACAATTTCACTGACCGGTACATTTGCTTGATCCAGTAACTCCCTCAGTTTTTCAGTCTGTCTTTCCGCTCGTCTATTTGGTGCAAGCATTGGATAGACAATCAGTTTTCCATCCTGATGATGAGAAAACCAGTTATTGGGAAATATAGCATCAGGAGTCATTACCTCTTCTCTGCTTGGTAGTATCAAAACATTTACCCCTTCTTTTTTCAGTATATCAACCATGTTTCGAAACTCTTCTAAAGCCTTTTTTTGAACCGAAAGTTCAGAATCATTTAATTTATGCTGAAAAGGATTAGAGTTAGCGGTTTGGGGATTAAAACCAAAGTGGTTTGGCGAAACCATCACCACAGTATCTGTAAGCTGCCTCTTTGGGCTTTTTGGCATAGAAGCTCTAATATACCAAATCAAGCAAGTTTAATGAACATTGGCCATTGACCATTTAAACATTTTTCAAAGCCAAATTTAGAGAAAAAATCATCTTTATCCGTTATAGATAAAACTTCATAAATTTGATGTTTTTTGGCTTTTTTCAAACAAGCTTGAACTAGTTTAGTGCCAATTCCCTCTCCTTGAAATTTCTCATCAACTATCAAAGATCTAATTTCCGCCAACTTTTTGTTGTAGATTTCTAAGCTAATACAGCCAACAGTTTCCCCCTGCTTTTCATAAACAAAAAAACTTTGCAAAACTTTTTGAATTTCTATTTTAGACCTAGGCAGTACTTTCCCTCTTCTTGAAGCAATTTGAATAAGCTTAAGTATTTGACCAATGTCTGACTTTTTTGCTCGTCTTAACATAAATTCTCCTTTCATTAAAAAAGCGCCAGAGAAGTTTTTACCTTACTGGCGCTTTTAAATTTAACACTTGATTTGGTTTGCTAGTTTCATCTGAAGCGTGTAAACCTCAATAAAGGAAGCTGCGGTATTGGTATTAAAGTCATACCCTTCAGTATTGTTAAATGAGGCAAATTCCAAAGCATTAGGTGATTTAGCTGCAACAACCGTTGCATTACCCTTAAATAATTTAACCATCACCTCTCCTGTAACTTTTTGATTAACCTCATCATTGAAAGCATTAATCGCCTCCATCACCGGATCAAACCATTTGGCGCCATAACAAAGATAACCCCATTTAATATCAAGCTCCGCTTTCAACTCATTTAAATCCCTTGTTGAAACATATTTTTCCAGAGTTTTATGGGCTTCAATAATGACGTGTGCTGCCGGATGCTCATAAACTCCCCTATTTTTTAGGCCCACCAACCTGTCCTCTAGAATTTGAAACGTTCCTACTCCATGCTTACCAGCCAGTTTATTCAGCTGCTTAATCAAGTCAGCAAGTTTTAGTTTTTTGCCATTTAAAGAAACAGGCAGCCCTTTTTCAAACCCTAACTTAACAAGTTCTGATTTGTTTGGTGCATTTTCAGGCAAAGTGTAGGTAGTCAAAAACTTTTCAACTGGAACAATAAGTGAAGGATCAGTGATCTCCCCACCTTCCCAGGTGATCCCCCACATGTTGTCATCATCAGAATATGGCACATCCACTGAAGCAGGGATCGGTATCCCATGCTTTTGGGCATATTTTATTTCTTCGTTTCTATCCATTGCCCATTCCCGAACCGGTGCAATAATCTTCATCTTTGGCTCAAAAGTTAAGATATACCCATCTAACCTCACCTGATCATTACCCTTTCCGGTACAACCGTGGGCAATCGCATCACAGCCATATTTTTTAGCCATCTTAACCGCAGTTTTGGCAAGAACCGCCCTGCCCATTGGCGTTGAAAGATGATAATCTCCCTGATATGAAGCGTTAGCTTTTATACCTTTTGCCAGGTATTCTTCAGCAAATTCATCTTTTAAATCCAAAACAATTGCCTCCACTGCTCCAAATTTCAGAGCCTTTTGTTTAATTGCTTCAAGGTCATCATGTTGCTGACCTAAATCTGCTGTTAGAGTTACTACCTGACAATGGTAATTATCCTGAAGCCATTTCAGCATGACCGAAGTATCTAGTCCTCCGGAATATAAAAGGAGGGCCTTTTTAACCTCACCAATCTTTGCTTCATAACTCGCAACCTTAATATATTTTGTGTCTGATTTCATAATTTTATTTCCCACCTCCCTTCACTTTAAGATAGGCCTCTCTAAATGGAACTCCAATTTTGACAAGTTCTAAAGCTTTTTCAGCTGCAAAAAGTTCTTCGGTCATTGCTTCCTCCAAAACCAATTTTTTTGGGGTTATATTTTTTATAAGAATTTGAGCTGCCTTCAGACTATTTAAAGTAATTTCCAAACTTTCTATTAGGGGTTTTTTAGAATCCTGTAGATCCCTGTTATAACCTGAGATTAAATTGCTGGATAAAGAGATAAGAGCAATATAATTACCTAAAACCAAATGCAGTTTACTTCTTAAAAGCTCAGCTATATCCACATTCTTTTTTTGTGGCATGATGGAAGAGCCGGTGGTGATTTCTTCCGAGACGGAAAAGAAGTTAAATTCGGCAGTTGAAAAAAGCATTACATCCGAGGCAAACTTGTTAATTGTCTGTAAAATTTGAATCAGCGAGGCTAGAGTTACCCCCTCAACTTTTCCCCTTGAGTTCTGACAATAGAGGGGATTTTCTAAAACTTTGGCAAAGCCTAGTACTTTAGCTGTAAATTTCCTGTCTAAATCAAGAGGTACCCCAAAACCGGCACCTGACCCCAAGGGAGATCTATCGCTTAATTTTAAAGCAACTTTTAATAAATCTGTATCATCCTCCAGACTTGCAATAAAGCTTTCTGCCCAAATCTTTAAAGAGGATGGCATGGCTTTGTGCATATGGGTGTATCCGGGCATGGGAATTTGACCATATTTATCGGCGAAAGCTTTAAAATCACCTGTCAGCTTACTCACTTCAATTTCAATTTTGGCTAGATATTCTTTTATAAAAAGTCTGATGGCTGTTAAAACCTGATCATTTCTTGACCTGCCGGTATGAATCTTTTTTCCTACTTCCCCGTACTCTTTTGTCAAATAATTTTCTATCTTTGTATGCATATCCTCATCTCCAAGTTCTAAAAGAAACTCCCCACTCTCATAAAGCTCCTGGATCTCTCCCAGACCTTGCTCAATTTGCTTAAGCTCTTTTTTTGAAAGTATGCCAATTTTAAAAAGACCTTTAGCATGAGCCAATGAACCTTTAATGTCGTAAGGCACTAATTTTTGATCCATTAAAAGATCGTCCTTCGTTTCAAAGGCTTCAACAAATTTATCTAATTTTTCTTCATTTTTCTGCCAAAGTTTAGACATAATTTCCCTTTTTGGGCATTTAAAAAAGCCCTTGCAAACATCCAAGCTTTTATACTTAGAAATTTACAAGGGCGATTAATTCTCAATTTTAAATTTCAAATTTAAAATTTTAAATTATTACGCGGTACCACCTTGTATCAGCCGCTTTAGACTTTGAAAAATCCACCTTGCGGTGGAGTATCTAAAGAAACTATCTCTTTAGCGCTCCGTTTCCTTCGATTTCTCTCAGGACTAGTCCGACACGCTTGGCTTTCCTTTTACAGTTTCGCCTCTGTCGTAGTAATTCCTTGACTTAGCTCAGGATTTCTCCTACGCTGCTCGTCTACTGCGGTAGACTCAAACGCATTTAGTATTCAGTTGTAATAGTAGTATAACATATCTTGGTAACATGTCAACTATGGGCTTCCAACTTTTTTGCGAATGAGGTAGCGCAGATTTAGGGTTTTTACATTTAGGCTTTTTTTAAGGTCCTTCCCAAAAATAGCAGACCTAAAGAACCTATTATAGCAACAGACAAGCTTTGGAGGCTAAATTCTCCAATTTCAAAACCTAAAACCAGATTCCCGATAAATCCACCCAGTATTCCTCCTAAAATTCCCAGGATGATTGATCCTATCATTCCTCCCTCCTGAGGTCTAGGGTCAATTATATTGGCCAAAATGCCAACAATTATTCCAAAAAGAATCCAGGTAAAAAAATTCATGTTACCTCCTTCGGGAACGCCCTCCTTTCTTGCCTGCTTCTTTAGCTCTTTGAGGATTATTCTTAAAATTTCCTGAACTTACCCTTCCACCAATACTGCCGATATCATGATAAAAGCTGGTGCTGCCGTACTGCTGGGCGGTTGCCTTACCCCCGATCCTGCCGACCCGGGCATGCGCGGCAGGGTCACCATGCCAGCCCCTACCCCTTTTCTTAAAATGATCAGACATAACTTCACCTCCTCGTAAAATTAAACTAATCATAAGCAGGCGAAATAAAAGCCCAACAACAGAAATGTAATATTTCTGTTAGAAATTTACATTTGCCTGGCAGCAAATGTAATAGTTTTGCAAGAAATGGCTGTTTGGTATTGATTATTCTTACAAAGAAAAGTATAATTTGCGCCGATGGTCAAGAATGTTTTGATCGTAGAAGATGATTCGGGCTTACAAAAATACCTCAAAGAACTACTTTTAGATAACGGTTATTCCGTTCAAAGTGCTGCTGATGGAATTGCGGCATTAAATATCATTAAAAAGACTCAACCGGATCTGGTAGTACTGGATCTAGGACTTCCCAACATGAGTGGAGAGACAGTTTGCCTTGAGATCAGAAAAAATTACCCTACTCTTCCGGTAATAATCCTTACAGCTAAAGACACTATCTCCGACATAGTCCAGGGCCTAAATTTAGGAGCTGATGATTATATAACCAAACCTTTTGTGGCAGACGAACTTTTGGCAAGAATCAAAGCCAGATTCAGATCCAGCAACGGCACTGATGCCAAATTAAAGGTGGGAGATCTGGAACTGGATAGCCAGAGCCTGGAGGTCAAAAGAGGCGAAAAGCCAATTCAACTCACTCCTCAAGAGTTTAAGCTTTTACAATACTTAATGAGTAATAAAGGCAGGATCCTGACTCGGGAAATGATTTTAAACCGGGTTTGGCTTTACTCACCTGATATTGAAACCCGGGTAGTGGATGTTTACATGGGGTACCTTCGAAAAAAGGTTGACTCCGGCTTTAAAGACTCTCTTTTGCACTCTGTCCGCGGCTTTGGCTATATGATCAAAGACTAATCTTTACTCTAAAACTTTTATTTTACTTTAAAACCTCTATTTTCCTTAAACCATATATTAAATCAGGATTTTTGCCCGACGCTGCTTGTGCTTTTAAAGCATCCAGTAAACTTCTTTGATCAAACCAACCTCGCAACTCATCGCGCCGCATTCCCTTTTGTCTAGTATTATGAAGATAAACAACCCTACCTTCTAATCTGGTTGGAAAAGTGGCTTCTTCGGGCAAGATGGCTGCAGCTAGTCTGGGATGTAACCTGCGTCTTAAAAATTGAGTGAAACTTTGGGGAAATTCGCCAAAATGCGCTCTTAGTCCTTCTACATGATACATATAATACTCCTCAGGTAAATCTCTCCAAACTCCTTCAACTATTAATTGATGCGCAATATTGGCAACGTCACTCTCTTGCTGCCTACTAGTAGCAACATTTCCAGCTCTCACATAACTATCCTGGACTTTTTTGGGGGGTCTTTTGTCGCCAACAATTCCTCTCTGCTTTTGCTCTAATACAACCTGCTCTGGAGTAAGCCGGCTCATTTCCTCTTTGAAACGTACATTATCCTGTCTAAATTTTTCATCAGCACTCATCAAAACCAAAAACAAATTTCCAAAGTAAGAACCCATTCTTCTTAAGCTTGCTAAAT
>CAYMTV010000015.1:0-24584 GCA_964393525.1 uncultured Gammaproteobacteria bacterium | reverse complement strand
TAATTGATCCTAAAGAGGATATGTTTTCTAGCTTAGCTTCAAATTTTCCTGCAGGAACCTTAACCGGTGCTCCAAAAATAGAATCTATTAAAATTATAGATAGATTAGAAAAGGAAGCCAGAGGTCCCTATGGAGGAGGGGTTGGGCATTTTGGGTTTAACGGGGATTGTACTTTTGCCATAAGTATTAGATCCTTATTCATTTCAGGTGATTATGCATATACCCAAACTTGCGGAGGGATAGTTTATGATTCAGAGCCTGATAAAGAATATGATGAAATCCAAAGAAAACTTCAGGCAATGAAGGAGGCCCTCCTTCGCTAAAGCTACGAAGGGTAAACAATATGAAAGTGCTAATTATCGACAATTATGACTCTTTTACTTATAACCTCTATCAATATATAGGGGAGATCCTAAATGAAGTTCAAAGTGCAAAATTCAAAGTGCAAAGTTCAAATGAGGTGAATGTTGTTAGAAATGATGAACTGACTTTAGAGGAGATTAAGGATAGGAATTATGACAAGATTGTCATCTCTCCAGGCCCGGGCAATCCAGCGGATAAGGAGTATTTTGGAGTATGTAGCCGGGTTTTGACTATTATAGGTCAAAAAGTGCCTGTTTTGGGCGTCTGCTTAGGCATGCAGGGGATGGCTTACTACTTTGGAGGCAGAGTAATCAAAGCTAAAAAACCAATGCATGGAAAAACAAGCCTAATCAAACATGATGGAAAAGGTCTTTTTAAGGGGTTACCTCAAGACTTAGAAGTCATGCGGTATCATTCACTTATAGCCGAAAAGGAAAGTTTGCCGGATGTATTAGAGGTTACAGCTACTGTAGATGATGAAGACGCGGATATAATGGGGCTTAGACATAAGGAGTATCCGATTGAAGGAATCCAATTTCACCCTGAATCATTTGCCACAGAAGGAGGGAGGGAGATTTTAAAAAATTTCCTTTTTCAAGATGGACGCTAAACAATACTTAAATAAATTAGTAGAAAGGCATGATCTAGCTGCAGATGAAGCGGCAGATTTAATAGATCACATAGCTTTGGGAGAATTTACTCAGGCTCAAATCGGAGGGATTTTGACAGCGCTTAGAATGAAAGGCGAAACTGTTGATGAAGTAGCGGGTCTAGTAAAAGGTATGCGCAGGCACATGCTAAAAGTTAATGGAGGAAGTGATGCGATTGATGTGGTAGGTACAGGAGGGGACGGGATAGGCACATTTAATATCTCCACAGCCTCTGCTCTGGTAGTTGCAGGCGCAGAAGTAAAAGTTGCCAAGCACGGTAACAGAGCTGCCTCTTCAAAGTGCGGCAGTGCTGATGTTTTAGAAGAACTTGGCGTCAACATTAACTTGACATCCCAAACTGCTCAAAAAGTTTTAAAGGATGTTGGGATGGTTTTTTTATTTGCCCCACTTTTCCACCCGGCAATGAAGCTGATTGCACCGGTCAGAAAGGAATTGGGTTTTAGAACTGTCTTTAATTTTTTAGGGCCATTTTTAAATCCGGCGGGGGTAAAGCGAATGTTAATGGGTCTGCCAAATATAGAAATTGCCAAGAAGCTTTCCAAAGTTGCCGGAAAACTTGATTATGAATATTTGCTGATGATTGCCGGAGGGGACGGGGTAGATGAGATTAGTTTATCCGGGAAAACCAAAGGGTTTGAAATAAGAGGCAATAAGATTAAGCCAGTTGTGATCAATCCCCAAGAACTTGGATTTAAAAATATGGGAATTGGTGAAGTTTTAGGGGGGGATGCAAAGGAAAATGCAGAAATTATAGAAGAAATTTTAGGTGATGAAGATGGAGCTAAAAAAGATACGGTTGTTTTAAATAGTGCTTATGCACTACTGGTTTCCGGTAAGGCAAAAGATATTCGGGAAGGGATTAAATTAGCAAAAGATTCAATTAGCTCGGGCAAAGCCAAAACAGCGTTAAAGCAATTAATCGAGGAGAGTGGGAAATATGCATAAAGTTTTAAAAGATATTTTAGAAAAAACCAAAAGGCAGGTTAAAGCAAGAAAACAGGAAACTTCGATCGAGAAATTAAACCGGAAAATTGTTTTGCAAAAAAGCAGCCTGTCACATAAATTTTTAACTAAGATTTATGCAATCGGTTTAAAAAAAACCGGAGTGATTGCCGAGATTAAACTGGCTTCTCCAAATGCTGGTATTTTGGGATCGGAGAAGGATTTGACTAAAAAACTTAAGGAGTACAAAAAAGCTTCGGTTGATGCGCTTTCGGTTGTAACCGAAAAAACCTTTTTTAAAGGAGACTTATCTTTAATTACCAAGATTAAATCAACTATAGATTTGCCGCTTTTACATAAAGACTTTGTAGTTGATCCATATCAGGTCTATGAGTCTAAAGCACTGGGAGCAGATGCTTTACTTTTAATTGCCAGGATTTTAGAAAAGGATCAGCTCAAGGAATTTGTTGATATCTGTTTGGAAGTAGGACTTGATCCGGTGGTTGAGATAAACAGCATTGAGGATGCGGAAAAAGCTTTGGATTCAAATACTCAAATTATTGCAGTGAACGCAAGAGATCTGGATACTTTTGATATGGATGTGGCTTATGCCTGTGCATTAATGAAAAAGATCCCCTTAACTTATGTTAAGCTTGGGTTTTCCGGAGTGGATTCCAAAAAGCAGGTTAGGATGTACAGGCATGCAGGGGCCAGTGCGGTTTTAATTGGCACTAAACTTATGCAAACGGATGGTGTTAAAGGGTTTTTAAAGGAGGTTTTATCAGGTGACTAAGGTGAAAATTTGCGGGGTTAAAAATTTAGATACGGCTTTAACTGCAATAAATGCAGGTGCCTCATTTTTGGGATTTAATTTTGTTCATACCTCAAGAAATTATATAAAAAAGGAAAAAGCTAAAGAGATTGTTGATCAGATAAAAGGTCGGGTGCAAATAGTTGGTGTCTTCCAAAACGAAAGTGTAGAGAGGGTGAAAGAAATTGTAGCGGAGGTAGGTTTGGATTTAGTTCAGCTGCATGGATCTGAAGACAATACATATTGCCAAAGTTTAGGAAAGCCGGTTATTAAAGCTTTTATGATTCCTCAAGACTTTGATGTTGAAGAAGTTGAAGAACAAATGGACCAATACCAAGTTGGCTATTACATGGTTGATCGGGAAAAAAGAGGAGAAGGAGAAATACTAAACCCTGCCAAAGTTAAAATTCTAGCAGAAGAATACCCGCTCTTTTTAGCAGGAGGTTTGACACCGGAAAATATTGGGCAAATTCTTGAAACTGTTAAACCCTTTGCGGTTGATGTTTCATCAGGAGTTGAAACAGAGGGAATAAAGGATATGACTAAGATTAAAAAATTCATATTATTGGTTAAACAAGCAAGTCAAAATTCCCAAAATGAGCAAGCTCTTTCTCGCTTCGCTCAAAAAAGTGATCGATCGTTCAATATTTTGGGAAAGGAGAAAACTTATGGGTAAGGCGGGATATTTTGGAAAATATGGCGGAAGATTTGTGCCGGAGATGTTAATTCCGGCTTTGGAAGAGCTTGAGAAGGCTTATGAGGAAGCAAAAAATGACAAGAGCTTTCAGGAAGAATTTGAGTATCTTCTAAAAACTTTCGCGGGAAGAACCACGCCATTAACTTTTGCTAGTAACCTTACCAAAAAATTAGACGGAGCAAAGATTTATTTAAAAAACGAAGGGTTAAATATAACAGGCGCCCACAAGATAACCCACTGTATTGGCCAGGGGTTACTTGCCAAAAGGATGGGCAAAAAAAGGATCATTGCAGAAACCGGGGCAGGGCAGCATGGTTTGGCTTCTGCCACGGTTGCTGCCAAACTTGGGCTTTCTTGTGTGGTATACATGGGAGCTGTGGATGTTGCCCGCCAAAAACCTAATGTTTTTTGGATGGAACAACTTGGAGCAAAAGTTATTCCGGTTGAGTTTGGTAATAAAACCTTAAAGGATGCAGTAAATGCTGCGCTTAAAGATTGGATTGAAAATGTAGCAAATTCCTATTATCTTTTGGGATCAGTGGTCGGGCCACACCCATATCCTACTATGACACGCGACTTTCAGTCAGTTGTGGGCAGGGAAGTACGAACGCAGACGATGGAAATGGAAAACAAGCTGCCGGATTATATTATTGCCTGTGTTGGAGGAGGAAGCAATGCAATGGGTATATTTAATGAGTTTTTGCCGAATAAAGAGGTTAAATTAATTGGAGTTGAGGCTGGGGGAAGGGGTAAAAAAGTAGGGGAGAATGCCATGCGTTTTCAGGGAGGTTCGGTTGGAGTTGTAGAAGGATATAAATCTTACTTTTTACAAGATGAAGATGGACAGGTTCAAAAAACTCACTCGATCTCTGCCGGGTTAGATTATGCAGGGATTGGGCCTGAGCTGGCAAACCTTAAGGATACAGGAAGGGTAGAGTTTGAAGCTTCGACTGATCAGGAAACTATGGAGGCTTTTGAGATGCTTGCCAAAACAGAAGGGATTATCCCGGCTTTAGAATCTGCTCATGCTGTAGCTTATGCCATAAAACTTGCACCAAAGCTTAGCAGTGATCAGGTTATTGTCGTTAATTTATCGGGTAGGGGGGATAAAGACTTATTTATTGTTGCTAAAGCTTTTAAAGACAAAAAGTTTATGGAGTTTTTAAAGGACACTGTAAAGGAAGGGTATTAGATTGTCATTCAGAGCCGAAGGCGAAGAATCTCTTACGAATGTAAGGTAGCTCAAATAAATTGAGAGATCCTTCAGCTGCGCTTCAGGATGACAAATAGAAATTATGAATTTAATAGATAAAAAAGTTAATGAACTTAAAAGTTCTGGAAAATTGGGTATTATGACCCATGTAGTTTTGGGCTACCCATCACTTGAAGCAACATATGAACTGGTTAAGTTGATGGATCAACAAGGAGTATATTTTGTTGAAATTCAGATTCCTTTTTCAGATCCTTTGGCAGATGGTCCGACTATTATGCAAGCTTCTGAAGAGTCTTTAAAAAATGGCACGAAGGTTAAAGATGCTTTTGAAATTGCCAAAAGATTATCAAATGAAGTTTCAGTGCCGCTTTTCATTATGGCTTACTATAACAATGTTTTTAAATATGGAGTTGAAAAGTTTTGTAGGGATGCAAAAGAAGCTGGGATTTCTGGATTAATTGTGCCTGATATTTCAATTGAAGAGGAAGGTACAGAGCATTTTATGCAAAGCTGTGAGGAGAATAACTTACATCATATTCATGTTTTATCTCCTGCCTCAACTGATGAAAGGCTTGAAAAAAATGCCCAAGTTTCTAAAGGCTTTATTTATTGTACTGCCAGACAAGGAATAACCGGCGCTAAAAATGAATTAGATCCAAAACTTGAGGGATTTCTAAAAAGAGTCAGAAAGTTTTTTAGTATTCCTATAGCTGTGGGATTTGGAATTTCAAAAAAAGAGCATCTGGAGAAGTTAAGTGGTTATGCTGATATTGCTATTGTAGGAAGTGCCATAATCGATATAATTAATCAAAGCAAAGGAAATTATCTAAAAGAAGTAGAAAGGTTTTTAGTGTTATTCCGGACACATTCGGCAAGCTCAGTGCAGGCTTGATCCGGAATCTATACCAATAAATGGATTCCCGCCTACGCGGGAATGACAATTGCATATTATGAAAAAAAGAATTTTAACAGGGGATAGGCCAACAGGCAGATTACATTTAGGGCATTACATTGGCTCTTTAAGGAATAGAGTTAGACTTCAGGATGAGTATGAGTGTTTTTTTATCATTGCGGATTTGCATACTCTAACTACAAAGCCTGAGAAAACTGGAGATTTAAAAGAAAATATTTACCAGCTGGTTTTAGATTATCTTTCAGTTGGGATTGATCCTCAAAAAGCTACTATTTATATTCAGTCTCAAATTCCAGAGGTGGCAGAGTTAGCTGTAATTTTTGGAAATTTAGTAACGGTTCCAAGGTTAGAAAGAGTCCCTACTTTAAAGGATGTAATGAGAGATGCAGACATTCAAATTCCATCCTTTGGTTTACAAGGCTATCCGGTCTTGCAATCGGCAGATATTTTAATGGTTAGGGCGAATTTGGTGCCTGTAGGGCGCGATCAAGCATCTCATATTGAAATTACCCGGGAAATCGCCAGAGAGTTTAACAGATTGTATGGAGAAACTTTACCCATTCCTGAGGCTTTAATTCCGGATGATATTGGAACACTGCCTGGGACAGATGGCTCAATGAAGATGAGTAAGTCTGCGGGTAATGTGATAAATCTTTCTGATTCCAAAGAAGAGGTAGAAAAAAAAGTGATGGGAATGTATACAGATCCTAATAGAATTAGTCCGGATATCCCGGGAAAAGTTGAGGGCAATCCTGTATTTACTTATTTGGATGCCTTCGCCTCAGATGAAGCTAAGGTTGTGGAGTACAAACAAAGATATCAGGAGGGCAAAGTAGGAGATGTTGAGGTAAAAAAGTACTTGGTGCAGGTTTTCAATAATTTTCTCGAACCTATCAGAAAAAAGCGAGCTCAATTCGAGCAGGATCCTAAGCTTGTGGAAAGAATATTAAAAGAAGGCACTGAAAAAGCCAGGAATGAAGCTAAAAAAACTCTGGAAGAAGTCAAGATTGCGATGAAGATTGATTACTTTGGTTAAATGGAAAAACTTCCAATAGCTAGATATTCCCAAGCAGAAGACGGGGTGTATTTAAGAGTAAATGATGGTGCACTTAGAGGATTCAGAAAAATTAACAGATTAGTAGAGGTAGATTTGGGCGATAATGGGAGATTAATCGGTATTCAAATCTCTCAAAAAACCAAAAAAGGAAATTTTTACGGAGGATATCTTTCTTTTCTTATTAGATCGCTTGAAATTGCCTGTCGGACTAATTCAAATCCTATACCAAGGGAATTAATTATAGGTGGAGAGTAAATTAATATGATAACTATTGATGATTTTGCGAAATTAGAATTAAAAGTTGGGACTATTTTGGAAGCAGAGGCTATCAAGGAATCTGAGAAGCTAATTAAGTTAAAAGTGGATTTGGGAGAAGAAACCCCAAGGCAAATTTTGGCCGGTATCAAAAAATGGTATAAACCTGAAAGCTTGGTTGGAAAACAGGTAATAGTTGTGGCAAATTTGGAACCAAAAGTGATGATGGGATATGAGTCTCAAGGCATCATGCTTGCTGCAGATTGTGATAATAAACCTATTTTTCTTAAGCCTTCCTCTAAAGTTCCAAATGGAGCAAAGATTAAATAACCCTTCCAGGAGTTTCAAAAATTAATTTGGTTCTTAAATAAGCCTGAGGAGAAAGATTCCTCTGAAATCTGACTAAGCCCTTTTCAAAAACCAAAGTTTGTGGTGTAGTTGGATCTTCAGGTCTAAATTTAACAAGTAACATTCCATTTTTTCTCTGAGAGTCGCTTTCTCGCACTAGGTGTATTGCATCACCTTGAAACTGTGCTATCTCTTTAGGTCCGATTTGCTTTCTACGGCTGTCTTGGACCAAAGGTGTTACTGGACTAAACCCTTCTCTTACCGCTTGGAATCCAAAGCTGGCGCTTGTGTATTCCAAAAATTCAACTGCATCATCATAAGCTACATAAATTGCTACCAATGGGATTCTTGAATGATTGAGAAGATATAAACCCCTTATACCAATATCCGTTGATTGAAAAGTATCAACATTTGGTATCCTTTGAAGTCTATGATTAGCAGGAATCTGCAATTTTGGCCAGTTATAGGTAGATTCAGCTGTTTGGGGTTGTCCACAAGCTGCTAAGCCCATTGCGGCAATTGTCAAGGCTGAAGTCTTAAGAAGCTCTCTTCTTGTTTGATAACCCATAACTTGTTTAAATACGGTCTCAAATTTAGCATCTTAAGGTATAAAATGCAAAAATTTTCCTCGGATGGGGCAAAGATCAGGTAGTTGACAATAAGTGTTGTAAATAAGTATTGTTATTGTATATGGCTGGAGAAGCTGCCCCTGTTCCTGCACCGCGTACCGCACCCAAAGTTGAACGTCCTGCGTTCAAGCTTAAACATAACCCCGAAAGACTTTCCAATAATGCCGATAGAAGAAACGAGCAGATTGGTATGATTGCTACAAGGCCTACAGATAAACAAGAGAAACAAGTTGCTCAAAGATTCCAGGAAGAAGACCCTGGTATGAGTCCAGCCGAAGCGCAGGATTTAGCAAGGGGAAGACTTACTAACTTCGCCGAACTTAGAGCTGAAAGGGCAGCAGTTGCCCGTGCAGAAAGAGAAGCTAGAAGCGCTGCTTTAGAAAGAGGAATCTCAAAAGATGAGTTTCGAGCCAGAGTTCGAGCACTTCGAGATGTTAGAGAATGGCGCAAGATGATTGATGAAGATCTAAAAGAGGCTGGAGAAAAGTTTCGTGATATCGACTTACAGGTGGAGCCAGAACAACAAGCCGAGGGGATCCGCGATAAAATTGGAGATCTGTTTCATTTATTAGGCTGGCAGATGGCAGCAGGAGGAGCGAAGGTTGGCAGGGGAGCGGAAGCTGGAAGGGCAGCAGTTGGAGCTGCAGCAGGTGAGTTAAGAGATAGAGCTGGGGCGGCTGCTGGTGCAGTTAGGGGTGGGGCAGAAGCCACATGGGGCGTTGCAACAGGAGTTCCCGGAAGAGTAGCTGAGGCCGGAAGAAATGTAGCCGGAGCTGTAGGAGGTTATGCAGAAAGAGTAGGAGGAGCGGCGGCTGCCGGAATTGATAATGCTCTTGCCGGAGCAGGCAGAGTCGGAGAGAGAGTTGCACAAAGGGGCAGGGAAGTTTTTGCAGCCGGTAGGGATGGAATTTTTGGATTGTTAAGAGGCGCAGGGGTAAGAATAAGAGGGGTTGCTGAAGCAGGAAGAGAAAGATTTAGTCAGCTTACTGCAGCAGTCGGAGCGCAGGCAGAAAATGTCAGAGCAGCAGCGGGAGGTGTTTTAGAAGCTGCAAGGCAGGCAGGAGCAGGGGTAGCCGAAAGAGTTGGTGGTGCGATAGGTCCAAGGCTTGAGGTTGCAACAGCCTTTGTTAACAGAATGAGGGAAGGGATTACCACTAGGGCGGGAGAGTTATCAAAGGGTGCCAATGAACTATTGCAAAATGCCAGGGCTGGAGCCGCAGCCCGTATTGAAGGTTTTGTTAATGCTTGTCAAACTGCTGGAACCGAAGCCGGAACAGGTATTGGCGAAACTGGAAGAGCAATTCAGGCATTTGCTAGAGAACAGGCAACTAATTTAGATAATCTTCAAAGGCAGATCAGGCAAAGAGTTCAGGATGAGGTGCAAGTAGCAAGAGCCAGAATCGCCATCAGGCTTGAGCCTTTCTGGGACAGAGTAAACCAAGAGAGGGAAGGAATGAGGGACCAGAGAGCAATGATGGGTGAAAGGCTTGGGATTCTGGTAGAGTGGGCATCGGATTTGGCATCACCGGTAATTGACAGAATTGTAGACGGCGGAAGAGATGCCAGAGATGCAGCTTTGGGTTTAACCCGAAGTCAGGTTGAAGCGATGAGGGTTTTTGGCAGGGGGGTTGGGACTTGGGCTAGGGAGCGGACAGACCCTGTCTGGCAATCGTTAGTTGAAAGATGGGAAAGCATGCGGCTTAGGGCAAATGATGCCAGAGAAAGGCTTAATGGTTTTCTAGGTGCTGCTTTAGGGCCAGTCGGTGCTAGGTTCAGACAGCTTCAAGAAGGGGCTGCCGGGAGGGCAGCAAGAACAGGAGAGCTTTTAAGGGAAGCCCAAGTTGTTGGAGGCAGGGTTTTACAAAGGGGCAGGGAGGTTCCAGGAGATGTAGCAGAGTGGTTTGCAGCCAGGGGAGCTACTGCCAGGGAATTATTGGGACGCAACTTGGAAAGAGCCGGACAAGGTCTTGAACTTTTGCAAAGGTACTGGAGAGTGTATGCTTTGGATAGACTGCGGGAGTTGGGAGCGGATGCTACAACAACCAGAAGGTTTGATATATTGTCTAGAGGAGTAGGAGGAGCCAGCTTAGGAAGACTAAGGGAAGGTTTGGGTAGAGCCGGTACAGCAGTTGGGGAGGCGGCATTTACGGCAGCAGCAAGAGGAACTGCTTTAACAATGGAAGTATTATCGGATCCAAAAGCCAGGGTAGCCTTACCAGCCATTGCACTTCTTCTCTGGTTAGCTGTAAATCAGGAAGCTAGAGATAATTTGATGACCGCTCTTGGTAATTTAGGACAGGGTGCTGCTGCCGGCTTAGGCCCTGATGCCGGGATAGCAGCGCCTCAAGCTCCAACCGGTCTTGAGGGAATTCAGGGACCTGATGCTTCTAATGTCGCCCCATTGGGATCCGGGCTGGGTTCTGAAGCAGCGCCTAATTTGGGAGCAGGTATTGGTAGTCCCCCAGTTACCGGTGGAGAGATGGATGGAACTGCAACAATAGTACCAGGAGGAGTAGAGATAGGTGGGGCAGCGGGCAGCGCAGCGTCTGGAACTAGTTTAGGCTCTGAAACTGCAACTAATGGGGTAGGTACCATTACTGCGGTAGGTACAGGCGGGGAAACAGGTGGAACAGCCGTGGCTTCAGGAGGAGTGACAGGTGTCGAGAGTGCGGCTCCAGCCGGGGGCACAGATGGCTTAGCTGCCATAACTGCACCAGGCCCTGAGGCGACAAACGGTGCAGGTTTTGTTGCCCATGTTCCTGAGGGCAGTAATGTTTGGACAGAAGCAGAAAAATTGGCAGGTGGTGATCCGGCAATGTTTCAGGATATACTTGAACAAACCTTTGTCCAAAATGCGGATAAATTTGAGCAATTTGCCAGAGATGCCCAAGACCCCCAGCAACTTGCTGCTATAGATGAACTGAGGCAGATTTTGGCCGAAAGGACGATTGATGCCAGCAGGCAAAGGCCGGATCTAGACGCGCTGATGACAGCCATGAGAGGAGTAGGGCCTTTTTAGATTAAACAATGAACGCACAAGCAATAGCAGGTATTACAATTTATGATGATTTGATGACTATCTTTCAGGAAAGGGGTTACTCTGATGCCGAAGCTACGGAGATATTAATGAAGCTGTCGGCCCAGGCCGAGTTTGAAGTTGTTCAGGAAATGATAAGCAAACTATCAGAGGATCAGTTAAAACTTCTGGATAGTCTACCGGACGACGTTTCCGCCTCCGAGGTTGCTGAAAAGTTAAACCTTAACGGCGAAGAAATAGATGCCCTAAGGGCTCAAAAAACCGCCCAGTTGGTTCAAGAATTAATACCTGAGATCGATCAAGAGGATCAACCCTCCGCCTAGTATTTTGAGGCTGATTGAGTTATAATCTGCCCCATGGCAAATTCCCGCAAAAGGCTAGTTAAAATTCCCACAAAAAACCGACTGCTGTCCTTTCTAAAGGGTATTGGGGTTTATGTTTTAATTGGTTTGGCAGCTTTAATCTTTTTTACCGGTCTGTCGGATGGCGATAAGAAGGGGAATGAGGTTCCTCTTTCCAACATTGTCAGTGATGTTAAAGACGGTAAAGTTGAAAAGCTTAATTTAGAGGGGGACAGGGTTGAGGCAATCTACAAAGAGAAGGGTAAAACAGCCACAAGCCGTAAAGAGGACGGAGAATCAATCTATCAAGTTCTAAAAAATTCCGATGTTGATCCAAAAAAGGTCACCATTGAGATAAAAGATGTTTCCTGGCAGCAGGCTTGGCTTGGGATATTAAGCACGGTTTTACCAATTTTGGTAATGATTATCTTTTTTGCGCTTATTTTTAGGCAGGCCCGGGATGCAGGACAAGGGATATTTTCTTTTGGTCAATCCAGGGCAAGACTTTTTAATAAAGATTCCCCACAAATAAAATTTGCTGATGTTGCCGGTGTAGAAGAAGCCAAAAAAGAGCTTTTTGAAGTTGTGGAATTTTTAAAAACCCCGGAGAAATTTAGAGCACTGGGGGCAAGAACTCCAAAAGGAGTACTTTTGGTAGGGCCTGCCGGAACGGGAAAAACCTTGCTTTCACGGGCTGTTGCCGGGGAAGCTGGAGTACCATTTTTTTCAATTGCCGGATCAGAGTTTATGGAGATGTTAGTTGGAGTAGGAGCTGCCAGGGTTCGTGATATGTTTTCGACTGCCAAGAAAAGCGCTCCGGCAATAATTTTTATTGATGAGGTTGAATCAATTGGTCGGATGAGAGGTATGGGTGGTATGGGAGGGCATGATGAAAGAGAACAAACTTTAAATCAGATCTTGGTAGAAATGGACGGGTTTAATCCTAATGATTCAGTAATAGTCGTGGCCGCTACCAATCGTCCGGATCTTTTAGATCCAGCTTTGATAAGACCCGGCAGGTTTGACAGAAGGGTTGTTTTGGGACTTCCGGATATAGAGGAAAGAAAGGCCATAATAGAGCTTCATATGAAAGGTAAGCCTTTTACAGATGATGTTTCAGTAGAAAAGCTTGCCAGACGCACAGTTGGATTTTCCGGTGCAGACTTGGCCAATATGATAAACGAAGCAGCGATTTTAGCAGCCCGGGAAAATAAAAAAGCTATTGATGCACATGATTTGGAGGAAGCTGCTACCAAAGAAAAATTAGGTCCGCAAAGGAAAAGAATGCAATCTGAAGCTGATAGGAAGTTATCTGCCTACCATGAGGCCGGTCATGCAATTGTTGGGCATTTCTTAAAGTTTGTGGATCCAGTTCATAGAATTTCTATAGTTTCTCGGGGGATGTCTGGGGGGCATACCATGTTTCCGCCAACCGAGGATAGATCCAATGAAACAAAGCAGCGCCTGATAGAACAAATAACAGCGGCTTTAGGTGGGAGAGCGGCAGAAGAGATGGTGTTTGATGATATCTCAACCGGCGCTACATCAGATATTGAGGTTGCGAGCAATTTAGCCCGTCAAATGGTAACCCAATATGGAATGAGTGCTTTGGGTCCTATTAATGTTTCTGCCAAAACTATGTTTGGAGCTTGGAGGGGATTGGATGAAGGAGCAGAGATTTCACCCCAGCTTCAAAATTCCATAGACAGGGAAATTAAGAAAATTCTAGACACCGCCTATAAGATGGCCCAGTCTTTAGTGCAAAAGCATAGAATCAAACTGGATAAGGTAGCTAAAGCTTTACTTGAAAAAGAAACCTTGGATGGGGTGGAGTTTGAGGGGATTGTCGGTAAAAAGCTTAAAGCTACTTAAAAAATTTTGTTAAAGCAGGCATATTGGTCATTTTTTCTCCTAAAATTAGGGGCAACTCCGAAGATAAGTCTGCTTTCCTTTGATTTTTGTCATGATGTGATGCATAAAAGCTTGGGGAGAAGTATCTATTACCAAATAACCAGATGATCTCCCTTCCGGGAAGCAAATAGATCTTCTTGGGGTTTTTTAAGTGTCTGATGACCTGCAGGGTAAAGATGCACTCAAAAAGCCTGGCAATCTGAGAGTTTGTCCATCTTAAGATTTTATTACGAAGTGAGCGAAGCTCCTTCGTAAGAGGCTTCGCCTCATTACGTAGTAAAAAGCTTGCTTTATTACGTAATAAAAAGCTTGCTTTATTACGTAATAAAAAGCTTGCTTTATTTTTGCTGAGGAATTGGGAAAGTCTTATGGGAAAGATTTTTTTTGCCAGGTCCGGGGTGATAATAAAAAACTCAGTTCCTAAAATCATACCCGACCAAAGTGATGCGACCAGCTGGTAATGATTTTTCCTGCAGGATAATAAAACAGTCTTTAATTTTTTTAAATCATAAAACCAGGTGTCTGCAGAGGAGGCAATGATAAAATCATACTTTTCTCCGGATTCCAAGATATGTTTCATCCCCTGGTTAAACATGTGGCTTGCGCCAATAAAATGAGACATGGGTTTGTGTTTATGCAGGTAGTCTTCCCGGTAAATTTTGGGATACCACTTGGGCTTGCCGTTGAATTCATGATAAATATCGACTCTATCTAAAATAGGTTCCCAAAGCTCCCTGATTATATCCATCTGAGCGCGGGCTTCATCAACCCGGTTGTATGTGATTATTAGTGAGGCAATTTTTAATTTCTTTCTGCCGGGACTGCCGTTTTGCATACGATTAAGATTATATTAGCAGAATTATACAAGAACACCGGAAGTTATATAATATCTTTGGCAATAAAAGGTATGACACTGACTAACATTCTTAAGATATATCTGATATTTGGCGGGATTTACCTAATTTTGAATGGTTTAATCCATCTCTTTGACCTGAGGCTTTTGGATGTAACTTTAATCTGGCCCAAGTCAGCCTTAACCTATGCCAGGCTTTTAAACCATATCTATGCCTCTTTTATAATTCTTGCCGGATTATTATGCATCTTGCTTCAATCTGATATGAAAAAGTATCAAAATTTAATTTATACCGGCGCCTTATGGGCAGTTTTCCATGGCAGCCTACTTATTTTTACTGCGTTTACTATAAACTTTCAAAAAGAATTTAAAGGATTTAATTCTCTTTTGGTCTGGTTGCCTTTTTATAATCAAAACTTGATTTTTGAGGCTGCTTTGCTAATACTTTTTAGTCTGATTGTAGTATTTTGGTGGAGATCAGATAGAAAAGCTTAGAGATAAGATTAATATTACGGCAGTTACTACAAATATATAATTTCTTGGAATAGGGCCGATCCAGATTTTATGCCAGGGAACATAATTTTTTCTAAACTTTTTTATTCCAAAATTAGGGTTTAAAATAAACCACAAAAAATCCTCTGTGACTGAAAAAAATAAAAATGCAGCAATAAACTGCAGTTCAAGTTGAAGACTCCAATCAACTCCTACTACAAACGGGAAGTGATATAGGACAAACATCATCCCAAACAGCCAGGTGTGATAGCCGGTTAAAGGAGTCTCCCCCAAAAAGAATTTTGTTAACTTATTTTTTATCCGCCAGGTTGGTAAATTTTTAGCCCAGCCAGACTGACCTTCAATATTTATCTCAAGCTTGGCCAGAAAAAATGCCAGAAGTAAAGACCATAAAAAAAGTTTGATCAGCATTATGATTTATTTTTGTACTTGGTGATTGTTTTGACGTATAAATCCATCAGTTTGGTTGTGATATATTCCTGTCCGAAGTTTTGTTTAATAACTTCTTTGGATTTTTTTCCATATTGTTTTGCAAGTTTTGGGTTTCTTAAAAGCTCTAAAATTTTCTTGGCAAAGGTTTCAGTTTTAGACTCAACAACAAATCCGTTAAGGCCATCAACCACTGCTCCCTGATATGCCTTGTCGTTTACTACCACAAGCGGTAGGCCTGAAGCTGCAGCTTCCATGGTGACCATCGGGTGAACCTCAGAGAAAGAAGCAAAAACAAAGATATCCGCATCAGCATAAGCGTATGGCATATCTTTTGGGTTGATATTACCTGGTAAATGAACACGGGTTTTAATATTTAAGTCTTCTGCCAGCTGTCTAAGCTCATTTTCGACTCTGCCTTCTCCGACAATAACTAAGTGTGAAGTCTGATCTTCTTTTGATATTTTATGAAAACTTTTGATTAAAAATTCAAAGTTTTTCTCAGGTTCAATCCTGCCGGCAGCAAGTAATATGGGGGTAGCAGGGGGTAGATTTAAAAGCTTATGTAAAAAGTGCTTATCCCAAACATTAAACTTTTTTAAATCTAAAAAATTAGGGATAATCTCAATCGGTTTTTTAACCCCGTAACTTATAAGCTCAAGTTCCATCTTATAAGATGGAGTAACCACCAGATCACAATTTTCAGCAAAATTTTTCAGAAATTTTTCAACCATTTCCGGAGTTAGAACGATACCTTTAAATAACAGGCTGGCATAAACCGTGTGCAGGTTATGAAAAGTTAAGACATAAGGGATTTTTTTGAGTTTGGCAAAAAGCAAGCCTATCAGAGAATAACCCCCATTTCCGTGAGCGTGAACTATATCGGCATCGAGTTTTAAAAGTTTTCTAAAGTACCCTCCCGGCAGGAGTAGAGGAACCCGGGCAAGGTCAGGGAAAGTAGGCCAGATCTTTAATGAAGGGATTCTGATGATATTTGGGTCGGAATCCTTATAACCTTTCAGTTTAGGGGCGATGATATAGGTTGTGTGTCCCTGCGCTCGGTAAACATTGGAAAAATTGTTAAGTGAGGTAACAACCCCGTTTAGCTGCGGGTAGTAAGTCTCTGTGAAGTAAGCAATTCTCATTGTTTTGCCTTTATTATATACGAGTTATACTGATTATATATTATGGCTGAAGTTTTACCTGCTGCGCGAAGCAATATTAGGATGGAGCACCCGGCAATTAAAAGGATAGAAGGCCAAATCTTGCAACCCCAGGAGGTAGTTTTTGGTGCTCCTTCCCCAGAGCTTGCCCGGTCAGTTGTCCAGGCAATGGAAATCTTCCCGGAAAAGATGCGAGTCAGACAACTTCGGGAGAGAGTTCCAACTTTTCATGCGTCAGTAATTCTGCCTAAAGCCGGGGAACCAGTAGCAGAATCACAGCAGAGATTGTCTCAACCTTCAAAAACAGCAATATTTTTTCTTTCGGGAGCTCCTGGTTCAGGTCCTGAACATGCTTTTATTGCAGCAGAATTCTTTAATGCTGCCAAAGCACATCCCGAGCTGGGGCAGTTAGCTTTATCAGCTGCGATTGGATCGGCCCTTAGTACTGATACCGAAGGCAGTCCTTTTGTAGCTCAGACCGCCGAAAGAGCAGCTTATTTGGCTGCATTTATCTATGAGTTGGTTGAGAAGCAGGGTATTGATCAGATATATCTGGTCGGGCAGTCTTTGGGAGGCGTAGAATTGCCTTATTTAGGTCCTCTGCTTAAACGATTATTCAGTTTGAGACAACAAAAAACAACAGTAGGAGGCATTGTTATGCATCAGCCCGGCGGGATGGCCAAAAGAAACTTAAAAGAAAGTTTGGCTTTTATGACTACCAGGACAGCCCGGGTTGCTTCCCGAATCGATGAAGCAATCTACATGTTTCCCTCAATAGAAGACATTGCAGATATGATGATAAAAATTGGCCATGCCAGAGACAGGGGGGATCACCCACTAGCCGATAACCTGGAGCGTACCTTAAGTGACATGAGGAACCAGCGTGAGAGAAATCAGCACTACATAGAGACTTACTTAAGCGATGAACAAAAACAAAGACTGGAGCATGTTGAGAGGAAAATAGCAAAGGAGCACTACGGTGGATCTAGCAGGAAATTGAGTAGGCTTTATAAAGAAAGAATTAGGCTTTTACAGACGGTTGTAGAAAAGCTACTCTCGGATAGGGCAAAGGAGTTGAAAAATCCCTCACCAGGGTCTTTTATTAATTTATTGCCATTGGTTGGTCCTAACCGGGGAATCACCGGTATGACTCCGGCTGAAATTAGAGCGCTATCCGATTTTCCGGTTGCGGTTACAGCTTCGGAGAAAGACGTTTATTTTCCCGAAAGGGAAATAACAGCCGGTATCATGCGGGAGCAGATTGAGCGCTATCAGCGGTTAAGCGCACAAAGCACTTCGGAGGATAGTGAAAAAGTTCATCAGGCAAGCAGGCTGTTTCCTAATGCGCCGGAAACGTTTTTGGTGGAAATTGCCAATTTACCCCATACCGGGACTACTGTAGACATAGAAAGAGTTGCGCCTATGTTACTGGATATAATGAAAAGAATGCAAGAAGCTTCTCATGATCCTCAGCCCGGCAAAACTACCCGGCTTAGTTATTTTTAGGTTGCCAAGGTTAGGTTTAAAAGCTATATTGTAAATAAGCAAAGTTAATTTCAATTAACTTTGCTATATTGATATTGTGCTCTATCTTCCTTTAACCATTGCAGCCTACCTTTTAAATGCAGTTGCAGTTACCATAGACAAAATTCTTTTAATTAAACACATCCCTGATCCTTTGATTTATGTTTTTTATTTCAGTTTGGTTTCCTGCCTAGCTTTGTTTTTAATCCCATTTGCGTCCTTGCCCTCAGGTTATATTTTACTTTTAGCCTCAGTTTCCACTGTGCTTTGGACAGTTGGAGCTTACTTTATGTTGAAGGCACTAAAAATAGGTCAGATCTCTAGGGTGATCCCGGTTATTGGAACTTTGATACCGCTGTTTTTGCTAATTGTGGGGATTAAGACCGGAACATTAACCCAAACCGAGATTTATGCGGTAGTAACTTTGGTTTTAGGATTGGTTTTTATAACATTACTGGATTGGAAAGGGAGAATAGATAAAAAAGAAATTGCCCTTGAGATAGGATCTGCTTTCTTTTTCGCTATCTCTTATCTTTTGCTGCGCTATGCTTATGAATCTTCTAATTTTTGGACTGTTTTTGTTTATTCCAGGCCGGTTTTAATCCCTTTGGGAATTTTGCTTATCCTAGTTCCCGTTACAAGAAAGATCATTTTTCCGGGCAAAACGCAGCCCTACTGGAAAAGTTTTTTGAAATCTAACGCCCTGTGGCTTTTTGCCTCAGGCCAGGTTGCTGCGGGTGTATCACAACTTTTATTAATATTTTCCATATCCCTGGCAAGTCCGGCTTTGGTAAATGCCCTGCAGGGCATTCAGTATGCCTTTTTATTTATTGCAGCCTTCTTGCTTTCTAAAAAATTCCCTCAAGTTTTTAAAGAGAAGATGAGCGCAACTGGTTTTTATATTAAAGCACTGGGGATTATTTTTATTAGTTTTGGACTTTATCTTCTGACAAAAGGCGCTTAAACTACCATGAAATTTAAACTGCCCAAGAAACTAAATCTTAAACATACCTGGTTTAAGGCTCTGGCAATAATTTTATTGATCATAGCCCTCTTTTACCTAATAGGTTTTATATCCGAAATCTTAAATCCCCCCGCAAAAAAAATTAATTTTGGAGTAACATTTTCCCCGCCTACAGCAAAGTATTTAAGATTGGACTGGAAGGAAGTCTACTTAAGTTTACTGGATGAGCTAAATATAAAAAAACTGAGAGTACCAACTTACTGGTCAAGGATTGAACCAAAAGAGGGTAGCTTTGATTTTTCCGAGGTTGACTTTATGCTGGATGAAGCCAAAAAAAGAAGCGTAGAAGTAATTTTAGTTGTTGGGATAAGACAACCTCGCTGGCCTGAATGTCACCAGCCCAATTGGGCGGATAAACTGCCAAAAAAAGCAATGCAGGATAAGACAAAAGAATTTATTAAAAAGGTTATAGAGCGATATGATAACCACCCTGCGGTCACAACCTACCAGGTTGAAAATGAGCCGTTATTTCCAGTCTGGGCAGTGCTTTGTGACTGGCCGGATGAAGGTTTTTTCAGATCGGAGATAAAACTGGCTAGAGGATTGACCGACAAAAAAATCATGACTACAGCCAGTGGTGAGTGGGACAGTTGGGTTACTCAAATGAAACTGACGGATGTATTAGGGATTTCGCTATATAGGGAAGTTTATAATCCATTTTTAGGCTATTTTAACTACCCCTTTATTCCTGGACATTACTCTTTAAAATCTAATTTAGTAAGAAAGCTCTTTGCCCCAAACAATCAAAAAACAGTTATTACTGAGCTTCAGGTAGAACCCTGGTTTGGAGATCATGATCCAAATGCATTAAGTTTTGATAAGCAGATTAAACTATTCCCCATTGCTGAATTTAAGGAAAATGTTGAGTATGCAAAAAAGACTTCAATTGATGAGATTTATCTTTGGGGAGTAGAGTGGTGGTATTTTATGAAGCAAAATGGGTATCCCGAGTATTGGGATTTCGCCACAACTCTTTTTCATTAGAGTCTGAAGCTTAATTCGTGCTAAAATTCCCTCATGGCCAAACGACTAGTGTTAGTTGATGGTAATGCACTTTTGCACCGGGCTTATCATGCAACCCCACCTTTAACTACCTCAAAAGGTGAGCTTATTAACGCTGTTTTTGGATTTACCTCAATGCTTTTAAAAGCTTTAAATGATCTTGCTCCTGATTTTATTGCAATTGCCTGGGATGAAAAGGGGCCGACCTTTCGCCACCAAAAGTATACCCAATATAAAGCCACCAGAGGCCCGGTAGATGAAGGATTATCTAGTCAATATCAAAGGGTTCATGAAATAACCGGAACCTTAAATATCCCCGAATTTAAACTTGCTGGTTTCGAGGCGGATGATTTAATTGGCACTTTAGCTTGCCAGGCTGTTGATCCGTCAGCTGGCGGAGAAAAAAATTTAGAGGTGATAATTTTAACCGGGGATCGGGACATCATGCAGGTGATAAACAAAAAAATTAAAGTTTTAATGCCAAAGAAAACCTTGCAGGATGTCGGGCTTTACGGGATAGGTGAATTTTTGGAGCGGTATGGGTTTTCACCAAAGCAGATGGTGGATTATAAAGCTTTAGCCGGGGATGCGTCTGATAATATCCCGGGGGTTGCGGGGATAGGGGAAGTTACCGCAACAAAATTAATTAAACAGTTTGGGACTGTTGAAAAAATCTACCAGCCAAAAAACTTAAAGACCCTTCCGGAAAGGATGCAGATGCTACTCGCTGAAGGCGCAGAATCAGCAGCAATTTCCAAAGGCTTGGCCACTTTAGATTTAAATGCCCCGATTAAGCTTGATTTGGCTGCCTGCATAGTCCATGACTATGAGCATGATAAAGCCACAAAATTATTTGAAGAGCTTGAGTTTAAAAGTTTAATTAATCGCCTTCCTGGTGACGCTCGGGGTCCTGCCTCCTCACAGCCCCATCCGACGTCCTCATTATCATTGCGGGCGCTCGATGGGACACCCCGTTCGGAGTCACCCCTCGCTGCTACAATTCAAAATCAACATACAACAGATCTGGATTTAGCTGTAACTCCTGTTTTAGAGAAAATGACTAAAACCGGAGTTTTGATTGATACTAAGTTTTTAGAAAAACTTGGAAAGGATTTAAAAAAGACTTTAAAAGAGCTGGAGAAGGGGGTATATAAAGATATTGGACATGAGTTTAACTTAAATTCCCCAAAGCAGTTATCAGAAGTTTTGTTTGATGAATTAAAATTACCGGTTGTCAGAAAAACTAAAACCGGAAGAAGCACAGATGAAGCAACCTTGACTGAGCTTGCACCTTCCCATCCCATGATCCACAAGCTTTTACAGTACAGGCAGCTTTTTAAACTGGTCTCAACCTATATTGATGCTCTTCCCAAATCTATTGGTGAGGATAAAAGAATTCATTCAACATTTAATGTAGAAGGGGCTGCCACTGGCAGGCTCTCATCTCAAAACCCAAACCTTCAAAATATCCCGATTAAAGGCACATTGGGTGGAGAAATCAGAAAAGCATTCATTACACCTAAAGGTAAGGTGTTACTTGGAGCAGATTATTCCCAAATTGAGCTTAGGATTATGGCGCATCTGGCAGATGATCCGGGACTTAAAAAGGCTTTTCAGGAAGGACTGGATATTCATGCTGCAACTGCTGCAAAAATATTTAAGTGCAAGCTGGAAGAGGTTGATAAACAAAAAAGAATGGTTGGAAAAACCATGAATTTTGCCACACTTTATGGTCAGGGCCCGCATGCCCTGTCAAGGCAGCTTAATGTGGATTATCAAACAGCCAGACTATATATCCAGGAGTATTTTGAACAGTTTCCTAAAGTCAGGCAGTGGATGGCAAATATTTTGGAAAAGGGATACAGGGATGGATTTGTTGAAACCATCTGGGGCAGAAGAAGGTATATCCCAGAGTTGAAGTCAAATAACAGGATGTTTAAGGCAGCAGGCGAGAGAGCAGCGATAAATCATCCTGTTCAGGGGACAGCTGCGGATATGATTAAAAAAGCTATGGTGGAAATTAATAAAGAGCTTATCGCTAATAGCAAATCGCGAATAGTCAGCAAACAAAATTCCATTAGCCATCTGCCATTAGCCATCTGCGAGATGATACTCCAAGTCCATGATGAGCTTTTATTTGAATGTGATGGTTCGGCAAGGACTTCGACTGAGCTCAGCCGAATGTCCTCACCACAAGTCCAAAAGGTTGCTGAAATGGTCAAAGAAAAAATGGAAAATGCCCTTATGCTTTCTGTGCCTGTAAAAGTAGATTTAAAATTAGGCCCAAACTGGGGAGAAATGGAACCTTTCAAACTTTAAGCTGCTAATAATAATCTTTGTGTTTTATTCCACTCAGGGTTACCCTGATTTTTTTGATCAATACCGTGTTCAACTCCCCAGATAATTTGTCTTTGAATACCTGCCTTCTTAGCAGCATATATTAGTCTTAACATCCTGGTAGGGCTTGAACTTGGGTGTCCAAGTGTACTTCGAACAACTAATTTAAAATGATCCCAAGGTTCTCCTTGTATCTCAGACGCCCAAGCCTCAACATCATTATACTCTGCTAATTCGTTTAGCTTGTCTAATTCCCTATAAAAGTCGTCTTTTGCCTCATAATAATATAAAAAAGGACCAATTTTTATGGGAATTTTACTGTAGATATTGAGACCAATAGCATCTGTTAATGCCAGTGTTACCATATATGCTTCAACATCTTCCTTATTTCTTGGTGACCTTGAGCTAATAGAATTAGTAGCCATTATTTTCTGCAATGGAGCTAGTTCACGTGCTCTTTCAATTGATTCTTCTAAGTATTCAGGACTCAAATACCTGTTCCAGCTTCCAAATATCCAAAGCTTATTTAAAGGTTCGTTTTCAACTTGAAGGTATTTTAACTGTGTCGGATCTCGAAGTTTTTCCAGTGTATGTATAATGACTGCTCTTTGAAATTCAAAACTATCTTTAGCAAGACCCGGGAGCTTATCTAGGGGAATATCGCTTCTGCTAACATCATATTTGTTTTTAACCCAATCTGAAAGATGGAATTCCTCAGCTCTTGGGGCTTTTATTCCAATAGTCAAGATAATGTCAACATTATATTTTTGAGCTTCATTAAGCAACCAATCAAACTCTTCCCAATCATAATTTCTTTTATTACCTGGTTGGATTCTATTCCAGTAACTACAAAGCCGTATTACATCGAAACCCATATTACAAACCTCCTGAAAAGTCTTTTTATAGTCTAAATCTAAATATTCACATTGGACTTGGCTGAAAGTAGTACCTAGAATCTTAGGTCTTATAGCATGAAGGTTTGGTAATGGTTGAGGTTCCTTAGTTACAAAACTACTTGAAAGCAAAGATGCTGCTCCAGCAGATAAATACGTTATAAACTGAGCCCTAGTGTAGTGTAGTCTTACAAAAGGTAAGTTTGGCTGCGGCACCTCTAACATGAGGGGATTTTAAGCTTAGCTGGCAATAAATGCAATCAAACTACCATTTTTTTGACTTCGCGCATTTCTTTTTTGTAACCGATAAACCCTAATTTTTCAAAAAGATAAAAAATCAACCAGAGGGTAAGCGGGGCAAATAGCAAAAACAAATAGACAAATGAGTTTAAGGTGACAAAATTTAAAACCGCCAAGATCCCCGGCACCCATAAGATGTATGGAGCAATTGCCTGATTAAATTGATCTTTAAGAAGGCTTTTGGTAAGTTCTTTGGAAATATCGGAAGCAGGGTTCTTAAGCGGCTCAAGCAAGTTTGGGTTGTCTAAGATTTTTGGATCCAGGCCATACTGCTTAATAAGCTTTGGATTTTGCTTAAGGTATGCAATTTCCTCCGGGTCAATTTTTGTATCAAGCATGCTTGATTGCTCAGGGGTTAAGGATTGGTCAGGCTGGGGAGCAAATTTTAGGGAAGCCTCTATCAAACTATCCGGTATTTCAAAGCCTTTTTTAGAAATATCTGAGGACGCGGAAAAATAATAAGCCAAAGAGACAAAAAGAATGACTAAGGTTGCAAAACTTTTAACGCCTGGAGTAAGCAGTTGATCAGCCTCAAAAGTCAGATAATTTTTTAGTTTTCGGGAAAGCTGAAGGAAGGCTATACCGCTAGCAAATATTACTCCCAAAGCAATAACAAAACTAAAATTTTGCTCAAGGATAATAACCGGTAATGTGGCTGCAACAAATCCAACCGGCAAAACCATCCTCCAGTCATCCGCCAATGCAATAAAAATTGCATAAAACAAACTGCTTAAAGTTAGAAGACCGGTGAGCGTTAAAAGCTCAATTAAAACCTGTCTGTTTAAAGAAAAAATCAGATCAATCTGGGAAAATGACTGAAGTTTTATCAAAAACAGGGCAAAGAAAAGCAAAAAAAGTGGAGCAAAAATAAATTTTTTAATAAACACTTTTACATCCTACCATTGGTTCTGCCCTGACCGCCAGATCTTGGGCCTATGAATCTATCGTAAAGCTCGTACGCTCCCATGATCCCCGCAATAACAATCAGCGCAAATCCAACTTCCCTGGAAACAGGCAGTTCCGAGTATGTGGTGGCGGATGTCATATGCATGCGAATACTCTCTGCCATACCAGTAGGATTGATCCCGGATAATAAAGGCGGGACAAGTTCCACCGCAGCGTGGATATTACTAATGACCTCCCTTCCTCTGTAGATGAAGCCTTCTAAGCGTTGCATATTGTTGGTGGAATATTGTCATAATGGGATATTATAGTCAATAAATAAATCAAGTATAATCGGACCTAGATAAATGAAAACTTTGGTAACACATATAAATCCACATTTAGATGACATCTTTGCCATCTGGCTTTTTAAAAAATTTCATCCGGAGTTTAAAAATGCAAAGCTTGAGTTTCTA
>CAYMTV010000014.1:14220-24742 GCA_964393525.1 uncultured Gammaproteobacteria bacterium | reverse complement strand
AAGCCACAATGAAGCAAAGCTTCTTGTAGAAAGCCACAATGAAGCAAAGCTTCTTTCGTCAAGAAACTTGACAAAATGGTATACGATCGTACATCATTTTGGTATGAGGGTCAACAAAAAAAGTTTAAGTTATTACATTCTGGATGTTTTGGAAAAATCGGTTGACGGTTATGTTCGGTTTGAAGACTTTGCCTATAATCCAGGCCTTTATGCTTATCATAGTAGATGGGAAAAAACACTTCCCAAAACAGCCCTATCCAAAGCTTTGAATAGGCTCAAACATCATAGACTGGTGGAGGAAGTAAAGTCTGATGAGTTAATAATCAAACTAACCTATACCGGACGTAAGTTTTTAGTGGAAGGATTTGGCGAGAAGTTTGTCTGGGATAAGAAGTGGAGAGTAGTGATTTTTGACATACCTGAACAGAAAAAAACAGTTAGAAATTTATTCAGGCGCAATCTTAAAAGATGGGGGTTTATCCCTTTACAAAAATCAGTTTGGGCAACCAAAAGGAGTATTTACAATAAACTTAAGGATTATGTTGAAGAGTTGGGGTTGGGAGATTGGGTAACCATTATTGAAACTGATAAAATTTCAAATCTTCCCAAAACTTGATACGATCGTTTAGGATTTTGGGTATTTTGATTTAATTAGTTTGGGTTGGTAAAATTGACAGGCAAGTTAGAAATTATATTTGCCGTTGTAGCTCAATGGACAGAGCAACCCCGTCCTAAGGGGTAGGTTGGGGGTTCGATTCCTCTCAACGGCGCTTACCTGATGCCTCTGGTTTGGACAAAAGGATGACCGGCGTCCTTAAGTCTTTGGTTGTAGTCATCGGCGATATCAGAATTCACTTTTCCTGCAAGGACACCCACTCCAAAAATCCCCACAGCAACTTCTGGATGACCACTAACTAAAGCAACCACAGATCCTACTAAAGCCAGGGTTGTAGCCCCCGCGCTGATTTTGATTGCCCTTCTTAGTAATTTATGTCTAATGGTTATGAGTCTTTCGCCGATATTTACTCTCTCGGTTCTAAGTTCAGGATTTCCGGGGAGTCGGGCAGGGTAAAAAGGCAAGGAGACATCTGCTCCTATCCTAGGTCTTTCCCTAAATTCAATTGGTTGCATACCCCATAATATGAGACGAAGTCTCTATTCTTGAACCAGAGTACCTCGCAGCTTGCTGCGAGGATGAATGGTTCACAGAAGAACTTTCCGCAGGATACCCCGTCAGCTCTGCTGCGGGGTAGTTCATTAGAATCATAGATTCATAATATTAACATCTTTCAACTAGGGGATCAATTTCATTGTAGTTTTAGTAAATTAAGTTATACTAAAAATATGGCTTCCCCTGAGTTCAAAAAACTATTCTTGATCAGGTTTTTATCCTATGCTGCAATTGTAGTAGGATCTCTGGCTATAACTTTTGAGTTCGGGCCGGTTTTAACAGCGGAATTTAACTACCGCAAGGATCAACTGATGGGGGTTAAAAGAACTGTTGCTCCAACAATAATTACATCAGAAGGCACCAAAAGCGATCAAACTGAATCAGGATTTAGTGAGGTGGAGGCTTCAGGTAATTTTATCAGGCCGGTTTCAACAGATTATGGAATTGTGATTGAAAAGATTAATGCCAATGCTAGGGTTTTGGCGGATATTGATCCGGCAGATGAGCGGGCATATGTCCAAGCCCTTCAATCAGGCGTTGCTGAAGCCAGAGGCTCTACCAAACCCGGGCAAAATGGAAATTTATTCATCTTTTCCCATTCAGCTGATGCTCCCTGGAATATTGTCAGATATAATGCAGTTTTTTATCTTTTAAGGGAACTTGAAAAAGGGGATAGGATCCTGGTTTATTACCAGGGTAAAAGATATGATTATATTGTTTTTGACAAATCAGTGGTTGAACCGTCGGATATAAGTTTTCTAAATAACCGCTATGACAAGCCTGTCTTAACCCTGCAAACTTGTGATCCTCCAGGAACTCTTGTAAAAAGGTTGATAGTAAGGGCACAGCTTCTGGGAAGTTGAGTTGCTTAAGTAACCTAAGTAACTTAGAATATACAAAGTGAGCAAAAGACTGCTTCTTACATTAATTACAATTTTAATTATCGGACTTGGAGCTCTGGTGGCAATTTATTTTGCCAAAGGCTACAGGTTTTCACTTAAAAACGGAACTATTTTGGGAACAGGTATAATGTCCATCACCTCCGAGCCTGATCAAGCTTCGGTTTATCTGGATGGTCATTTAACAACCGCCACCAATGAAAACATCAATAATCTTTTGCCAAAAAGCTATGAGGTAAAAATTGTTAAGGAAGGCTACATTGCATGGCAAAAGAAAGTGGAGGTCAAGCAGGGATTAGTCAGCCAGGTTAGGGCCAGTCTATTTCGGGCGATTCCAAGCGTTTACCCTTTAACTTACTCTGGTGCAGTTAACGCCACCCTCTCTCCAGATGGTGAAAAACTGGCATTTGTTGTGCCTACATCAGATGAGCAAAACCCGGTTATAAACCGGAAAAAAAGCGGGCTCTGGGTCTGGACTATGAAGCAAAACCAGATTACCTTTGCCCGAGGCGGAGAGCCGCGCCAGATTGCAGTGTCCGATGGGATTGATTATACTCAGGCTAAATTAAGATTCTCACCCGATTCCAGCCAGGTTCTAGCCTCCTTTGAAGATAGACATTTACTTTTAGATACCGGCAGACTCAATGATCCTGCCCGTGATATTACTCCAACTATGGAGATAACCTTGAGAAACTGGGATCAGGATCAAAGGTCAAAGGATTTAACCAGGCTTCAGCTTTTAAAGGATCGGGATCTAAGAGAAACAGCTTCAGCTTCAGCCAAACTGTTGTGGTCGCCGGATGAAACCAAGATTCTTTATTCAAAAGATGGTAAAAAAGACTTTCAGGTGGTTGATCTGGTGGAGGACAAAACCTATAACCTGCCTGATGCCAATTATATAAGCTGGCTGCCGGCTCCGGATAATAAAATTGTCGATCACCTGGTGATTGTTGAATCTGAAGAGTTGGAGGGAACAAAAGAGAATGAAGGTGGCATACGTACGGGAAAGATTTCAGTGATTGAGTTTGACGGCTCAAATAGGGCAGAGATCTTTGCCGGAAACTTTGATCCGGATTCGGTTTTCGCCTGGCCCGACGGCTCAAGACTTCTTATAATATCTTCTTTTCCAACTCCTACTGCTTCTAAGCCTAATTTGTATGGGGTAAACCTGAAATAAATTCAAAATTTAAAATTCAAAGTTCAAAATTGTTGGAGTTTTCTTCGAAAACTTTTAATTTTGCACTTTAAACTTTTAACTTGTAGCATTCTGATGTAGTTAGTGTATCTTGTGACTAGGTCCTCTTTAGCGTATAGTTCATAGCGTTTAGCGTCTAGTTTTTTAATCCAACTATACGCTCTACGCTATTTGCGAAGCAAAGAAGCTTCGCTTCATACGCTACTCACTGTCTCTATGTTCAATTTTAGTAAACGGATAGGAATAGACTTAGGTACCGCCAACTCTTTGGTTTATCTTGTAGGTGATGGTTTGGTGTTAAATGAACCCACAGTGGTTGCTGTTTCCACAATGGACAATAGAGTTTTAGCTGTTGGCAATGAAGCCAAAGAAATGTTGGGGAGGACTCCGGGTAATATTACAGCTACAAAACCCCTAAGGGACGGGGTGATTGCAGACTATGTTATCACCGAGGCAATGCTAAGATACTTTATTGATAAAATCTGTGGTTCTACGCGGATTTTTAAGCCCGAGGTAATGGTTTGTGTGCCGGCTGGAGTAACTCAAGTTGAAAGAAGAGCTGTTATGGATGCTACCTTATCAGCCGGTGCCAAGATCGCTTATTTAATTGATGAACCATTGGCTGCAGCAATTGGTTCAAATATTCCAATTGCTAATCCTTCCGGAAACATGATTGTAGACATCGGCGGAGGAACAACCGAGGCTGCGGTGATCTGTTTAGGTGGTGTTGTGACCCACAGCTCAGTCAGAGTTGGGGGTAATAAAGTAGATGAGGCAATAACCTCTTATGTCAGAAGAAAATACGGCCTTATTATAGGTGAGCAGCAGGCTGAAGCGGTCAAAATCAATATTGGCAGCGCCATAGCTCCAAATAATTCCGAGATTAAGCAGATGGAGGTTAGAGGCAGGGACAGTGCTTCCGGATTACCTAAAACAATAACTTTAAACTCCAAAGAGGTTCAAGAAGCAGTGGCTGATACCTTAAAAAAGATCATTGGGGCGGTTAAAGGAGTTTTGGAACAGACTCCGCCAGAGCTTGCATCAGACATTATAGATAAGGGGATTGTAATGAGCGGTGGAACTTCGCTATTAAACAACCTGGACAAACTGATGACTATGGAAACAGGCGTGCCCTGCCACATTGCAGAAAATCCTAAATTATCTGTAGTTTTGGGAACGGGATTAGCTCTAGAGAATATTGACCTGTATAAACGCAGTGTATCGAAACGATAACACTGCGTTTCAAAATCTTCGCTAGTATATTATGATCGTTGTCATAATATCCGCTACGATTTTGTAAAAGTTCGGTCAGCAAACGCTGAACGGTAAGATACTTAAGTTACTTGCAATTTCAATTTATTGAAATTGGGTATATTAGTGACTTAATATAACTTTATCATGGTTATTGGTTTTGATGGCAGTAGGGCATTTAGTAAGGATAAAACCGGGACAGAGAACTATTCCTATCAACTCCTTCTAAACCTATCTAAAATAGATCAAAGTAACCAATATATTGTTTATTTAAGACCAGGGACAAAAATTCAGAATTTTCCTAATAATTTTCAGTTTAAAACTATCAATTTTCACAGACTTTGGACTCAGGTTGGCTTAGCTTACCAGACATTCAAAGATAAATTAGATATCCTATTTGTCCCTGCCCATACCTTACCTCTTATTAGAAAACCAGGCCTAAAAACAATCATGACAGTTCATGACCTTGGTGCAGAATATTTACCAGCAATGCACCAGCTGAAACAAACACTTTATTTGGATTTTATTACCAGATTTCAACTTAAAACTGCCACTAAACTGATTGCTGTTTCAAAAGCCACTAAAGCTGATTTGGTAAAAAAGCTAGGGATAGACTCTAGTAAGGTTGAAGTGATTTATGAAGGAGTGGATCGGGAGGTATTTCAACCGATTAAAAATGATCAGTTAATTAATATTTTGAATAAGTTTGATATTGAAAAAGGCAAATACTTTTTATTTGTGGGAACCATACAGCCAAGGAAAAATCTGGTAAGATTAGTAGAAGCATTTAGGAATTTGATTCGGGGTCCTGTCGCGCTTTACCCCCGCCCGATGTCCTCGCTAAACGCTGCGGGCACTCGTCGGGGGACCCCCGCGCGCGCCACCCCTCATCAATTTGATTTAAGATTAGTTCTAGTAGGTCAAAAAGGTTGGTTGTCGGATGAAATTTATCAGTTACCTAAAAAGTTGGGGATTGAGAAAAATGTAAAATTTCTGGGGAGAGTATCCGACAAAAATCTGGCGGCTTTATATTCAGGGGCTATAGCCTTAACTTACCCCTCTTTATTTGAGGGGTTTGGATTGCCTATACTGGAAGCAATGAGCTGTGGCTGTCCGGTAATAACATCAAACTTGTCTTCCATGCCTGAGGTGACAGCAGATGCAGCATTACTGGTAAATCCATATAAAGTTAGTGAAATAGCCAAAGCGATGGGAAAGCTTTCACTGAACGAACCTGTACTGAGCGAACCTGTACTGAGCGAAGTCGAAGTAGTCGAAGTGGCCGAACCAGCCCCGTTTGCGGGGCCAGTCGAAGGGTTGATACTAAATGATACCTTAAGAGATAATATGATAGAAAAAGGATATAAGCAGGTAGAAAAGTTTAGTTGGAAGAAAGCAGCTAGGGAAACACTAAAGGTATTTGAAAGAGTTAAAAGTCAAAGGTCAAAAGTCAAAATTGCAGGTCAAAATTGAAAACTTTTAACTTTTAACTTTTAACTTTTAACTTTTAATTTGTATTTTTGCCTTTTGAATTTTGCATTTTAAATTATGAAAGTTGATATTTTAGGAGTGAAAATAGATCAAGTGAATATAGCTCAAGCAGTTGAGCAAATAGAGGCATGGTTAGCCTTGCAAGGTGAGACCTTGCAAGGCGGCCGTTATATTGTTACTCCTAATCCTGAAATGATAATTCTTGCCCAAAAGGATGAAAAATTCAGGACTATCTTAAATAATGCTGATTTAGCAATTCCCGATAGCCCGAGAATAGCTTGGGCTTATCAAACGCTTTATGAAAAAAATCCTGTGAAAAAGCTGCTTAAATGGCTATCTTTTCCCTTCCCTAAAATTTATGGAGACAATTTTCCTACTGTTGCCGGAGTAGATTTAATGGAAAGTTTGATTAAGCTCTCAAACGAAAAGGGCTTTACAATAGGCCTTTTAGGAGGAAAAGATAATGTAGCAGAAAAACTTAAAGAGTGCTTACTTAAAAAATATCCCAAATTAAAGATAGTTTTCACGAGTAGTGGAGGAGTTATCGATGAAGATGGAAACCAATCAGATCAAGAATCAAGTGGGAAAAACAAAAAAACCATAATTCATGATTCATTATTCATTATTCCAAAATTGGATATTCTCTTTGTAGCATTTGGGCATGGGAAGCAGGAAAAGTGGATTGCCAATAATTTAAATAAGCTACCTGTTAAAGTCATGATGGGAGTTGGGGGAGCTTTTGATTACCTCTCAGGCAATATCGCCAGAGCACCTGAAATAATAAGGGTTCTAGCCTTTGAATGGCTGTTTCGGGCAATGTTGCAGCCTTGGAGAATAAAACGGTTTTCTTCTTTATGGCAATACTTAGTTTTGGTATTTAGAAACCGGGGGCGGGGGATTGAGTAGATTTAATCCCACAGCTTTGTAGTAAGATCGTTTGATAGGTTTGGCTAAGCTGATCCAAGTCAGGTTCATAGTAATCCCCGGGACTAGTTGCCATATCAACTAAAATCTTTTTTGCCTCCTCGCCGCCAGTCTCACCAGCTTTTTTACCAAAAGGCAGGTTATTTAAGCCGCTGCCTGCTAAGTTTTTAAATCCAAGCCCAATGTTTACGATCTTTAAATCAGGGAACTGGGATTTCAGTGCCCGGGCAGTTGGTCTGGGGTCTTCCTTGGGCATGGGACTTGGTCCTCCGTCCGACAGAAATATTAGGACAAAGTTGCTGTAAGATGGGAAATCTTTTTTAGCTTGGGAGATCTCACCTCTTGCCAGCTCAAAACCGGTTAAAACCGGGGATCCTCCTTTAGGTTTGAGCTTTTTCAAAAGGGTTTTCAGGTCTTTTTTAAGATCTTTTAACTTGTTAAATTTAATTACAACTTTATCTAAAGATTGAAGGCCGATCAGGGTATCACCAGGCAGTTTGCTCCCAAGCTCTTCAATTATAGCCTTTGTTTTATCAATCTTTTCTCCTTCCATAGAACCGGAGGAATCAACTAATAAATTAACTGCCAATTTACTATTTTTACACACTTCCTGGACTTCTTTGCCCGGGTCAGCCATTTTAAGAAATCCGAGCTTAAGGCTGTTATCTTTTTTTTGGGGGAATTCTGTTAGATCCAAAAGGGGATAAGTTTTATCTGATCTGAATTTATCATGGGGAATTTGCACTAGTCCTGCACCAAATATTATCAGGATTACTGCAACAATAAATATGGGCATAACCCTATTTTAATCCAAAACCATTGACTTTTCTATCAAAAATTGTGCTATTGTGGATGTATATGGTCACTGCCGTTTCTACCAGAGAACTAAAAGATGTGCTTTTAGACCCAGGGCTTTCCTCTACAAAACAAAGTTATTTTACAATTGCTTCACCAGACTCGGAGGAGAATTTAACTGTACTTTCAACCGGCAAAATAGGCAATGAATTCAATAAGACTTTGGGTTTCATTAACAGGTACCCGGGTGCTTTAATTTATCGCTGTCTCTACGGCCAGGGTGTAATAGTAGTTCAGAAAAATGACTTGGGAGGGAATGCAAAAGAGGTGAGAGTTGTGGGACTTAGACCGGGTGTAGAGGTGGAGGTTCCCTCAGGTTATGCCCACACAATTATTAATACCGGCAGAACTTTCCTGGCAGTAGTTGATAATCTGCCCAAAGACAAAAAATATACGGATTGGGATACTATTAAACAAAGAAGGGGATTGTCATATTATGTTATAGATAAAAAGGGAGATATTGGTTTTGAGAAGAATCCTAATTATGAATTTCATCCGCAGATTACTAATTAGTCAATATTACCCAAATGTGGCTCTGCAAAAACCTAATCTATATCAATTAGCAAATAGCTTAGGTCGACTGCTAACTACCCCCAGTCGCTTGTCACATTACAAAAAAGCGCTCAACTAGTTAAGATTTAGTCATTAAACTTAAACTCCAGTTTCGCTCAGTGACAATTTTGTACCAAGTGACTGCAGACAAAATTGTCAATGTTTTTTGTTAATTGTGACTTCGCTCCTTCAAAGATACCTAGACAGTCTTTTGAGTTATACCCAAAAGCCATAAAACCGCTTCTTTCTTATAACGCCGATCTCCTCTGGAGTTGATTCTTATTGCAGGTAACTTTCCTCTTTTGCCCCATCTTTTAATAGTTAAAGGGGATACTCTTAAAACTTCTGCAACTTCTCTGACTGTTAGTAGATCAGGGAGATTCTCAAGAGATACTTTATCAGCCATATACAATATATCCTTTTATAATCAAAGATGGTCTGAGAAGATTATTCTATAATCTTCATCTGCCATACCTACTCTTTGTATATCATATAAATTCAGAGAGTGTCAACCCTTCAGTTTCATTCAGTATTGTCTTCGATCCTGAGGATCTCAGACCAAAAGGACTTGAGCTCAAGACCGGAGGGTGGGATCTTGGGACTTTAGGTTTATTATGTCAAGAGTTGCGCGATTTGGAATTCATAAAGGTCAAGTCATAGATTAAGGTTTATTGAAGTTTTAGACCAAAGCTTTACCTTGTAGCATATAGCTCAATTAGGCTTGCTCTAGAAATAACAGCTTCTCTCGCATCTTTTAGATTTCTACTTAAAGGAAGCCACTTTGTGTTATTAAAATTTAAATCTTTAACTAAACCTTTGCTTTTGAAATTTGCCATCCATCTAAAATAAGGTTGATCTATGGGGAATAATTCAAAACCCAACCTTTCTGCCAAGGCTCCAGCAATATGCGAACGACCGACAAAATGTCCAACTCCTTCAACCCTCGGATCTCCTGACTGACATAAATTAGCCAACTGTTCTAGAGAACCTTTTGCTCGGGTAAAATACGTTCTAGTTCGACCAGTCACGCTTTCATTAACTGAGGCCTCATACATATCATGATAATAATGAATTTCTCCTACTAACTGCCCTGGGATAAGCCTAGTCCCATCCTTTAATTGTCGAGGACGAAAACCCATATATGTTCTAGGTATGATTGTCATATGCACACCAGATTCCGTTAAACCACGTCTACATACTCTAATAAGCTCTTCCGCTAGTTGTATTGCGCCTGCACTAAGTAATATTGCCGAAGCAGCCAGGGGAAGATGTTTCTGTTTTCTAACTAAACTAAATGTAGCCAAAGCTACACCTTCAGTTAGATAACTTAGTTCATCTTGTCCATAGAAAACACAAGAAACTGCAGTCCTGATACCTTCCAAGAGTCTTTGAGGGGTTATGCGATTTTGTCCAGCTTTGAACTCGGGAGTTGAGTACATTTAACTAACATTATAACAATAGACAGTTCAGTAGTCAACCCTATAGTATACAACTTTATTACTTTTTGTCTACCTAAAAAGGGCAAAGATTACTCTTTGCCCTTAAACTCAAAACATTGACGGGTTTGAGTTACTGTAACTCTACAGTTGCTCCTGCTGCAGTTAATTTAGCTTTAGCCTCTTCTGATGTTGCTTTGTTAACTCCCTCCATAACTGGTTTTGGAGCAGCTTCTACCAAGTCTTTGGCTTCTTTAAGTCCTAAAGTTGGGACTAACTCCCTAACAGCTTTAATAACACCAATTTTGTTGGCACCAGAGGCGGCTAAAATTACATTGAAGGAGGTTTGTTCTGCCTCCGGTTCACCGGCTGCTGCTTGCCCTGAGCCTGCCGAAGGGGCAACTGCCATAGGAGCTTGAGCTGTAACTCCAAATCTATCCTCAAGTGCATGAACTAAATCTGCAAGTTCTATAACTTGCAGTTTTTCAATTTGCTCAATTATTTTCTCTAAAGAAGCAGAGACTGGTTTTACCTCTTTCTTTGGCTCTCCCTTGTCCTGAGCGTTAGTCGAAGGATCTGCTTTTACTTCTTCTACAACTTCCTTTATTTCTTCAACTGCTGCTGTAGCTTCGGTGGCTGCTTCTTGAGCTTGTTGCGCTGAATCTTCAGCTTGCTGCGCTGCTGCTTCTACTTTCTTGTCCTCCATAGCTTTAGCGTCGGAGGATTCTTCTGTTTTTTGATCGTCTGC
>CAYMTV010000014.1:3244-14210 GCA_964393525.1 uncultured Gammaproteobacteria bacterium | reverse complement strand
GCTTCCTTTACTTCTTCAACTGCTGCTGTAGCTTCGGTGGCTGCTTCTGCTGCTACTTCTGCTGAAGCTTCAGCCTGTTGTGCTGCTTCCTCTGCTTGTTTGTTTCCGTCTTGACCTGTCATATCTATTTTAATTGTCATTCTGAGCGAAGCGAAGAATCTCTGAACCCTGTGGTGAGCTTGTCGAATCCATTGTTTCAGTTACACTTTCAGTGTACCTCACATTCGTGAGAGATCCTTCAGAGACTTCGTCTCTTCAGGATGACAATTAGGTTTATTCACCTCCTTTTTGAACTCGGATTTGTTCCAATGCATACACTAGATTTCTTAAATTAGCCTGCAAAACTCCAACAATTCCATAAAGTGGTGCACCTAAAGATCCAACTACTTTAGCTCTAAGTTCATCTTTGGATGGAAGGGATGCGAGTTTAAGCGCTTTTATCTCATCCATGTATTCTGCTTCAAAAAGTCCTCCCTTAACTTTACCAACTCCGTTGTCTTTGATGGCTTTGGCTAAGATTTTAATAGGGGAGATTTCGTCATCGTAGGAAAATAAAGTCGCGATTGGGCCTTCAAAGAGTGATTGGTTATTAGTTATTGGTTCGTGGTCAGAAACAGCACCCCTAAGGGCAAGCTTTAAAAGGTTATTTTTTGTAACAGAAAACTCAGCTCCAACCTCCCGGAGTTTATTTCTTAAGTCAGAAAGTTGGGACATAGTCATTCCCTGATAGTCTGTAAAGACCACGGATTTGGATTTCCCAAGTTTCTCTATTAGGTTTTTAACTTGTTCTTCTTTTTGTACGCGTGTCTTTGGCATAATGAGTAGTTACACTCCTCTTTTTGCAAAATAAAAAGCGCTCAAGGCGCTTTTTGGTGATGTGTTATGAGTGATGTGAGATGAGTTTGTTTTAACCCATTACACATAACCCATTACTCATTACTAATTCCGCCTCGGTGGGATTTATAGATCGTCATTCTGGCGCCTGTGGTGAGCTCAGTCGAACCATGTCCAGAATCTATCAACCCGCTTTCTTAAGCTTTGGTATTGTAACCTCTAATGTTATAATTTGTCAACAATGCCAACCATTATACTTAAGGATAAGAAAGCCACGAAAGAAGAGATTGAAAAAATGTCTTATGAGTATGGAAGATATATTAAAGTGGTGGTGGATATTGAGAAAAAGGTGTTGGCTGGAGGGGGTCAATATCACGCAGATGAAGAAAAACTCCTTTTAGAATATGGTTGTAAGCAAGAGAATCTTTGGGGAGCTGGAGTTGATATTGACACAAGTGCAATTGATTATGATTCAATGATCAATATTCGTCAAAGTCAAAATAATCCAAGTAGAATTGTTGCTGATCCTGAAATAAGAAAAAAAATTGATGAGATAATCAAAAATTTAATTGTATGAGCACAAATTCAAATTTTAGTCTTAACGTTCAGGTACTAAACATAGCTACTAATATGGGTAGGATTGGAGGATGGGTTTTTGATTCTTATGACTCTAAAAGTAAATTAATAACCAGATTCCTGGATGAAACTGATATTTTTGTTAGAGATTTAGAAAACGAAAAGATATCAGAAGAGTTCCGGCCGACCTTAGAGATGTTTAAAAAAGAATTTTACAAACTTAAATCGGAAGAAGTTAATCAAGAAAATAAACTGGAATGGGCAGAAAAAGCCCTAACCTGGGCAAACATCCTTCAGCACAGGGCAAAACTGGCTTAAATAATGGGCTAGTTTTTCTTTCTCAAGTTTTTGGACAAAGCTATCACCATGGTTAGATTTTTGTCCATTTCCTCGTCCTTGGAAGGGCGAGGTATTCGCAGGTACGAAATAAGCTAATTGTCAAATATTAAATTATTTAAAGAATGGGGAGTTTTTTAAAAGTTCTACTTCGTGGGGTAAAAAGCCTACTGTGGGGTAGTCTCCGTGCCAGCGCATGATGGATTGTCCGGGATATAAATTAAGATCTGGATGGGGAAGCCCAAAAGCATGCCCCAACTCATGAGCTGGTGTGCCTTTTGGTACCCCTCCAGAGCATTGCCAGCCTGAGGAGTAGCTGCAGGGAATACCCCAATCATTTGCCTTGCCTGAGATAGGTTCCAAAACCCAGTCTCCAACTATCGCCCAACCGGTATAATTGCCATACAAAGCTCCTCCTGCCCAGCCACCGCCTCCGGCACTAAAAATGAGTGCCACGGTTTTCTCTTCCCAAGCTTCAACCCCATTGTGGATTGCAATATTTATATACATTGGCCAGTTACCCTCAATTGTATTTTGATTATTTTTGCAATTTTCAGAAGGGTTGGGACCACAACGCATGGTCAAATAGTTATAATCTGAGCGGACTACTTTTAAAGGAGCAAGAGCAAAAGTTTTTCCAACCTTTTGTTTATACCAATTTTGCAACTCAATTAGGTAGGAATCAACAGCTTGTTGGTATTCGGCGAACATCGGTTTGTCAGCCGGGTAAACTAAATATGGTTTCACCATGAATTCATTTTGTATTGGAGAAATACTTGGGGAAGGTATTGGACTAGGTTCTGTTATTTTGCATACTGAGCTTTTCTTATCTTTTCTATATTTAATAGTAGTCTGACACTGCCATTTTTCAGCTTTAAATCCTGGATTTTGGGGATTGCACTCCTTGCCCAAATATTTCCAGTTTGAAGTATTAATATTGCCATTGGGGTCACAGGGTTTAATCTTATTAGGGTTTTTAGCACTTGTATTGGAAGTGGTTAAACTTAAGATGACAAGCAGCAGTATAAGAGAAAATATTTTCTTGAAATCCATAAAAAACCTGCTATTTTAGCAGGTAAACTTTTTAGATATTAAACAAAACTTAGGTAATTGTAAAGAAGCTACTCCGGTACCCAGAGCCAGAAGCCTCCCTGGCTTGGGATTTTAATTGGGGATGTTAGTGATGTTGGGGGTATGTCTGTTATTGGAGATTTTAGCTCTGCAGATCCGCTGGAAACTGTTGAATAATAGGGCCCGGACTCACCGGTGACCCCAAGATGTTTTTGGATTATCCCTAAGTCAAAGTAATTTATTATCCCATCAAGGTTAAAATCCGCAAGCTCATTCCATTTTTCCGAGCCTGGTGTTGCCCCATAGGCCGCTTTGGCAATGGAGTAATCCGATGAGTTAATGACGTTATCATCATTTAAGTCGCCGGCGATCAATTTTAATACTCCAAGATCAGTAACTGCTGATTTAAGGATAAAAGCAGATGAGGTAGCAATAAAGGGTGTGGCTTTAACATAAGCTGTATAGGTATCACCCACAGTCAGTCCTGCCAATGAAAGATTAGAGTATTCTCCGGACTGGGGGGTTGTAACTGAAAATGATAAAAGGTACTGCGGATTTTGGGTAGATGCTCCTTGGGACAGCCCCAAAAAAACTTTGGCAGACTGGTTATTTTGTGGTCTGCCCTCAAGACTTAGCTTAAAAGATAAAGTTGGGCCAAAGGATATTTCAGGCGAAGGCAGGGGAGTAGGCGAGGGATCATTTGCTCCCAGGTTGTTTTGGAGCTCCTCCAGGCTGTTGGTATTGGAAGAAGCTTTGGGTAGAGGCAGGGGGGTAAATTTTCTATCAAAGGTTGTATCAGCTTTAGCTTTGGTTTGAGCGCGGAAGCGATAGGAGATTACATAAGAGGTTGCCGGAACCAGCACAATCAGCAAAGCTATAACTCCAAGCAGAATTTTTTGAGCCAAGGGCATAAGTTAAGTTTAAGATTAAAAGTTAAAAGTGTAAAGTTCAAGTCAAGAAAAAAGCAATACACTCCTAGACTCTTGACTCTAGACTCTTGTCACTGGATACTTAAAAAGATGTTTTCCAAAAAGACTTTATTTAGACTACTGATAAATACTGCAATAGGTGCGGTTTTAATCTTCTTTTGGTTGAAACTGGTCAACCTGGAGGAAATTTTAAAAGAGCTAAGAAAGGTAAATTTATTTGCAGTTTTGCCATTTGTTATCTTTTTTGCATTGGCCGGGGCTTTAAGAGGAATCAGATTAAAATATCTACTCAAAGAATTTAAGATCCCAACTTTACGGATGGTTGCCTTAAACTATTTTAGCCAGCTTTTATCATTTATGATTCCATTAAGACTTGGGGAGATTGCCAAAGGAGTCTATTTATCAACAGAATATAATTTGCCCGCTTCCAAAGCTCTGGTTTGGGTATTTATGGACAGGTTTATCGATTTTTGGGTGGTTTTACTCTCCAGCTTGATCTTACTCCTTCTAATCCCGACCAACCTGCCTGCAAATTTGGGTTTAGTTTTAATAATTCTAATTGGACTTTTTAGCTTTGCCGGTGCAGTTGCTATCTTTTTTCCTACATTTGGCAGAAAAATAATTGGGATCATTAAGCACATTTTTGTTTTTAACAGGTTAAAAGAAATCTTTGAAAAAGTCTCCCATTTTTTATTGGATAGTGCTTCATTTTTAAACAAGGGTTTTAAGGGAACACTGATAATAGTGTTTCTAAGTTTGCTTTCATATATTGCCGAAGCTTTGGGTTGGTATACGCTTTTTCTGGCGGTATTTAAAGGAGCAGATTTTCTAAAACTTCTTTTAGGAACCTTGCTGACTGTTTTAACTTATATAATCCCTGCTGCCCCGGGATATGTGGGGAGCGCGGAGGCTGCAATTTTGGCAGTTTTTAGCCTAGGTTTGGGTTATGATAGAACCCTTGTATCTGTTGCAACACTGATATCTCACGCTTTAACTTTAATTTGCATTTTAATCTTTGGGTTTATCTCATTGTACTTTCTAAAATTTGATCTTTCTCTGGTTTGGAAAAAACTAAAAGGGCAAGAAGATTGACTTTAATACCATGGTTATGATAGAAAATTTGTTTAATGGCTCAACCCATTAGATTTGAAACAAGACTGTCTCCTGGAGAACAGATTCTGCAAATCCCGAGATTTGCAGAGCCAGGCTCTTTTGAGACCGCCTTTAGAACATCATCAGTTGGAGGATTTAGTAGGTGGGGAAGAAGGGGTGTTATTGTTGGAGGAATTGCTTTGCTGGTTGCCTGCCAGGCTGTTAATCCATCTCCTACTCCTGAAACATTCAGAATCCCCATGGGAGTTGCAACACTTAAGCCAGCTGACCAGGCCGTTTCAATCGTTACGATTGCCCCAGTTAGCCCATCAGCTACTCCAAGGCCAACCGAAACACCATTTGCAGTTATTGCTCCAGAAGTTTCACCCAGATCTAGGTTAGATATTTTAAACGGATTTATAAAAAGTAGGTACTGGTATGAAGAGGAAAGAAGGAATAAACTTCCGGATCAAATAATTGCCGAGGAAAGAGGTAATATACTGCTGGCAGCCGCATATCATAAAAAGGCGACCGGATCCTCTAAATTTGAGGTTTTATCCCCTGAGCAGATATCAATTAATGGGCAAACTTTTGATTTAAAAGACCCCACCCAGAGAGTTTTTGCCGGGGCTTTGGCCGATGTGGCAATCGAAGGTCTTGAGCAAAAAAGAAGAATTTATCTAGCAGAACAGCCTGCTAAGGCAGAAGATGAAATCAGGAAATTAATTGCTAAAGTACGATTCGTTGATTCTGATGGGCCGCCTCATCTTCATCCTAATGATCTGATGAATATGCAGCAGGCCTTGGAGCTTTTGGCAGGTAGAGGCAAGCCTTACCCAAAGGTTTGGGCTACTTCAAGAGGAATATTTAGTTTTGAAAAACCGGCAAATAATCCTGACGGGGTCTTGCATTTTGATCCGTATCATTCCTTAGAGGGATTGGCTGAGTATTACAGAGCAACAGATCCTAATTTATACCCTGAGTTTGTAAAAAGGGTAGCCGAGGCTGGTAAAGCAAAAATTCCGGGGGGATTTATTGAAGGATTAGACTTATTGGCTCCGAGATATTCATATAGGCTGGAAAATACTTTAGAAGAACAATTCCGACAGGCTTTTGTAGCATTTATTACCAGCGGACAAAGATTTAGAAACAGAGTAGAGTATGCCATTGCTGTGGCTGATTTGGTGTCAGCTAATGTACTGACTGCCAAATATGATCCTTTCAGGGAAAGGTTGGGATTTGAAACCTTGGGTAATGGAGTAATAAAAGAGGAAGTAGACTTAAGTATTGGAAAAGTAGTTGAGGTGGTGGATTATGAGGGACCTAGAGGCATAGTTCTTAAGAAAACTCCGACGAACAATATGAAACCGGAAAATCTGGTAGATTATGTGGTGAATGAAATGGTTGTACGGGTATTAAGTGGACCTCAAAGAGTTGATTATCCGGATTTGCAATCATCTTTGTATATGGTTAAGGTTGAGGCAGGGGATTATGGCCGGGCTGGGAATTGGGAAAGCCGCCCATATACTGTTGGGTATATGCCTGTCCAGTATCTGAGAAACATAAGACAAGGACCCCGCGGTTGAGTATAGAGGAAAACAGTTGGATTATATGAGAGAGTAGTTTTTGGAAGGTAAAGAACTAGAGGCTCGATAAATCCAGTTTTATTCCCGGGCCCATGGTGGGGGAAATTACAGCTTTTTTGATTTTGGTTTTGCCAATAGTAGAAAGTAAAACTTTAATGTTTTGTGTAAGCTCTTCTTGAGGCTGAGTAACCTTACCAATACCCAAATGGATAATATTTGCGCGAGCTTCTGTTTTGTATTCAACCTTACCTCCCTGGAGCTCTGCAACAGTCTTTTTTAGGTCTGTTGATATTGTCCCATTTTTGGGATTTGGCATAAGCCCTCTGGGACCTAAGACTTTGGCAGCTTTAGCAAGTTTTGGCATCCATTCCGGAGTGGTCACTATGACATCGAAGTTAATTTTACCTTTAGAAATCTCTTCTAAAGCTGCCTCATCACCAATAATAACTTCTTGTTCTTCCAATTCTTTAATTAGACCACTTGTCCTGAGCGACCTGTCCTGAGTTTGATCGAAGGGAGCCGAAGGAAATGCCAAAATCTTTAATTTCTTACCTGAAGCAAAAGGCAGCGAGACTAAACCACGGACAGATTTTACAGCAGTGTTGATGTGAATTTCCAAAGTTCCATCAAATTTGGAGTAGGAAACCTCTTTTGCAAGTTCAGCAGCCTCGTTAATTGGGTAATATTTATTTCTTTCAACTTTTTCTCTAAATTCCTGGTATTTTTTAGAGTGTTTAGGTTTGGATTCTGCTTGCGCTCGGGGTCCTGCCGCTGCGGTTTCTCGCGTGCGTCCTCTCCGCCGGCTGGCGGATGCGGTCGACTCGCGAGACCTCTCCTCCGCGTCACCCCTCGCTGCTTTTTCTAGAACTGCACCATCTGCTTTGACCGGCTCAGACTTCTCGCCCTTTAATGCCTTATCGCGCGCGATATTGGCTCCTAAGAGCTTTTTGCGCTCAGGCTTTTTTTCTGTTTCTTCAGCTTTTGGAGCTGAATCATCAATTGTTTTTATTTTTGTTTTACCCACAGATCGCTTTCGCTCCAATTCAAAATTTAAAATTCAAAATGCAAAATTGTTGTAATTTTTTCAGAAAATTTTTAACTTTTCACTTTGAATTTTTAACTTACTTTTACTCCCATTGATCTGGCTGTTCCTTCCACTACTCTCATTGCAGCTTCCAAGTCATTGGCATTTAAATCAGGCATTTTAGCTTTGGCAATGTCTTCTACCTGACTCCTGGATAGGGTCCCTGGAGACTCGTGACCGGCTTTGCCTGCGCCTTTTTCCACTCCTAAGGCTTTTTTGATCATCTCGGCAACCGGAGGCTCTTTGGTTATGAAAGCAAAAGTTCGGTCTTCGTAAACTGTAATTACCACCGGCAAAATATTGCCTTGTTTATCCTTGGTTTTTTCATTAAAAGCTTTGACAAAGTCCATAATAGGCAGCCCATGCTGGCCTAAAGCTGGTCCCACAGGAGGGGCTGCAGTAGCAGTCCCTGCCGAGATATTTAATTTAATGTAAGTTTTAATCTTCTTTTTTGTTGCCATACAAATGTGATGTGTTATGGGTGATGTGTAATGTGTTAGAACTCATCTCTCATTACTCATCTCACATTTCCCTGGAATGGGTTATGTGTTTAATCTCTTCTTTAGTCCATTTAACATCTTCGACAAAATTGTCAATTCTCCTCTAAGTTCATTGCGCAGTATAACATTTAAAAGTCCTTCTTTCAAAGCTAGATCTATTAATGGAATACACTCAAAACAAGAACTTCTTGAGATATCCAGAAATCTGCTAAAATCTTTCCTTGATCTTCCATTGCCTTCTGCAATGTTTAATGAAATTGATAAAGTTGCTCTCCTTAGTTGACTTGTTAGATCAAATAAGTATTCCTTTGGCCAAGGTTTTGTTAGCTTATAGATTTTATGAGTAAATTCTAAAGCTTTCTGATAAACCTCGAGTTTTTCAAAAAGAAACACATCACTCATCTCTCATTTCACATTACAACTTTTGTACTTGTAAGAAATCAAGCTCAACTGGGGTTTCTCTGCCAAAGATGGAAACCAAAACCCTGACTTTACCTTTTTCTTTATCAACCGATTCAACTTTGCCGATAAATTCGGCAAAAGGCCCATCTACAATTTTAACCGTATCATCAACCAAAAATACATCTTTAAAGGTGGCAGGGGCTCCCTGGTTCATGTAAGTCACTATAGATTTAACTTCCGCATCCGAGATTGGAGTTGGCCTGTTGCCCATGCCAACAAAGGAGGTTACTCCGGGAGTAGTTCTGACAGCCAGCCAGGACTGATCATCAAGCTCCATTTTAACTAAAATGTAACCTGGGAAGATCTTTTCTTTAACTGTTTCTTTTTTACCACCTCTGATTTCAATTTTATTTTGGGTAGGCACCAAAACATCAAAGATCTTGTGCTCAAGGTGTTCGGATTCAACCTTTTGTTTTAGGCCGGTTGAAACCTTATTCTCATGCCCTGCATAAGTATGCACCACATACCATCTTCCGGGGGTAGGCTCAGCTGTCGATTGCTGAGTTTGGTCTCCAGGCTTTGGCTCGATATTGCCGTGTTCGCCAGTTACTTGCTCTTCAGATGTTCGGGGTCCTGCCTCTTCAACTTCCTGCTCGGGGTCCTGTCGCTCCGGTATCTCAGGTGCGTCCTCGCTCGTTTCACTCGCTGCGGTCGACGCCTGAGATCTCTCCTCCGCGCCACCCCTCGCAACTTCCTCATTATTAGATTCTGCGCTTGCGACAATATCTTCGCCCTGTTTCAGACTCTCTTCACTTGACTCTTGACTCTTGTCATTTGTCACTTGCTCAATCTCCTCATCCACCTTTTCAGCCTCGGAAGGAGTTGCGGTAGGTTCGGTGTGGTCAGTAGAGTCAGTGGAGCCAGTAGAATCCGATACTGATTCACTCGTCATTCCTATCTTGCCGGAATCTTCTTTTTTTGATTCTGGAGTCGTGACTTCGTCACTCCCCAGAATGACGTTTTCTTCTGTTTTCTGATCTTGGTCATTCATAAAACTAAAAAAAATCCTCCATACTTTGGAGGTGTTTTGTCAAGTATAGTATAAAGGTTTGCCCGGGTCAATACTTCGACTTCGCTCAGTATGACAATCACTTCAAGACTAACTTTGTTAGCTCAGTTAAAACATAATCTAGTCCTCCAATGAAAAACCCAACTGCTACTGTCACAACAATCACAATAACTGTCAGCTTAATGGTTTGTTGCTTGGTTGGCCAAACCACTTTTTCAAGTTCCATTCTAACTTCTTTTAAAAAATCCAATGCGCGAGTCATAGCTTAAGATAATACCATAAAAAGCAAGTTTTTCTCTATGGCGGACCACTTTCTAAGCTATAAATGCTTCTTGAGGAGAAAGCCTACCGGATTCTAAATAATGGACAGAACTTGCAAGTAACCTATGAACCCCGTCAATTATATGCATATTGCCATCTGGTCGCATGCCCTTTGGTCTTCTAGATAATATGACTGCAGGCATTGATTTTCCCTGTCTTAACTCATCTAATATAGCCATAACTGAACTATACTTCCATGAGTTTATGACTAGATCTTCTGGTTTAAGTGATATAAATTTTTCTGCAACTAACAAAAGTTGCGGAGTTGCGCCATTATTAGTTAGCACTCTTGAGATATGTCTAGGATCGTTAGGATCAACGTACCATAGGATTCTGGCAATATCACCAAACCCAAGAGTCCTTTCACAATATCCTCTATGAAATCTGATTGCGTCAATGGTTTCTTGATTTGGTTTAACTCCTAAATCTTGTTCCAAAGCTAAATAATGCCGTTCAACTTCTGTAGATCTTGTAGGTTTTCCAGCAGCGCCTAATAAAACAAAATAGGCTTCCCTTAAGGCCGGATGAGGAATTAAAGACCCTAACCTATCTAAAGTAAGCCCGGTTTGTTTAATTGGTATTGAAGTTTCTCCAATCAATCTCATGCCATTAAAAATCATACCCAAAATGGATATCCCCATAGTATTTTAAACGAAGGAAGCATTATATACAAATGGATGTATGGAAATTTCTAAGCTGAGGGAGTATATTGAGCCTGTATTATGATAAAAAAACATCTGGCAATATTTTCTAAAGAAGCTATAAATAAGCTTTTCTCCGGGGAAAAAACGGTTGAGGTCAGGCTTTCCCAGAAAAGAATCCCGCCGTTTGGGCTTGTGGGTATTGGAGACCTGATTTTTATCAAGCCCCCGGGTGAGGAGATAAAAGGCCAATTTATTGTCAAAAAAGTTATTTCAATTGAGGGAATTGATGTGAGTGACTGGAAAACAATTGAAAACTTTCTTAAGGATAAAAAATTCCTCTCAGCTCACAAAAAAGCGGTTTTTGCCACCATTATATTTATGGATAAAGTGGAACAGTTTATAACATCACCTATTAAAATCCCCAAAAAGGATTTAAGGGGTTGGGTGGTGCTTTAAAGCATATTTGTGGTATCCAAGTCCCCACAGGCATCAAAAGTGGTGGATTTGTACATTGATTCGGAA
>CAYMTV010000014.1:0-3234 GCA_964393525.1 uncultured Gammaproteobacteria bacterium | reverse complement strand
AGCCAAGGGCAGCTCATATAAAAGCCTACTTAGAGAAATATCCATGGCAGTTTGAGAGGTTCCATTTTGGGCGTAAACCAGGGCGTGTTGAACCTCTCTTAAGCCGCTGCACCTGCCTTTATAAATAAAGATTGGTTGTTTAACTCCTTTAGGACTATTTTGAAGTTCAATTTTAACCCAGGCTTTTCCCTGAACCTCCCGGATTTGGGCAGTGCCGGACTCATTTGAATTTAATGGATTTAGTTTAAAGGTCATTTGGGTAATTTGCTCGGAAGGGGTCTCCAAAGATTTCGGTTTTTGGATTGTCTGAGGTTTAGTGGAGGCAGGTGGTAATTTGTCTGATTGGTTGTTGGATGTGGACATTATAAAAACCAAGATCAAACCAACAACCAAAGCAATAATTAGGAAAATTTTTATCATCTATTTAAAAAGTAGTTTATCTTCCACAAAGTTTCAAGTCAGGGTTTGACTTTAGAGGTGGTGTGTACTTCAATTAAGTAGAGATAGGTTTTTTAGAACCGATGTTTTTTCTACCTGTAATTTTACTTCTTTTAAATTTTTACTACCCTTCGGTAAATTTCAACCTGACTATCCAGGGAGGCTTCATTGTCAGGGCTGAATGCGCTGCAGAAAGTGGCTGTCCGGGAGGGGATGATAATGAGCAGCCAGATGAACCGGAGCCTGATCCCAAACCACCAAATCAAAACAGTGGAGGGGATGGCAGCCAGGGGTCTCCTAATAGGGAAGCCCAGGATGGGACAAGTTTTCAGGAGGAGATAGAAAGAAGAGAAAAGGCAACTCCAGGTGATGGTGAACAAACAAGAAGGATGTTTCAGGCAAAATACTGCGGTGATGCAAATAAAAGTTGTGCTGAGGCAGAAAAAGGTTGGGCGGATGAGCATAATAACGAGCTTGCAAAATACCAACAAGGAGGCCAGGCAGCGGTAGAAAAGTCCAAAGCCGAAACTGAAGCCAAAGCTGCACACGATGAGATAGCTCAGGCTGAAAAAGACCTGGCTGCGGGTGTTCCTGGAGCCCAGGATAGATTAAATGCTGCTCAAGCCAAGCTGGCATCAGCTGAAGAGAGGGTGAGAAGTTTATCCGATACTGCGATCGCTGGCAAAACCAATGAGGAGGCAGCAGTGGAGCTTGGAAAGAAAGCAATAGCCCAGGGTAAATCCTTTGATGAAGCTGTCAAGGCAGCAAATGCCTATGGACTTTTTGATAAGCTTCGGCCTGACCAGCGGGCAGCGGTTATTGGAAAAATTGGGGGGGCAGCCAACTTGGCTGGAACTGATCCCAATAAGATCGTGGATAAAGCAATAGAGGTGGAAAAAGCCAGAAATACCGACCCTAATGCCATGTCAGCAGTAGCCTCAATTGCCATGGAAAGCGCCGGTGGTAATACGACTCAGATCGCTGAAGCCGGAGCCAGGGGAGATTACAACGGTGGTAAATCCGTCACCGAACAGATCCTGGCCGGGGTAGCTGCTGCAAATTCTTCGGGGGATCCATCAAGAGAAGCTAAACTTGCAGCCGGAGTGGCAGCCGGAGTCAAACGGGCCAAAGAGACAGGTTTGTCTCCCGAAGAGTTGGGTAGTAGTTTAAGGGGAGCCCAGACAGATAATAAAGATGAGCTGATTGCTGAGCTTAAAAAGAATGGTGTTTCCGATTCAGACGCCAAGGCAATTGCCGAAGCCTGGGATAAAGCCAGAGGCTTATCAAACCCTGTTACAAGAGCAGGTGGTACAGGAGTAACCCCGCCAAAAATAGATCCAAAACCAGGGGGTGCTGCCCAGCCTGGAGGGCAGCAGCAACCTCCTGCTGGTCAAGCTCCACCACCAGCCCAACCTCCTGCTGGTCAAGCTCCACCGGCTGATCAAGGGACTCAGACAGTGAATCCTACAGCCAGCCGACCTACTCAGAAAGACGATTCCGGTACAACCTATTCCCAAGATTTTGAAGTTAAAGATAATCAAGGAAAAGTTACAGCTAATATTTCAGTGACTGTTTTTAAAGATAAAAACTATGGAAAACAATTAAATCCAGCTTGGCCGGATAATACCGAAACCAGGATAGAAATTGCAGGTAGGGAACCGATTGTTATAAAGGGAGAAATACCTGATGGATTAAAAGAGGATGGAAGTTATGATAAAGCCAAGTTGGAAAGTTATTTAAGAAAGAAAGGGGTCATTAAATGATTAGAGTTGTGTTCATAATACTTGTAATATTGGGGGTAATATTGGGGGTCTTTCTTACCACCCAAAAGGTGACAACTTTTTTTAGCCAAGCTGCAACTCCCGGCAATTTCCCTCCTTATGTCATAATCAGTAATTTATCCGATACTTCCTTTACTGTTTCTTGGTTTACCCCGGAGGAGCCCTTAGACCAAAGCCTTTACTGGAGTGCGGATAGTAGTTTAAGCAATAAGGCTTATGATGATAGAGATGATATAAATTCAAAGCCCAGATACACCCATCATGTAACCTTAAGCGGGTTAACGCCTAATACAGAATATAGTTTAAAGATTGCTGAAAACCCGGATAGCCCAATTTTTAAGCAAAAAACCCTGCCCAAACTGTCAAACAATCCACCATCGTCTCAGGACTTTTCAGGCTCAACTTCATCCGAGGTAAATAGTACTGTGAGAGAGGGTATAGTTTATCTGAAAGCTGAAAATGGCCAGCTTCTCTCAAGCACAGTCAATGTTTATGGGTTGTGGAGAATAGCAACAGAGGGCTCAAGAACCAAAGATTTTTCAAAGTATTATCAGGTTCAACCCACAGATTTAATAGAAGTTTATATCCAATCCGCATATGATGGACAAGGATTTATGAGCTTTTTTGCTTATGCTTATGACAGAAATAAAAACACTAACCTTTTACTAAATAAAAAAAGAGTACCTTTTTTTGGCTTAAGACTGGGAGGGCTTGAGGTGAAAAAGCTTAAAGAACCCTCTGGAGGTACTCCAAAACCAAAGGAGATTAAAGAAAAAGGTTTTTTTGAGAACTTTTGGGTCACACTTGGAGGTCTTTTTAGGTAAAATATATTTGACAACCAGTCTCAAATCCCGTTACAGTGAAAGTGATGCTGAAACTGCCAATTTTGAAGAAATTTTCCGGCTTTTTTGCGGACATCTTTAAAGGTAAAGAAGACAAAGAGCTCTTTGCCCCTAAAAAAAGAATCAGGGAGTATAAGATATTTTTGATAATCCTGCTTCTTATATTGGATTTA
>CAYMTV010000013.1:0-25114 GCA_964393525.1 uncultured Gammaproteobacteria bacterium | reverse complement strand
ACTGTTTGATAGGAGGCCCTGGAAAAGATAAGATGTTTGGAGGATCAGGCAGTGACGTATTGGTTGGAGGAGATGACGATGACAGGCTAGATGGAGATAGCGGTAATGATAATTTATTGGGGGGATCAGGTAATGATGATCTAAGGGGTGGTTCAGGGGGAGATTTTATAGATGGTGAGGTTGGAGTTGATGATGCAAAAGGCGGATCCGGAATAGACACCTGCACAGCTGAAACAGAATCCAGCTGTGAGCTCTAATTTGCTTTGGCAGACTACTTCTGTTATAATTCTTTTTAAGGATTAATTAGAAGAATTTATTCTTCGAATATAATACCTATAGTTAATTAGAATTTGAGCTATACAAACTATTCTTTTTTAAAGTATATCCTTTGATAGTAGCTCCCTAAGATTTTTGGAGCAATCCTTACTTTTTAGTATTCTTATTCACTAAATTTAATTCTTCTTCCACCTCGCATTTTGCAGGTGAAGAAGAATCTGAAATATGGCATTTAATAATCATAGAAGATATTCGTTTAAAAAACCTTTTAAAGGCAGGCGATTTAACAACACTAGAAGATACTCAGGAGGAGGTTTCTCAAGGCATGGCAGAAAGCCACAAAGTGAACTTTCTAACAACCCTAATATTTTTATTAAAAAAGCCTCCAAAGTTAATCATTTCGAAGAGTACACACCGCATAACAGTTTTTCCGATTTTGATATCTCAAATCCCTTAAAAGAAAATATCCTCAAAAAAGGCTACACTTCCCCTACTCCTATCCAAGACCAAGCAGTAGAAATTATCCTACACGGTAAAGACTTAATTGGTCTTGCTAACACCGGAACTGGTAAAACAGCGGCTTTTCTTATTCCACTTATTGATAAAATTTTCAAAGATAGATCTCACAAAGCCCTAATTGTAGTTCCTACAAGAGAGCTTGCCATGCAAATTCAGGAAGAGTTAAAAAGTCTGGCTTATGGAATGAAGTTATATTCAACAGTTGTCATTGGAGGGGCAAATATCCGAAGACAAATTTATGATGTTAGGAGCAACCCTCATTTTATAATTGCAACTCCCGGAAGACTTAAAGATTTAATTCAACAAAAAGCAATTTATCTAGAAGATTTTGATACTTTTGTTTTAGATGAGGTAGATCTGATGGTGGATATTGGATTTATACAAGACATTAAGTACTTTGTCTCACTCTTACCTACGAAACGCCAGTCACTTTTTTTCTCGGCAACCATTTCGTCTAAGGTTAAAGAGATTCTACAAAACTTTGTCAAAAATCCAGTAACCATCTCGGTTAAAGTGCAAGATACTGCTGAAAATGTAGAACAAGATGTTATTAAGGTCACTAATCCAGCTAAAAAGGTAGACCAATTACATGACCTTTTAATTAAAGATGGTTTTGATAAAGTTTTAATATTTGGTCGGACAAAACATGGAGTAGAAAAACTCCACCGCGAGTTAGAATTTAGAGGTTTTAAGTCTGGTGCAATTCATGGAAATAAAAACTTAAGCCAGAGAAAGAGAGTATTAGAATCTTTCAAACAAAATGAGATCCAAATACTTTTGGCAACAGATGTTGCCTCAAGAGGTTTAGATATAGAGAATGTGACTCACGTTATAAATTATGAAATTCCAGAAACTTATGATGATTACATCCACAGAATTGGCAGAACTGGCAGAGCCGGAAAAACTGGAATTGCTTTAACTTTTGTAGATTAGATAACTTAAAAAATTAGCTGATCTTTAAAACTACTTTGCCTTTTGGACTGCCTTTTTCCAAGTGATCAAATGCCTGCTTTACTTGTTCCAAAGGAAAAACTTTATCTATTTGTGGTTTTATACTTCTCTGTTCTACCAGTTTGGCTACTCTTTTTAAATGCTCATCATTTATATTAGTACTCTGTCCAACTGCTGTCACTCCATATTGTCCAGCCAACTTCTCATTAGGTTGCCCTACCATTGAAACTAAAATTCCGCCCTTTTTTAATACCTTAAAGGATCTATCATCTGTTTCACCACCTACAGTATCAAATACAGCATCAAAATCTTTTAACATCTCCTCAAACTTTTCAGTTTTATAGTCAATTATTTGGTCTGCTCCTAAGGAATTTGCAAATTCTATGTCATCAGTGCTAACTGTTGTTGCAACTTCCGCTCCTAGATGTTTTGCAAGTTGTAGGGCAATACTACCAATTCCACCTGCTCCACCATGAATTAAAATTTTCTGACCCTTTTTTAGTTTAATGTGTTCTTCCAAAGCCTGGACTGCACTGGATCCAACAAGTGGTAAAGAAGCAGCTTCTAAAAAATCAATATTTTTTGGTTTGTGGGCAGAGTTTTTAATATTAGCGCTGGCTATTTTAGCAAAAGATCCTGAACCGCCATTCAAAGTTAGTGCTGATCCAAAAATTTCATCTCCCACTTTAAATTCAGAAATTCCATCACCCAATTTTGTGACAACTCCAGAGAAATCACCTCCAGGGGTATATGGAAATTGCATAGGTATTGAATCTTTGTATATCCCCGAGCGGATTTTTACGTCAAAAGGGTTAATGCTTGCCCCGTAAACTTCAACTAAAACCTGCCCTTCCTTTAAAGAAGGTTCCGGAGCATTTTGACTAACCTCCACCACCTCACTTCCACCATAACCTTTAATTTGTGCGACTTTCATAACGAAGTTAGAGGCTTTGCCTCATAATTTAAAACCCTAATGCTTCTTTGACAATTATAACTTTAATTCTATTTGGGTTTACTTCTTTATTAATAATCAAAAGCTTGCTTACGTTACTGCCGGAAACTCCATAAGCAATTCTCGCTCTCTCAGACTCTAAAGGCAATACATAATCATAAACTCTTTTTAAAGCTTCCTCCCTATCCTTAACAATTTTTTGTCCACCAATTACCCAGATAACATTTGGTGATCCATAAGCACTTCCGGGAATTTGACTACCTGTATTTGAGGCAATAAATACCTGCCCTTCTTCTGTTAGGGCATGTACGCTGGCAATTGAATACTGCGGGGCAGCTCCCATTTTCTGCATTTCTAATCCTTGGGTTTTTCTATTCATTTTAGACATTTTAGGCTTAACCGCATCATATTTTCCTGATTCATTAAACTCCTTTGTTAACCCCAAAGTATCCAAAGTAACCGAAGTCATAGTCATAACTTCTGATCCTTTTGGGATTAGTTCTAAAGCCTTCTTTCTGGCTTCATCTGCAGTTTCTACAACTTCAGCAGAAATTCCATTATCCGCTAAAGATTTGACTGCATTTTTTAGAGCCACATCATCCGCAACTTTAGACCAATCTCTCATATTAAGTATATTTTACTTTCATACTTTATAAAGTAAAGTAGTTACAATTTTTAAAGTACTTTAATTCTCAAATTATATTTTAAAAATTGGAGGCTTGTTCACTTTTTTAAAGTATTACTTCTTTTTTGAAGTAATTTTTAGTACTGAAAGAAGAATGGCAATTGCCAAAAATGCAGTAAGTGACATCATTGGAAATGTGATATAGCCAAACTGAGATATTATTTTGTTTGCACAGGAAACTGAAAGTCCGGCAGCAGAACAGGTAATCTTAGGGGCAATTCCAAGCTGAAGTAAATATTGGTAACCTGCAATTAATGCCCCAATTGCTGAAAGTAGAATACCATAATCAGCAATTTTATTATCCTTTTTATAGATTGCCATTGCTAAAATAAAAACCAGTGGATACATAAATATTCTCTGATACCAACAAAGGTTGCAGGGCGTAAATCCTCGGATTTCCGAATAGTATAAGCTTCCCGCCATTGAAGCCAAAGCAATAATAAATGAAAATTTTAATGCAAATTTTTTAATAAGTGAGATCAAAAGACCTTGAGTTTTTTTTGGATACAATTTGGAGATTAAAATTAAAACAATACCCACTTGCAAAAAGATCACACCTAAAGAAAGGATTTGGTCCACCAATAAATTTGCCGACATACCTACCGCCCGACCTCTTTTTCAACTTCCCTTAATATATCTTCGAAACTTCTTAAATTCAACTTCCTCCCGTTTAAGAAAAAACTTGGAGTTGAATTCACTCCCAGACTTTGTCCTGCAGCGTAATCTCTATTTACTTTATCTTTTACCTCAGCGCTTTCCAGATCTTTTTTGAATTTCTCTATATCCAAGCCGAGATTTTTGGCTGCATCATCAAAAAATTGAGGTGAAAATTTTTCCTGATTTGCGAATAAATATTCATACATTTCCCAAAATTTGCTCTGTTTTAAAGCTGCCTCGGAAACCTGGGATGATAAAAATCCATACTGATGACCCATCAAAGGAAAATGTCTGTAAACAAACAATACATCACTCGGGTATTTTCTTAAAACTTCGTCAACATATGGCTTAGCCATTCTACAGGCAGGGCACTGGAAGTCTGAAAATTCAACCAGATAAACTTTAGCGTTTGCCGGACCTTTCCCAATTGAATCGGAAGCGATTAATATTGATTTATCTAAAACCGGTTCAGGTTTTGACAGGAAAAAAACCGCCCCTGCCATAATAGTCAAGGTTATTAAAACTATCCAGATTAAAAATTTTGCTTCTCCGGTAAACTTCATATTGGGCAAATATTAATGCAAAAGAATATTATACACTGTGATAATAATTACAGAATTAACTTAGGATACTCTCCTCTGCTTCCCGGATCATTTCTTCGCTCATGCCAAAATGATGGCCTATCTCATGAAGTACTGTTTTTTTGATGCGCCCTTTTGCATCTTCCAGATTTTTTGAGACCATTAAAATGGGGCCAATGAAAATTGAAATTTTATCCGGCAGGGCCGAGTAATTTGAGCCACGTTTTGTTTTTGGGATTCCCTGATACAAGCCAAATAACAGACTCCCTGGGTGAAGTTTGATTCTTTGCATTTCTTCCTCGGTCGGCCAAAGCTCAACTACAATCCCGGCATTATCCAAAGCCTGCCTAAAATCATCAGGCAAATCTTCAACCGCCTCATCAACAATATCTTCAAAATCTTCTATTCTCATGGGAGAAATTCTACTCTTTCGCTAAAAGATCTTTAAGCAGTTATTTGAAGAAAGTTTAAGCATATTTTTCAACCGCCGAAGCTACGGCTTCAGCAATACCTTTGTCAAACGGTCCTGGAATTATCTTTTCCGGAGTCGGGTTTTCTATCAGTCCGGCTAACCCTTCGGACGCCGCTATCTTCATTTCATCAGTTATTCTTTTTGCCCTGGCTTTCAAAGCCCCCTTAAATACCCCTGGGAAAACCAGGCTGTTGTTAATTTGATTTGGAAAATCAGATCTGCCTGTTGCAACAATATATGCCCCGCCTTTTTTGGCCTCATCAGGGAAGATCTCCGGAATTGGGTTTGCCATGGCAAAAACAATAGATTTATGTGCCATCTCCCTGATGTCATCCTCTGTCGCAACATTTGGGGCGGAAACCCCTAAAAACACATCTGCTCCGGCAAGTGCGGTTTTTAGATCACCTTTAATTTTATTTTTATTAGTAAACTCTGCCAGATGTTTTTTGTATGGATCTAAATCCGTCCTTTCCGGTTCAATAATTCCTTTGCTGTCCAAAACTATGACATCTCTTACCATGTCTTTTAAAAGTTTGGCTGTGGCATGTCCGGCTGCTCCCGCACCGGAAATTACTATTTTAAGAGAATCAATAGTTTTACCTGCGACCTTTGCTGCATTAATTAATCCTGCTAAAACTAGTATTGCTGTACCATGCTGATCATCATGCATTACCGGAATCCCCAAATCCTGTAAAGCTTCTTCTATTTCAAAACATTTTGGGGCAGCTATATCCTCCAGATTAACCCCGCCAAAAACAGGTGCGAGTAATTTTACCGCTTTAATTATTTCCTGGGGATCCTGGGTATTAAGACAAATAGGAAAAGCGTCAACATCTCCAAAGGTCTTAAAGATTGCGCATTTCCCCTCCATAATTGGCTGGGCCGCTTCCGGGCCAACATTACCCAAACCCAAAACCGCTGAGCCATCGGATACTACTGCCACTGTATGCCCTTTAATAGTATATTGATAGCTTTCTTCTTTATCTTTTTGAATTACTTTGGCAACTTCAGCAACTCCCGGGGTATAGGCTAAAGTCAGATCATAAGGGGTCTTAATAGGCGCTAAAACTGCAGTCCCAATTTTTCCTTTATTTTTAGCATGAAATTTTAATGCCTCTTTTTTCAAATCCATCCCACAAATATATCTAAAAAGTGCCTAAAAGTAAATGTGATGCTTTAAATTTTGCGAAAAATGGCTCTGACTACCTGGATGTTAGTAGAATCCGGGTCAATACAGACATCTTCAGTATTTCTTACGGCGAAACCAAAAGGAGCGTAAACTTGAGCTGACCTGGTTGAACGGGCCGCCTGAATTTTATCAGCGGATTTTAAATAAGCCCCGACAAAAGGACCAAAGTTAAACTCCGGATAACACCAGTTCCACACTACTTCAATAGCAGAAGTATAGGGAAACTTTTCTAAAACAACACCGACAAATTGCTTAGGTACCATATCCGGGTGTCTCTCAGAAGCCAACCCGTCTTGAACAACCCCGGGTCTTGTTACAAACTGAAAGTTTGCAAATCTTTCACCTTTGGTTAAACGGATTGATGCCGACATATATAAATCAGGTCTTTGAGGATCCCATATTCTGAATTGATCTGGAAGCAAGAGATAATTTATTTCTCTTTTTGATCCGGCCAGGACACTGTCTTGTATTTCTCCACCGGCTGCTTTTTCAAAAATTTGGTCATATGGTATTCCCAAAGCTCTATCAAAAATTTGATTCATAACATCAGTCATATCAAACCCCCGAGGTTTGATATTGTTACTCATGTAGTAAGTGTTTTATTTTTTCTAGGGTGAGACCATAATCCGATTGATCAAATACAAACTGCTTGTAATGTTCTGGTGAGCTAAATAGATTAATCACTGTTTTAGTATCACACAGGTATTTAGTTGTTTTGTTTATATATTCACCCCAAGACGAGTATCTATATTCTTCTATTGATTGAGTTAACTCTGCGACAAATGGATTAAGGTGAATATAACGGGAAACATGAATTAATTGTTCATCAGTCTCTATCATTGCTACTTTAAACTGGCCTTGGAATAATGAACCTACCCTGTTATTTTTTATGTTGAAATATTTTGAATAACCATTTGTTAGTTTTCCAATAAATTCCGAGATTCCATTTTCAACTAGTTGTCTTAAAAGTAGATGGAAATGATTAGGCATTAAACAATAGCAAATTACATCTACAATCTTTGGGTTTTGATCAAATGATTGATTCCTAAACCGCCGGTATAAAGAAAAACTAGGCTTTGGATTAGAAAATTGATAATAAAACATTGCCTCAACGAAACGGTTGAAATCTTTGGGATTCGTAAAAATCCTCCTTTTTTCTACTCCTCGATTAAATACATGATAAAAATTGTTATTTACTAAAGGAATTGTCCGGTACGGCACTTTCATTAATCCTAAATCCAACGGGCCGTTATGTCAAACCCCCGAGGTTTGATTTTTTAAATAACTTTGCCTTTTATCCTTAGGAAACCTTTCTGTTGCATAGCGAAGCATAGTTCTTGGCATTTGCCTGAGGTGCTTTTTTAGGAATTCCTCCTCCACCATTTCCGAGCATCTTTTACCTACCTCCCTTAGCATCCATCCCACTGCTTTTTGAATAAGATCATGAGGGTCTCTAACAAGTATTTCAGCAATCTTTAGGGTCCACTCAGACTCACTGTTTTTTTTGATAAATTGATAGGTCGCCATAATTGCAATTCTTCTTTCCCAAAGGTCTTTTGATGTTGCAAGCTTTAATAATATTTCACGATCTTTATTAATCAGATATTCTCCTACGATCTTATCTGCTGAAGAATCCACTAGGTCCCAGTTATTAATGTGGTGGGTGTTATTTAAGTAGAAATCAAAGATATTTTTTCTTTCCTCATCGCTTCCCTTTTTAAATTTGTCAACCAGGATAAAAAGAGCCAGCAGTCTTTCTTCGTGTATTTTAGATCTTAACAGCAAAATAACATCCTCCAAAAGCAGGGCCTGATAATTTTTGGAAAATACTCTTAACTGCGGGACCGTTATCCCAATAAAGAGATCTCCATATCCATATTGTCCTTCACCTGTTTTAAAAAACCTTTGCAGAAATTTAGCTTTCTTTAAATCAGTAACTTCTTTTAAATCTTCTTTAAGCTTTAGCAATGACATATATTTTAAAAGATGTTAACATAAAATTGATATGAAAATTGGCTTTTTTGAGATAAAAGGCGAAGAGGAGGATTTTTTTAGGCAATTCCTTTCAGAACATGAACTTTTCTTTTCAAAAAACATATTAACTTCTGAAGATTTAGAAGATACTGACTTGGAAATCATTTCCACCCATGCCGGCTCAGAAATTGACCAAAAGGTCATGGAAAAACTGCCCAATTTAAAATTAATTGCTACCAGAACAACCGGCTTTGACCACATTGATTTAAAGGAAGCACAAAGACGCGACATTGTTGTTTGCAATGTCCCCGCTTACGGAGAAGAAACTGTGGCTGAATTTACTTTTGCTTTACTGCTTGCTATTTCAAGAAACATTTATAAAGCAGCCAACCGGGTTAAAACTACGGAGAAATTTAATTACCGCGGACTTATGGGGTTTGATTTGCAGAGAAAAACACTTGGGGTGATTGGTACAGGCAAGATCGGGTCTCACGTCATTAAAATTGCTAAAGGATTTGATATGAAAGTTTACGCTTATGATACTTACCCAAATGACGAGTTGTCCAAAAAACTGGATTTTGCCTATGTCGGCTTAGAAGAGCTTTTAAAAAGTTCTGACATCATAACTTTGCATGTCCCGGCACTTCCCACAACTGTCCATATGATAAATGAAGAAACCATCTCCCATTTTAAAAAAGGGGCTGTCTTAATTAATACTTCCCGGGGGAATATCATCAAAACCAAAGTTTTAGTTAAAGCATTGGAGGATGGGATAATTTCTCAAGCCGCTTTGGATGTTTTAGAAGAGGAAGGAGAATTAACCAATGCGACCGAGGATGATTCAAGGATAGAGGTTTTAAACCATAAATTAATGAAGATGGACAATGTCCTAATTACTCCCCATACGGCATTTCAGACAAAAGAGGCTGAACAAAGAATTTTGCAAACAACAGTTGAAAATGTTAAAAGCTTTCTAGAAGGTTCCCCCCAAAATATTGTTAAATCATAGGCCATCAAACCGCCTATTGCGCAAACTGTCTGCACGTGCATACTAGTTGTGATATCACAAAGTTAAAGCTTATTTACTTTGTTTACCTTTTTTGGGGATGAAATCCAAAGCAAGAGAGTTTAAACAATACCTTTTGCCTGTAGGAGTTGGACCATCATCAAATACATGCCCAATGTGTGCTCCGCACTTGGCACAATTCACCCCTATTCTATGCATGCCTAAACTGTAATCGTCTTCAACAATGATATCCTTATTTTGAACCGGTTTATCAAACGAAGGCCAACCAGTTCCTGAATCAAACTTGGCATCAGAATCAAACAATTTGGTTTTACAAACAACGCAAACATACATCCCCGGCTCATGGTTATCATTGTATTTACCGGAAAAGGGCGGTTCTGTACCCTTCAGAAAACAGATATTATATTGCTCCTTGGATAACTTTTTTTTGAGCTCTTCAAGTTTTTTAGGGTCTACTTTCATCGTACTTTCTGTCATTGCCCCAAAAGTATAAGCTTCCGCGGACTTTAAGTCCGCGGTTTTCTGTGATTGTAATCTCAATTTTCGCTTTGCTCAAATTGTAAGCTTAAACCGCTTCGCAGCTTATTGGCCGCGGAAGCTTTAACCTTTGCTTCGCCTACATCACCCGGACAATACACCCAATTTGCTTTGCAAATTGCAATAGTCCGGGGTTTTGGAGAAGCGGTTATATCGCAGATAAACCGCGATTAGCCGCTTTTGGAGAAGCGGTTATAACATTAACCTAGCTTACCTCCTTTTAAGAATTTCTAAAACCTCCTTATCTGTTAACTGCTTAAAATCCCGATACCAGGCTCCAATTGATCCTAGTCCGTCTGCTATATCCAAAATGACAATATCGTCAACCATTTTTTTAATGCTTTCTACAATTTCTCTGGAACCTATAGGCGAGGCAAATATTAGTTTTTTTGGTTTCTTGGTTTTTATAAACTTTACTGCTGCTTTGGCCGTACCCCCTGTAGCCAAACCGTCATCTACTAAAATTACCTCAAACTTGGATAAACCTCCAATTTTTTTTCCTTTGCGGTATAAATTAATTCTTCTTTGTAGCTCTTCATTTTCGGATGTAATAATCTTTCTTAACTCCAAATCGGAAATCCCTAAAAAGCCGATTAATCCCCTATCCAATACAATATTGCCCTCCTCAGAAATTGCACCAACACCCAGTTCAGGATTATTCGGACTGCCGATTTTTCTGGCAACTATCACTTCTAAAGGGGTCTTAAGCCTTTTGGCTATTTCAAATCCAACTGGTACTCCTCCTCTTGGTAAAGCCAAAATTAAAGGATTTGTAAATTTTATTTTTTTTAATTTTTCAGCCAGTTTAACACCGGCAGTTGCACGATTAGCAAACATTTAAAACCCCTTTTTGGCAATTCTAACCTACACTATCCCAAAATTTCTAGGCCCCCTGGACATCATCTCCCTCTGATTCCTCTTCCCTAAAGCTTCCCTCTAACTGATTCTGATTTTCTGCTCCATCTAATCCCGATATTTGACTGTAATATTTTTCATCTTCTATTGGGATATTTCCACTCTCTAATCCCTGTCCTTCTTTGTTTTTAGCTTCTTCGGGTGCATCTTTTAAAAGATTTCCTTTTTGACTTATATCTTTTGCCATTTTACCTCACCTCCTTTTTTGAAAGATAATTAGCTGAATTATTTAACTTATACTTAAGATAAAGTAAAAAGGTTGGTAAGTATTGGGAAAGAGTGAAAAAAGGTTTAAAATATAGCTATGCAGATAAATCTTCATGAGGATTATTTAAGAAGTTTACTTTTTGGGTTTCAAGATGGTCTGGTTTCTACAACAGGGGTGGTAGTGGGAATCAGTACCGGGGTTGAGGATAAAGCGATTATAATTCTCGCAAGTTTTGTGGCAGTAACGGTTGAGGCCTCATCAATGGCCGCCGGCCAGTATTCCTCGGAAAAGGCAGTTCATCAAATGGCTCAAAATAACGGAAGGCATAGCGACAGCCTGATTATGGGAGCCTTTATCATGTTTTTCAGTTATCTAATGGCCGGTATGATCCCAATTTTACCAACTGTATTATTTGATCAACCTCTGGCAAGGTATCTTGCGATAGTTTTTGCTTTTTTGGGTCTGTTTGTAATTGGTTTTGTCAAAGGGCAAATAGTAAATCACAAACCATTAAGAAGCGCTATTGAACTTTTGGCAATTGGGGGGGCAGCCACAATTGTAGGAGTTGTGGTTGGTAACATCCTAAAAGTATAAGGTCCTTACTCAACAATTAAATTACCCTTCATTCCGGCAACTCTGTGTCCTGGAACCGAGCAATAATACTCAAAGGTCCCAGTTTTATCTGCAACAAACTCAATAGTTTCCTGCTCGCCTACCTTTAATATATTAGTTCCAGCATTGAATTCATCGACCCTAAAGTCATGGCTATCTATGGTAACTTTAAAGGTAAGTTTAACCTTATCACCCTTTTTTACTTTAATTTCCGGGGGGATAAAAGTTAAACCCTTATTTTCAACCATTATCTCTTTAACTTCCCCTTTGGCCTCGGATGCAGGAGAAGGGCTTTCACTTGTAGCCGAGTCATCACTGGTAGTGTCTACCGACGGACTGGAAATCGGGGCAGCCTGATTCCGGCTGTTGATAAACCAAAAGCCCCCGATAAGCACTAAAACCAAAATGACAGCTAAAATGTATTTATTATTCAAACTTCTCACCTCCTCCCAAGAAAACTATTTTAAATATTTATCAAAAAATTCAATAGATCTTTGCATGGCAGTGGAAAAATTAGCTGATAAGTTATGATCATCCCCCGGATAAGTAAATAATTCCACCTGCTCTTTGGCAGCCTTCATTTGATCATTAAGTTTTTGCGAGAATTTCACAGGTACAGATTCATCGGATGTTCCATGATGTAGTTGTAGTGGCCCTGAGATATCTGCCAAAAAAGAATTAGCCGAAATTGAATTCCAAAACTGCGGGTTTTTTTCCGGGGTCCCGTACTTTTCTGTCAACTCCATTCTCCATCTCCTAGCACCGGTAGAAACACCCGGTGGAGGAGTAAAAGATCCCCTCCTCCAATTATTTAAAAGGTCAGGGTATGAGGCAACAACCCCGGCCCAGATCACTCCGGCTTTAATATCTTTACTAACTACCATATTCCTTAAGGTAATAAACCCGCCCATTGAATGACCCCACATCCCAATTTTTTCTGGATCTGCATCCTTGAATTTTTTTATGGAGGAAACAGCATTCAATATATCAACAGTATAAGCATTAGACCCGTATCCTCCGCTAGCATTACCTTCCGAGTCTCCATGCCCCCGATAATCCGGTTTCAAAACAATATAGCCGCTTGCGGCAAAGCCGTCAACGTATGCTACATACCTTTCTAAGGTCCGGTATTCTTTAGGAGGTATATATCCATGGTTAAAAATAATCACCGGCCATCCGCCGGCTGGCGGATTTACTCCATTAGGTACAGTCAGTAAACCATAGATTTTTGCCCCTTCTGATTTGTAGGAAACTATGTATCTTTCGTAATTTGACCCCGGATCAAGTGTCTGCTCAATACGCAGGTCCGAGCCGGGGTATTGACCCTGACGCATTGCCTCGATGCTTAAGGGATGGGGAGCTTCCTGCAAAGCTTCTCCTCCAAACTCAAGATTGTAATCAAATTCATCGGTCAGAGTCTTTCTGATCTCAGCGGCTTTTTTCTTAAAGGGGTTATTTGTGTTCATAAGTAAAAGGGAACTTATCAGTAAAAGAATTAGAATAAACAACAAAGACAGGATTCTTGGCGGCATTTGAATATTTTAATAATTTACTTCAACTTAAGAAAGCACTTACCTAATCTATACCAATAAGTTCCACTTCAAATATTAAGGTTGAATTTGGTGGAATATCACCAATCTCCTGATCCTGGTAAGCAAGCTTGGGAGGTACTATCAGTTTTCTTTTGCCGCCAAGCTTCATTCCTAAAACCCCCATATCCCAACCTTCTATCACTTCCCCAGCGCCTATCCTGCATTTGAAAGGCTCTCCCCTTTTGTAGGAACTGTCAAATTCCGTTCCATTCTCCAGAGTACCTTTATAGTGAATTCGAATGTAATCGCCGCTTTTGACCTCTTCACCATTTCCAATCTTTATATCTTCAAAGTGAAACTTTGTATCGGGCATAGACTTTGGATTTTAAAATAGAAGCTACCGTTTTTGAAGTCTTGACATTTACAGTTTAGTGTTGTTGATTTTTACGATTGTCGAAGAAGAATATTAACTGTATCTGCCGCCTGATGGGGTAGGGCTAGAAAGCTCGGGAAAATCCAGAAACGACGTTGGGTTTGAAATCTTTCCCTCCACTCCCCGGCAGACCAATTTTGGACCTACCCCATCGTAAAATTAAATTACCAAAATTTTAAGTCCAGTTCTGTAATTTTAATCACAATTTTCCTCTTTCTTTAAGACCCCTGATCAAACGCTCGAATCCATTTTTAAGTAAGCTCTCTATTGACCCGGCACTTAAGCTTACAATCAGGACTTTTCCCGGCATTTTTAATGATAGAGTTCCTTTAATTGGTAAAAGCTTATCAGTTCCTTTTTTCATAACAATGTTTAAGTAGGGTGGATCATCTGCCAGCTGGGGCAAATACCTGTTGATCTTATTAAGATAGGGGTCGACTTGCTTATAGAGAGGTGTACTTAAATTATCTATCCCTTTCAGGCTGAATTTGTAAATCATTTCGCCAAAACCATAACATTACCTAAGGAGCTGTTTCCGTAACCAAAATTACCAAAAAAGTTGAAGCGAGAAGTAAAAATTGCTATCCTTTGGCCTATGCCAAAGTTGGATAAAAATATTGGAGAATTTTTTTCTAAGTTCCCTTCAAAGAAATACCCGAAAGGGGCGGTGCTTTTAAACCCGGAAGAGCTACCTCCGGGAGTCATTTATTTAAAAGATGGCTATGTCAGGCAGTTTACAATATCCGATGAAGGGGTGGAACTAACACTGCATATTTATTCACCAAATGCCCATTTTCCAATGTTTTGGGCACTTAACGGCTCGGAAAACAAACATTACTTCCAGGCTGTAACAGCTATAGAAATTGCTATTTCTCCGAAAGAAAAGTTTATCCAATTTCTTAAATTACATCCTGACAGCCTGTTTTCATTTACCAGAAGGGTTATTTCAGGCCTTGAAGGTCTATCCAGGAGAATTGAGATTACCTCTTTTGGTAGTGCCTATCAGAGGGTGGTCTCCATGCTTTTATTTTTGGCAAGGCATTTTGGTGAAAAAAGTCAAGAAAAAATTACCTTAACCAGCAAATTTACCCATCATGAGATAGCCGGTTTAGCCGGGCTTTCCCGCGAAAGAACCAGCATTGAGATGGAAAAATTGATTAAAAAAGGACTCATAAAATATAACAATCATAAAATTATCATTGCTGATCTAAAAAAACTGAGCTCTGAAGTTAAAAATTAGCTAAGGAAATATTTTTTTTGTATTACGCTTTTCTTACCTTCCGTTTAATTTCCTATCACTGCAATAAACTACCCTTTGCTTAATGAACCAAGCAGCCAAAAGCCAGGCGGATGATGTTTATGCGAACGTATTAAAAAAACTTTCCAAAACAGGTATTCATTTTCTGGTAGGCGGAACTTTCGCTTACAGAAAATACACCGGGATTAAGCGCGAAACAAAGGATATGGATATTTTTTGCAAGGCGGGTGATTTTCCAAGGCTCCTTAAGGCATTGGAAGAAGAAGGATTTAAATCCAGGATGCATGACAGTAGGTGGATCGCCAAAGCATTTATGTATAACTTGTATGTTGATATCATTTTTGCCACACCAAGCGGAATCTGGTATGTTGATGACTCATGGTTTGTTGGAGCGCCTCAAGTAACAATTTTGGGGACTAAAGTCAGGTTAATCCCACCCGAGGAGATGATCTGGTGCAGGGCTTATATTATGGCCAGGGACAGGTATGATGGCGCAGATATTAATCATTTAATTTTAAAAAAAGGTAAGGAGTTGGACTGGAAAAGGCTTTTAAACAGGATGGAGGCTCATTGGGAACTTTTACTGGTGCACTTTCTAAACTTCCGCTTTGTTTATCCTTCAGAACGGGATTTAATCCCCAAATGGTTGATGAAGGAGCTTTTAAACAGGCTTGAACATCAACTGGAGCTTCCAAAACCAAAAGATAAAACCACCCGCGGACCACTTTTATCGCATAACCAGTATAATATTGATGTTGAAAAATGGGGCTTTAAAACAATTACCTTAAATCTACCTTAATAGGGAGTTCCAGTCAGCACTGAATTTTTCTATACCTTTATCTGTTAATTCATGATATATATCAAATTCCTGCCATGGTTTGTTTAAATCCAGCTCTTTGTATTCAATGGGCGTAAGTTCCCGTGCGTTATATATATAATCTTTACCCGGCATTGGCATACCTTTTTCACCCCATTCTTTTAAGATCTTAAAAGGTACAGTAATAATATCTGACTCAAGCTTTATTGCCTGCATTAAATGATCTAAATTCCTAACAGAGGCTGTTAAAACTGCCACATGACCATCCCCTGACTCATACATTTCTATAATATTTTTAATTACATCCATCCCGTTTTCTCCCCGATCATCCAGCCTGCCTATAAAAGGGGAGACAAAAACATTTTTAAACCCTTCTTGGGAGGCTTGCCCTGAGCGAGCGTCAGCGAATCGAAGGGTGGCAGCATAAACTGCAGCTGCTTGTTCTTGAGTAAAACATAAAGTCATATTAACCCTTATTCCATCTTTGACAGCTTGTTCTGCAGCTTTCAGGCCTTCTTTAGTGGTAGGAAACTTAATATGAGCATTGGGAATCCAGGTGTAAAATTCCCTACCCTGTTCAATCATCTCTTCAGCCTTGGTATTTGCATCTGCGTAAACCTCAATAGAAACAGAGCCTTTAGGAATTAAATTGGAAACATCAGAAACTACCCCTTTATAAAAATCAAAAATTTCCTCTTTTGAGAATTTTTGACCCTCCGACAACCGCTCAGCCGCTTCCGGATTTTTGGAAATTAAAGTTGGGTTGGTAGTTTGCCCATCCAAAAACCCCAAAAGATCCAAAATCTCTCTAGTTTCATTAGGGTCTCCCCCATCTAAGAATATTTTACTTTTAAGGTTTTGTGATCTCACTTAGGACCTCCTTCACCTTAGCTATTATAGCTTTGCTGTCAATTCCTTCATATTCCAAAAGTTCCTGGGGCTTTCCACTCTTTGGCATTTTGGAAACAAAAAGTGAGTAAACCTTTTCTCCGCTGCCTGCCAGAGCGCCCTTAACCGCTTCACCAATCCCTCCCGCCTCAAAATGATCCTCAACCGTAATTATTGCTTTGGTCTCCTTCGCTGCTTTCTCAAGATTCTTTGCGTCAATTGGTTTAATAGAATAAAGATCGATAACTCGAATATTTATTTTTTCTTTTTGCAGTTCCTCATATGCTTTTAAAGCTTCGTGCAGGGTGATCCCCGCTGAGACAATTGTTACACGATCGTTATGATTTTGTCTCAATATTTTAGATCCGCCAATAATGAATTTTTCGTCATTATCATAAATTATGGGAGTCTCAGCTCTTGTAGTCCTTATATAGACATTTCCTTTATGAATTGCTGCCTGCTCTACTAATTTATCGGCTGAAACCGCATCCGAAGGGTATAAAACTACCCCATTTAAAAGCGTCCTAAAAAGCGCGATATCCTCAAGCCCCATCTGAGATGATCCATCATCACCGATGGAAACACCGGCGTGCGAGCCGCAAAACTTAATGTTGCCATCCGAGTACTGGCTCATTCTGATCTGATCAAATGCCCTGGTAAAAAATGCGGCAAAAGTTGAGATAAAAGGGATTTTTCCCCGCCTGGAAAGCCCAAGTGAGACCCCAACCATGTTTTGCTCTGCAATATACATCTCAAAAAACCTTTCCGGATAAGCTTTCTTAAATATATCAGAGTAAGTTGAGTTGGAAACCTCTGCATCCAAAACCACCATATCCGGATTTTCGGGATAAATTCTCACAAGTGCATTACCATAAGCCTTGCGGGTTGCCACCATCTCACCTTTTTTATATCCCACTTCTAACTTTTGACTTGTATTTTTGACTTTTGAATTTTGAGTTTTGGCTTTTTCAGGTTTTGCTAACCCCCCTGTTAAACTTTTATCAACCTCTCCCAACTCTTTCAACGCTTTTTCAAACTCATCAGGAGAAAGTGCTTTCCCGTGCCAGCCATCTACCCCCTCAAGTAGTGATACTCCTTTGCCTTTAATTGTTTTGGCAATTATTATTACCGGTTTATCCTTTACTACCGTAGATTTTTCAAAAGCTTTAACTATTTCCTTTAAGTTATGTCCATCAATAACTATTGTTTCCCAGCCAAAAGATTCAGCCCTCTTTTGATAGACTTCCAAATTGTATCCATACATAGTTTCCCCTCTTTGCCCAAGCTTATTGACATCTAAAATACCCACTAAATTATCTAACTTGTAAAAGCTGGCTATTTCCATAGCTTCCCAGACTTGGCCCTCTGCCATCTCAGAGTCCCCCAATAAGACATAAGTTCTGTAGGGCAGCTTATCAACATATTTTGCATTCAGCGCCATCCCCACTCCAATCGATAAACCTTGCCCCAAAGAGCCAGTTGCAGCCTCAGTATAGACAAACTCCATTGTCGGGTGTCCCTCAAGCTTTGAGCCGAATTTTCTTAGAGTTGTAAGTTCATTTTCTGAGACTGCGCCTGCCGCAGCATAAAGTGAATAAAACAAAGGTGAGGCGTGACCTTTGGAAAAGATCAACCGGTCATTATTTTTGAGTCTCGGATTTTTTAAATCAAACCGGAAAAATCCGCCAAAAAAAAGTCCTGTCATTAGATCTGTTGCAGAAAGCGATGAGGAAGGATGACCGGAACCGGCTTTGGTTGAAGACATTAGGATATAATAGCGAATAAGTTTGCCTAGCTTTTCTAAATTTTTAGTCATTTGGAGAAATTTACCTTGTAAGTATATTATCTGAAACTTTGAAGAACAAGTGTGTCTTTTTTTGACTCTCTCGGGATTAGAGCCTGTAACCGGCCTCGCCGTGCACTGCCAGATCTAACCCTTCCTTTTCCTCGGACTTTGTAACCCGCAGCCCGGAAATAAAGTTAATTAATTTGAGGATTATAAAAGTTGTAACAAAAGCATAAGCTGCGGTAACCAAAACCGCAGTTAACTGAACTCCCAACTGAGCAGGGTTTCCAAACAGCAATCCATTGTTGCCTGCAGGGTTAATAACCTTTTCAGCAAAGATACCTGTGAGTAGTGCTCCTGTCACTCCACCCATACCGTGCGCAGCCCAAACATCCAAAGTATCATCAATTGCGGTTTTTGTGCTTCTTAAGTAGAGTGATAGATAAGTTATGACTCCGGCAATAATTCCAATGGCGACTGCCGCAACCGGACCGACAAAACCTGAGGCAGGAGTAATCGCCACCAGTCCGCAGACCGCACCTGTCACAGTCCCCATTGCCGAAGGTTTTTTGTTTTGAGACCAGGAAAGTGTCATCCAGGTTAAGGCTGCGGCAGCAGAGGCAATGTGCGTGACTACAAAAGCATTGGCTGCTAAAGCGCCGGATGCAAGGGCGCTTCCCGCGTTAAAACCAAACCAGCCAAACCAAAGTAAAGCTGCTCCCAGTATAACAAATGGCACATTATTGGCAGATGTTGCCGGATGGGCGGTTTTGTGATCTTCTCTTCTGCCGATCAACCAGGCTGCAGCAATCGCTGAGAAGCCTGCAGAGATATGAACAACTGTCCCGCCTGCAAAATCAAGTGCTCCCTGGTTTCTCAAAAATCCTCCTACTCCCCAAACCCAGTGGGCAATCGGATCATATACCAGTGTTGTCCAGGCAAGCGTAAAGATAACCAGTGTCTTAAAGCGGATCCGCTCTACAAAAGCTCCGATTATCAAGGCCGGGGTAATAATTGCAAACATCCCCTGATAGATCATAAACACGAGATGTGGGATGGTTGCCGCATAATCGGCGTTTGGCGCAAATCCGACTCCCCGAAGCCCCAGAAAACTTAAGTCCCCGATAATCCCATTTATATCTTTGCCAAAAACCAAACTATAGCCCAAAATTACCCACTGCAAAGTCACTAAAGAAAGTATGACCATTGACTGCTTTAATACACTGACAACATTCTTGCTTCTGACCATACCAGCATAGAAAAACCCAACCGCCGGAGTCATTACCATAACTAAGGCTGCTGCAACAAGCATCCAGGCCGTATCTCCGCTGTCAATTGATTTGGGGTCAAAACTTCCGGCTGAAGCCCCGCCAAAACCCATTGATATTAAACCCATAAAAACCCCAAGTATCAGAAGACCTATTGAGTGCAGTAGTAAGTTTGGTTTTAAGAAAGCCATTTTCAGAGCCTAGTCGCTAGAGTCTAGGGACTAGTATTTTCTTTCTGTCTTAAGTCTAGACTCTTGACTCTAGACTCTTGACTCTAATTTAAAACTGGTTCCAAAGTATTTGATTAGTCACTTCGTGGTGATAGATAATTTCTGAATTCTTGACTGTAGTACCTAAAGCCTTGGGGCTTCTATCCGCAGCAGCCTGCTTGTAGGCAGCAAACTTTTCTTTATTATCCTCACCCAAAATTGTGGTCATAAAATCACTGGTTTTAAACAGCCTTATGGCATCATTGATATTGTCCGGTAAAAACCTGGCCCTCTCCCTTTTTTCCTCAGCCCGCTTAAGCTTTTGTCCTTCCAAACCGGTTCGGATCATGGTGTATAAGACAAGGTAAGGATTGGCATCCGGGGCAACGCTTCGAAGTTCAATCCTTGAGGTTTTCTCATTGCCAACCGGAATCCTAATCATTGATCCCCTATCAATTGGTGAAACCTTAATCTGGTTGGGCGCTTCAAAGTGAGGGTCAAGCCTTCGGTAGGCATTAACCGATGAATTTAAAACCAGGCAAATCTCCGGCGCGTGATTTAAAAGCCTTAGGATAAAATCCCAAGCAATTTTAGAAAGCCCTTCCTCACCTTTTGGTTCATAAAAGATATTTTTGCCGTTTTTGCCCAGGGAAAAATTGGTGTGCATCCCCGAGCCATTAATTCCCATAAATGGTTTTGGCAAAAAGCAGGCAGTCATTTCCAAATTTCTGGCAACCTGTCTGCAAACCAATTTATAAAGCTGGATATTATCTGCAGCACGGATTACTTCGGAGTAGGCAAAGTTCATCTCAAATTGTGAGGGGGCAACTTCCGGGTGATCTTTCTCATTTCTGAAGCCCATGGCTCTTTGGGCTTCGGCGGAGCGGTCAATAAACATCCTCAGCTTATCCAAAGGCAGGGAGTGGAAATAGCCGCCGGATGATATCAGCTTTAATCCGCCGTTTAGGTGATAACCTTGTTCGGCATTTGGTTCCGCAACCAGAAATCCTTCAATCTCGGCTGAAGCATAGGCTGTTAAACCCTGTTTTTTCTTTATTTCCTGGCTTAAAAGTCTTAGCTGTCCTCTGAAATCCGAGGGATAGGCGGATCTGTCCCGGTTTAAAACATGACCAAAAAATATCACTTTGCCCGGTCCAAAAACATCTGCCGGAAGGTATCTGATACTGGTCCAGTCAATCTCAAGCCTTAAGTCTGATTCAGCCTGGGCTGTAAAACCTCGGATAGAAGATCCGTCAAAAGTCAGATTGCTTAAAGACTCAAGCAAAAACTTCTTATCATAATCTAACATATGCAGCCTGCCTTCAATATCGGTAAAACATATGGTTACAGCTTTAATCCGCTTTTCTTTCTTAAGGTAAGCGGTGTATTCTTCCTGGAGGGCTTTTTCGGATAAGGTTTCGCCTTTAACTTTGGCGGTAAGGTTTAGTTCTTCAAGCTGATCGTAAGGGATTTCTAAGAAGTTTTTTAAGTGATTGTTTATTAAATTATCGTTAACCATGAAAGATTTAATATAATATTTAACAGAATTAACTTAAATTTAATACAATTTAGCCTAATTGTCAATAGAGAAATAACATCAAACCCCCGAAGTTTGATTTGCTGCCCGGATTAACCTATCCAATACCAGTTTACAAAAAGTAAGGAAACCAAAAATAAAAGAGTGGAGAAAATCCCAAATATAATGCCATACCCAATATCATTTAATTTTTTGGCCAGATAAATAAAAAACGGAAAAACTACAATAATATATCTTGAATAGGACATAGTATCTTTTATCAAGAGTGGAAAAACGGATAGGACCAAACTTAACGACCAGAGCTTAAACCCTAAGACTTTTCTACTAATCAATAAGATAATAAAACTTGTAAAAACCATAAAATAATCCAATTTTGATAAATGGAATAGGTGAAAATATAATTTGTCAAAGTTAACCAGCCTCTCGAAATTGGTCATCAATGGAACAAATGGGCTTTCCGAATAAAACCAGCTGCCCTGAACAGAGTAAAAATATAAAGGATTATCGGTATTTATAAAGTTTAAGTAAATCCAAATTATTAGTGGCAATATAATAAGAAAGGAAAACGGAAACAATTTTACCAGATAATTTTTATAACCTTTGAGATCTTTTATAAGAAAATAAAGAAAAGGCAGATTTAGAAATAAACCGTTTGGTCGTGTAACATTGGCAAATCCTAAAAGAACAGCTGCATAGAAGTATTTGGCTTTGATAAAGAAATAGGCAAACCAAATAAAAAACAATAGAAAGAGTCCTTCGGTAAAATAGCTTCTATAAAAAATACTAAAAGGAAAAAAGAATAATAAAAAACAGGTTTTATAGGCAACTTCCCTATCATAAAGCTTAGTTACAACATAATATAAACTGATAAAATTTATCATTAACAAAAAATTTGACAGGATAAATGCAGATCCTTCAATGTCATTTACAAAAAAATTAACTAAGGCGATTGTTAAAGGGTAAAGTGGAAAAAAGGCATAAGTTAGCCCATCCATAGCGGATTTATCTTCTATATTTACATTACTGGGATTTTTTGGATACCCGTCGGAAGCAATCTTTAAGTACCACTGGGCATCATATTGCCCTAAAGCTCTTAAGAAGTTAAATTCCCCTCCTTTAATTCTTGGGTCTTCTAAAAAATGATGGGCATTATAAATATAGTTTCCTTCGTGGAAAGGGTAGAACCCGTGGAAGAAATAGATAAATAGATATAATAATAAGTTTAGGGCAAGGAAGATTAGAAAATAATTAAAAAACTTTTTGTCAAACATTGCCTTTTTTTATCCGGACAAAAATCCCTGAAGTTTCATCCTGATAAACTTTTTTCCACCTGCCTTGCGCAACCAGTTCTTCCAGCCTTTGGTAAACCGGCTTTGACGGGGTCATAAACACCACATCGTACCTACTGGAATCAACGTCAGCTACGTTTTGTTCAAACGGGTAATAATACTCAAAAGCACTGTAGCCTTTTTTATCCTTCCAAAGGTGCATCCTTCCATCAATACTAGGCTTAATCTCCGGATACCGCCAAATCAGCCACCCTCCCCAACCATAAAAGGTCATCAACTTTTCTTTGTGTAAATTATTTTTTAAAATAAACTCCGCCGAATCTTTGGAGCAGCCAATGTAAATCCGGCAATAATTATCCCAGTTCATATTGGCAAAAACCCAAGCCGGGTCTTTTATTAAAACAGTGAGCCCAAGGGCTATTAAAATTATGAAACTTGCCACAATTTTGGTCACCTTTTCACTGTCCGGTTTAATAAAATCCGCCACCGGCTTTAAAAAAGGAATTGTTAAGTAGTAGAGTGACCAGACATACCTTTTGACAAAAAAGGAAATCCCGTATAAAACTACTACTCCGGGTAAGTGACTGATATAGTCTTTAATCTTGTCTGAAAAGTATAAAAACAACCCGCCAAAGCCGATTAAAATCCCAACAACTATGTGACTCCACCACTCCGGGCTGTTTTCCAAAAACGGCAAATACTCTGCGATAAACTTAAGCTGCGGGTCGCCGAAATGGACAATAATGATTCGATAAATTTCTGTCCCAAACGGGTTAATTAAAGTGGCAATTAAAGTCGCAACAACTACCAAACTTAAAAATTTTATGTCACCGATAATGGAGGAAAACCTCCTTTCTTTTTCAACAAAAACCTTTAAAAGGTGAGAAAAAGCCCAAATCCCCAAAACCCCAAGCCCCAGGGCAAATTGTCCATTGATATTGCCCCAAATTAAAAAAAGCGCTGGCAGTAAAAACAAGGCTTTCCTTTTTCCAGACTCAAAAAGAGTAATTAAATAAACCATTACCCCCAAAAACATCACTGACAAAAGCTGTCCCCTAAATGAAACTAAATTAAAAGTTTTTTCCAGTACTAAAAGTATGGGAAAAATCAAAGCTTTTTGCCAAAAACTTAATTTAAAAGCCAGGGAGAAAAAAAGAAATGTTAAAGTGATAACCAAAGCGCCGGTAAATGATAGTCCCAGGAATCCAAATTTGGAAAAAATTGCATAAGTAATTAAGTCCGTTGCCCAGTCAGTATTGGGCCACTTATAATCCGTCATATCAGTTGAGAAAATATTGTCTTTTAAGATGGTGCCGTGTTGAAAAAAGTATTCACCATACTTTAAGTGCCAGCCCAAATCCAAATCATTGGGCTGATAGATAGCAGCTATAAAAACCAATATAAACGGCAAGATGGGCAATAAAAATTTTCCAAAAAAGTTGAAGATTCTGCTCTGCATTTTAGTAAAAGTAGTGTACCATTTTTTGAAATTTTTTAAACTGCCTTTTATACTTTGATTATATTTTATCTAAAAGATCTATAGTTTGACCCAATTGACGAAGTTACCATTCTTTGTTTAGTATTTTTGCATACTATCTCTGCCCAATAGTATTTCCCTATGACCCTGCCGTCTGTCCTAAATTTTACATTTTTTTACTACAGCCGACGTATTCTTTTAGCGTCGGTTTTTTAACGCCTGCTCGTAAACTCAAAAAAAGGAAGGGGGTGAGGATAAATGGATTTTAAATACAGAATCTCAACAGCTGCTGCTACAGCCACATTAGTTTTTGGATTGTTGGCTCCGGCAGCTTTTGCAAATACCAATGTCACTATTTCAGGAAATGGCCAGAACTCAACTAATAACGCCAATGTCACCATAAACGGTGGCAATGCCTCAGTTAACCAAACCAACAATAGCAATGTTTCGTTAACTGTATTTTCAGTTGCAGGTACCGGCAACAATACTGCAAATAGTAATAATGGTGGTAATGTGACAATAAAGACCGGTAACGCAACGGCTAATACAACCGTTAACATTGGAGGCGGAAGCAATAATGCTACAGTCAATGGTTGCGGCTGCAACAATACCACAACCAATGTCACTATCTCAGGAAATGGCCAGAACTCAACTAATAACGCCAATGTGACTAAGAATGCTGGAAATAAGAACAAAAACCAGACTAACAATCTTGGCGTAGGTGGTATTGTTTTCTCTTGGGCAAGGACTGGCTTTAATAGGGCCAATAATAACAATAATGGTACGACAAACGTAACAGCGGGTAATTCAAACTCAACCACTAATGTTACGGTTGGCGGAGGTTCAAATAATCTGAATGTAACACCTTAAGATTAGGTGGTTTGTGCATTGCTGAAAATATCGTCCGGCAAGAGTCCGGGCGATATTTTTTTACAGAATACTTACAGCTTTATGGCTAAAGATTGATCTTTTGTATATAGTATTTTTTGTCCAAGTATCTTCTTAGTGCAAAGGGGGTGAGGATAAATGGATTTTAAATACAGAATCTCAACAGCTGCTGCTACA
>CAYMTV010000012.1:0-28829 GCA_964393525.1 uncultured Gammaproteobacteria bacterium | reverse complement strand
ACAAACTTTTTTCTAACATTTTAAATAAATTTTGTTAAATTTATACTGATGCTAATTTTAATTTAAATGAGTTAGAATTTGAGTTAATGAAAAAAATAGCTTTGAAATGGGATCTTTTAATTTTATCTCTAATAGTTGCAATTTACATTATTACTTTGAGTGCTTTTTCTATTCTACGCCATAATGCTTTTTATTCAACCTTTGATCTGGGGAATATGGATCAAACAGTTTGGAATACACTTTATGGTAATTTCTTCTCTTTAACCGAGTACGGGCAGATTTTATCTCGCTTTGCAATTCACGGGGATATAATCCTAATTTTACTCTCACCGCTTTATTTAATCTGGAATGATGTCCGGATGCTCTTAATTGCTCAAACATTAGGTATTGGTCTTGCTGCGGTCCCAATTTATTTTCTGGCAAACAAAGTTTTAAACAGCAGGATAGCAGGCTTGTCTATAGCCTTAGCTTATCTTCTAAATCCCGGAGTCCAGTGGACCAATATCTTTGACTTCCACGGAGTTTCTTTAGCAATGCCTTTTTTATTATCCGCTTTTTTCTTTGGATACATTAAAAAATGGCCCATATACTGGCTGTTTGTCTTGCTGGCACTGACCACTAAAGAAGAGGTGTCTTCTTTAGTATTTATGTTGGGACTTGCGGTTGGGTTTGTTTTTAAGGAAAGAAGAATCGGTTTTACTACATCTTTAATTGGATTGTTTTGGTTTATTACCATGGTCTTTGTGGTAATGCCATATTTTAGTTTAAAAGGGTCCCATTGGGGCTTAAGTTTATTTCAGCCAGGGCGGGTATTTTCGGCGAGTTCCCTTTGGTATTTAATTGATCTGATAAAGCCTTTTGGATTTATACCTTTACTGGGTCTTCCATGGCTACTTCTATCACTCCCCGAATTTTTGATAAACATTTTAAGCAAAAGCTCTTTTATGAGAATGCTTACCTTTCACTATGATAGTGGAATTGTACCGGCTTTAATAATTTCGACAATTTTTGGTTTAAAGTACTTGAGGGCTTATTTAAAAAACAGGGGTTTAAGCATCCAGGTAATTCAAAAAGTTCAATATTTAGTCTTGTTAGTGATTCTATTTTTTGCCATTAAGACAAACATAAGTTTGGGTCCGTTGCCGTATTCTAAAGCTTCCTGGCCTCAAACTTACAAAGTTTCAAAAGAGGATATTGAATTTGAAAGTGTACTGCAAAAGATTCCAGAGGATGCAGTAGTTGCCGCATCCGGAAATATTAGGCCACACATTACCCATAGAAAGTATGCCCACAACCTGCCTAATGGTACGGAATCTGCAAGTTTCGTCGCTATTTTAACTGAAGAAAGAGTTTATTTTGGAATCAAAAAACTTGAATTTGAAGAAAAATTGGTTAAAATTCTTCAAAGCTCAGATAACCATAAACTAATAAACCAAACCGGAAAGTTTTACCTATATGAAAGAACCAACTTTAAGCAGTAGGAAAAAAAATCTCGATCTTTCCATAATCATTCCCTTATTTAATGAGGAAGAAAGTCTTAAGGAGCTCTACAACGAGATAAGAATAGAGCTTAAAAAATTAGGTGTACTAAGCTTTGAAACCATCTTCATAAACGATGGCAGCACAGATGCATCCCAAAATGTCATCGAAAAGCTTCATCAAAAAAACAATAATCACATTAAGTATGCTCAACTAAGAACCAACCAAGGAAAAAGTACCGCTTTGTCGTTAGGATTTAAAATCGCCAGCGGAAAACGAATCATAACCCTGGATGCGGATTTGCAGGATGATCCAAAAGAGATACAAAGGTTTTTAAGTAAGCTTGATGAAGGTTTTGATCTTGTTTCTGGATGGAAAAAAAACAGAAAAGACTCTTCCCTAAAAAACATCAGCTCCAAATTTTTTAACTTCATAGTCGGGAAAACATTTAATCTAAGCCTTCATGATATGAATTCCGGGTTTAAGGCTTACCGGGCTGAGGTGTTGGATACCATAAATATTTACGGTGAGCTGCACAGATACATTCCGGCATTTGCCTCATTTAACGGTTTTAGGGTCACCGAAATTGCCGTAAGTCACAGAAAAAGGAAATACGGAAAAAGCAAATTTGGCCTGGTCAGGTTTATCCACGGATTTTTGGATTTACTTACTGCTGTTTTAATCACCAAATTTAGGAGTAGACCCCTTCATCTTTTTGGTTATATTGGGTTACTGTTTTTGATGATAGGGGTTGCTATCGCTGTTTATTTAACTTATGTTAAATTTATTTTGGGGGAAAGTATTGGCACCAGACCACTGCTTCTTTTCTCAGTCATGTTAATGATAATGGGTGTACAAATTGGAGTATTTGGGTTAGTTGGTGAGTTGATTACTTTAAATTCCAACAGAGAAGCGTCGGATTTTAACCTCAAAAAGATTTCCAAATGACTGAAAACTTACTAAAAATACTGCTTGACCCCTGGATTTTGTTTGGATTTCTCGCCCAGTTTATTTTTTTCTTAAGATTTTTCTATCAGTGGATAGTTTCGGAAAAACAGAAAAAAAGTGTCATACCAAAAGGATTTTGGTATCTTAGTATCATTGGTTCATTTCTAATCCTGATTTACTCAATAAAAAGACAGGATATAGTCTTTATCACTGCATCTATCTTAAACACTTTAATTTATATAAGAAACATCATGCTTCTGAAAAATGAATTTGAAACTTAATCGGTAGATTAAAACATTTTCTTTAAATTGCGCATTTGATACAATATCCCGACCTGCTGGTGTGGTGGAATGGTATACACGCGCGCCTTAAGAGCGTGTGGGCTTTTGCCTGTGTGGGTTCGACTCCCACCACCAGCACAATAAAAATACCACCCTACATTTAAAAACAGGCAGTTTTTAGGCTGCCTGTTTATTAAAATTAAGCTTGAAGCTCAATTTTATCTATCTTCCCTTGGTCTAGCTTCGTTAACAACCAATTTTCTTCCTTCTACATCTGCACCATTCATCTGTTTAACTGCCTCATCAGCAGCAGAATCTTCCTGAAATTCAACAAACCCGAAACCTCTAGATCTACCTGTCATTTTATCTTTCAAAACAACTGCAGAAATTACCGTACCATATTGGGAAAACATCTCATTTAAGCGTTGATCATCAACAGCCCAAGGAAGGGAGCCTACGAATATTTTTTTAATAGTAATCACCTCTTTTCTAGTCGCTAGTGAAACTGTTACTAGTAACTAGAAAAGTACTAGGAAAACACTTACTAACACTGCCATAATAGTACATAAACTATATGCTAAAATCAACTGTGAAATGGATAAAAGAGAAAAGATCAAAAAAATACTGGACAGATTATTCGCTGTATACCCAAATCCCAAAACTGCTTTAAATTACGCAAACCCCTTAGAGCTTTTGATTGCTGCTATTTTATCTGCTCAAACTACCGATAAATTGGTCAACTCCATAACTCCAGTTTTATTTAAAAAGTACAAAAAAGCCAAAGATTATGCTAATGGAGCTATAGAAGAGCTTACTGGGCTGATTTCTAAAGTCAATTTTTATCAAAATAAAGCTAAAAATATTATTGCCTCTTGCAAAATTATAGATAAAAAATACGGAGGAAAAGTTCCAGATAATATGGAAGATTTGGATGCTTTGCCGGGGGTTGCCAGAAAAACCGCCAATGTAGTTTTGGGAAATGCTTTTAAAAAAGCCGAGGGGATTGTGGTAGATACGCACGTAATAAGACTCTCACAAAGACTAGGGTTAACCGATAAAAAAGACCCGGTAAAAATTGAAAAAGATTTAATGGAGATTGTTCCAAAGGAAAAGTGGATTGATTTTGCTCATATGTTAATTTTATATGGCAGGGAATTCTGCCCGGCCAGGTCTCATGTTTGCCAACCTTGCCCTTTAGGAGATTTATGCCCAGATATCGCGAAGTAATCGCGCAAAGAATTGTGCAATTACTTCTTTTTGAGTTCTTTTATGGATTGGTCAGCTAAATTATAAGCTTCCGCGGACTTAGAGTTCGCGGTTTTCTGTTATTTAAGCTTAAACCGCTTCGCAGCTTATTTAGCCGCGCAAGCTTTAACCTTTGTTTCGCCTACATCACCCGCTCTTAGAGAGCGGGGTTTTGGCGAAGCGGTTATAAACCTTATCCATACCATCCTTTGTTGCCATATTTTCTTCAATTTTATCTATTCTTTCGTTGATTTCGGCAAATCCTTTAACTGTATAGACCGCAAGATTCTTAACCGTTTCAGAAAGATTTAGGACTGTATCTGCGAGGTTTTTAACTGTAATTGTGAGATTTTTTACGCTAACACTAAGTTCCTTAATTGATTGATCCGTAGTATTTTGTTTCATTACCCTAAGTTTACAACAACAAACTGGAAGATCAATACTAACTTACTGGTACATAATATGTTGCTCGGGCGCGGCCTTCCGGTTTAATTAACCTTTTTTCCACTAAATTTTTAAGCTTCAGCTGAGCAGTTCTTTTAGCAATATGTAAAAGCTTTACAATATCATCAGAGGTTATTTTAAAACTTGATGCCAGAAAATCCATGATTTTTACTTCATCCGGATCAAGAAAAGTAGGTTCTTTTACATCAGCTTTATCAAACCCAAGAGATGTTATAACCTGCTTAACTTTTCTTGCTTCTACTAAAAACCCGGCAATAAAATATTCCAGCCAGTCTGTTAAATCCGCCCCTTCCTGATACTGCTCATCCCAACCATAAGCCAGTGCATTATAATAATCTTGCCTATTTTTATTGTAAAACTCCTCCAACACTATCACTTTTCTAAAGTCCCAACCATCCAAATAGAGTATCAATGTGGTAAGAAGACGGGTTACCCTTCCATTACCATCTGAGAAAGGGTGAATATGAACGAACTGAGTATGAAATATTGCAGCTTTTAAGATAGGATGGAGTTTTTCTTGACCGGACTTCTTAAGCCATGTCAAGAGTTCCTTTATTAATTTTTCTATCTCAGAAGCATTGGGTCCTTTAAACCTTAATTTTTCCTTTCCATCCCCAAGCTCATCTATAATATATATATCTCCAGGTCTAAACCTTCCGGTTTTTTTATCCTCAAGCAGTTTATTCATTGCCATTTCATGAAGTTTAAGAATTACTTTTGAGGTTACCTCTGCTTTTTTTTCGGCCAGCCTTTCTACTTCTTTTACTGCATTCTGGTAATTTTTTACTTCAAGGATGCTTTTATCGTCGGCGTTTATAGACATACCTGATAAAACTTTATCCACTTGGTATTCCTGAAGCTTGTTCCCTTCAATCGAAGTTGAAGTATGCACCATTCTAATTAGTGCCTGCCTTTTAAGTTGTAGTTCATTTAAAGGAAGTACTTTTGAGCGCTCTACTATTACCTTAATCTCAGCTATCTCAGCAATAGCAGACAAAACATCAGGTGAAATTGAGTATTTCGGCGTAAACATATTTAAGGTAATTTCTCGCTATGCTCGAAAATTATTCTTCGAACGAAGTGAGAAGTTACATAATTATACCATAAATCGCGCACATATCGCGCATTAAATCGCGCACTGTTTTTAATATATCAACCCCTATTGCAATTGTAAAGCACAATCTAATATGACAATGTCTATTTAAAACTTACAGTATTGAAATATATTGCGGTTTTAAATATAGTAGTTTTCTATGCCAGATCCTGATGATGTAATTGAAGGTGAGATCACTGAAACTGCTCCGGCTACCCAAACATCCTCCGATATCATAATCAACATGGAAAGTATAATTAAATCTCACATGAGTTCAGTAGACAAACTTCAGGAGGAACATAAAAAATTTAAGGAGATGTTGGATGATATTTTTGGGAATGAACCGGTTTACCAGGAGCACTTGGAAGCATCCAAAGAAGCCAATAAAATTAAAAATAATACTAAAAAGGAGATCTTAAAAAGACCTGAAGTTGCAGAATTGGATACTAAAGTAAAATCCATTAAATCCCAAATTAAAGAAACACAGGCTGCCTTATCGGATTACCTGCAAGAGTACGCTCGTCTTTCCGGAGTAAACGAAATCGAGGGTGAAGATGGGGAAGTCAGAGAAATTGTATATGTAGCAAAGCTTGTTAAAAGATCCTTCAGGTAATTTTATCCTATCTATTCTTTTTTTTAACCCTGATTTTTTCAAATTGTCGCTCAAGATCTTTTAACTCCTGATCGCTCATATCTTCAAGGTCTATTAGTTGATTTCTAGCGCCTTTGATGGCTCTGATAAGCTCATCAAGCTTTAAGTGGAGCGCTTTTGAATCCCTGTTTTGAGTGTTTTGAATTAAAAAAACAATTAAAAAAGTTACAATAGTTGTCGCGGTATTTATTACAAGTTGCCAGGTATCGGAAAAACCAAAAACAGGTCCTGAGAGTACCCAGAAAATTATTATTAAAACTGCTGCAAAAAAAGCCAAAGGAGAACCAACTATATGGGAAACTTTGACAGCTATCTTATGAAATAACTCATTCACAACTTATTGCATAGTATTAAACCAGAGGTTGATAATCAATATTAGGATTTGCCAAATCAACAATATTTGTTAAACTGAATAGGTAATGGTAAATAATGATGAACTAAAAAACGGCAAAGCCGGTAATAATCTACCGCAAGAAACTACTGTTGAAAGAAGGCGGAAGCTTTTTAAATCTTTTGAAGCAAAATCCTTAAGATCAAGGTCACTTCTTACTCAAATAGCAGATGATCTAACTGCAATTTGCGGATCAACTTCTTTTTTATTTTTCCATGTAGTTTTGTTTGCCGGATGGATTGCTGTTAATACGGGATGGATACCCGGAACCATTGCCTTTGACCCCTTTCCTTATGGGCTTTTGACAATGGTAGTTTCCCTTGAGGCAATTTTTCTGGCTATATTTATTCTTGTATCCCAAAACCGGTCCTCATATGTTAATTCGATCCGGGAAGAAGTCCATCTTAAAGTTAATTTAATAGCCGAAGAGGAAATTACCAAAATTTTGGAGGTACTTGCCGAGATGCGTAGAAAACTGGGTATTAAGGAACCGGATCCGGAGCTGGAGGATATGTTAAAAAGGATTGACACAAATTATATTGAGCAATCCGTCCAGGAACAGATGAGCAGGGCAAATAAGCCAATAACTGAGGTAATAAGAAAGGATTTTATTCAAAGGCCGCTTGAAGCTGTACATAACCTGGCCACCACCGGCACAACCGACCCGGCCGCAGCAACTATTAAAGCTTCGGATAAAAAGCCAAATTAATCTCCTAAAGCTTTTAAATAATCTTTCACTTTGATAAAATTACAAAGCTAAATTCATATTGCGGGATCGTCTAACGGCAGGACGATAGCCTTTGGAGCTATCTATCATGGTTCGAATCCATGTCCCGCAGCAAACTCGGAACGACAGGGGTAGAGGTATTCAAATAGGTTGTCATATCAAGTAATTCTTCAGGTTCGAATACATCCAGCAAAATCTCAATCTTTTCTTTCATTCCATTTAAGATTGTAAATGGTTTATGCTGATACAACACTAAATTCTTATCCTTAATCATTAGGTTCGAACCAATGGTAGATAATATCTCCTTTTTTTGTTGGTTAGTTCCATTAGCAAACCAATATCTTGCATAAGCTGCAAATATGAATGTCTTTTCTGAAAGTTCTAACCAAATATCTGCCCTAGTGTCAGTTTCCTTCAACCTCCTTCTCACTTGTTGCTGTTCAAGTAATAATAACTCCTGTTTATTCTTATACTGATCTGAAGTAATTAACTCCTTTAGCAAAGAATCCAATAAGTTGTCTATTTGCTTTTGAATATCATTATCAAGGTCTTGGAGACTTTTTTTGATAATTGTTCGGTCTTGTACCTCCTTTTCACTTTCTTTCTGTAGCCACTTTATTGCCCATTTAGTAAAACTTTCAGGTATGGAAAATTGTGCTAGTAACCTATCAATTTGTTGTTCAAAATCTTTAATTGCTAGTGAAGGTTGAGTACATTTTGAGCCATCTGGTAATTGTTTATGATTTCCATATAACCAAGTGTAATGTAGAATCTTTGGTGTCTCCATATCTGCAATTAAATTCTCACAATTAGGACATCTATCTCTATCTTTGGCCTTATGAAATTTAACTTTACAAAATGAACAGATAATTTGCCACTTCTCATCCATAATAATTGTTCCATTACATCCTCCGCAGATGATCCCTAATCCTGTATAAGGCCAATCTTTTTTTGTTTTCCTCCTTGCCGATTTATTGCCAAGAATAATTTGTATCTTTTCGTAATCTTCCTGCGTAAATGGTCTCGGAAAATCATCTGCTGCTGTAAAAATTCCTTCGCTCCTGTGGATTTCGCCATAATAATACTTAGGATCGGACAAAATCTTGTACCAAGTACTATCAGATAAGGGTTGGTCTCCTGTTCGCTTTGTCTTATGGGTTCTATAACCCCAATCATTGTTTAATATATCTAATGCTTCTCTAGGTGTATGGGTTTGAGTAAGTATAAGTTTTATAGCTTTTACTATTAAAGGTAAACGATCTGGGTCAGCACTGTTTACCATTTCGTCTTTTGCGTTTTTTGTATGTATGAATCCTTCGGCAAGTCTACCACTTGGAATATACCCTTTCTTTAATTTTGTTTTATTGCCTCGTTTAACAACTACACTTTTGTCACCGCTATCCCTTGTGGCACGAGTAAATTCGTTCATCAGGTATTCTTGATCTCTTGGGGAATTTTCAAAGATTCCATGAGGCGTAACCACCATTTTTAACTTACCATCAGACATTAGTTGTACAAATCTTCCTCCATCTGCATAGTTTCTTGCAATGCGGTTAGCATGCCATACGATTACTACATTTACATTACCTAATTCTATTTGTTCAATTAGCTCATTAAATTGTGGTCGTCCTTCCTTAAAAGCAGTTTGGCTCTCAGAGAATCTTAAAATGTTCTTTAGATTAAACCTTTGGATAACATCTGATTCTAAATCCTCATCTTGTCCCTCAATAGAACGCATTTGCTTATCTTCCGTATCAGTGGATGACCTACGTAGATATTTAGCAGATTTTGACTCCTGTAGTATTTGTTGAAGGTTGTAATCTAGAAATGCCATATTTTAATTATGTATACTCCTTGTATCAAAATCAACTAGTAATGAGCTTGTTTTCCTCACTTTTCTTAATTGGCCTATATGCAGCTTTGATTAGCAAAAGTATTTGATTTGCCTTCACCAGAGCAGTAGCATCATCTAACTCGATACCATATTCATTCTTATATAACTGCTTAAACTCGATTAACGCTTCCTGAATTACAAGCGATAATTGTTTCTTTTCAGGGTATTGTTGTGCTTCAAAACTTTCGGTTACTAAAACATGAGCCTTATTTGGTGAAATTATAAACGCCCTTACTTGAACTGTTCTAGTAATTGTTATTACTTCCATAGCTATTTTGCCTCCTCTGATATGTTTTCTTTCTGTATAGCTCCAAAGTCTTTGCCAATTTTCCTAGTTAAGCTCAGCCAGTAGTCAAAATGACTAGCCAAATCCTCCATAGCAACAAAATGCTCTAGCTTCAAAGCTCCTTTAGTTTCTACATCAATTTCTTGAATCTGTTTTTTTATGTTGTTGCTTTGCTCAAACCATTCATTAGCAATATCTGTATCAAATTCCTCCCGATCTTCTGTTCCACTCTTGAAGATATTGCCTAAAAGTATGTTATAGAAACTAATTGCAAGATTTGCTCTGGTGACAAGGTAATTGTTGTATAAATTGGTTTTTTGAAACATCAATGACCAGTAAGCATTAACTTTGTCTTTTACCTCCTTTGGAAACTGTCTAAACATTTCATCAATTAACTCATCATTATGCTGTAAACTAGCCTTTAGACAGGCTCTTAAAGCCTCCTGAGGACTTAGGCTAGCAAATGGCTCATTTAGTTTGTGTTTTGATTTTGTATGCATACTCAAGTGTTGCAATCCTCCTTTCCAGATCGCCTTGTTCAATAGCTTTTAATGAGATGTTTGCGAGATAACCTGTGGCATTAGCCATGTTGACACTGATCTTATTTTGATTCATGTTTTTTATTGTTCTTTCCATTAGCTCTCTGACTTTATCAGGAGTATCGAGTTTAATTTCATCATCAACCACATAACTTCGCTTAGGACTGTCTCCACCTCGCTTAATTGATTCCTCCCTTTTTTCCACCATATCTTGAGAGTGAAAATAACAAAACTGTCCATCCTTTAGTGCAAAAGCTTCACATCGTTTCCCATTTTGCTTAATAAATTGGCATTTATTCATATTAGATAAGCTAATAGGGTGTAGTCCTTCCCTCAACACTTAAAAGCTCTGCCAGGACTCCCTCTAGGAGGGCTTTAATAGTTGTTTTTTCCTGTGCTGCTTTGATTTTGAGCAATCTATGCAGTTCAGTATCTATTAGTACTTGTTTAGCTTTCTTTGTGTCGATTTGTCGATTTTGCATACTTTTCCCTCTGCCCCTAAATACCTTCCCTCCCTCGCTCCCTCTGGAGATGTATTAGTTTTCCTAACACAGCTTGCTGTCAGCCCTGCAAATCTTGTTGCAGTCAAAGGCTTTCAAATATCTCCGTCAGTCGCTTCGGTCGGTCGCTGTTACTTTGTTAAGTTTTATTTAATGTCGCCTCACCACGCTAACAGTACGCCCTCTACGACAATTTCTTATAACTAGCAATCTTTTCCCAGAAAGTTTCAATAGCTATGAAAATGTCTTGAGCGGGTATATGAGGATCAGTTTTTACTTGGAATTGTTCAATGAGCTTTAATGCCTTAACTTTGGGGCTAAAAATCCAGTGTAAAATACCATTTTGTGTGTAATGACCTTTGAATGAAAGTAAACCATGAAATGAGGAGGCAAGGAGATATGGTGCGAACCTTTTGTCTGTTTCTATGTATGAATTACTTGATTTCTTTATTTCTTCGGCCATAAAAAAACGACCTCCATTTCTGGTGAGTCGTATTGTATTACGCCTGCTTAAATGCTCTATTATATGAGCAAATTTTTTATCTGAATTTAGAATATCAAAACAAAATTACTTTGTCAAGGACTATAAGATAAACTCTTGACCAACTCTCATGATAGAATAGGACTGAAATATGGTTAAAAATAGCAAAAAACCAAACATTGCTGATTTGAATGAAACAGTAAAAGAAATCCAGAACCTGGTATATCAGTCTGGATATTTGTATTCCTTATTAACAATTTCATTGCATGACTTATTTCTACCAATTGAAAGCTATGTAGATATAAACTGGTGGGATCGTATTAGTTATCAAGAACTTGGATACCTGTTTGGACTTCTAATAAAAAAGCCCTTTCAAATTGGCGTGTACCCTTCTCAGAAAGATGTGCAAAAACAGATAGATGATACTTATCGTCTACTACAACAAATGCACGACTATTACAGTCACACTGCCTTTGATGCAATGATTAGTTCAGCCTTAAAAGCTAAAAATGAGACTGGTGAAATTCCTCCAACAAAAGACAGAGTTTATAGTACTCCAGAAGCAATCATTGAATCTATTTTTTATGATGATTCAGGTGCTTACGACTTTCAGTATTGGGACTCTGCGCCTACTAGGTATGCTCAAGATGATGATTGGATAAAAAAACAATTTGGTTTTTCAATTCAAGACACAGTCGAACTTTCAAAGTATCTAAAAGAGTTAAGTGAAAAAAAGCATCAGGATGCTCCCAAGCTTACCAGTGCGGAGGATTTTAATGATTGGATTTTAAGCGTCTTCTCATTTAAGTCCTCAGATATAATCGGTATAACTGAAGCTAAAAACAAGGCACTAGACAAACTGTCGGTTATACCAGGTGAATGTAACAAAAGTTTTAATCTTATTTCTGACTTCAATGAATTAGAGGTTAAACCAATAATTAAACTTACTAATTCAACATATTTGCTCCCCATAAGCTTTGACCTAGCTCGATCAGTAGATGAAAGTCCTTTCTATTGGATAAAAAAGGCTGATGAAAGCTACTTTCTTTCCACTGCAACAGCTAATAGAGGTCAATATACAGAGGAAGCATCTTTTAGACTCCTGAAAAAAGTATTTGGAGAAGACAATGTCTTTTTGGATGCCCAAGTTCATAGAAAGAAAGGTGAAGGAATAAAGAAAAAAGGTAAATATCATACAGATATTGATGTTCTGGCTTTAGCAGGAAATAAGGCAGTTATCATCCAAGCCAAATCAAAAAAGTTAACTCTACCATCAAGACAAGGAAGTATTGAAAAACTCGGTTCTGATTTCAAAAGTGCTGTTCAAGATGCATACGAACAAGGACTTAAGGCGAGAAATGAAATGCTTTCAGGTGATGCAATTCTCACGCAAAAAGGTGGCAAAGAAATAAAGTTGACAGAATCGCTTAATGAAGTTTATATAATAACCTTAACTACAGATAATTATCCTGCCCTCGCATTTCAAGTTCATAACTTCCTACAAAAACAAGATAGTGATCCATTTCCAATCACAATAAATCTTTATGATCTTGATTTGCTTACCCAATATCTACCTGACCCTTTTGATTTTTTGTTCTATGTTAACCAAAGAACATCGCTTGCTCCAATTATATTTGGTAGTACGGAGATTGCGTGCTTGGGCTATCATCTGACTCAAAAACTTCATATAGATCCACTAAATAAACCTGATAAGTTGCATATCGCTCAGGACTTTGGACAGTTAATTGATGATGATGTATTGAGACAAAGATACGGATCTGATCTGGATAGAAAACAAAGCAAAATAAGTAAGGTTTGGAAAAACACTAGTTTTGTAAAGCTTGTTTCTCAAATTAAATCCTCAAATGTACCTGGTCTAACGGATGCTGTATTTTTTCTTTATTCGTTATCCAGTGAAACAGCGGATAAGTTAGTTGATATGATGGAATCTGCCAAAGCAAAATCACTTAAAGACCATCAACCTCATACCATAGCAATGCCTCTAGACAATGGTACAGGAGGGATTACTTATGTTGTTGAGTATGATCGAACAAAAAACCTACACAAACACATCATGACGTATTCGATGGCTAGAAAGTATATTACCAAAGCAGATGAGTGGTTAGGTTTAGGAAGTTATACAACAAGTCAAAACATTATTGATTCTGTTGTTTATTCCAGAGACCCATGGAAGGAGGACTCTGAGATGCGAAAGTTGGCAGATATAATAATTCAACCAGGTCAGATAATTTCAAGAAAGATTGGCAGGAATGAACCATGCTATTGCGGAAGCGGAAAAAAATATAAAAAATGTCATTACTTAATTAAAAGTTAAGGTTTTTTACCTTTTGGAGGATTCTGGGGCACTAAGAACCAATTTACTAAGCCTTGGTACAAACTCTGAGCAATTTGATCTTGTCTATTACCTGTCCCATCAGTAAGTAATGTGTACTCATTTGAATTAGAAATAAACACTGTTTCTGCAATTGTTGCAGGCATATTGGATTTAAGCAGCACCCCTGAAGCAAAATTAGTAACGCCTAAATCAGTAAAGTTAGGAGTTGTATTTAATGAGGGATAGAGTGCTTGATGGATTACTTTAGTAAAATCTAAATCCTTAGTTTTTTGACCATATAAACCTTGTGTACCATCTTTTGAGGAGGTAGTTGAGCCATTCAGATGAATTGAAACCAATACATCTCCATTAAAGTTGTTTGCGAAAGTGTATCTGTCGTTGTTTGACCTGTCACAATCGCAATCTCTTGTAAGACCAACAATTGCACCATCAGCCTCAAGTTTAGCTTTTAATCTGTTAGTAATATCTCGTGTCACATCTGATTCTTTCAAACCAATATTGACTGCTCCTGAATCAGAACCGCCATGACCTGCATCAATAACGATTCTCTTATCTGTAACTGAAGTTTGAGCAAAAGCAGAGCTAGTAGGAAATAATAAAGTAACAATTGTCAAAATTGAGAGGAATAATAATTTCTTCATTTCTTTAATCTAGTATAGCAGAACCCCAATATATTAATTAGTATATCAAAATTATAACACAAATGTATACAGGGAGTATGTAGCGAATGATACTACCAGTCTCTACTATCATAATTGATGGGAAAAGCTATAACACACAGAGAAGTTCTTCAAAAGTTTGGAGACAAACTACAAAAAGTTAGGAAATCACAAAGCATAAGTCAGGAAGATTTGGCAGCAAAATTGTCTATGCACAGGACTTATGTAGGAATGATTGAGCGAGGTGAAAGAAACCCCACAATAAGAACTCTCTACAAGATTGCCAAAGCATTAAAGGTAAAATCTTCAGACTTACTCCCATTTTAATTTACTCTTGCTTCAATCGCTTCACCCATTGCTGCTAGTGCCCCTGTTATTACAGTAATACTAGCGCTGATATTCCTCAAAGATAGAATTACACCCAAGAATTGGATAGGCTTAACAATGGTTTTGATCTCAATAATAGGCATTGGTTTTGTTACTGGTTAGGAACTTACTAATTTGCAAAGGCATAATTAGGGATGTGAAACGACTCTTGTGTCGTCATGTAATATGTTCGGATAGCGTCTATGTCCGCCAGCTTTGAAAAACGGTAATCCCTTGCGAATGATCTTTTTTCAAAAGGTGTGGGCTAATGATTCTAATCGGATCTTTGATCCCGGTTCGGCCAAGTCAGACTTGGGGGCTATTTAATCCATGTCCCGCAGCCGATTCGACTCCCTAAGTTTGCTCACGGCCATGGCTCTGAGTTTGCCAACGTAGCTAAAAAGAACGGGTGCCAAGCTGATCCACCCCTCGGGTGGTCTGTTTACGCGGGTGGTCTGTTTACGTAGCCTTTCCTAAATTTCCACCATTTTCCACCAATTTTTGCGCTACAAGTTTTTGTTTGTAAGTTGCCATACCTCTATATTTTACAGTAATTATGGGCTTGACTTCTGCTATAATTTAATAAGATGGATATGAGCGAACAAGAAAACACAGTAGAGGAAATACAACCAGAAGTTGTAGAGTTTAGGGAACAAGTTAGGAAAGCTGATGGTAGATTATTGCCACTTCGTAAAACTACGCCTGCTGGAAAGAAATTGTATATTGCCGCAAGGCATCTAAAAAATCCGCTAAAAGAGGAAAATCCAGATTCAGACCCAGGATTTTATGGGTGGGAAGATAGGCACGAACCACTTACAGGTGTAATGCTTGTTGATCTTTATGCCGAAGCTGACGCAAAAATAACTCCATTAGGCCATATGGATTGGTGGTTACTTGGTGTTTACGCTAATGGTGGTGGCAATATGCACCAAGCACCTGTTCCAAAAGGTGGACATGAACAACTTGCATCAGAAAGATGGCATGACTATACCGCTTTCAAAGTAGACTATGAACACCACCAACAAGGATATGGTAGTCTAATGGTGGCAACAAGCGCTGTTGTTCTGCCTGCTATTGGGATAAAAAGATTTTATACAGGAGGTTTGTTAGGACCTGCAAAAAAGACATATGAACACTTTGGTATAAGAGAAAGTGATTTCCCAAGTAGGACACAAGAAAGACATCTACCCATTGAACGACTATCTCAAAATCCTCAAGTAAATAAAATTATTGCACAATTTGTAACATAACTAATTTGCATAGGCATATACTTTATTTCTGTAATAAGTTCCAACATAGTGGTTCAACAAGCTCACCATAAATCAACCAGTGCCAGCTATAAAAATTAAATTTCTAAAAATTAAAATAGTTAGATATTAGTAAGGGTTTTGTAAAATTACTGTACAAATAAATAGATTTGGTGATAAAGTAATTTCGTGTTCAAATATTTTCTAATTCAATTTTTTTTGGTACTCTTTTTTTTGGTTCCGGCGGCAAATGCTCAAATCTATACAATCGAAAAGTTAATTACCGTTGATACCGGAGCCCAGCTTTTAAGAGCTTGGGAGGAGGGAAAAATCATCCATGAAACAAAAGTTTCTACCGGAATGAGCCTGACTCCGACAGTTAAAGGCAGTTTTAAAATTTACAACAAAATTCCTTTGCATGATATGAGAGGTCCATCGCCTTACAAAAACATCTACCCTAGCGGTAAATATCATATAAAAAACGTTCCTAACTCAATGTATTTTTATCAGGGGTACGCGATTCACGGAGCATACTGGCACAATAACTTTGGTAGGGTAGCCAGCCATGGCTGTGTTAATGTCCCCTTAACTTCTGCAGAGTGGCTGTTTAATTTCGCTAATGTTGGTACCAGAGTTGAAGTTTTTTAGAGTTTAAAAAGTTCTAAAGCGAAAGGGAAGAAATTAATCAGCATATGCAAAAAAATCGAATAACCGATATTGCCGTATTTATAGTAAACATAATTTAAAAAGACCCCGGTAATAAAAGTAATAATAAGCAGGCCAATATGAAGGTGAACCAGACTAAAAAGCAGTGAGGTTATTATAATAGATGCTGCTATATTTATTTTTTTCCTCAAAGCATTAAAAATTACCCCTCTAAACAATAATTCCTCAATTATAGGCGCCAAAATTACAACTGTTAGAAAAACCAGCAAATTATCAACCAGATAACCTAAACCTGTTTGTTCGCCTGCAAATTCCCACTGCAACTTAACCCCCTCCTCAAGCTGTTTTTCGAGACCTGCAAACAGGCCTATTTTTAAAATTATGATAAGCACTGCTGCTGCAGTAAAACGGACAATAATAGATAAAGGAACCATAAATAATAGTTTTTTTATTTGCAAGGGAGAAGTGTTAAGCCTTTTGATATTGCTAAACTTGTGGAAGCCAAAGAGTAAAAACAAAATTGTAAACTCAGCTGTACTGATAAGTAACGCCTCAATTTGACCGGGTAGAGTTCCGGCTGAAAAAAGATAAAGTAAAAGATATAAAAAGACCATAAAAATAATTGGCAAAGTAAAAAAAAGGATAAGCCTAAAAATTAATTGCTTGGAATTCATTTTCTTTAAGTTTAGATCTCTTTTGTAGTATAACTTAATACGGTAAAATAAGGACCTGATGTTTTTGCATTGAAAGGTGGTGAAGTTTTGTGTGTTACAACTGTGGCTGTGGGATGCCAAATGATGATATGGGAGTAGGACATGCTTTAGCTGAACCTGAAGGAAAATCTATTACAGAAAAAACATTTACTGAGCTTGCAAAGAAATGGGGTAAGACTTCTGATGAGGTAAAAAAACTAATGTTAGAACTACTTTTGAAAGAAAAAAATGATCCAGATAAAGAGCATGAGATGGAACACATTTACCAAGAGGCTGCTAAGTCTCAGGGAATGACTGTTGAGGAAGCTCAAAAAGAAACCTTAAAAATGCTCAAAAAAGTCTTAAAAGAGCCTTAGGGTCAAATGGATACTGTATTTCTTCTAATTATTACAGCCTTATTTTTTGGACTTCGTCATGGAATAGATTGGGACCATATAGCCGCAATTACTGATTTAACAGGTGCAAGCCAAACCTTTCAAAAAGGTTTTCTACAAGCTAATTTATATGTAATAGGTCATGCTTTAGTAATAGTTATTTTAGGACTTTCGGCTATTTTAATTGGAGCAAAATTACCAAACTCTATAGATAAATTTATGGAACCAGTTGTAGGACTCACACTACTCGGTTTGGGCTTAGTTCTTTTATTATCGATTACCATAAAAAGAAAAACAATTAATAATTTTAGCAGAGGAGTATTGCTTTTTAATCTGATTATTAATTTATACAACCGGGTTCATAAAAAGTTTTCCCCGCATCATCATGATAAACACTCAATTAAATCCATCAGTGGAAAAAGCGCGTTTATCATAGGATTATTGCATGGAATTGGAGCAGAAACTCCAACCCAGGTGACTTTGTTTGCTGCAACAGCGGGAGCAAAAAGCCCGCTTGATGGAATTTTAGCACTGGGAGCGTTTGTTATTGGTTTAATGGTTTCAAATACCACAATAACTGTATTGTCGATTATGGGATTTAACAAATTTTCCAAAAATGCAAATGTTTCTTTAGTCCTAGGATCTATAACCTCAGTTTTTAGTATCTTCTTAGGTTTATTATTCCTTTTTAATCGCGAGGGTCTCCTGCCTGCAATTTTTTAAGTACCCTCTGTCCATGATTCGAGATATTTCTTTTGATCTGAGGTCAATTGATCAAGCTGATATCCCATTGTCTCAAGTTTAATTCTGGCAATTTCCTGATCCATCTCCTCAGGAATGGTATAGATTTTTACCTCCAATTTACCTTTGTTTTTAATAAAAAATTCTGCAGCCAGTGCCTGGTTGGCAAAGCTCATATCCATCACATCGGGCGGATGCCCTTCCGCTGCAACCAGATTAATTAACCTTCCTTCACCCAAAGCATAGATTTTTTTACCGCTAGATAGTGTGAACTCTTCAAGGTTGTCCCTTAGTTTTTTTGATGACTTTGCAATTTTTTTTAACCCTGCATAATCAAACTCAACATTAAAATGTCCGGAGTTGGCAATAATTATTCCATCTTTAGCAATTTTAAAATGCTCAACTGATAGAACCGATTTATTACCGGTCGCAGTTACAACCAAATCATTATCTTTTATCGCATCATCAATCTTTCTGACCACAAATCCATCCATCAGTGCCTCCAAACCCTTTACAGGATCCACTTCGGCAATTGTTACATTCGCGCCCATACCTCTAAGTCTTTGGGCAACACCCCTGCCGCACCAGCCGTATCCGCAAACTAAAGCTCTTTTGCCGGCAAGTAATACATTTGTAGCCCGGATAATTCCGTCAATTGTCGACTGGCCGGTCCCGTACCGGTTGTCAAACATGTGTTTGGTCTTAGAATCATTTACAGCCATTACCGGAATCTCTAGGGCGCCCTCTTTATACATGGCTTTTAGCCGGGTAATCCCGGTTGTAGTTTCTTCGGATGATCCGAAAACGCCTTTAAGTTGTTGTTTTCTTTTGGTATGAAGCAGGGTTACCAGATCAGCTCCATCATCCATAGTAATTGCCGGCCTGACATCCAAAACACTCTCCAGATGAGAGTAATATGTCTCATTGTCTTCCCCTCGAATGGCAAAGGTTGAAATATCAAAATCTTTAACCAAAGATGCCGCAACATCATCCTGTGTAGACAGAGGATTTGAGCCGCAAAGATAAACTTTTGCGCCTCCGTCTTTTAAAGTAAGGGCTAAGTTTGCAGTTTCGGCTGTAACATGAAGGCAGGCGCCTAATGTTATATCTTTAAGAGGTTTTTCTTTTTTAAACCTGGCCCTAATTTTGTCTAAAACCTTCATCTGGGATCCAGCCCACTCGATTTTTTTCTTTCCGGCTTCAGCCATTTTAATATCTTTAATGTCGGATTTAACCATTTAGATTTAACTCTTCCTTGAAGTTTTCCTGATATCTTTTTTGGAATTCTTCAATTGAAAACTTGTGACTAGTTGTACCATAATTTTCCACCGCGTAGCAAGCGGTAACGGATCCTATCTGCCCGCAAGTTTTTAAATCAAAACATCTTAAATATCCTGCTAGAAATCCTGCCCTGTAAGCATCACCGGCACCTGTCGGATCAAGGATTTTAAATGGTCTTGCCGATTCTACCGAAATAGTTTTCTGCTCTTTTCTTATCTCCGAACCATTCTCCCCTAAGGTTGTTACAAGTATTTTGGTTCTTTTTAAAATATCTGCATCATCTATTTTTAACCTTTTTTTAATAATTCCAATTTCGTAGTCATTACCGATTAAAATTTCTGACCCATCAATACCGTCTTTGATATTTTCATCACTAAGCCTTGGTAGCTGCATTCCCGGGTCAAACATGAAGGGTACCTTAAGTTCCTTGCATTCCATAACAAATTTCAACATGGCCTCCGGATCGTTTGGGGCAACTACACAAAAATCCGGTTTTTCCTTCAAACTTTTGAGTGACAATTGTTTTGTAAATTTCATTGCACCGGGATAAAAAGCTGTTATTTGATTATCCTTTTTATCGGTAATGACATTCGCCTGCGAGGTAAAATCATCATCTCTTATTACTATTTTATCTGTATCAACACCAACTTCCCTTAAAAAAATTTCGTAGTCACCAAAATCCTGTCCGGCAAAACCCAATATTGATGCGTGATTATTAAGCAAAGCTAAATTAAAGGCTATATTTCCGGCAGTGCCACCCCTTTGCTTTTTAAGATTATCAACCAAAAAAGAGATGTTTAGAATGTGAAGTTTCTCCGGATCAATATGGTCGGAAAAATTACCCGGGAAATCCATTATAAAGTCAAATGCCAAAGATCCTGTTACTAAAAATTTTTTCATCTGCATTTAGACATTACATTAAAAAAGCTGTTTTGTCACCAGCTCACATTGGACAAAGCTCTTGAATCTTTTTTGAATTTAATCCACAATATTTTTATGGAACTAAAAAAAGTATTAGTTGTAGATGATGACAGATTTCTGGTTGATCTTTTGGTGGATAAATTCAATAAATCGGGGTATCTTACGGAATTTGCTTATGATGGCACAACTGCTTTGGATAAAGTTTCCAACAATAAATATGACTTAATCCTACTCGATCTCTTAATGCCGGATGTAAACGGAATTGCGGTTGTAAAAAAACTAAAATCTCAAGCTAATACTAAAGATACACCGGTGTTGATACTCACAAACCTTTCCGACGATGAGGCTGTAGCCCAGATTAAAAAGAGTGGCGGCTCGGGGTACCTGATAAAAAATGAACACAGTATCGATGCAATTATTGAAGCAGCTAAAAACCTGTTATAGATGGCTTTCCCAATTATTGATGTTAAAAGCTTAAAAAAATATTATTCAGTTCACCAGAAGGAACCGGGATTCATCGGGTCTATTAAATCACTAATAAATAGAAAGTACTATGATGTTAAAGCGGTAGATGATATCTCTTTTGAAATCGCGGAAGGTGAACTGGTAGGTTTTATCGGTCCCAACGGCGCCGGTAAAACCACAACCTTAAAGTGTCTTTCAGGACTTTTGTATCCAACTTCAGGTAAGGTTTCTGTTTTAGACTATAAACCTTTTGAAAGGAAGACCCGCTTTTTAAAACAAATTGCCCTAGTAATGGGTCAAAAAAACCAGCTTTGGTGGGATTTACCGGCCATGGATTCTTTCTTACTGAACAAGGAGATCTACGAAATCCCAAAGACCCAATTTAAGAAAACCCTAGATGAACTCTCCGAGCTTTTGGAAATTAAGGATATTTTAAACATCCAGGTTAGAAAACTCTCTTTGGGCCAAAGAATGAAGTGTGAGCTGGTTGCAGCGCTGATCCATAATCCAAAAGTTTTGTTTTTGGATGAGCCGACAATTGGTCTTGATGTAGTGATGCAGGAGAAACTCCGGGAATTTATAAAAGAGTATAACAAAAGTTATAAATCAACAATTCTTTTAACCAGCCATTATATGCAGGATGTTAAAGAACTTTGCGAAAGAGTAATTATTATTGATCATGGAAAACTTTTATATGACGGCAAACTTGATGCTATTGTCAAAAAGTATGCCAAAGAAAAATATGTCACCATAATCTTTGGTAAAAAAATTGAAAGAGAAAAGCTTGAGAAACTGGGAAAATTAAAAGAGTACGAATTTCCTAAAGCTGTTTTAGAAATCCCTTTAAAAGACGCCAATAGGACAGTAGCCGGATTGCTAGAAGATTTTCCAGTGGAGGATATAACAATTGAAGATATCTCTATTGAGGAAATTATCAGGCAGATATTCTCCAAAAGATCGGCTTAAATCATGAAGCGCTACTTAAACATTTTTCTTCTGCATTTTGCCAACCTTTTAGAATACAGAAGCAGGTCTTTTGTCTGGTTTTTACTGGCATTTTTTAATCCACTCCTTCTGTTTATCTTCTGGTATGGAGCATTAAAAGGAGAGAATTCACTTCCAGAGTCCTGGAATTTATCCACCCTAACTTCTTATTATTTTTTGCTAATGATTGCCACTTCACTTTTGATGGCGCATATTGAAGAAGATGTAGCAAGGATTGATATTTCTGAAGGACAGCTTGCTAAATATTTATTAAAACCATTTTCATACTACTGGTCCAAGTTTTTCATGGAAGCACCTCACAGAATATTTCAGGGTTCAATGGGCTTGATAGTCTTTTTAATTTTTTTGACTTTCTTTGGAAGATTTTTGTCTTTGGCGCAGGATCCGCTGGTAATTTTTTTAAGCCTTCTTATTACTGTCTTGGCTTTTTTTATTTCCTTTACTTATAAAATGATTGTGGGAATCATCGCTTTCTGGCTAATTGATATCGGCGGATTTTTCCAGCTGGTTGATCTAACTCTTTTGATTTTTGGCGGGTTTGTCATACCCTTAGAACTTCTTCCGGGTTTTTTGGAAAAATTAAGTTATATCCTACCTTTTTCCTATATGATTTATTTTCCGATTACCGCCTTTCAGGGTAAATTTGAGGTCTTTGAGCTTTCAAAAATTATTCTCGGCCAGGTTACCTGGCTTCTCATATTCATTTATCTTTACAAAAAACTTTGGGCAAAAGGAATTAAAGCCTTTACAGCAGTCGGGCAATAAGGAGTTTTGAGCAATGAAGCATTATTTAAAAATTTATCAGACTTTGCTTAAGTTAAATTTTGCTAATTTAAGTGCCTATAAGGCTAATTTTATAAACAGTGCTATTTCTTCTGTTGTCTGGGGGGGATTTTCCATAGCATCAATTTTACTTCTCACCACAAGGACCTCGTCAATTTATAACTGGTCAAAAGAAGAGCTTTTAATTTTAACCGGGGCTTATAACATAATGATTGGTTTTTTCCATATGCTTTTTTCCAGAAATTTTGAGAGGTTCTCAAGGATAATTCACTTAGGCAGATTGGATGATATTTTAATAAAACCTGTGGATTCGCAATTTTTACTAAGTTTCTGGATGGTCAATTACACCAGTGTATTTAGGATAATTCTTGGAACTACTGTGACTGTTTATCTGCTGCTAAAATATAATATGAGCTTCTCAATTTTTTCCATTTTTTATTTTCTAATCCTGTTATTTTTTGGGGTTGCTCTTTTGTATTCAATCTGGTTTATTGTCTCAACTTTAATTATCTGGTTTACCAATTTAAGCAATCTGGTTCATCTAATGTATGACGTTAATGCGGTCACCAGATTTCCTCAGGAGATGTATAAGGGGTTATCGGAATTTGTTTTTTTATTCCTTTTTCCGCTGACTTTTATAATCACCAGCCCGGTTAAAACGCTTTTGACAAAGCCCAATCAGTTTGATGGAATTATTTTAATACTGCTCGCCTGCATTTTTGTTTATATTTCCCGAAGTTTTTGGAGATTTGCCTTAAGGAATTATTCAAGCGCCAGTTCCTAAGTATGAATAAGTACTGGATAGTCATTAAAAATACCTGGAATGAAGTTCTAACTTACAGGGCAAGCTTCATTGCCTGGAGAGCAAGAAACGTAATCCAGTTTTTGGCTTTATATTTTTTGTGGTTTTCTATCACACCCGCGCATGGGGAGATTTTTGGTTACAATCAAATTGAGATATTAACTTATATATTAGGCGCAAGTCTGGTTGGTGCAATTGTTTTTTCCACCAGAACCGGAGACATTGGCGGAATGATTATCAATGGTGATCTATCAATTTTTCTTCTCCGACCCTTCAGTTTTTTTAAATACTTCTTCTCGAAAGATTTGGGGGATAAAGCAATGAATATTGCTTTTTCATCAACCGAACTTCTTTTGTTATATTTAATTTTGAGGCCTGAGATTTTTATCCAGACAAACCTAGCCTTTCTAATTTTATTTATCCTATCCTTGGTTTTAGCGATTATTTTGCATTTTTTTATAAGCTGCATATTAGGGATAATTGGGTTTTGGGGAACCGAAGTTTGGGCACCGAGATTTATTTTTTATGTTCTTTTAGGGTATTTATCCGGCGGAGCATTTCCTTTGGATATTGTGGGTCAAAATTTATACAACTTTTTAAAAATACTTCCATTCTTTTATTTGCTTTTTTTCCCAATAAAAATTTTTCTTGGACAATTTGCTCCAGGTGAGATTTTGCTGGGTTTTGCTATAGGGATAATCTGGATCTTTATTTTAGGTTTTTTGCTTAAGTTTGCCTGGAGGAGAGGACTTAGGGTCTATGGTGCATATGGCAGATGATTTAAAAAAATATTTAAAAACCTGGTTTCTGTTCTCAAAAATATCCTTTAACACGGCTTTCCAGTCCAGATTAAGTACCTTGCTTTTTGTTCTTGCCAAATTTTTAAGGTTCGGATTTTTTCTGTTTTTTATTTTTGTATTGTTGTCGGAGACGAAAGGAATAGCGGGCTACAGCATCTGGCAAGTGACTTTGTTTTATGGTTCATTTAGTCTGATAGATTCACTTTCGCAGTTTTTACTTAGGGAAGTTTACAGATTTAGGGATTACATTATTAGGGGAAATTTTGATTTTATTTTGGTAAAACCTATTTCACCGCTATTTAGATCATTATTTGGCGGGTCGGATATTTTAGACGTCCCGATGATATTTATTTCATTAGTCCTAATTTTCCTGGCTATCTCAAATTTGAGTAATTTAACTATCTTTGGGATAATTTCCTACCTGATTCTTTTTACCAATGCCCTGATAATTGCACTCTCCTTCCATATTTTTATTTTGGCATTTGGTGTAATTTCAACCGATATTGAAAATTCGATTTTTATTTACCGGGATCTAACAAATATGGGCAGATTTCCGATTGATATTTATATAGAGCCTTTAAGAAGTCTAATTACTTTTGTTATTCCGGTGGCGATAATGACCTCCTTCCCGGTAAAGGCGCTTTTAGGAATGTTGAGTCCAGGATTATTTATAATTGCATTTGTTTGGTCCTTTGGATCATTGTTTCTCTCAATATGGTTTTGGAAATTATCACTTAAAAGATACTCCAGCGCCTCAAGTTAAATTGAATTCGAAGTCAAAATAATTTATCATTAAATGCTATGGCTAGGCTAATAATAGAAGGCGGGAATAAATTACAGGGGAAAATTAAGATTTCGGGCAACAAAAACGCAATCCTTCCCTGTATTGCAGCAGCACTATTAACCCAAGAAGAACTAACTTTAAAAAATGTCCCTGATATATCCGATGTCGAGACTATGCTTCAAATCCTAGAGGTATTGGGAGTTTCGGTCCGAAGGAACAAAAATGAATTAAAAATTAAGGCCGCGGATATAAAAACATATGAGCTTCCAAAGGAGTTGACTTCAAAACTGAGAGCTTCAGTACTTCTGGCAGGACCTCTGCTTGCCCGGGTTGGACAGGCTAAATTTTTTCACCCAGGGGGCGACATCATTGGAAAAAGAGATATTAGTTCCCATCTTGAGGGTTTCGAAAAATTTGGCTTCGAGATCCATATTGAAGATAGAGAATACCATGGCAAAAGAAACGGTCAAATTCCAAAAGAGGTAGAAATATTTTTGGATGAAGCTTCAGTGACCGGTACTGAAAACCTTATTTTAACCTCTGTTTTAGGAGATTCAAAAATTACCCTTAAAAACTGTGCCGAAGAACCGCATGTTGTAGATTTGTGTAATCTTTTAATTAAGATGGGTGCCAAGATAAAGGGAGTCGGGGAGTCTACCTTAATCATTGAAGGAGTAGAAAAACTTTCCGGGGCAGAATTTAGTGTGGGTTTTGATTACGTAGAACTGGGGACGTATGCAGTGGCTACTGCGGTAACCGGCGGCGAAGTAATTCTTTTAAACTGCAGTTTAAAAGATATGGAACCTGTAATAAACCCGCTTTCTAAAATGGGAATTTTACTTGAGCAGAAAGATGAAAATTCCGTTCTTGTAGCAGCCTCAGAGATAAAACCTGTTGCAGAGCTTCGGGTAAATATCTGGCCGGGGTTTCCGACCGATTTGATGAGTGCATTTATAGTCCTGGCGACCCAGGCTCAGGGAGTATCCCTTCTCCATGACTGGATGTATGAATCCAGGATGTTTTTTGTCGACAAACTTATCTCAATGGGAGCAAACATTACAATTGCCGATCCACACCGGGTTTTAGTTTACGGTCCTACTCAGCTTAAGGGAAGGGATTTGGAAACACCAGATATTAGAGCCGGGATGGCTTTGGTTTTAGCTGCTTTAATTGCCAAAGGCAAAAGCATTATTCATAAAGCCGAGTTGATTGAGCGGGGATATGGTAATGTAGTTGAAAAACTAGCCTCGCTTGGAGCTTCAATTAAAAGGGAGGATTAAAGATTACTGAGGATTTTTTTAATCGCCTCAATTGAATCCCAATCATGGATTGAGACGGTAAGGATTCGCTTTCTTGAAGGTTTTAGTTTCAGAATGCTTTTTTCAACCTCCTTTTTACTTATAAGATCAGCTTTCGTAAGAAGTAGAATTTGCTTTTTTTTGAGAAGATCCGGGTTGAATTTTTTTAGCTCGGTTTGAATTATATTGAAGTCTGATAGTAAATCCTCACCTTCCAAAGAAATGCAGTGCAGTAAAATTTTAACCTTCTCAATGTGTTTTAAAAATCTGTGACCTAAACCTTTACCTAAAGATGACCCCTCTATTAAACCCGGGATGTCTGCAATGACTTTTCCTTCAAATGTTCCTAAATTTGATTCCAGTGTTGTAAAAGGGTACTCAGCAGTTTTTACTGAGGCATTGGTCAACTCATTTAGTAAACTGCTTTTACCAACGTTGGGAAGTCCTATTAACCCGACGTCGGCAATAAACCTTAATATAATTTTTAATCTTTTCTCCTGACCGTTAAGACCCGGCTGGGCTTGCCTGGGAGTAGTATTTGATGGGGATTTGAATTCATAATTTCCTTTCCCGCCCTTGCCTCCCTGACAAATTAATATTCTCTGGACGACTTGCGAAATCTCGATAACCTCTCCTAAATCTTCAATTTTAACAAGCGAACCTATCGGAATTTTTATCTCCAGATCCTTGCCGTCTTTCCCGGACTTTCGATTGCTTCCACCGGGAGTACCATTTTCGGCTTGAAGTACTCTTTGGGTAGTAAACCTTTTTAGATCCATTAGATCATTTGATGCAATAAGGTAAACATTACCTCCTTTGCCGCCATTACCGCCATCAGGCCCCTTTTGCGGGAGTTTATAAAAAGAAACTTTACCTGGACCACCATGTCCACCTCTGGCGATTATCTCTGCCTCATCGATTAACATGAAGGAATTATACTAGTTTTTACCAGATGGGTGAACGTCCTTCTTGACTTAGCAGGCAATTTGTCATTAAATAAATCGACGTATCGCATTGATACAAATTAAGGAAGGCGGTGATTTAAATGGATCCAAATCAAACAGGCGGTGGCGACCAGCACGACCCTATGGGTGGTGGAATGGGAACCCCGTCCCCGACAGGACCAGCAGAACCTACTGGAGGAGCATGGACCCCACCACCTCCTCAACCCGGTGACACGGGTATCCCTCCAGTACCCGGTGGCCCGGCAGAGCCCACTCCACAAGGTGAACCGGAAATTCCACCAACAGGACCCGATCAAACTCCCGGTGGAGAAAACCAGGGAGGTGGAACACCCGGGATGTAATTTAGGGTAGTTTGAGCAAATTTGCTTAACCCGGCTCAATATTGAGCCGGGTTTTTTTGATAGTTGACTTCCATAAAATTTACCTCTAATCTAAATTTAGTACCAAATTTTGAGGAGGTGATAGTTAAATGAAAACGCACACAATTGCTTGGTGGTTGGTTATTTTGGGCGCAGTGAACTGGGGATTGGTAGGGCTTTTGGATTATAACCTTGTAGACACAGTTTTTGGTAGCAGCTCACTCATCGGTAGAGTTGTTTATGTTTTGGTTGGGGTTGCCGGTGCTTGGCTTTTATATGGTCAAGTTGCGGGAAAGAAAAAGTAAGACTACCGGTATTATTTAAATTTTAAACCCCCGAGAAATCGGGGGTTTAAAGTGGAGCGGCGGAAGGGATAATACACCCCCTTCGACTCGTCGCTTCGCTCCTCGCTCAGGGCTGAACCAAATCAAAGATTTGGTTCAAACCCAAAATTTCCACCTAATAAAGCAGCAACTAACCACAAGGGTTAGTTTCGCTTTATGAGCGGCGGAAGGGATTTGAACCCTCGACCTTCTCGTTGGCAACGAGACATTCTACCACTGAACTACCGCCGCATAAAAAAGTGCCTCAGCCCAGAATCGAACTGAGATAACCTGTTCTTCAGACAGGCGCCTTGACCACGTTGGCAACTGAGGCAACTCAATTGCAAATTTTACCGCTTAAAAAGATAAAAGGCAAGGCATGGTGAGGTAAATTTAGGGTAGATGTTAAGCCTTTGGGATGAACAAGTTCTTGCTACGCAAAAAAACTGAAGAGTATCATAAGTAGGACCGCCCCTACCAAAGAAGTAGTAACCGGCAGGTAAAGACTGAATCCAAATTTATCCACGAAAATATCCCAGGGAAAGCGGGGGAGACGCGGGTTCATGTTCATTATCAGGGTCAATGCAAAAAATAGTCCTATTAAAACAAGAAAGCCTATCCGAAGTTGCTCAAACATAAATATATTTTAACAAATTTACCTTTTATAGTATAAAGTGGGCACTGAGGGACTTGAACCCCCGACATCTTCGATGTAAACGAAGCGCTCTACCACTGAGCTAAGTGCCCATATATTTTCGGTGCGGACGAGAGGAAAACACACCTCCCGCCTCAAAGGCGGGACTGAACCGGGATCAAAGATCCGGTATAAAGTCCCATCGCATCCAACTAAAATTTTAGCCCCACTATCGTGCGACCAAAATTTTAGTGCGGACGAGAGGACTTGAACCTCCACCCCTTGCGGGACATGCACCTCAAGCAT
>CAYMTV010000011.1:0-29500 GCA_964393525.1 uncultured Gammaproteobacteria bacterium | reverse complement strand
GAGCGCGTCTCTGATAAAGACGAGGCCAATGGTTCGATACCATTACCGCCCACAAGAAAGGGTGCCAAGCTAATCCACCCGGAGGGTGGGAATGGTAGCTTACACTTAATCCCTTAATTTCTTCTTGAAAATTTTCTCCAATAGTTCTAAAACTAAATTAGTTTCAAAAAAGAGGGGGTGAGAAAAAAATGAAATTTCAAAACTTTGCCTCATGGTCAGCCATATTAGCAGGGTTTTCAGGTTTGGCTTACGCTTACTTTTTTGTTATAGCCAGAAATCCGTTTTACTCGAGTATATTTTTAGCCCTTGGAGGATTGTTTGCTATAAAAGTTGCAGTCTACCTGTATGAGGTTTTTAAAAAAGAAGAGAATGGGTTTGCAGCCTTGGGCGCGGTCTTTTTAATTGCCGGATCACTGGGGGCTTTAGTGCATGGGGGATATGATCTTGCCAATACCATCAATCCGCCGGCCGGGATAAATACCGATCTTCCAAGCCAGGTTGATCCAAGAGGGCTATTAGCCTTTGGGGTAACCGGGTTGGGAATTTTAAAATTCTCCTGGTTGATGGACAAACATAAGCAGTTTCCTGGTAATTTGAGATTATTAGGCTACCTTTCTGGAGTGCTTTTGGTAGTGATCTATCTTGCCAGGTTAACAGTCTTGGATCCTGCGAACCCATGGCTTTTGTACCCGGTACTGATTGAAGGATTTGTAGTCAATCCCTTGTGGTACATCTGGCTGGGAAGCGTTATGAAGCGTTATTAAGAAAGGTTAAGTTATCTGTCAGGTATTTAAAGAAAATTCCATTTTTGGGATGGAAGTTAGTATATTGACATAAATTTTATCTTTCTTTAAACTAGCACAAGGTCTTCGATAGGCTCAGACTAAAGGTTTTGATGCGGCTGCTTGGAATTTTATATCAGATTAATATTTTTTAATGCGGCGAGAGCCGTATTTTTTTGAATTTTATGCTTGGGAAACTTGTTTTAAGCGATGGAACAGTTTTAGAAGGAGAATCTTTTGGGGCAGAGGGATCTAGCTCAGGTGAGGTTGTTTTTAATACCGGCATGGTAGGGTATCCGGAAACTTTTACTGATCCTTCGTATTTCGGCCAGATTCTTATTTTAACCTATCCTTTAGTTGGAAATTATGGCGTCCCCAAAAAAGAATTCTTTGAATCCCAAAAAATTCAAATCAAAGGGCTTATTGTTCAAAATTATATAGATAAGTATTCACACTACCTGGCTAAGCGCTCGCTGGCTGACTGGCTTAAAGCAGAGAAAATTCCGGCTTTGCAGAGGATAGACACTAGAGCTTTGACCTCAAAATTAAGGCATCATGGAGTCATGCTGGGTCAAATTACTATGAACCATGAACCAATGAGCGAAGCTCCTACTAACGTAGTAACTAATAAGCAAAGCTCTTCTTCGAATAACCAAATTTATGATCCTAATGCGGAAAATATCATGCCCTATGTCTCAGCTCAAGAAGTTCAAACTTATGGGGAAGGCAAGAAAAATATTGTGCTTATTGACTGTGGAGCAAAGGAAAATATCGTCCGCTCTTTAGTCAAAAGAAAGGTTAGGGTGACTAGAGTTCCCTGGGATTTCAACCCGTTAAAAGAAAATTTGAATTTTGACGGAGTTTTGATCTCAAATGGACCAGGAGACCCAAAAATGGCTCGTGAAACAATAGAGACAATTAGGCAGTTAATGGATGAGGGAATACCAACTTGTGGGATATGTTTGGGTAACCAACTTTTGGCTTTAGCAGCAGGAGGAGATACCTACAAATTAAAATTTGGCCACAGATCTCAAAATCAGCCTGTTTTGGATAAAATTTCCGGGAAAGCCATAGTTACTTCCCAAAATCACGGATTTGCAGTTGATCCTGGAAAGCTTTCTTCGGATTGGGTAGAGTGGTTTGTTAATTTAAATGACGGAACAAATGAGGGGATTAGGCATAAAAAGAAGCCCTTTTTATCTTCCCAATTCCATCCCGAAGCTACTCCAGGCCCGGTTGAAGCGCAATATATTTTTGATGAATTTATTAGTTTGCTTTAGTTCAAAATTCAAAATGCAAAGTTCAAAATTACAGTTCAAAATTCAAAATTTAAAACTTAAAACTGCAACTTTTAACTTTAAACTTTATACTTTTAACTCTTACTATGGATCATAAATCTATTAAAAAAATACTTTTACTAGGTTCAGGCGCTTTGAAAATAGGTGAAGCTGGGGAGTTTGATTATTCCGGCTCCCAGGCTTTAAAAGCTTTTAAGGAGGAAGGAATTAAAACCGTTTTAATAAACCCCAATATCGCCACTATTCAAACCTCAAGTGAGCTGGCAGACAAGATTTATTTTTTACCGGTAAATCCATATTTTGTAGAAAAAGTGATTGAGAAAGAAAAACCGGATGCAATCTCTTTAAGTTTTGGAGGACAGACTGCGCTAAATTGCGCTTTACAACTGGACAAAAACGGTATTTTGAAAAAATATAGTGTTCAGGTTTTAGGAACCCCTGTTAAAAGTATTGAGATGACCGAGGATCGGCAAATTTTTGCCAAAACCTTAAAATCTATCGGGATAAAAATAGCCAAAGGCGATTTTGCCAATAGCCTGGACAAAGCATTAAAAATTGCCAACAACCTTGGGTTTCCTTTAATTATAAGAAGCGCTTTTGCTTTAGGAGGCTTAGGCTCATCCGTGGTAAACAACGAAAAAGAGCTTAAGCAGGTTGTGACGGTTGCTTTAAAAAGATCTCCGCAAGTTTCAGTGGAAGAGTATTTAAAACATTGGAAAGAAGTTGAGTATGAAGTTGTCAGAGACACAAATGGCAATAAAATTACAGTATGTAACATGGAGAATGTAGATCCTTTGGGAATACATACGGGAGAAAGTATAGTAGTTGCACCCTCCCAGACCTTAAATAATTACCAATACCATTTTTTGCGAGAAATAGCACTTCAGGTAATAGAACATTTGGGTATCGTCGGGGAGTGTAATATCCAGTATGCTTTGGATCCTAACTCAGATGATTACCGGGTAATAGAAGTCAATGCCAGACTTTCCCGCTCTTCAGCTTTAGCCTCAAAAGCCACAGGTTATCCCTTAGCTTATATAGCAGCTAAGCTTTCTTTAGGCTACAAACTATCTGAATTGAAAAATAATATTACTCAAATAACTTCGGCTTTTTTTGAGCCTGCTTTAGATTACATTGTAGTTAAAATTCCCCGCTGGGATCTGCAAAAATTTGAGGGTTCAAAGGATCAGATAGGTTCGGAGATGAAAAGTGTTGGAGAAGTTATGGCAATTGGAAGAAGTTTTCCGGAGGCTTTGCAAAAAGCGGTCAGGATGCTTGAGACAGGAAGAGATGGGTTATTGAATGCAGAATTTAGAATGGAGAATACAGAATGGAAAAAAAGAAAAGAGCTGGCACTGGATGAATTTTTAGTACCCAGTACACAGAGATTATTTAATGTTGCCCAGCAGCTTGCAAGCGGAACTTCAATAAGCAAGATCTACCAGTCAACCGGAATTGATCCCTGGTTTTTGTATCAAATAAAAGAAATTGTTGAAGCAGAAGGTGAGTTGAAATCTGAAAAAGTTAAAGTTGATGAGGACAATCTAGTCAAAGCAAAAAAATTAGGTTTTTCGGATAAGCTTATTTCACTGGCCCTTAAAATTGATGAAGATGCGGTCAGGGAGCTTAGAAAAAAGTGGGGGATTTTGCCCTACGTTAAACATATCGATACTTTGGCAGCTGAATATCCTGCCAAAACTAACTACCTTTATTTAACTTATCACGGGGATGAAAATGATTTAGTTCCTGGGAACGCGGGTCCTGCCAGCCCGCAGCCCCTGAATTTACCCACTGCGCTAACAAGCGCGGGGCCCCATTCAGGGGCGCCCCGCGGGCTGTCACCCGCGACTAAAACTCCCTCCTTAGGTGCTTCAACTGTGCCGTACAAAGTCGATTCACTACCTAACCTGGCTAACAAGGTGATAGTCTTAGGCTCTGGCCCTTATAGGATAGGTAGCTCCGTTGAATTTGACTGGTGTTCAGTGACTTCAGGTCAGACTTTCAGGCAAAAAGGATTTGAAACCATTATGATCAACTGCAATCCGGAAACAGTTTCAACAGATTTTGACATAGCAGATAAGCTTTATTTTGAGGAACTTACCTTTGAGAGAGTAGCTGATATCTATGAGATAGAAGAAAATGCCGCTCTTGTACTGGCATTTGGCGGACAGGTTCCAAACAATCTGGCAATGAGTTGTTTCAACGCCGGGATGAAGATATTTGGCACAAGTCCTAGAAACATTGACCGGGCGGAAAACAGGAATAAATTTTCCGATCTTTTAGACAATCTTAATATTGACCAGCCCGAATGGAGTAAGCTTGCAAGCTTTAAAGAGGCAGAAGTTTTTGCCAAAAAAATCGGCTACCCTGTTTTAATAAGACCATCTTATGTTTTATCAGGCAGCGCTATGAATATCGCTTCAAATGCCAAAGAGTTAGATAAGTATCTTAGGGGTGCTACTGAAGTTTCAAAAGAACACCCGGTAGTCATTTCCAAGTTTATTGACAATGCCAAAGAGATAGAAATAGATGGAGTAGCCAAAGATGGCAGACTAATAATTTATGCCATCTCGGAGCATGTAGAAAATGCCGGAGTTCACTCCGGTGATGCTACCATAGTCCTGCCTCCTCAAAGGCTTTATTTGGAAACAGTTAGGCAAATAAAGCTGGCAACCAAAAAAATTGTCAAGGCCTTAAATATTAACGGACCTTTCAATATTCAATTTTTAGCCAAAGATAACAATGTTAAAGTCATTGAATTAAATCTTAGGGCATCACGTTCTTTTCCGTTTGTTTCCAAGGTTACTGGATATAACTTTGTTGAAATAGCAACTAAAGTGATGCTTGGTGAGGAGATTAAGGAAGATTTTAAAACCTTGGATTTAGATTATGTTTCTGTTAAAGCTGCCCAGTTTTCTTTTAACAGAATCAAAGGTGCGGATCCGACACTCAAAGTGGAGATGGCCTCAACCGGTGAGGTAGCCTGTTTTGGGGAGGATTTGGAAGAAGCTTTTCTAAAAGCTTTTCTTGCAACAGGGGGGAAGCTTCCACAAAAAAGCATCTACATAACAATAGGCGGAGAGGAAAATAAACTGCATTTCTTGGGCAGCGCAAAGAAACTATCTGATTTGGGTTTAAGAATTTATGCTACAGAAAAAACTTCAAAACTGCTTTCCCAAAACGGGATAAAAAATACTTTGGTCTACAAGATTTCGGAGAGTAAAAACCCTTCTGTTTTGGACCTGATGGAGGAGGGAAAAATTGACTTTGTTATAAATATAGTAGGTCCGCAGGATATAAAAGGCCCCCCTGCCAGCCTGCCGGCAGGCAAGGCCGGACTGGCAGGGGATAGAGATGGGTTTATTATGAGAAGAACTTGTGTGGAGTATGGTATTCCACTTATTACCAATCTTCAATCTGCTATAGTTTTTGCAGAGAGCATGGCGAGCAAAAGAATGGAAGATTTGGAGATCAAATCCTGGGATGAGTATTTAAACTAAATAAGTTTTTTGTCTTTTTGATGTCAAGTTTTGGATTTAAGTTATGTTAAGATAAATTTATGCAAGTTGTTTCGCCTGAATTTGTCAAAGGAAAAAAAGTTCTACTGCGCTTGGATATTGATGTTCCTTTAGAAAGGATACAGGATACGGGGTACAGGGTACAGGATGATTTCAGATTGAAGGCGGGTATGCCTACACTTAAGCTTTGTCTGGAAAATGCCCAAAAAGTAATTGTCATAGGTCATATTGGCAGACCCGGGGGCAAAGAAGTTCCGGAACTTTCGGTAAAACCTGTTTCCAACTGGCTTGCAGAACAACACAAACAAGGCAATTTGCCCAAAGGGGATTTGGATGTTTTGGAAAATTTAAGATTTGAGAGCGGGGAGGATGGGGGAGATTTAGAATATGCAAAAGAGCTTGCCAAAATGGGCGATGTTTTTGTTTATGAGGCTTTTGCCTCCCATCGGCCCGCGGCATCAACAACTGTCCTCCCAACCCTCCTGCCGCATGCTGCGGGCTTGAGGTTTACCAGAGAGGTTTCGGTTTTAACCCGGGCCCGGGAAAACCCGAGAAAGCCTTTAGTTGCTATAGTGGGCGGAGCCAAAGTTGAAGATAAGTTTGGCTCGGTTTTGGCTTTGGCAGAATTTTGCGATGCAGTTTTGGTGGGAGGACTTCTACCAAAAGAAATTAAAGAAAAAAACCTAGAAGTTCCAAGAAATGTAATGCTAGGGACTCTTGGGGAAAATGGAATTGATTTAGCCGAAGAATCGGTTGAAGCATTTATCAGATTAATCAAAAACGCCGGAGAGATTATCTGGGGTGGACCGATTGGCAAATATGAAGATCCGGAAGGGATTAAAGGCACCGGAAAACTAGCTGAGGCTATATTGTTTTCCCAGGCCGAGACAATAGTTGGAGGAGGAGACATCGTAGCAGCAATCACCAAGCTTGGCCTTCTGGAAAAGTTTGAAGATAAAGGTTTGGTTTCTGTTGGTGGTGGAGCAATGTTAAAGCTTTTATCCGAAGGGACACTGCCCACCATGGAAGCTCTTAGTTGATTTAGGACATCCTCTTAATATATCTTCCGTATTGATGCCAAAGCAGATTCTTTTCACTCAACTTTTTAATAAGGTACTTCTATTGTTACTTTTTTTTACTCCACTTTTGATTGCAAACCTGCAACTAGGTTATGAGGTAATCAAAATAGTCTTTTTTTTGTTTATGGTTGGAGTAGCCGGGATTATTTGGTTTTTTCTTTCAATTTCAAAGTCTAAGGATGATCACAAGATCAGATGGAGCCTTTTAAAAACAATTTCCGGGCTTTTTATTTTGGTCTTGGCAATTACTTCAATCTATGGGATAGACCCCCAAACAAGTTTAATAGGGGACTATCCGTATTATCAGGGGCTTTTAACTTATATCTTTTTATTTTTGGCATTTATCTTCTTTTCAGTTTCCAAGATCAGCTTAAAAGAGTTTTCCCGGGTTTTTGCATTGTCTGCACTACTGGTGGCTTTTTTGGCAGTTTCGGATTTTATATTAATGAATCTGTTTAGCAGGCAGGTTGTTGTATATTCGGGGCGGATTGCCTCTACCTTTGGTCAGTCAAATTTTTACGCTGGATTTCTACTTTTAAGCCTACCGTTTGCTTATTACTTAATAGGGCAAAAGGAAAAAATATCCTTTTACCTTGGGATAATTTGTCTGGTATTTACATCAACCGGAATCCTGATAAGTGGCTCCAGGGCAGCAATCCTTATGCTTGGATTACTGGTTTTTTTCTGGCTTTTAAGTAAGGCTCCTTTTAAGAAGATTATGGTTTTTATTTCGGTTGTCGTGACTTCAGCAGCCCTTTTTGCTTCATATTATTATTCAGCAGGTTTGGTCTTTAAAGAAATTATTCAACCAAGGACTAATCAGTTGCTTATTGATAACTCACCGGAAAAAAGGGTTTATCTTTGGGAGGTTTTGGCAAAACTTATTTTGCAAAAACCTTATTTTGGATATGGGCTGGAAAATATGGGTGTTGTCTACAGCAATTTTTTTACAAGTCAAGACATAAACTCATTAAAGATTCCTTATTATTATAGCTTGAGAAATCTTGCTGTGACCCGCTCCCACAGCTACTTTGTTGATATTTTATTTTTCTCGGGAATAGTAGGTCTTGTAATGTGGATCATTTTGCTGGCTGTGGCATTTCTACAAATCAGGCATAAAAAGAGCGATTTGAAACAGCCTGTTTATTTATTTTTTGCAGTTTATGTCCTTTGGAGCTCATTTCAAAACCAGTCCATTGTGCATTTAATATATTTCTGGTCCCTTCTGGGGATTATTGATCAAAGTTAGTTGTTGACAAGGATTTTAAATTAAGCTTTACTGAATTTAGGGAGTGCTTGCTCCGTTTTTTTATGAAAGATTTCTTTGCCCATCTTAACAACCAAAAGGGAGTTGCCCACATTTTTATCCTTATCTTAATTATAGTTGGAATTATCTTTGGAGTTTATTTAGTCGCCCAAAGGACTAACCTCAAGCCAAAAGCTTCTTTGTCCGGACCGGTTTCAGGACCGATTGAAGGAGATGCAGGGCTCACAGTACTTGTTCCGCCAGGAACTGCAGCCCCCGGAGAAGAGTTTAAAGCTTATGTATATGCCAGATCTGACAGTGAAGATGTAAATTTAATAGCAGTAAAGATGAGTTACCCTTCAAACTTACTTAAGATTACAGACATCACAGAAGAAAACGCAGTGATTAAGCGATGGGTAGAAAAGTATCATTATGATCCGGAGGGAGAACTCTCATATATTGGAGGTATTCCTGAGAGTGGGTATAGAAGCGTTTCCGGCCAGCCGGCTTTAAACGTAATTACCGTCACCTTTCGAGTTTTAGCAGAAGGTCAGGCTACGATTGCTATTACTGATAAATCGGAAGTTAACAGGGTTTCGGATGGGGTAAATATATTAGCTTCCAGAAACAGCGTGGATGTAAATATCGAAACTCCTGTAGTTCCCACACCAACTCCAACAGCTACTCCTACTCCAGTGCCAACTCCAACCCCCGAACCTACTCCAAGCCCAGAACCTACCCCAACTCCGGTTCCCTGTACCCTCCAGTCTACAAACTGGGTTAATGCTCCAAGCAAAGTTACAGAAGGTACTTTAATTGGAATGAGAGTTCAGGGCCAAGGTAGCTGTGCGGGTAAAGAGATAGCGTTTGAGGTCAAGGAAGATGACGGTAATGGCTTTTTGGATGATAGTGCCGGAGATCCGATCCAGGCTATATTCGACGAGAATAACCTGGCAGTTGCCAATTGGGCTGCCAGTTTCCAAGATGATGGTCCATTTGGCATAGGTAACCCGCCTGAGTTTTACTTCCTGGCAGCCTATACCGAAGAAAATCAGACTGTTCGGGCAAGATCTGCAGGAGATAGCATCCAGGTCACTAGGGTCAAGAGCGGTGAGTTTGTTGACGGAGATGCCAACCATGACGGAAGGGTTAATCTTTCGGACCTGTCAATAATGTTTAAATACTTTAACAAACAAACAGGATTCCCGCAGGAAATTGATATAGTGGACGATGAATTTATAAATTCATCCGATTATGCCTCTATGCTTGAGATATTAAGGCAAAATGGAGTTTTGAAAAATACCGGCTCAACCGAGGAGTAAGGTAATACTTCTTCCAACTAAACTTAGCCTGCCAATGCCTGAAAAATTGCGACAAAAAGGTTTTGCCCATATATTTTTGGTAATAGTCCTTGTAGGAATCGGGGTTGGGGTAACTTTGGTAAACCGCAACACTAACTTAAACTCGAAAGCCACCTCACCACCCGCTTACACCCAGCAAGCTTTAATTTTAGATCCGCCACAGAAAAAAGTTTTTTTGGGTGAGACATTTCCGGTAAAGGTGTTAGTTAGGACAGATAGAGAAGAGGCAAACTTAATTGCCACCAAAATAACTTTCCCTAAAGATCTTTTAAAAGTTTCATCAATTAAAAAGGATGAAATTGTCATCAAGCAGTGGGTGGAGGAGTACTTTGATAATGACAGAGGAGAAATTTCTCTTATCGGGGCGGTTTATAATCCGCCATTAAAAACAGACCCAGCAAAACCCCTGACCTTTGCAACCATTAATTTCACATCCAAAGGAGAAGGGATAGGGGAGATTAATTTTGCCGAGGGGTCAGCGATTTACAGCAATGAAACCGGTAATGATACTTTAATTAACCGTCATGGACTCAAGTTGGAAGTCTATCAAGACACAGATAAAGATGGCTTTGCAGATTCTCTGGAGAATAAACTCAAAACAAGCCCAACAATTGTCTGCTCGGTCAACAAAGGTAAGGTAAAAGTTGACGGATGGCCGCCTGATCTTAATTTAGATAGAAAAGTAAGCGGCAGTGATTTATCAGCCATGCAATCTTTCATGAAAAGTAAAAAAGGAGTTAAGAAATATAATATTAGGTACGATTTAAATATCGACGGCAAGATCGATCAGACTGATGTAGATATAATAAAACAGTACATAAACAGAGTTTGCACCAAACCGGTTTAGTTGACTTTAATTTCCAAATCCACTACTTTGAAGATATGGTTCAGGCTTCTGCCCCTCATCCGGAAATTATAGTTAATGAAGGAAATAGCTCTTCTGGAATTAGCTTTAGGGTAATATTTTTGATTTTAGGGCTTCTAATTATCATAGTAGGGATTAGTCTTGGGGTTTATTTGACCCAAAAGCAGACAAATTTAACACCTAAAGCAAGTGAGATTAAACCAACCATTCAACCTATCCAAAAAACCACAAATGCCCCGCCAAAATCAACCGCTATTACCAAGGGCGATGGAAACAGCGACGGGAAGGTTGATGAAAAAGACTTACTCCTGATAAAATCCTTAAGGAGTAAACCCGCGGGTAACTATCCTCAGCTTGATTTTAACGGCGATGGAGTTATTAATTCATTTGACATCGCCTCTTTGAACAAAGCCCTAAGTGGCAAGTAAATTCATATTGACAAAGTAGGAAATTTTACCTACATTAGATTTAATGCCTAAAATTTTTAACCAAAAAGGTGTAGCACACCTTTTTTTAATAGTACTGCTTTTAGCAGGATTAGGAGTAGGGGTTTATGTTGTTCAAAACCGGACCAATCTCCTGCCAAAAGCTTCTAAAAAAACCGTTCAAAAACCTGAAACAAGTTTTACCCTAGAGGCAAAACAAGCAATTAATTCAGAGGTTATAACAAATATTACAAAGGGGATGGGTTTGTCTTCCGATTCAGTGGACTCTAGTAATGCCGAATTAACTGACAGCTTATTCCAAATCGATGAAAAGTCGGGTGGAGCAGAGGCAGGTGGGAGTGCGGCCTCCAGGCAGGGCACTTCCTCAAGTGCATACTTCCCGGGACAGCAATTTATTGTTGATCTTTGGGTAAGATCTGATATAGATTACACAAACTTTTTTGCCGCAAAAATCAACTTCCCAACAAATTTGCTTGAAGTTGTCGCCTTAAAAACGGCAGAGAAGCCTTACTCTAACTGTAAACCAAGACCGGCTTGTCTGGATGCAGATCCGCCCTGCAAGATGCCGGAAACACCCGATATGTGTCCGCCTAAACCTTCTGGTATACCCAGCGCATATCCTGTCCAAACAGTTGAGCCTAGTTTGACATCTTATCCAAAAAGTACACCGGAAGAGATTTGCGCTCAGGTCATAACCCGGGCTTGCAGTCCAATTGAGCCTGAATGCCGAAATTGGAATCCTCCTTGTGCCAGACCGGCCAATCAGGAATGTAAAGATTTCCCAACTCCTTGCGATGTTCCTCCGGGTTGGACTGTGGAAGACAGTGGCGGGGGAGTACCTACCCCGGGAGGTAATTTTTTCATCACCTACTGGAAGCAGAATGCGTTTGATAATAAGACAGGTGTAATCTCCCTGATAGGGCATTTAGACGGCAAAGGTTTAAAAACTGGGTTAAAGGATTCTTCTTCCAAAATGGTCAGGATTTTATTTAAGGTTAAAAAGCAGACAGGCAAAGGACAGATAGCCTTAAGTTCGGAATCCGAAATCAGAAGATCTTCTGATAATGTCAATATCTTATCGGTTAAAAGGAATGCAAATATAACTATATTAAAACCTAAATTTAAACCCTCATCAACTCCAACTGCTTCTGTCTGTACGGGAGCTGTTCCTAAATGTTTACCCGGTGAGACGTTCATCTATGGTGACCCAAAAGACCCTGACGGTTGTCCGATATACAAATGCGTAAGACAATAAAAATCTTTGATCAAAAAACATCGCCCATCTTTTCTTAATTGCCTGCTCGGCTTAATTTAACAATCTAATCGACTTTTACGGATTTCTTACAAACAAAGGTGCCTAAGCTTACCAAAAACTTGACAAACTTTTAAAGTCTTGTTATATTGCGCCTTCAAAACCAAAGTTTTTTGAAGTTATTCTCCTTTCAAAAAACTTAGGAATTATCTTTTAAGCTTTTAAAATTCAAAACAAAATTACCTAACTTAAAGTTTAAGCGGGGGAGTTTTGTGGGCGCAAATTGGTAATGGAAATACTGCCTAAATTTAAAAATATTCAAAAAGAAATCTCCTGTTTAAGGCTTTGGGGGATGAATTTTGCCTATGAGTTATGGCAAGCAAAAATTGATTTCCTGAAAAGACTTTCCAAAAAATGCAGCCCAAAGCAAATTAAATATGCTTTGGCAGCGACCTTGGATTTTGTCGTAATAATCGTTCTTCTTATCAATTTTCAAAAACCCGTCCAAAGGCTGATTTCTCCATTGGTTGAATCTTTACAATCACTGCACAATAAGTCTCAGATTACAGTTACCAAAGAAACTTTTAGCTTCGCTCCGGGGCTAGCCCAAAATAAGTTCGATGATATTGATTTTAGTAATCTTACTTACCTGTCTTTTTTCGATGTAGCAATAGATGATGACGGACAGCTCTACTTTGAGGGCAGGGGGTATAGTTCCTTCAAAAGCGAAGAAGCCTTAAGTTTATTTGAAAAGGCCAGGCTGTATAACACTAAAGTCTTACTCACCATCAATGGAATTAATAACCGGACTATAGCAACGGTTTTAAATGATCCTGATGTTCAAAACCGGCTCTTGGATCAAATTACCACAGAAATAAAAGATGCAGGGATTAATGGAGTTTCTATAGATTTTGAGTATAAAGGAGAAGATGCGCCTCCAGACTACCGGGAAAAATTTAGTAATTTTATCTCTAAGCTTAAAATGAAGATGCACCAGGAGATTCCAGGTTCCACGGTAGCAGTAGTTATCCCCTCAACTGTAAACAAAACTTCCAGGATTTATAACCTGCAAGAGCTTAATAAGGTTTCTGACCGGATATTTGTTATGGCCTCGGATTACCTGGTTCCTGAATTTAAAAACGGTAATATCGTAAAACCGGTTTACGGTTTTAATGAAGGTGAATACTGGAAGAAATTGGCAAATTCCTTAAGTAATCTTACCGAAAACATTTCTGAAGATAAGCTGGTTATGGAAAGAGCCTGGTATGGCAATGGTAACAACTATCCCTTATATAAACCCAGCTCAAAGCCGGTGGAAGATTGGACTGACGCCGGAGAGCCTGCTCATGTATTTTTAGACTCGGAAAAAGTTGAAAGACTGGCATCCGAGGTGCCCCCTAAGGCAAGGAATGCGGCCAGAAGGAATATTCCGCTAATCGGTAAGGCGCTGGAGAATGAAGGAATTTTAGATTCAAATGTCTTAGCCTATGCTCTGGCCACTATCGAGCATGAGACTGATGAGACCTTTGAGCCGTTGGATGAAATCGGCGGCAGAATGAGCGCCAGAAGACTAGGGTATGAAGGCGGGACAAATTACTTTGGCAGGGGATTTATTCAACTGACTCACTTAAGAAACTACCGGATGGTAGGGGAACGGATCGGACTGGGGGATCAGCTGGTTAAAAACCCGGAGCTTGCCAAAGATCCGGAAATTTCGGCAAGGATTTTAGCTGCCTTTTTTAAGGACAACAATGTGGCAAATTTAGCCTCAAAAGGGGATTTTTATGCAGCCAGGATTCCAGTTAATCCTGATTACAATAGCTATAAAGTTGCGGCATTGGCTTGGAAATACGGAGAATCGTTATATTAATGGATAATTTTTTAAAAATATTTGCCGGACGGTGGAAGTTACTTACTATAACATTTGCAGCCGGGTTTTTAATGGTAGTTTTACCTTCTTTGGGTTTAAGACTTCCCAAATTACAAACGCTTCTTACTTCTGAGTACCGGGATCTGATAAATCCGGTACGTCCTGAAAACGATCCACTGACCAAACTCCTTCCTAAGCTAGAGCAAAAACCTAATCAGTTCAAAATAAAGAAAAAAACCGGCATAATTCAGGGTGCGCAGGCGGCAGGGGATTATACTCAAGCTTCTTCATATATAGTTATTGACTCAGAATCCGGTCAAATACTGGCCGAAAAGAGCTCTTCGGAAAGATATGCTATTGCATCCTTAACAAAGATAATGACTGCTATTGTGGCTTTGGATTTGGTATCAACTAATGAATATTTTGATGTCTCACCGGCCGCTGCCAGGCAGCAGCCAACGAAACTTGCCTTAACAGCCGGTGATAAATTAACCCTGGAAGAACTCTTAAACGCCTTACTGTTATCTTCTGCCAATGACTGTGCAAAAGTGATCCAGGAGGGAATAGATCAAAGATTTGGAAAAGGCCTGCCTGCCCCGCAAACGGGGCCTGCCGGCAGGCAGGGAGTTTTTGTCAGAGCTATGAATGCCAAAGCTAAATTTTTGAACCTAAAAAATACCCAATTTGAAAACCCGGCAGGTTTTGATGGAATTGACCATTTAAGCAGCGCAGAGGATGTGGCTATTTTGTCACAATATGCCCTTAAAAATTACCCTTTGGTTGAAAATATTGTTAAGAAAAGCTATTCCGAGCTTTTTTCCAATCCAAACCATCAAAGATATGAATATTTAAACAACTGTAATGGTTTAATAGGGGTTTATCCCGGCGTAGCCGGTGTCAAGATCGGTAATACAGAAAAAGCAGGGCATACAACCTCTGTTGTTTCCCAAAGGGATGGTAAAAAAGTTTTAGCGGTTTTATTTGGAGCTCCGGGAGTTTTGGAAAGGGATCTTTGGGCCTCACAGCTTTTGGATTTAGGGTTTGAAAAGGGCTGGGGATTTACGCCGGTTGGCATTACCGAAGAGCAGTTAAGAGAGAAGTATGCAAGTTGGAAGTATTTTAATTAAGTTAAAAGTTCAAAGTGCAAAGTTAAAAGTTATGGAATTTTCTCGGTTGAAGTATTAACCTCGAAAAATATATATTTCGAGTGCAACGAGAAATTACCACAATTTTGAACTTTTAATTTTGAATTTTTAATTTCTTAGAGGGGGTGACTTAATGTTAGAAGAGCTAATCAAAAAAGTTTTAGAGATTTTGGGTATCAAACCTGTATATGCCAAGGTTAAGGCAAGATGAAATTAAGCTGCTTCATCTCTTGCTATAACCGGCCCAAAATACTTTACATATATTGTCAAAAGTAAGCTGTCTTCCCCTAAGATGGCAAGAGACCTTTCTTTAATGCGCTCTACACGATAAGATGTTAATTCTAATCTATCTGCTGCCTCTTTTGGAGAAAAAGCCCTGTTTCTTAGCCCGAATAATAAATCTATTACCCGATAACTTATTGGGTCCAAAAGCTCTTGCGCTCTTTGTCGTACCAAGCTACGATCTTCCCCGCTGAGGTCAATTTTTGGGTAGGGAGGAGCCGGTTGAATAAAGTGCCCAAAAGTTCCCTCATCCGAATCATCTTTAAATGGATCCGACAACAAGAGTGGATTCATTGCTGAAGCTTGATCTAGCGCATCTGCAAAGCCATTATTATCCAATCCAAGTCTTGCTAAGTAGCTTTCGTGCGAAAGCATAGCACCTTCATTATTAAGTGTTTCTTCCTGAAGCTGTTCCAGCTTTCTAACTTGAGGTACGGCTTTGGAAGGCAGTGTCACTAAGCTGGTAGCACGATTAACAACGGTGTTCAGATTATTCTTGACGCAGTTCCAAACGTAAGTTGCCAGCTTGTTTTTTGAAGCAGGATCCAGCTCCTCAACTGCTCTTATCACAGCCAAGTAACCCTCTCCAATTAAGTCTTCATAGGCCAAACCTCTGTCTTTAAAGCTGGAAGCTATAGCTGGAACCATCCTTAAGTATTGACCAACCAGTGTATCATAAGACTCTTTTGCCACCTGCTCTACCCGGCTCAGTTTTGGTAGGACTTGAGATACGGCGGCAGCAAATTGTTCATGAGTAGGATGGTGTCCGGGAGTTTCGTTTCTTAGTCTGGAGCGGATTCCTCGGAGCAGAGAAACGTATGGTGCTGCTCTGAGAGCTAAAGCCCGTTGCTTTGGGTCAGATAGAACTTCTATTGCACTTATTTCGTCGGAATAAGCTGGAACCCCCAAAGTTGCAAAAGAACGGGGGTGCAATAATTTACCCGCCTCAAAACGCGGCATTGATCTTACCCAAGCTTCCATAATCTTGAATTATACCCAAAATACTTTAATTTGTAAGCTCTTCTCAATATTTTGGGTAATAACCGCTAGGTTAATCGCGGTTTATCTGCGATATAATCGGCTAACGAGAGTTGCAAACTCGAGTTAGACGAGTATATATTCAAACATCGCAAAATTAAACAGTGTTTACTTAAAAGATCCCTTAATCTTTATATTGCTATATAATAAGTTTAATGGCGCTGTTTCCTAAAATTGGCGAGACTGATTTTAATTTTCCCAAAAAATTTGTCTTTAGTGTAGCCTTATTTTCTTTCTTTATGCTGGTTGTCCCGCTTGGAGTTTATCTGGTTTCTCAACAAACTAACCTTACTCCCCAGGCCAAAGTTACGAAGCCTTCAAACCTTCCCAATGTAATGAGTCTTATCAGGTCTGAGCCCAAAAACGGTCAGATTGAAGTTTTATGGGAAGTCAGCCCTCAGAGCGAGGAAGCAAATCTAATTACTGCCGAAATCACCTTTCCAAGTGACATTTTAGAAGTGAAATCTATCAATACCAAGATAGATGACAAGCTGGAAAAGAAATGGCTTAGGAAGGATTTTGATCAAGCTCAGGGCAAGATTGAGTTAGCTGTAGGGGTTCCCGCTCCCGGTTTGAAAACAGCTGCTCAGCAAAAACAGACTTTAGCCAAGATAGTCTTTAAGCTGAATGCTGAAGGGACAGCCAGTATTGATTTTGACAATGCACATATATTTGCAAACTCAACCAACAAAGATATCCTATCCCAAAAAAATAATGCCCAAGCAATTAAAATTTTATATAAGAATGTAGCACTCTTGCCAAAATGTGAAGTCCGTCCGGCCTGCCTGGATTTGGAGAAGCCCTGTAAAATCAGTGAACCCAAAGAAGGCTGGTGTCCTAAAAGCGCAAATGTCAGCATCAAAAGCCCGGCCGGTGGGGAAGTTTACTCTTTTAGCGAGCCGATCGACATTGAATGGGATTTACAAGGGATAGACCGGGTACTTTTAACTCTCTATTTAAATGACCGGATTTTAGGCAAAATTGCTTCCGTAGGTGCTGAAGAGGGCAGTTTTAAGTGGGCTCCTTTAAAGTCAATCCGGCCATCGCTTGTAAATAGCAGTAATACCTTTAGAATTGGCATTTCAGACATCCCCGGAGATTTTGAAGTAATCTCAGATCCATTCTCAATAGTTTTAGAAGAAGGAGAACAGCCCTTAAGCAGAATTGAGGCCCGAAAATCAGTCGGCCAAGCCGATCTAAATAGAGATGGAAAAGTAAACTATGTTGATCTATCAATTATTCTTTCCGAGTTTGGTAAGAAAAAGCCTGAAAATGATCTAAATTCCGATGGAGTAATAAATGAGATAGATTTATGGATTTTTAATTCGCTACTTAATCAACCCTAAGCTTTTTACCCCCTCTTTTTAAAACTTACCATTTATGGTACTTTAATCTATATGCTCAAAGTGGCTATTAATGGTTTTGGAAGAATTGGCAGGAGTGCTTTTAAAGTAGCAGTAGAAAAGCATTCAGAGGCCTTGGAAATAGTGGCAATTAACGATTTAACTTCACCTCAAGTCTTAGCTCAGCTTCTAAAATATGACTCAGCCTACGGTGTTTGGAGTAAAGAAGTATCCGCAGAGGAACATCCCTCTACTGCTTCGGCTACGCTCAGTACAGGTTCGCTCGGGACAGGAAACATAGTTGTTGAGGGTAAAAAATACCCAATTTTAAAAGAGAAAGAACCCGCAAAATTACCTTGGTCTCAATATAATGTTGATGTTGTTATAGAATCCACCGGCAGGTTTACCGATAAAGCCGGGATGGAGCAACACTTGCAAGCCGGAGCCAAAGTAGTAGTGTTATCTGCTCCAGCAAAAGGGGAGGGAGTAGGTACTTATGTTTTAGGAGTAAATCAAGATAAATATGGTAAAGAAACTTTAATTAATAATGCCTCCTGTACTACAAACTGCATAGCTCCTGTTACAGCTATAATCCAGGAAAAATTTGGAATTATAAAAGCTGTCATGACTACAATTCATTCTGTCACAGCAGAGCAAAATCTGGTTGACGGTCCACCCCCAGGAGGCAAAGCCAAAGATCTGCGCCGTGCCCGCTCAGCTTTAGTTAACATGATCCCAACCACAACCGGTGCAGCCAAAGCTGTAACAGAGGCAATACCGGAGCTTAAGGGGTTATTTGACGGGCGGGCGATCAGAGTTCCAACAATCACAGGGTCTTTATCTGATATAACTTATATTTTAAAGAAGAAAACCACGGTTGAGGAAGTAAATGGGGCTATCAAACAGGCCTGTGAAGATCCTAGGTGGAAGGGGATAGTAGCATTTTCGGAGGGGGCATTAGTTTCCTCGGATATAGTGGGACGGTCTGAGTCTGCGATAGTAGATTTGCCATTAACTCAAGTAATAGATGGGGATCTAGTAAAAATCTTTGCCTGGTATGATAACGAGTGGGGATATTCCAATAGATTAATTGAACAAGTCATAAATGTGGGGCAGCAGGCACTTGTGCGTTAGCCTAAATTAGGAGAGGTTTTTCAGAGCCGAAAATGCTTTATCGACTTCCCGGTCTTCCAAAACGATTGTAAGTTCAGTGTAGTTTGAAACCACCTCTATTATATTAATATTTTCCCAGGCCAAGGTTTTTAAAATCTGATAATACGCTCCCGGAATCCCGACTATCTCTTTTGGTAATAAAAGAGTAATCGCCGACAAATCGCTAAACTTTGAACGAAGTTCCTCTTTAGTAAAGACTTGTTTTATATCAACTTCAATATTTTTACTGACAATCAGGGTGGTTTCAAAAAGTCCATGGGTAAAAGTCAAAAAAGAGGATTTTTCCCGGTCAACTTTAAGCAGTATTTTTCTTATTTTATCAAGCAGGGTAGGGGAATTTTTATAGGTAAATTCCGCTAAATTTGACCTCAGTGTCAGATCACCTAATCCGAGGTAATTGTTTGGCCCGGAAGAGATCACCTGTTGGCTTAACTTATTCTCCAGCCTTTTTAAAGCCATGATTACTGCCCCCGGCTGGATGGATCGCATTAACTTAGTTTCTATTTCGGGCTGGATTTTTCTGGCCAGGGATGAAAGATTAATTATTTTGGAAGATAAAGCTTCCTCCAAAAGAGGTGATTTTTTGATTATATCTTCTACAATCTCGGGAATAGTAACCATAATTTACCCTTGTCAAATTGCTTCGCAATTTGCAAGCGATCTCGGAAACTTTGATGATCCTGTGGATCTAAAAGTAGTGAAGTTTCCTCCGATTGTTAAAAACTTAACAAATTATGATGTTTTTGTCAAGTATGAATGAAAATTTGACAAATTAGGCTTAACAAGTTATTGTTGCAACTTATACTAGACAATTTCGCAGTACTTACTTTTTAAGTAGTACTGCTTTTTGTCGGAATTTGTCTGAAAAATGAAAATATTAAAGTTTGGCGGAACTTCGGTGGCAACAGCCCCAAAGATCCTAACAATTGCCGGTATAGTAGAAAAAGAGCTGAAAAACCACCCCCTAGTGGTGGTTTCGGCCTTAAGTGGAATTACCGATAAACTACTTTCTTTAATAGAAATTCCCGAAAGCGAGTTAGCTGGCGTTTTAAGGGAAATAGAAGAAGCCCATTTGGATTTAGCGGGTAAGCTTTTCCGCTCCAAAGAAGAAGCACAGCGGGTTATTGAGTATGTTCAAGAAAAAATTGGCGAGCTAAGACAACTTTTAGAAGGAAGAAGAAAAAGTCAGGTTTTTTCAGATAAAATTGTCAGTTTTGGTGAGATCCTTTCTTCATACCTGATTGCCCACGGGCTAAAAGATCAGGGGATCAACGCCAAACAAGCAATTGCCACAGACTTTATTGTTACAACCAGCAACTTTGGCTCAGCGGATTTTATCCCTAATCTCACCGAAAAGAAGGTTAAAGATATCTTAAAGCCTTTAATTGCTAAAGGTGTTGTACCGGTAGTTACCGGATTTATAGGTTCAACTCTAGATAACAAGGTGGCAACTTTAGGTAGGGGAGGATCGGATTACACCGCCTCAATTTTGGGATACTGCCTGGGGGCAGAGGAGGTTCAAATCTGGACCGATGTTGACGGAGTTTATGACTCTGACCCGAAGGTGGTGGCGGATGCCAGGCTGATTGCCGAAATTTCCTATAAGGAAGCATCGGAAATGGCTACATTCGGGGCTAAAGTATTACACCCCAGAACAATCCGTCCGGCCATTCAAAAAAGCATTCCTGTCAGAGTATTAAATTCATCTAAACCGGATAATCCGGGAACATTAATTACCCGGAGTACATCGACTCAAAAAGGCTTAAAAGCAATTGCTTTTAAGAGAAAAACCGCTCTTATAAATATTTATTCAACAGATATGCTTTTTCAAAAAGGGTATCTGGCAAAAGTATTTGAGATTTTTTCCAGAGAAAGTATCTCGGTAGACTTGGTATCTGTTTCCGAAGTTTCGATTTCGGTAACTTTAGACGAGCACCCAAAAATTGCCCGTGTCATATCCGAACTTAAAAAGTTTGCCCAAGTAACCCACACGGCTAAGGTTGGAGTTATCTCCTTGGTCGGTGAAGATATAGTTTCATCCTCCCATGTACTGATGGAGGTTTCCAATTTATTTCACCAACTAAAGATACCAATCAGAATGATTTCACTTGGGGCCTCAGAGGTTAATATCAGCTTTGTTTTAGATGAAGAGGATGTGGAGCAGGCAGTCAGGCTTATACATGAGCAAATCCTATTAAAATCTCAAAACAAATCACCCTTCCTTCGAAGGCCCAATGGCAAGACCGTTAATCAAGCAAGATTAAAAACCATGATTCATAATTCTTAATTCATGAATCATGTATTTGGACATTTAATATAAATTTATGAAGATTGCGCTAATAGGACATGGCAATATGGGAAAAGAAATAGAGCAGCTGGTTTCCGAAGATAGGAAGCACCAAATTGTGTCGACCTCTTCTTTAGAAACAAGTGGTTTGGATTTAGATGGCATTAAAAAGGCGGATGTAGTGATTGATTTTACAGCTGCCGATGCGGTTTTGGAAAATGTTTCTAAAGTTTCCGCATTAGGAAAAAATATGGTTATTGGAACAACCGGTTGGTATGACAGTTTGCGAGAGGTGGAAAACATAGTTAAAAAAGCCAAAATAGGCTTAATTTACGGGCAGAATTTCTCAATCGGGGCAAATGTTTACTTTAAAATAATAGCCTTTGCTTCAAAGCTGTTTGCCAAATTTAAGGGATATGATGTATATGGGCTGGAAGTTCATCATAAAGGCAAAAAGGACAGCCCTTCCGGTACTGCCAGAAGAATTGCCCAGGCAATTTTGGAAAACTTTCCGGCCAAATTAGTTTTGCAAACTGAAAAATTAGACAGACAAATTGAGGAAGGTGAGCTTCATTTTGCATCGGTTAGGGGAGGCAGGAATTTTGGCTATCATGAAGTAGTGTTTGACAGCGCTGCAGATGAGATTAAGCTTTCACATAGCGCCCACTCAAGAAGGGGATTTGCTGAAGGGGCAATACTGGCGGCAGAGTTTATTGAAGGAAAGAAAGGGCTGTATACTTTCGATGAATTATTTAAGATGTAGTTTTCTTGGGGGTCCTGTGATGGATTGCTCGACACCTTCATGCTCGGCCTTGTCATTCTCCCGCCAAGGCGGGATCATCCGGCCAGCTGCGCGTGAAGGTGTCTTCGCAAGCAAGAGTGAAAGAAGGTAAATGAAGCATAGCTTTTTTGCTGCGCAAATAAAATGAAAAATGTAATGTTTAAAGGAGCAATAACTGCACTTGTAACTCCGTTTAAGGAGAGTGGTGCGCTTGATTTGAAAGCATATAAGGATTTAATCGAATGGCAGATTAAGGAGGGAATAGACGGATTGGTTCCCTGTGGATCAACCGGTGAGGCTGCAACCTTAAATTTAGAAGAATACGAGGCTGTGGTAAAAACCTGCGTTGAAACAGTTAAAAAAAGAGTCCCGGTGATTGCCGGAGCAGGCTCAAATGACACGGCAAAAGCTATAGCTTTTTCAAAAATTACAAAAAAGATAGGAGCGGATGCGCTGTTGCATGTTACACCCTTTTACAATAAGCCTACTCCAAATGGGTTAGTAGCTCATTTTAAAGCTATTGCCGATGAAGTTAAAATGCCCATTATTTTGTACAACGTTCCAGGTAGAACAGGTTCAAATGTAGCCCCTAAGGTTATTGTCAGAATTGCCAGAGAGGTGCCAATGGTCGTTGGGGTAAAAGAAGCCTCAGGTTCAATAACCCAGATCATGGAAATAATTAAGGATGCACCGGAGGGGTTTGCTGTTTTGTCCGGGGATGATTCTATAACCTTGCCTTTGATGGCTTTGGGCGGGCATGGTATTATCTCAGTTGTGGCAAATGAGGTCCCGGGACAGTTTTCCAATATGACTTTGTCGGCTTTAGACGGCAACTGGGAGGAAGCCAAAAGAATCCATTATGAGCTGTTGGATTTAATGAATATCAATTTTATAGAATCAAATCCAATTCCGGTTAAAACTGCTTTGGCGATGATGGGAAAGATTAAGGAAAGTTTTAGATTGCCTTTGGTTAAGATGGAAGAGAAGAATAAAGAGGAGCTGAAGAAAGTGTTGAAAGAGTTGAAGTTAGTGTAGTTTACTTCGGGGTCCTGCCTCCTCAGTGTCCCAAGTGCGTCCTCTCCGCCGGCTGGCGGATGCGGTCGACGCTCGGGATCTAGCTCTTTCGGAGTCACCCCTCGTAAACAAATAAATATGGAAAATAAAAAGATTAAAGTTGGAATATTGGGTGCCACTGGTATGGTGGGGCAGAGATTTGTGTCTTTACTTGCAAACCATCCCTGGTTTGAGGTTACGGTTGTAGCTGCGTCCCCCCGCTCTGCCGGTAAAACTTATAAAGAAGCTGTGGAAGGTAGATGGGCGCTTAAGGAACCAGTCCCTCAAAATATTTCTAAAATGGTGGTTTTAGCGGTTGAGGATGATATGGGAAAAATTACTCAGGATGTCCAACTGGTTTTTTCAGCCTTGGATATGGAAAAGGAGGAGATCAGAAGGATTGAAGAGTCTTATGCCGGGAAAGGAGTTGCGGTTGTTTCTAATAACTCAGCTCACAGGTGGACAGAAGACGTGCCAATTATCCTACCTGAAATTAACCCACTTCACTTGGATCTAATTAATGGCCAAAGAAAAAATCGAGGATGGGATAAAGGTCTGATTGTTGTCAAACCTAACTGTTCAATCCAGTCTTATGTACCAATGCTGACTCCTTTAATGCAATTTGGCATTACCAAAGTTTTGGTAACCACTTTTCAGGCTGTCTCAGGAGCCGGGAAAACCATGGAAGCTTGGTCTGAAATGGAGGACAATGCTATTCCCTTTATAGGCGGGGAAGAGGAAAAATCAGAGAGAGAGCCTTTAAGGGTTTGGGGGGAGCTTAAGGATGGGAAAATTGAGCTTGCAACTCATCCGGTAATATCTGCCACTTGTGTTAGAGCACCGATTTCTGATGGCCATATGGCTTCAGTCAGTGTAGCTTTTGTTGATAAACCTACTAAAGAGCAAATAATTGAGGCCTGGGAAAATTTTAATCCTTTAACAGATTTAAATTTACCTTCAACTCCAAACCCTTTCATAACTTATTTCGAAGAAAGCAATTTTGAGGAAGAGGATAGACCACAGACTGCCTTGGACAGGGATTTGGGTAAGGGAATGGGGATTGCCGCTGGAAGGTTAAGAGAAGATAATATTTTAGACTTTAAATTTATCGGGCTTTCCCATAATACCATCAGAGGTGCAGCAGGAGGAGCAATTTTAACAGCAGAGCTACTTAAAGCTAAAGGGTATATTTAATCTTGTCATTCCCGCGGAAGCGGGAATCCATAAAAACTATTGAATGGATCCCGGATCAAGTCCGGGATGACAGAAGGAAATTATGGCAAAAAAAAATAAAAATTTTAATAAACTTGCTTCCAGCTATCTTTTTTCATATATGTCTAAAAAAACTAAATCCTTTCATGAGGCAAATCCTAAGGTAGAGATTTTAAAGCTTGGGATAGGTAATACAACGGAACCTTTACCAGAAGTTGTTATAAAAGGATTAAAAGATGCAGTGGAGAAATTAGGCAGTAGGGATACTTATACAGGCTATGGTGATGAACAGGGGAGTGTTGCGTTAAGAGAGGCAGTTTCGAAATTCTATGCCGGTCGAAATATTAATATAAATAAAAAAGAAGTTTTTATCTCAGATGGAGCCAAAGCAGACTCAGCCAATATCACCTCAATCTTTGCTGAGGATTCTATTGTGGCTATTGCTGATCCAGTTTATCCGGTTTATTTAGATTCAAATATTATTGCTGGTAAAAAAGTGGTCTTAATGAAATGTACAGAAGAAAATGGTTTTTTCCCAAAGCTGCCTAATGAAAAGGTGGATATAATCTTTCTTTGTTCTCCTAATAACCCAACAGGAGCAGTTGCAACTAGATCACAACTAAAAGAGTTTGTGGAGTACGCCAATGAAAATGAAGCTGTCATTATTTTTGATGCTGCATACTCAGAGTTTATCTCAGATAAGAATTTGCCTAAAAGCATCTATGAAATAGAAGGAGCAAGGGATTGTAGTATCGAAATCCAGTCTTTTTCCAAAATGGCAGGTTTTACTGGTGTCAGACTTGGCTGGACAATTGTCCCAATGGAACCCTTTAATTCTCTTTGGAATAGAAGACAGACGACAATGTTTAATGGTGCATCAAATATTGCTCAAGAAGGAGGACTAGCAGTTTTATCTCCTCAAGGTCAAAAAGAGTCCAAAGCATTGATATCATATTATATGCAAAATGCCAGTTTGATAAAGAAAGGACTAATTAATTTGGGACTCACAGTATATGGAGGTATAAATGCCCCTTACCTTTGGGTAAAATGCCCGAATAATCTATCTTCTTGGGAATTTTTTGATAAAATTTTAAACGAAGCTTCAGTGGTTACTACTCCTGGTTCAGGTTTTGGAGAAATGGGAGAAGGTTATATTAGATTTTCAGCCTTTGGCCATAGAGAAAATATTCAAAAAGCAGTAGAAAGTCTGAAGGAGAATCTTAGGATATAATTTTTTAATTTAAAATTTGAAATTTTTATTGAAAATTAAAAATTAATAATTGAAAATTCTCATCATGAACAAAGATAAAAGTTTACCATTTAATAAAGCAAAAATAGAGGAAATTATTAAGGAGTTTCCTACACCTTTTCATATCTATGATGAAAAAGGGATCAGGGAAAACGCGAAGCGTTTTCATAAAGCTTTTTCCTGGATTCCTAACTTTAAAAATTACTTTGCAGTCAAAGCTTGCCCCAATCCTTATATTATAAAAATTTTAAAAGAAGAGGGGATGGGAACAGATTGTTCTTCTTTGCCTGAGCTCATACTTTCAGAGAAAATCGGTTTAAAAGGGGAAGAGATAATGTTTACTTCTAATGATACTCCAGCAAAAGAGTACCAATATGCTCAAAAATTAGGGGCAATAATTAATTTGGATGATATTAGCCATATTGAGTTTTTAGAAGAAGCTATTGGCGGGATGCCGGAAGTGATCTGTTGTAGATATAACCCAGGTTCCTTGAGAGAACATAAGGGAAATTTCATGATTGGTCACCCTGAGGATGCCAAATATGGCATGACCAAAGCTCAACTTTTAGAAGCATATAAAATCTTAAAAGAAAAGGGAGTTAAAAGGTTTGGTCTTCATACCATGGTTGCAACCAATGAAATAGAAAAACAGGCTTTTGTAGAAACAGCCGAAATGCTGTTTGAGCTGGTCAAAGAAATTAATGAGCAGACTGGAATCAAGATTGAATTTATTAATATGGGTGGAGGAATAGGAATTCCTTATAAGCCTGAGCAAGAACCTATTGATTTAAACTACATTTCTTCTGAAATGAAAAAGCTCTATAAGGAAATTATACTCAAGAGTAATTTAGATCCTCTAAAGATTGTTTTTTTTTTTTTTATAGTTATTACTGGTCCTTATGGATATTTGGTCACAACTGCAATTCATACTAAAAACACTTATAAAAAATACATTGGGGTGGATGCTTGTATGGCAAATTTAATGAGACCTGCTATGTATGGGGCATACCATCATGAGACTATTTTGGGAAAAGAAAATGATATAGAAACTGAGGTATATGATGTAGTTGGATCACTTTGTGAGAACAATGATAAATTTGCTATAGATAGAAAACTTCCTAAGATAGAAATAGGGGATATTATAGTTATTCATGATACAGGAGCACACGGATATTCCATGGGCTTTCAATATAATGGCAAGCTTAGATCTGCAGAGCTTTTACTAAAAGAAGATGGATCAGTTGAGCAAATCAGAAGAGCAGAAGACATTGATGACTATTTCGCAACGCTGAATTTTGAAGCGTTATGAAAGAGCTTTGCTCACTTTGCAACTTTAGATTTTTCCAAAGTTTAGTATTTTATCTTCTAAGAGCAGAAGGTTGCTGAGATAATCCAAATCTTTGACCGGTAGTTGTTCGTATAACTACGAGTTTGCCTCGAGGGAATTCTTCTACCTGGGGGAATTCCAGATCGGTGAGCATTTCCCTTAAAAGAGGACCATGGTTTGTATAAGAACCCAAAGTATGCCGGACATCGGGTGTTTGCTGGATTGATACCGACTCCAAACCATTCGGTTCTCTTCCAGGATGTGACATATAGCACTATTTTAAAGTTATTGTCAGGATTTTGTCAACTTAATCTTCAAAACCCAAGAAGAAAGGAGCTCCTTCAACTCTGCCGGATTTGGATACCTCCTTCAAAGCCTTTTCAATTCTGCCTCTTTGGGTGGATTCAACAGTAATAATATCGGGAATGTAGGAAACTCCCTTAATTTTAGTTTCGAATCTTCTTCTTTGGATAGAATCTGAAATGTTTAACTGATGTTTGGCCAGGATTTTGGCAACAGCAGCCAAACTTCCAGGCTTATGTCTTAAGTTAACCCGAATATAGCCTTTCTGGTTAATATTTTCTGCTTTAGAAAGCTTAACTTTGGAATCTAAAGCAGGCAAGTCGTCAGTAATCCCTTTCCTTAAATTATCCGTTAGGCGCAATATATCTGAGATTACTGCAGAAGTAGTGGGATTGGTTCCGGCTCCAGGCCCTGAGATTGTTAATTGTCCAAAAAGCTCCCCCTCTAAATAAACTGCATTTAGCTCATTTCTGATAGAGGCTAAAGGATGGTTTTTTGCAATGAGTGCTGGATTAACCCTTAAAACTATCTCACCATTTAATCTTTGAGCCTGGGCAATAAGTTTTATTGCATAGCCTTTTCCGTCTTCGTCCGTGCCAAATTTGCTAGCAAAATCAACATCAACCGGAGTAATCCCGGTGATACCCTCACAATAGATGCTTTGGGTTTTTATTTCAGAGTTAAAGATTAAAGAAGCCAAAATTGCCAGTTTATCTCTGGCATCAAACCCGCCAGTATCCAGAATATGGTTGGCCTCGGCAAAGCCTTTGGCCTGGGCATCTTTTAAAGCTGTGGCAAAATCCAACCCTTCTTCCATCTGGGTCAGAATAAAGTTGGTGGTACCATTTAAAATTGCCATTACCCGGTTGATTTTTTCCCCGGAAAAGCCCAGTAAGGTTCTAATTAAAGGAATTCCCCCGCCAACAGCTCCTTCAAAAGCAAAATCTGCATTATTTTGTTTGGCCGCGGTGAAAAACTCTTTAGCATATTGGGCTATGACCGCTTTATTAGCGGTTACTACGCTTTTTTTACTTTTAATTGCATCAAGGATATATTTTTTGGCAGGGTTTATGCCGCCGATTAACTCTACAACAATATCAATTTGGGGATCATTAATAATTTCTTCAGGTTTATCTGTGAGTGGTGGAAGGGAATAACCCAGCCTTCGATCTTTTTTAAGGTTAAAAACAGCGACCTTTTTTAAATTGATACCAAAGTTTTTACCCCGACCTTGCTGGAAATATCTGGCAACACCACGACCCACACTGCCCAAGCCAATTAAGCCTACATTAATTTGTTTTGATGGCATATTCGAAGAATTATATCCAAATTTATCTCATAGTCAACGGAGCAGGTAATTTGACTCCCAACATAAGCAGGATATAATTCTCTTGATGTTTAAAGCGATCAGACGGCTGTTTGGTGGCCAAAATTATCAGCCGCTTAATAAAATCGAGATTTCAAAAAAGAATTTGTTTCATAACTACAAATATCTGACCTCTGTCAATCCTCAGATTAAAATTGCGCCAGTTTTAAAAAGCAATGCTTATGGACACGGAATTACGCTTATTGCCAAAGCTTTGGATCGGGAAAATTGCCCATTTTTTTGCGTTGACTCACTTTTTGAGGCTTACGAACTTTTGAAAGCCAAAATAAAAACTCCTGTACTAATAACAGGCTATATTGACCCGGAAAACTTAAAAGTTAAGAAACTACCTTTTTCCTACGCTGTGTTTGATTTAGATTTTGCAAAAGCTGTAAATGAATACCAAAAGGGCGCGGAGGTACATATCTTTGTCGGTACCGGGATGAGCAGGGAAGGGGTTCCTTTAAGCCAACTGGCGCAGTTTATAAAGGAGTTGAAAAAGCTGAAAAATATCAGGATAGCAGGACTGATGACTCACTTTGCTTCAGCAGATAACCCCAAAAGCAAACTAACTCAAGCTCAGCAAAGTAATTTTCAAAAAGCTAAGCAGATCTGTCTTGAGCATGGTTTAGACTCTAAATGGTTTCATGTTGGTGGCTCTTTTGCCTTATATAACAATTTAGTTGATGGAGTAAACTTAGTAAGATCCGGTCGGGCGATTTATGGCCTTTCAGGGTTAAACAACAACCTAAAACCACTCCTTTCTCTAAAAACCAAAATAGCCCAGATTAAAAAAATAAGTAAGGGCGCGAAGGTAGGGTATAGTGAGACCTATGTTGCCAAAAAGGACATGGTGATTGGAATTTTACCAATTGGTTATAACGACGGGGTAGACAGAAGGCTTTCCAATAAGGGCGCAGTTTTGGTTGATGGAATCAAGTGCCCAATAATCGGTCTGATCAGCATGAATATTACAACCATTGATCTATCGGGTATCAAAAACCCCAAAAAGGGCCAGGAAGTTTTGGTTTTTTCCAGAGACCCTAAGGATCCAAACTCAATTGAGAAAGCGGCTGAAGCCTGTCAAACCCTGCAGCATGACCTTTTGGTACACTTAAGCCCTTTTACAAGAAGAGAGCTAGTCTAGAGATCCTTCGGGCTTCGCCCTCAGGATGACATTGGGGGTGTTGAAGAGGACTCGTTTAAGTTCTGGTACAGGTTTCA